>JAVJVP010000001.1:0-6407 GCA_040221095.1 Rhodospirillales bacterium
CGCATTCACCTCGAGGACCTGGCACCGGACGTACTCGTCCGCCTTCACGGCAACACCGCGATCGCCGCCTTCCGCCAAAGGGTCTATTACGAAATGCAGTACGACCTGCGCCAGCTCGAGGACGGACTGAACGCGCTCGCCACCGAGATCACGCGGCGCATCGGCGGGGCAACCGCATCGGCGAAATCAGACACCGGCACCGGCAGCGGTGATGGCGGCCGCGGTCCGGCCCTCGCCGCCGCCCATGTCCAGATCAAGGACCTGCAGGCCAAGTTGGCCCCGCCCCAGCAACAGGCGCAACGCAAGCCCATCCAGCAGCAGCGCAGGTCGCGCGGCATGGAGATGTAATCGCGAACTGCGGGCGGAGGACAGAAGACCCCCGCCCGCAGCCCCGCATATTGAGCAATGTTAGGCTCGGGCTACTTGCCACCGCCGTCGCCGCCGGCACCTCCCGATCCGGAGCCGCCAGACCCGCCGGAGCCACCTCCGCCGCCGCCACCGCCACCGCCGCCGCCCTCGGCGCTGCCCTCTAAGGTGTAGCTGTTCTTCACCGTGTCGAAATCGACGAAGCCCGTGCTGCGCGGCACTGCGATGCCGATCACCGCGCCGTCCTTCAGGATCGCCGTGGCGTCGTCGTCCTACGGGTTGCGGGCGAAGCGCATCATGGCTTCCAGTTCCCCGGGAGACACCTGCGGCCGGTCGCCGGTGCCCGAAGCGTCCTCGTAATCGGGCCCGCCCGCGAAATCGACCACCACGTCATAGGAGATGTTGGCCGAGGGCCAGGCAAAGGCGGCGCCGATCTTGTGGTTCGTGGTCAGCGCCAAGGCCTCGGCGAACGGGATAGTTTTGGTTTCGAGGCTCTGGAACCGGTCCCCGGCATGGATAGGGCCCGCGCCCACCACCAGCGCCGCGAAGGCGATGCCCACGCACACGGTTTTCGTCCAATTCATGGGCGGCAGTCCCCCCGTCCGTTGGTTTGGTCCTTACCGCGGGGGAACCCCGGGTCGTCGGGACGAAGGCTAGTACAACCGGGGGGGTATCAATGCCTGGTATTTCAATGGCGCGCGCGGCACCGGGCCGGCGCGGTCAGGTCCGCGCGGCGATCCGGCCGCATTCGGCCGCGCGCGCCGCCATGCGTTCCGCCAGCCGGTCGATGATGCCGTGGGCCAAACCTTCTTGGGCAATCTCGTCCCGCACCGCCGCGGCGGCATCGGGCAGTTGGCCGGCAAGGTCGCCGATGCGTTCCAGCACGCCGTCCGCCGGAATCCCCAGACGGTCGGCAAGACGCCTCCAATCCCGCGCGGCGATGTCGCGAAGGCGGTATTCGCCATCGACGCGCATGGCGAGCTTCAACCGCTTTTGATCCATGTCGTCATAGGGAAGCGCGCTGGCGACGTCGTAAAGCGGGGCCAAGCGCGCCCGCCCGCCGGCACCGATGAGGATGGAATAGTTCTTGGCATGCGCGTCCGTGCCGGCGATCAGCCAGTTGAGGATCAGCGCGTCGACGAAGGTTGCGACATCCGTCTCGCGCGCACCGGAAACGGCGCGCAGCAGGTCGACGATCTCCGCCGCGCCGGGGCCGCCTTCGTTCTCGTACTTCCGCGTGGGCGGAACGGCCAGGGCCTGACACATGTCTTCCTGATGGACGCGGAGGATATCGCCGTCCTGGCGCCGACGGTCGTAACGCTCGACGACAATCGCCGTCTCGTTGCCGAACCGCGTCACCCGCGTCGATGCCGTGGGCAGGCCCAGACGCCGCGCCAGTTTCAGACAAAAATGCTCGTTCTCCGCATGGCCGTCGAATTCTCCCGTGGGCGGCTTCAGGATGTGCGTCGTCGGCGTGCGGCCCGAGGGAATGCCCCAGCGCCCGCCGTCGAACAGCAGCGCCGTCTTGGGCTGCGCCCCGGCCAGGCTGAACTGCCCCGTGTCGCGGGGGGCGCGCCAGGCGGCATGATCCTCGCGCAGCGCCCTGAGACGGTCGGCCACCTCGCCTTCCGACAGCCAGGTCACGGGCTCCGGTGCGGCATTGGTACAGGCATCGACGCGCGCCGGCGGCACGAACTGGACCGCGCCGGCGCAATCCTCTCCCACATGGGACAGCAGCGCGAAGGCGTTCCGCGCCGAGACCTGGAACCAGCGCGCCCAGCGGTCGAGCACCCGGTCGTTATCCGGCAGCAGCCCCCAGAGGAAGGCCTCGATCACGTTGTGGCCGTGTTCGGCGGCGGCGAGCGGCATGGAAAGCGACAGGGGATAGGCGTTCTTTCCCTGCCGCCAGGGCTCATCATAGACGAAGGACAGCCGGCCCCGCTGGTTGCTGCGGACTTCGCCGATCCGTCGGCCATTCATCAGGGCGACCAGTTCGGAGTCCATCAGCGCGCCCCCCGGGCGCCATCGACGATGGCGTCGATGTCGGTGGCGGCGCCGTCTTGGTCGTCGGCCCCTGAAATCCCCCCGCCCAGGACCAGGGTGACACCCAGCGCATCCAGCGCGCGCAGGATCAGGCCGACCTCGGCCCGCGGCTTGCCCTTTTCCACCTCCACCACCCATTGGCGGCTGACGCCGATACGGTCGGCCAGGGCCTGCTGACCCAGGCCCAGCCGCCGCCGGTGGTCGCGGATTACGGCGCCCAGGTCGCGCGCGGTGCGTATCAACATCGGTTCATCCTTTCGAATGTCGTCATACGGCGACATATTACAGATGAAAACGAACGCTGACAATCCAAAATGTCGTTGAACGAAGACATATGCGGCCAATTACACGGGGCCGCCCACGGGTGGTTTTTTTTCCGCTGATCGCGAACCGGCTGGGGCCACCAGATCCGCTCCTACGTCCTGCAGCCCTACCAGATGGTCAAGGACCTGCGCACCAACGTGGAGACGTCGAACACCCAGGCGGTGCTCGACGGCGACCTCGACGAGTTCATGGCGGCGGCCCTGGCGGCCAGGGTCAAGGGGGCGGACGCGGCCGACTAACCGAGAACCGAATGGCGGGCGCCGGGGCTCTCCGATCATGAAACGTCGCGGAATACAAAAAGGCCGAAACTGTCGCCTCGGCCTTCTTCTCCTGGTGCGAGGAGCCGTATCAGCCTAGCAACCCATTCCGGGACCAGGCACGCAGCTAGACCCCAATGTTCCGCTGCTTGTCGAAGAAGCGCCTGCCGTTCCCGATACCGCGCTAGCGACGCCCGTAACAAGGCTATTGATCGGATCATCCTCGCGATGGCGGCGCTTCAGGCTCTTGTCACCACCACCGAAGTAGATGCGGATGCCGCCGATCACATGATCGTAGCTGTCTGTTCCAATCGCGCCGTCCGCGAACAGGCTGACCCCGGCGAACTGGACCGGTGCTTTCCATTCGACGCCGATATGACCGACGCGGGCCTGGGAGATCGCCGAGCCGCCGATCTCGACCATCAGGTCGTCGGTCGCGTACCAGCGGATATCCACACCGCCGAAGCCGGTTTCCAGGCTGTCGCCGGATTGATAACCGGCGGTGCCGGCGAAGGTCAGGTTGTTCAAATAGTATTCGCCTTCGGCGGCGTATCGGTTGATATCCGTGCCGCCGATGTCCGTATGGGACACGACCACACCGGCAAGGCCGATTTCCGGATCGCGCCAGAAACCATGCAGGCCGACGCCATAGGTGTCGGAGGCGCTGTAGTCGGCGAGAATACCATCGACCTGGGCGCCGAACTGGCCGCTGATCGGCACGGCGACGCTGCCGGCGGCGGCCCAAAGCTGGGAATCGTTCAACTCACCACCGATGGTTTCGAACTTGCCGTTGATCGCGGACACGGCCGGCTTATCGCCCGCCAGAACGGGCGCCGACATCAAGCCAACGGCAACCGCGCCCAACACGGCAACGTCTTTGAAGCGCATGAACCAGACCCCCTCAAGAAAAGCGGCCCGCATGGCGTTGCGCCGGGACCGCTTCGCGGATTGACCGCATTCGTCTGATTTCTGACTAACACAACCGGGGGGGGGGGTATCAAGGCCTTGAATTTCAATGGAAGGCGCGCGATGGGAGGAATCAGGGAGAGGTGTGTTCAAGCCGACCCGCCCCGCCGCCCCATATGACCGCGGACCGCCGCCGCTATCGCGGCGAACTCCTCGGGCGTTGCGGCCATGCTGCCCTCCCGTTCCGCGCGGTCAAGGGACCAATGGGTGACCTCCCCCTCGACCGAGCGGACGGGACCGAACCGAAGGGTCCAACGCGTCCCGTGCACATCGTCAAATCGGTAAAAGTAGGCATGACCGTTCAGCACATCGTCGATCAGGTGGGCCAGACAGTTTCGTTGCAGGCGCGCCTCGCGGATCATGGCTTTCGGCGTGTCCAGGGGGAGCAAACTGTCCGTCGCCGGCTTGAACGGCGACGGCGGGAACTGGAGTCCTTCGGCCCATGCGAGGAGGACACCTTCCAGGCTTTCCCGTGTGTGGACATGCCGGAGGGCCTCTGCGAGCCTGCGGACGTCCTCCGAGGGTGAGAGGCGCGTAAGCCAGAGCGTTCTTCGCATGGGGCTCTCGGCCGCGCTTGAATCTCCCTCGACCATCAGCCGCACAACGTTCGCGCGGCAGACGGCATCGGGAAGTTCCAGCAACGCCTTGACTTGGGTCCGATTGAGGCTCTTCAGGTGGCGGACAGTCTTGCCCTTGTTCGCCGCCCGGATGACCTCGAACAGACGGCCCAGGGTCGTATCGTCGGGCCAGGGGCCGGTCATTTCCGCAGTCAATTTATGGAGCGCCCGGATCTCGCCGCGCGCCACCACCGAACCCGCGACCTCCGACAGAATTTTCTCCCGGTCCCACGCCTGCAAATTCTCAAAGAAGGCCCACCACCCAGGGGCGTGGCGCTGATACGTGCGCAAAGGGGGTATTTCCGCTGGCGCAAACACCGTCAAGCCCGTGCGGCCCTCTTCAAGGGCCTGAGCGGCCAAGTGGAAGCAGAGCGCAAGAACGTAGCCGCGACCGTCATCGACCTCCCGCATCAACCAAGCCTCAAACCCGGGGACCGCCTCGAGCGCGAAGCGGATCACGCAGTGCATGGGCTCGAACAACCGTGCCGTCGGCTCATCCGTCAGATCGTTGAGGAGGCCGCTTCCGCCGCCCAAGATTTGATTGGTCAAGCCGGCGGGACGGCGGGCGGACAGGATAGAAAAACTGTAATGCGCACTGCTCGGCGGCCGCGGCTTCTGACGCTCGGACTTCCGCCGGGACAAGCCCAGGTCGCCGACTGTCTGCAGAAAGCGCGGCAACGGCGCCCTTTCCTTCGGGGCGGGCGGTACCTTCACGGTCTGCAGCATGCTCTCCACGACCTCGCGGTGGCAGCCGATGTCGTAGAGCCGGCTTGGCAGGCCCGATCGGGCCCAGGCGGAACTCCATTTCAATAGAGTCCAGGCGAGCGCCGGATCGAAGGCCTCTTCGCGGCGAAGGACTACGAGCTGTGCCGGCGACAGGAAACTGAGTACCGGAAGCAAGCGCAGGCGTTCCGACCATTGGGCGCGGGCCTTTTCGGCAAGCACCGCGAGCACTTCGGCCCTTTTTCTATCGACGACCGGATAAGCGCTGGAAGGAATGTCCTCCCGGTACCCGAAAAGCATGTTGGTGACGATCAGACACACCTCTTCCGGGGCCGCCATGAACAGTTCCGGTGAGACCATGTGCCCGGCAGCGTCCAGCATCTCAATCAAGTGGCGCCGCTCGCCCACGCGGCGGGCGACATCCGGACGCTTCAGGCAGAACAGGATAGCATGGAGTTGATGGGCCTGACGGCCGACGATGCGGCCTATCTCCGGCGCGTATTGGCGCAGGCGTAGCCGCAGCGCCAGGTAAGCCGACCCGACCCGCTGTCGCGTCCGCTTGCTCGCTGGCAACGGGGCGGTCAAATCCTGGCGCCAGAGCGCCTTGGCCGCGTCAAACGTCATGACGCGCGCCAACTCAGGGTCATTCAGAGAGTCCGTGATCCAGTTTTGAAGAGGCGTGGACATTTTATCTCTTTTCACCGATAAATTGATGCTTAGCATTTATTTGACAGAACATATTTAAATGTCAACCAATTTGTTGCTAAGCACCCATTTTGCTGAGTAAAGTAAGGCCATGATGCCGCTCACCTCCACGGAGATCGCCGCCGCCCGGGCCCTGTTAGGCTGGGAACAGCGCAATTTGGCGTTCGCTGCGGGCATCGGAGTGGGCACCGTCCGCCGCATGGAAGAGGGCTCTACCGATTTCCGGACGATCATTCCTCGTAGAAATTTTCTCTCACCAAGCCGGCGCCAAGTGATCGGCGCCATTTCGGAAGCTCTCGAAAGTGCCGGCGTACGCTTCATGACGATGCGCGGCAATACGACGGAGATCGCGATCGGACTCGAACCTTGGGCTGGTCAGGATGAACTTCCATTCAAGATCCTGGTC
>JAVJVP010000002.1:0-162506 GCA_040221095.1 Rhodospirillales bacterium
CCACTCAAGCGAGTAGACAGAGATACACAGATAAACAGACAGGTCATCGCCACCTAAACCTAAACAGCGACCGGTCCTACCCGTACAGCGCAAAAAACGCCGCCCGCGTATCCCTTCCTATAACCACAATGTCAAACAGCCGTGCGGCCGAAGCCGCGAATTCCATTCGGGAACCTAAGTCCCCGCCACCGAAGCAAATATTAGGGGCGCCCGGTTTGTCGCCGTCGCCCCCGTCGCTGGTGGAGGCGGGGTTATACGCAGGCTGCCGCGCCCTGTCAAACCCCTTTTGTCATTTTATTGCAATGCCGGGAAAAGCCCGGAAATCCGCCGCGCAATGCCTTAACGGGAGGTAAAAATCCGCCCTGCCCGGCGAATCCATAAGACAAATCGCCGGCCCACCGGCAACTCCGCCACCAATGGGGGCGGTTCTCCGGTGGATGGAGTGCAAGTCCCCTGGGATTTCGGTGCCGTAACCGGCTTATATGAAACAATATATTAGGGTCACCTTCTATAATGTTGATTCCTATGAATGAATCCCCGATCGATGCTTGACAACATCAAGCCTCCCACACATTGTTAGGCGAAAGCATGGGGGAATTCCGCGCCGGACAAGGGCCGGGCGGCCGATTCCAGGAAGCTTTGAGAGTACGAACAGGCACGCCGCCTGGGCATGATGTATCGCGGCGGCGTCCTGACTGGGCAAACGACGGCGGTCCGGCTGGCTAGCGGACACCGATTGGGCAAGACGGGGTATCGGACTTCTTATGCGTATGCGGACACTCCTTGCGGCGGGAGCGTTCTTCGGTGTCGTCCTGGGTTCGGCCGGACTGGTATTGAAGACCCCTCAACATATGGACAAGCTTCTGGGCGGCGACGGTGAGCCGACCTTCGCGCTGGCCCCCTTGAGCCTGGGCCATCCGGCCGCGGCCGCGGGCCTGGCGACCCACCGCATCATTCATCCCGGCAGCCGCGAGACGGAAGGCCCCGACCAGGGCCCGGCCGTGATCAGCGCGACGGAAACCATCGGCGCCGGCGAGACCCTGGCCGGCGTGCTGGCCCGGGCCGGGGTGACCGGCGTCGATGCCGATGCGGCGATGCGCGCCTTCACCGGCGAATACGACCCCCGCCGCCTGCTGCCCGGCCAGAAGATCGTGGTCCGCTTCCGCGCGCCGGAGGGCGGGCCCGACGGCCCGCGCACGGGCGCCAAGCCGGGCACCTTCCTGGGATTCGGGTTCGAGCCCGATTTCCGCCATGAGATTGTGGTCAAGCGCCAGGCGGACGACAGTTTCACCGCCGCCAAGGAGGCCAAGAAGGTCAAGCGCTCCCTCGCCCGGGTCGCCGCCCCCATCACCAGTTCCCTGTATCTGGCCGGCGAGGCCCAGGGCCTGCCGGCCAACGTGCTGGCGGAACTGATCCGAATCTATTCCTGGGACGTCGATTTCCAGCGCGACATCCGCGAGGGCGACGCCTTCGAGGTCACCTACGAAGAGGTGCGCGACGAGGAGGGCCGCCTGGTCCATGCCGGCACCGTGCATTTTGCGGCCCTGACCCTGTCCGGCGACCGCCGGCCGCTGTACCGCTTCGTCACCGCCGAGGGCGACGTCGACTATTTCGACGACAAGGGCCAGGGTGCCCGCAAGGCGCTGATGCGCACGCCCATCGACGGGGCCCGCCTGTCTTCCGGCTTCGGCAAGCGCCGCCATCCGGTCCTGGGCTACAACAAAATGCACCGGGGCGTCGATTTCGCCGCCCCGCAGGGCACGCCGATCTATGCCGCCGGCGACGGCGTCGTCACCTTCGCCGGCCGCAAGGGCGGCTACGGCAACTACATCAACATCCGCCACAACGGGCGCTACCACACGGCCTATGCCCATATGAAGGGATTCGCCCGCGGCATGGGCCAGGGCAAGCGGGTGCGCCAGGGCGAGGTCATCGGCTATGTCGGCACCACGGGCCGGTCCACGGGCCCGCACCTGCATTACGAGATCCTGGTCGACGGCGGGCAGGTCAATCCGCTGAGCGTGCGCATGCCGTCCGGACGCAAGCTGGCGGGCAAGGAACTGCAACGCTTCCTGGCCGCCAAGGACCAGATGGACTTGCAGTTCGCCCGCCTGGACGATAACCAGAAGACCGACAGCCAACGCGACATGGCGACCGCCCGGTAATCCGACCGGGCGCCGCCCTGAAGGACACGGCGGCCCCGATATGACGGAACCAGCCCCTCTTTCTCTTGCCTTTACGGACGCCGGCGCCGGCAGGCCGTTGGTGATCCTGCACGGCCTGTTCGGCTCCAAGCGCAACTGGGGGGCGATCGCCAAGGCCCTGTCCGCCCACCGCCGGGTGCTCTGCCTGGACCTGCGCAACCACGGCGACAGCCCGTGGGACGCGGCCATGACCTATCCCGCCCTGGCCGCCGACGTGGCCCATTTCATCGGCACTCATGATTTAGGGGCTGTCGACGTGATCGGCCATTCCATGGGCGGCAAGGCGGCCATGACCCTGGCGCTCAGCCATCCCGAGCTGGTCGACCGTCTGACCGTGGTCGACATCGCGCCCGCCCCCTCGCCCGGCACCTTCATCCATTACGTCGAAGCGCTCCGCGCCATGGACCTGAGCCGGATCGCCTCGCGCAAGGACGCGGACGCCCAATTGGCGCCCGCGGAGCCGAATCCGGGCATCCGCGCCTTCCTGCTGCAGAACCTGGAAAGCGGGGACCGGGGCTTCAAATGGCGGGTCAACCTGGACGCCCTGAATGCCGCCATGAAAGTCCTGTTGGACTTCGCCCCTCCATCCCCGGGCACGAACTTCCCGGGGCCGGCCCTGTTCCTGGCCGGCGGGGCCTCCGATTACATCGGCCCGCAGCACCACGCCGAGATTGGACGCCTGTTCCCCGCCGCCCGCGTCGAGGTCCTGCCCGGGGTCGGCCATTGGGCCCATGCGGAGGCGCCTGAGCTGTTCCTAAACCACGTCAAAGACTTCCTCGGCGCGTAAGGCCGGGGCCGCAGAAGGAGACCGTCATGTATGCCGTGATCTTCGAGGTCACCCCGGACCCGGCCCGCGCCCAGGAATATTTCGATCTGGCCGCCGAACTGCGGCCCGAGTTGGAAAAAATCGACGGCTTCATTTCCATCGAGCGGTTCCAGAGCCTGGCCGATCAGGAACGCTTCGTGTCCCTGTCGTTCTGGCGCGACGAAGCGGCGATCGCCGAGTGGCGCGGCCATCCCGGCCACCAGGCGGCGCAGGACGCGGGCAAGGCCGGCATCTTCAGGGATTTCCGTATCCGGGTCGCCAAGGTGGAACGGGATTACGCCCTCGCCGACAGGATATGACGTAGGGTTTAGGCCGGGCGGCCGAACAGGCCCGAGGACAGGCTGGCATTGATCGCGATCATGCCGTCCAGATTCGGATGGGACGTCGAAATCGCCTCGGCCGTGGCGCGGTCCATGAACCGGGCGAGGGACAGCATGTCGTCCCGCATGTCTGCCGGTGCGGGATGGCGCGGATCCGAAGCCTCGGCCTGCACGATTGTCCAAAGCTTCTGATTGTAGCCGAGGGCCTGAACCAGGACGGCCCGGTCATGGGGCTGTTCGGCGGCGTCACGCAGCAACGCGGCGGCGCGGGCGAAGGCTTCGGCCTCGGCCGGCCGGCCGGAAATGACCGAATGGTGCGCCCGGCCGTAGGCGCGCGAGGCCGCGGTGTATTGTTGGGTCATCTGCATCACGATCGTCCCGAGCCCAGAAGGTCGGCGACCAGGCTTTCCGTGCGCACGGTAAAGCGCAGACCGGCGGTCGCGAAGCGGTCCTGAAGCTGCAACGCCATCATGCGCGCCGCTTCCTCGTTGAGGTCGGCGCCAGTCAGCTTGTCCTCTGCCGCCTGCAGGGTGTTGGAGATGTCCTGGGTGAACTGCCGGCGCGTCGTCAGCGCCGCGATGTCGGAGCCGACACGCTGCGACGTCGACCGCACCTGCCGGGTCGCGCCGGCAAGATCGGCCAGGGCCGCATCGATGTCCGCGTCCGTGGCGAACCCGTTGTAGTCGCCGCCGGCCGTGCCGATGCCCAGCGCCTCGGATGACGACGCCCCGCCCTTGACCGTGATCTCGGCGCCGGACAGGTCGCCGACCGGCGTCGTCTGGTCGTCCGCCGGATCATCGATCAAGTGGACCCCGCCATAAGAGGCGTCAGCGGCGAGGTTGGAAATCTGGCTGCGGGTCCGCTCGAACTGTTCCGCCGCCGCCTGACGCTGTTCCGCCGTGCCGCCCTTGGCGGCCATGGCGATGCCATGCAGCTGGCGGGTCATATCCTCGACCGCGCGCAGGCCGACGGACGCGGTCTCGGCCGACGACAGGGCCTGATTGATGCCGGACTTCAGGTCGAATAGGTCGCCGACCCGATTGGCCGCCGCGCGGCCGGCATAGAAATCCTGGGGATCGTCAGCGACGCGGTTGACCCGCCGGCCCGTTGTCAGACGGTCGGCGACCTGCAGACGCAGGGCCTCGTTCCGCTGCAGTTGCAGCAGGTTCGCCCGAACGCCTTTAGTGAGAGTCACGTCAGCCATCACGCCGATCCTTTCAAGGGATCAGCCTAATGTCATTCCGGAACCGATACAGTGACGGAAATCACAGGCCTTTGAGAGTTAACCGGGCTTGCGCGCGATGAACTTCATGCCCGGCTTGAAGGCCGGCAGCTTCTTCACGACCTGAAGCCCCAGGCTTTCCAGCAACACCCGCATGCTGGCCGGGTTAAAATAGACGCAATGGACCGGCGGGTTGAAGCCATCCCATCTGTCCAGGTCGCGCGGCCGCCGCCAGTGGCTGATGTCCGGCGTCGTCACATAGACCACGCCGCCCGGATTCAGCAGCCGCACGATGGCCGCCATGAAGGGGCGCACGTCGGAGACATGTTCGATGACCTCGGACGTATAGATCAGGTCGAACCCCTGGTCCGGCTGGAAGTCCTCGACCAGCCCCAGGAAGTAGTTGTTCTTGGGATAATGTTCGCGGGCATGGGCGAGTGACACGCCGTCGACCTCCAGCCCCCAGGCGTCGAGGCCCGCCTCCCGCGCCGCTTCGACCACGAAGCCGCCGTTGCAGCCGACGTCAAGGAACCGCGCCCCCGCCCCCACCAGCTTCTTGAGTGAGCGGATGCGGCCACGCGAGCGGCGCATTTTCTTGTCGACCTTGGCGAAATAGCCCGTGGTGGCGCCGTCGTAGGAATCGTCGTACCCGGTCGCCACCTCCGCATTGGACGGCAGGCCGTGGACGTAGATCGTCGCGCAGGTGCCGCAGCGGTAGAGATCGTGGCCGCGGGCCGTCATTTCGAACGCCTGTTCGGCCCCGTCACAGACGGGACAATGCGGGGCCGATGCAGGTGTCATGTTCATCAGGCCGCTTCCGCCTCCACTGCCTTGCCGTTGATGGTCAGCTTGCCGCCCTCGGCCGAGACTTTGATCTTGGAGCCGTCGGCGACGGAGCCTTCCAGGATCATGGTCGCCAGGGGGTTCTGCAATTCCTTCTGAATCACCCGCTTGAGCGGGCGGGCACCATAGACCGGATCATAGCCTTTTTCAGCAAGCCAATCCTGCGCCGCCGGATCCAGGTCCAGCGCGATGTGGCGGTCGGTCAGCAACTTGCGCAGACGCTTGAGCTGAATGTCCACGATTCCGCCCATGTGTTCGGGGAACAGGCGGTGGAACAGGATGATTTCGTCCAGGCGGTTGAGGAATTCCGGACGGAAGGCCTGGCGCACGATTTCCATGACCGGGCCGCGCACCTCGGCCGAATCGTGGCCGTCTTCCTGTCCGGCCAGAATCTCGCCGCCCAGGTTGGAGGTCATGATGATCAGCGTGTTGCGGAAATCCACCGTGCGGCCCTGGCCGTCGGTCAGGCGGCCGTCGTCCAGCACCTGCAGCAGCACGTTGAACACGTCCGGATGGGCCTTTTCGATCTCGTCGAACAGCACGACCTGATAGGGCCGGCGGCGCACGGCCTCGGTCAGGGCCCCGCCCTCGTCATAGCCGACATAGCCCGGAGGGGCGCCGATCAGCCGCGCGACCGAATGCTTTTCCATGTATTCGGACATGTCGATGCGGGCCATGGCCGTCTCGTCGTCGAACAGGAATTCGGCCAGCGCCTTGGTCAGTTCCGTCTTGCCCACGCCCGTGGGCCCCAGGAACAGGAACGAGCCCATCGGCCGGTTGGCGTCCTGCAGCCCCGCCCGCGAGCGGCGCACGGCGTTGGCCACGGCGGTCACCGCCTCGGCCTGGCCGACCACGCGGCGGCCCAGGTTGGCTTCCATCTGCAGCAGCTTGTCGCGTTCGCCCTGGAGCATCTTGTCGACGGGGATGCCGGTCCAGCGGCTGACGACCTGGGCGATATGCTCTTCCGTCACCGCCTCCTCGACCACGGCGGAGCCGTCGGCCTCCTCGGCCTTCTTCAGCTTTTCCTCCAGGCGCGGGATCAGATCATACTGCAGTTCGCCGGCCTTCTCGTAATCGCCGGCGCGCAGCGCCTGGTCCTGGGCAAGATGGGCCTTTTCCAATTCTTCCTTCAGCTTGGTGGTGTCGGCCAGCGCCGTCTTGCCCTTTTCCCACTCGCCCGTCATGGCGGCGGATTTTTCTTCCAACCCCTTCAGTTCGACCTCGAGCTTGCCGAGCCGGTCCTTGGACGCCTTGTCCGTTTCCTTCTTCAGCGCCTCGCGTTCGATCTTCAACTGAATAACCCGGCGGTCGAGTTCGTCCAGTTCCTCGGGCTTCGAATCGACGGCCATGCGCACGCGTGAGCCGGCTTCGTCCATCAGGTCGATGGCCTTGTCCGGCAGAAAACGGTCGGTGATGTAGCGGTTCGAAAGCGTCGCCGCCGCGACCAGGGCGTGATCGTGAATCTTCACGCCGTGGTGCAGTTCGTACTTTTCCTTGATGCCGCGCAGGATCGAGATGGTGTCGGCGACCGTCGGCTCGCCCACGAACACGGGTTGGAACCGGCGGGCCAGGGCCGCGTCCTTTTCCACATGCTTGCGGTACTCGTCCAGGGTCGTCGCCCCCACACAGTGCAGCTCACCCCGCGCCAGGGCCGGCTTCAGAAGGTTGGAGGCATCCATTGAGCCCTCGGCCTTGCCGGCGCCGATCAGGGTGTGCATCTCGTCGATGAACAGGATGATCTGCCCGGCCGCCGCCGTGACCTCGGCCAGGACCGCTTTCAGGCGTTCCTCGAACTCGCCGCGGAACTTGGCCCCGGCGACCAGCGCCCCCAGGTCGAGCACCATCAGGCGTTTCTGCTTCAGGGCTTCCGGCACGTCGCCGTTGACGATGCGCAGCGCCAGGCCCTCGACGATGGCCGTCTTGCCCACGCCGGGCTCGCCGATCAGCACCGGGTTGTTCTTGGTCCGGCGCGACAGCACCTGGATGGCGCGGCGGATTTCCTCGTCGCGGCCGATCACCGGGTCGAGCTTGCCGTCCATGGCCGCCTGGGTCAGGTCGCGGGCGTATTTCTTGAGCGCGTCGTAGCCGTCCTCGGCATTGGCCGAATTGGCGGCGCGGCCCTTGCGGAATTCCTTGATCGCCGTGTTCAGATCCTGTGGCGTGATGCCCGCTTCCTTGAGGATATCGGCGGCCTTGGTGCCCTGGGCCATGACCATGGCCAGCAGCAGCATCTCGACCGTGACGAAGCTGTCACCGGCCTTGTCGGCGATCTGCTCTGCCTGGTCGAACAGCTTGGCCGTTTCCGACGCCAGGTAGATCTGCACCGTGTCGCTTTCGACCTTGGGCAGGCGCTTCAACTCGCCCTCGGTCAGGCGCAGCGCGCGCTGGGCGTTGCCGCCGCCGGCCTCGATCAGCGAGGCGGCGAGGCCTTCCTTGTCGTCGAGCAGCACCTTGAGCAGATGCAACGGCGTGAACTGCTGGTGGGTTTCACGTATGGCAAGCGACTGCGCGCTTTGGATGAAGCCGCGTGCGCGTTCGGTAAATTTTTCAAATTCCATCTGTCCCGTCCTTTGGCGACAGAGCGGTGCGTTCCCGATAATCGGCGAACCGGCCGCCCCTCTCAAGCGTTAGTGCACATCCCAAGCAAACATAGGCGTTTGCGGCGGCGATCTGCAGGGCAATAGGGCGTCTATTCCCGTAAGTGAAATAAGGTTATGGCCGCGCGCGTGCAATCTTCGGACAAATTAATATTTCAGGCGTTGACGGCGGACGGCGAAAGGGCGAGCCTCGCCGTCCCATGACTGCCGAGATCAAACATATCTACCGCTATCCGGTGAAGGGTCTGACGCCCGAGGCGCTCGACGCCACCACGCTTGCGGTGAACGAATACCTGCCGGGCGACCGGCGCTTCGCCATGGCCCTGGGATCGACCCCGGTCAGCGGCGGCCACCATCTGGAATGGATGCCCAAGCGCAACTTCCTGGCCCTGGTGAAGAACGAAAAGCTGGCGACCCTGGAAACGTCCTTCGACGACGCCACGGGCGTGCTGACCATCAAGCGGCAGGGCCGCCAGGTCGCGCGCGGCAACATCACCGACCGCATCGGCCGCACCATGATCGAGGATTTCTTCGCCGCCTACATGAAGGACGAAGCGCGCGGCCGCCCGCATCTGGTCGAGGCCAATCCGGGACAGCATCTGACGGACCAGCCGGACCCGGTGATTTCGGTCATCAATCTGGCGTCGATCCGCGACTTGGAACGGGTTGTCCAGGCGCCCGTCGACCCCCTGCGCTTTCGCGCCAATTTCTATATCGACGGGATCGACCCCTGGGCCGAATTCGACTGGCTGGGCAAGACGGTCGCCCTCGGCGGCGCCGAGGCGTCCGTGACCGAGCGCATCGACCGCTGCGCCGCGACCAACGTCAATCCGGCGACGGCCGAGCGCGACCTGAACATCGTCAAGTTCCTGCAGGCCGGGTTCGGCCATATCGACATGGGCGTGTTCGTCCGGGTCACGAAGGCCGGACCAGTCGCCGTCGGTGAGTTCCTCTCGCCTCGTTGATCTTTAAGGCGGCGCGATCAGGGATCGCGCTTGAGGAATTCAGGCAGTCAATCAGCGGCGTCTGTAGCCGCGGGCTGTTCGGGTTGCACGTCCGGCTGCGCGTCCGGCTTGCTGTCCATGGGGAGTTCGGCCTGCGAGGCCTCCGGCGCCTTGCGGCGACGTCCACGGGGAGCACGGGCGGGCTTCGCTTCCGGCGCAGCGGCGTCATCCGCGGCCTCGGCGGCGTCACTGGAACCGTTTCTGCCGTTATTGCGATTGTCGCGGCTGTCGCGGTCACCACGGTTATCGCGGCTGTCTCGGTCGCCACGGCTATCGCGGTTGTCACGGTTGTCGCCGTTGTTCGCCTGCGGCCGGTCGGTATGGATGACCTCTGCGCCGGCGTCGTCCTGATCGCCGTCGTTGTCCATGTCGTCGTCGTAATCGCCGCCCATGTTGTCCTCGGGCCCGCCTTCGGCACCACCCGGTGTTTGACGCGCGCCGTCTTCGCCGCGTCCCCTGTTCTGGCCGTTGCGGTCGGCGTTGCGCTGTTCATCCGTGTTCAGCAGGCGGAAATAGTGTTCCGCGAACTGGAAATAGGATTCAGCCATGATCCGGTCGCCGGCGGAGGAAGCATCCCGCGCCAGGAGCAGATATTTGTCGAGAACCTGCTGGGCCGAGCCGCGGACTTTGACGCCGGGGCCGTTGCTTTCGAAGGTTTGATTACGAACGTTGCCGTGACGCTTGTTGCCACCGCGGCCGCGCGACCGTCTGTTATTGGAGTTCTTGTTCATTTTCCTTGCAACACTGCTGTTAGCGGGCTGCTGGGTACGCTTCCCATTCAGGCCGGCCGAATTAAGGACCAGCCCCACCCGCCACGGTGACAGACAAACCTCGCCTGCCCGCCGTACCGGCTGTTCAAAGAACGACCGCCTCGTTACCCAACGGAGACGCACGTCACTTTGCTCAGGGAAATCCCGGGGGGCCTGTCCGGTGCCACGACCTGGTTCCGAATTTCATTTGATTTTCGGATGTCGAGGACGCGTCACGCAGGACGATCCGCCCAAGCGGCCTTACGGCCACCACGGGCACCCTAGACCGGTTCCCCCCCATTTCCAACATTTTTTTGCGGGTTCATCCATCCCCCGCCACGGCGGCGAACGACCGGGGGATTCCCGCCAGATCGGCGCGGGTCCCATCGGGGATCAGTCCCGCGCGACGAAAGATCCCGGACACCGCCGCGTCCTGTCCCTGGCCCAATTCGACGATGACGATTCCCCCGGGCGCCAACACCGCCGCCGCCTGGGGGGCGATGGCGGCATAGGCATCGAGCCCTCGCGGCCCCGCGAACAGGGCGCCGTGGGGATCGAACCCCAGAACTTCCGGGGGCAGCGTCCCGCGGTCGGCCTCGGCGATATAGGGCGGGTTGGACAGAATCACGTCGAACGGGCCGGCAAGGCCGGCCGTCCAGTCGCCGGCCTGAAACCGCGCGCGCCCTTCCAGGCCCAGGCGCCGGGCGTTGTCCGCCGCCACGGCCACGGCATCGCCGCTGATGTCGATGCCGAGCCCCCGGGCCCGCGGCAGTTCCGACAGCACGGCCAGCAACAGGCAGCCCGTGCCGGTGCCGAGGTCGAGAATGCGGAGCGCCTCCCCTTCCCGGCCCATGGCGCGAATCCGGGCAAGGGCGTCTTCGACCAGGGTTTCCGTTTCCGGGCGCGGCGTCAGGGTCGCCTCGGTGACCCGGAAGGCCAGGGACCAGAATTCCTTCTCTCCCAGAATGCGCGACACGGGCTCGCGCGCGGCGCGGCGGGCGATCAGGTGCCGGGCCGCGTCCTGCTGTTCGGCGCTCAGCTGCGTTTCCGGATGGGTCAGCACGAAGGATGCATCCCGGCCCAGGACATGGGCCGTCAGCAGGCGGGCGTCCAGACGGGCCGTGTCGACCCCCGCCGCCGCCAGGTCGGCCGCCCCCCGGTCCACGGCATGGCCCAGGGTGCCCGGGGCAAATCGGCTTTTTGCCGGCGTCACGCGATCTCGGCCAGGCGCGAGGCCTGGTCTTCGCTGATCAGCGCGTCCATCAGTTCGTCCAGTTCGCCGTCCATCACCCGGTCCAGCTTGTGCAGCGTGACGTTGATGCGGTGGTCGGTGACCCGGCCCTGGGGAAAGTTGTAGGTGCGGATGCGTTCCGACCGGTCGCCGGACCCGACCTGGCCCTTGCGCTGGGCGGCGCGGGCGTCGTCGCGGATCTGGCGCTCGCGTTCGTACAGCCGCGCGCGCAGCACCTTCATGGCCTTGGCCCGGTTCTTGTGCTGAGATTTCTCGTCCTGCTGGATGACCACCAGACCGGTCGGCAGGTGGGTGATGCGCACGGCGGAATCGGTGGTGTTGACCGACTGGCCGCCGGGGCCCGAGGCGCGGAACACGTCGATGCGCAGTTCCTTTTCGTCGATGTCGATGTCGACCTCCTCGGCCTCGGGCATCACCGCGACGGTCGCCGCCGAGGTATGAATGCGCCCGCCCGATTCCGTAACCGGAATCCGCTGCACCCGATGCACGCCGGATTCGAACTTCAGGCGCGCAAACACGTCCGTGCCCGAGATCGTGGCGATGGCTTCCTTGTAGCCGCCGATGCCGGTTTCGTTGACGCTCATGATCTCGAACCGCCAGCGGTGGGTTTCCGCATAGCGCTGGTACATGCGGAACAGGTCGGCGGCGAACAGCCCGGCCTCGTCGCCGCCGGTGCCGGCGCGCACTTCGAGGATCGCGTTCTTCTCGTCCGCTTCGTCCTTGGGCAGCAGCAGCAACTGCACCTGGCGCTCCAACTCCGGCAGGGTTTCCTTCAGTTCGTGGAACTCTTCCTCGGCCAACTCCCGCATGTCGCGGTCAGTCGCCGGATCGGCCAGCAGATCGGCCATGCCCTGGGCATCGGCCTGGGCCTTGCGGTAGGCCTTGACGGCCGCGACCACGGGACCCAGGTCGGAATACTCCTTGCCCAGCTTGGCGATCTTGTCACCGCCGGCGCCGCCCTCGGACATCAGGGCTTCCAGTTCCTTGTAGCGGGTCAACACCCGGTCCAGGCTCTCGTTCAGGCTCACTTAAGCGTTCTCCTTGCCGCCGCCGCCCGTACCGCCATCGGCATCGGGGGTATCCGGCTGAAACAGATGGGCGATCAGGCGTTCCGCCGCCGCCAGGTCCAGGTCGGCCTCGGCCGCCGCCCGGCGCAGCCGCGTCGACGGCCCGTGCAGCAGACGGGCGACCAGCAGATGAGTCGCCTTTTCGGCATCGCCGCCGGCTTCCGCCAGGGCCTGGGCGCGCTGATCCTCGAAATAGCGGCGCAGGCCCGCGACCAGGGGCCCCGCGTCCCGTTCCCGGCGGCCGTTGAGGAACGCCCGCACTTCCTCGTCGACGATGCGCTGTGCCGCCTGGGCCTCGGCGCCGCGGCCGACCAGCCCTTCCATGGCGATGCGTTCCAGATCGCCGAAGTCATAGACATAGGCGTCGTCCAGGTCATGGACCGCCGGATCGACGTCGCCGGGCACCGCCGTATCGACGACCAGGATGGGCCGCCGCCGCCTGGTCTTGAGCGCCGCCGCGACCAGGCTTTTCTCGACGATCCGCCCGCCGCCGCCCAAGGCCGCGATGAGAACGTCCGTCTTGGGCACCAGGCCGGCCAGGTTTTCGAACAGGTCGTGGTTGCAGTTCAGCACCCGCGCCGTGCGTTTGGCCCGGCGTTCGCGGGGATGGATCACGGTCAGGTTGGTCAGGCCCTCGCCGATCATGTCCTCAGCCACCATCTCGCCCATGTCGCCGGCCCCAACCAGCAGCGCCGACACGCCCCCCAGGTCGCCGTGCAGATCGTGGACCAGCATGGTCGCGACGGCGGCGATCGACACGGGGCCTTCGCCGACGCCGGTTTCCGTGCGCACCCGCTTGGCGGCGCCATAGGCGGCCTGCAACAGGGATTCGAGCACGCCCGCCGGCAGGCCCGCCTCCTTGGCGATGCGGTGGGCGGCCTTGACTTGCCCCAGAACCTGGGGCTCGCCGATCACCAGGCTGGCCAGCGAGGCCGCGATGTTGAACAGATGCAGGACCGCCGCCTCGTCGACGGCGATGTTGGCCTGAGCCTTGAGACCGGCGAGCGGCACCTGGGTTTCCGCCGCCAGCACGCCGAGCACCCTGTCCGCCGCCACCTCCGGATCGGGATCGGCGCCCACGACCTCGACCCGATCGCAGGTCGACAGCAGCACCGCCTCGCCCACGCCGGCGTCGCGCAGGCGGGCGAGCACGCCGGGCACGGCCTCGTCCTCGATGAACATCTGGTCGCGCAGGCCGAGGGAACTGGTCCGGTGATTGACCCCGGCCACGAAGGGCCGGGCGGAATGCGCGCGGTCTTCGGGCATGGGGTTGCCTCGCTAGAAGTGAAGCTTCAGGGTTTCAACGATATCGGAGAGTTTGATCTCGGCCTGGGTGCCGGATTCCATGTTGCGCAGGGTCGCCACGCCCCGCGCCAGTTCGTCGGAGCCCAGGATCAATGCGGTCTTGGCGTTCGCCTTGTCGGCCCGCGCCAGGCGTTTCTTCAGGTTGCCGGAATAGCCCATGTCGACCGTATGGCCGGACCGGCGCAGGTCGAGGGCGATCTTCATGGCCGGGGCCAGCGCGTCATCGCCCAGCGGGATGACCACGATGGGCCGTTCGCCCGCCGGAGCCGCGCCGATCATCATGGCCAGGCGCTCGACCCCGGCGGCCCAGCCGATTCCCGGCGTCGCGCGGCCGCCCATCTGTTCCATCAGACCGTCATACCGGCCGCCGGCCAGCACGGTGCCCTGGGCGCCCAGGGTGCCCGTGACGAATTCGAAGGCGGTGTGGGAATAGTAGTCGAGGCCGCGCACCAGACGGGGCTGCACCTCATAGGCGATGCCGAGCGCGTCGAGCCCGGCCAGCACATCGTCGAAGAATTTGCGCGAGGTGTCGTTCAGATGTTCCCGCAACAACGGCGCCGAGGACATGATCTCCTGATCGCCCTTGTCCTTGGAATCGAAGATGCGCAGCGGGTTCTTGTCCATCCGCGTGCGGCTGTCCTCGCTGAGGTCGTTGCGGTATTTGGCCAGATAGTCGAGCAGCACGCCCCGGTAGGCCTGCCGGCTTTCCGGATCGCCCAGGGTGTTGAGCGCCAGCCGCACGTCCTTGGCGACGCCCAGGTCGTCCAGGATATGGGCGGCCAGGGCGATGACCTCGATATCCGCCTGGGCCCCCGGCACGCCCAGGATTTCCACGTCGATCTGATGGAACTGACGCAGACGGCCCTTTTGCGGGCGTTCGTGACGGAACACGGGGCCGCGGGCGAAATATTTCAGGGGCGCTTCCTGGGCCAGGCCGTTCGACATGAAGGCGCGGGCGATGCCGGCCGTGAATTCCGGCCTGAGCGTGATGGAATCGCCGCCCCGGTCGTCGAAGGTGTACATCTCCTTCGTCACCACGTCGGACGTTTCGCCCAGCGTGCGCGAGAACACTTCCGTGAATTCGAAGATCGGCGGGGTCATTTCCTGGAACCCGTGGCGCGCGGCCAGGGCCGCCGCCCGGTCACAGATATGGCGGTGCAGGCGGAAGTCGTCGGCCAGAATGTCGTGGGTCCCGCGGACGGGTTGCAGGTCTGCCATCGCCGCCGGTCCCGCTATTCCGCCGCGTCGGCGCCGGCGCCGGAATTGGCGGCGCCGGTCTTGCGCGGGTACTTGCGGGCGACATAGTCGTCGACGATTTTCTTGAAGTCCTCGGCAATGGCCGCGCCCCGCAGGGTCGCGACCTTTTCCCCGTCGACGAACACGGGGGCCGTCGGCGCCTCGCCGGTGCCGGGCAGCGATATGCCGATGTCGGCATGCTTGCTTTCGCCCGGGCCGTTGACGATGCAGCCCATGACCGCCAGCGACAGGTTTTCCGCCCCGTCGTACTGTTCGCGCCAGGTCGGCATCATGCCGCGCACGTAGCCCTGCACGGTGTCGGCCAGTTCCTGGAAGAAGGTCGAGGTCGTGCGCCCGCAGCCGGGGCAGGCCGTGACCAGGGGCGTGAAGGCGCGCAGGCCCATAGTTTGCAGCATTTCCTGGGCGACGATGACCTCTTTCGTACGGTCGCCGCCGGGCGACGGCGTCAACGACACGCGGATGGTGTCGCCGATGCCTTCCTGCAGCAGCACGGCCATGGCGGCGGTCGAGGCGACGATGCCCTTCGATCCCATGCCCGCCTCTGTCAGGCCCAGATGCAGGGCCCAATCGCCCCGGTTGGCAAGTTCACGGTAGACCTTGATCAGGCTCTGAACCTCGGAGACCTTGCAGCTGAGGACGATACGGTCGCGCGCAAGGCCCAATTCCTCGGCCCTGAGCGCGTTGGAAATCGCCGACTGGACCAGGGCTTCCTGCGTCACTTCCCCGGCCGTCATGGGATTGGCGGACTTGGCGTTCTCGTCCATCAGGCGGACCACCAGGTCCTGGTCGAGAGAGCCCCAGTTGACGCCGATGCGCACCGGCTTGCCGTATTCGATGGCCTTTTCGACCATCTTGGAAAACTGGGTGTCGCGCTTTTCCTTGAAGCCCACATTGCCGGGGTTGATACGGTACTTGTCCAGGGCCTCGGCGCAGGCCGGATGGCTTTCCAGCAGCTTGTGGCCGATATAGTGGAAATCGCCGACGATGGGGGTATCGACGCCGCGCGCCAGCAGCTTTTCCTTGATATGCGGAATGGCGGCGGCGGCGCGTTCCGTGTCGACGGTGACGCGGACGATTTCCGATCCCGCCTGGGCCAGGGCATGGATCTGTTCGACCGTACCGTCGATGTCGGCGGTGTCCGTGTTGGTCATGGACTGCACGACGATGGGGTTGAGGCCGCCCATGGCGACCTTGCCGATTTTCACGGGCACGCTCACCCGGCGCGCCTTGGGTCCGAAGGCGAACGCGCGGTCGGCGGGAAGCGCGGCTTCCTGAGACATGAAAGTGGATCCTTTAATCGCTCAACGGCAACCTACATGGGTCCGGTTCCGGCGGCGTACAAGCGAGAAACCGCGCCGGCACGGCCCGTGGGGCATGTTTTGCCCGACGCCCGGCCCGCGGTCAACGGTCGTGACGGCCCAACCCGCGGGGTTCAGGGACGGATCAGCGGAAAACGGCGGTCCCGGCCTTCAGACGCTCGGGGTCGAGCAGCACGTTGCGCACGACCTCGCCGCTGGCGCCGACCGACGGGACGCCGTCGCCGTCGACGCGGATGGTCAGGCCGCCGGCGTTGCCGGTTTTCAGCTTCAGGTCAGGGCGGTCGGGCACGGCATAGGATTCACCGGCGCGCAAAAGCTTGCCCCAGATCCAGGTATCGGTACCCTGTTCGCGGACCTCGACCCAACTGTCGTTGATCGCGGTCAGGACGATGCGGGCTTCCGCCGTCTCGGCCGGCGTGCTGGCGACTTCCACCGCCGCCGGCGTCGGCGTTGTTTCCGAGGTCTCGGCGGCCGGGGCCGGCGTGTCGGACACGGCCGGCGCCTGGGGCGCGGGCGCGGGCAGTTCGGCGGTTTCCACGGGCTGGGCGATGGATTCGGGCGGACGCACGGTTTCGGTCACCGGCGCGGCGGCCGGGCCAGCGGCATTGTCGCCGGCGGCAGGCGCCATGGCTTCCGGCGTCGGGGTGACGTCCGCGGTTTCGCTCACCGGTGCGGACGCGGGGGCCGCGGCGGGTTCCGTCGCGGGGGCCGGGTCCGTCCGGACTGGGTCCGTTTGCGTCTGTTCCGTCAGGGCCTGCGGGACGGGTTCCGATGCCGCTTCGGTCGTGGCGGTCAATTGATCAGGCTGCCCGGCAGCGCTGCCCATTTCGGCGGGCGCGGCGGGGGCCATGGCGGTTTCAACCGGTTCGGACATCGGTTTGTCCGCGGCGACGGCCTGACTGTGATCCGGGCCGTCGTTCTCGGCGCCGCCCGGCAGCAGGGCCGCCAGACGCGCGGGCACGGGCTCGATCCATTGCTTGAAGAAATCGTTGTCGACGGTCGAACTGTACCAGCCGCCGTAGGCGATCACGCCGATCACCACGCCGAGGAACACCACGGCGCCCCGCGGGATGCCCGTCTCGGACATCGGCGACGGGAAGATCAGGTCGGACTTGGGCGTCTTGCCCGGCTGCAGGGTCTGCTCGCCCTTGAAGCGGCGCACCACTTCGTCACTGTCCAGGCCCAAATAATCCGCATAGGTGCGGATGAAGCCGACCGCGTAAGTGGTGCCCGGGAGCTGATCGAAATTGCCGTCCTCGATGGCCTGCAAGTGGCGGCGGCGAATGCGCAGAACCTGGGCGATGACGTCCAAATCCTCGCCGCAACGCAGCCGCGAGGCCCGTAAAAGTCCCCCGACGCCTGTTCGGCGGTCAGCGGCGGCGCCCCCCGGCGTCGCCCGTGAGATGGGATCGTGGTTCACGCGCAGATCACCCCTTTGCCCCAACGTCCGCCCCCTGGAATCCCGACGCGCGGGCGATCCGAAACCGGAGCCCGGCGGCTGGATGACCGCGGCGACGACACCCCCCAGGGTCGCAACGGCGGCCGAAATAAAAGGCGAATCGTTTCGTCTTTTCCGCAGGTTGAATAATCCCACGAAAAGTCATGTAGATTCAAGCAGAAAACCGGTTGCTTTAAACCATTACACCATGATCTGCAGCAAAGGCCCTCAGTTTCTCCCGAAGAGAGTGGTCCGGCGACTGCGTCAGGCCGGAAAGATAGCTTTCCAAGGCCCCCACATCGAGCGAGCGAATCATGGCCTTGACCGGCCCGATCGACGGCGCAGACATGGACAGATTGCGGTATCCCAGGCCGATCAGCGTCATCGCCGCCAGCGGATCACCGGCCATTTCGCCGCACAGGCTGAGCTCGGTCCCGGTTTCCCGGCATTGCCGCGCGATCTCGCCCAGGAAATTGATGGCGGCGGGCGCCAGATCGTCGTAGCGGGACGCCACCAGGGGGTTGCCCCGGTCGGCGGCGAACAGGAACTGCAGCATGTCGTTGGAGCCGACGGAAATGAAATCGACCCGCTTGGTCAGGGCCGGCATCTGGAAAATCAGGCCCGGCACCTCGAGCATCACCCCGGCCCGCACGATGGCCGGCAGCAGATGGCCGCGCCGGCGCGCACGGGTCAGTTCGGCATCCAGCAGCTTTTTCGCCGTATCGAATTCGGCGACTTCCGTGACCATGGGGAACATCACGCGCAGCGTCTTGCCCGCCGCCGCGCGAATCAGCGCGCGCAACTGATCGCGCATCAGCGCCGGGCGGTCGAGCGACACCCGGATCGCGCGCCAGCCCATGGCCGGGTTTTCTTCCGAGCCTTCGACATCCCAATAGGGCAGCACCTTGTCGCCGCCGGCATCGAGGGTGCGGAAGGTCACCGGACGGTCGTCGGCGCGCTCGTAAACGGTGGTGTAGATTTCCTGCTGACGGTCGACGGTCGGGGTTTCGGATTCCACCATGAAGGGGATTTCCGTGCGGAACAGGCCGATGCCGACCGCCCCCGTATGGTCCAGATGCATGAGGTCGACGCGCAGCCCGGCGTTAAGCAGCAGGTTGACCGCGATGCCGTCCTTGGTCACCGACGGCAGGTCCTTCAGTTCCGCGTATTGGGCGCGCTGTTCGGCGCGAAGCTGCAGACTGTCCTCGAAGGTGATGCGAATGTCGTCGCCGGGGCGCAGGTAGACCTGGCCGTGGTCGCCGTCGATGATCAGAGGATCGCCCTCCTCGACCCGGTCGAGGATATTGTCGAGCCGTCCGACCACCGGCAGATCGAGGGCGCGGGCGACGATGGCGACATGGGCGTTGGGCGAGCCTTCGGCCAGGACCAGGCCGCGCAGTTTCTGGCTGTCGTAATCCAGCAGCTGCGCCGGGCCCATGTTGCGCGCGATCAGGATGGCGTTGTCGGGCATTTCCCGGGGCCCCGGCTCCGACCCCATCAGGTGCTGGGTCAGGCGATAGCCCAGATCGTCCAGGTCGTGGGCCCGTTCGCGCAGGTAGGGGTCGTCGATCCCGGCCATGCGTGCGCGCAGGTCGTTCTGCACGCGCTGCACGGCGGCTTCCGCCGACAGGCCGGAATCGATGGCGTCCTCGATGCGCGATAGCCACCCCGCGTCCTGGGCGATCAGACGGTAGGTTTCCAGGATGTCGCGGTGTTCACCGCCCTTGGCCATGTTGTCGGAGGCCAGCATGTCGTCGAGCGCCCCGTGCATGGCCTTGAATGCCTGATGCAGGCGTTCGCGTTCCGCCGCCGGATCGTCGGCGACGATCCGCTCGATGAACAGATGCGGGCGGTGCAGGACCGCCACGCCGATGCCGATGCCGCCGTTCAGCTTCAGCCCCTCGATACGCAGCGGCTTCAGCGCGATGCCGTCGACCGGCAGCAGTTCGTCCGCCGCCACCAGATCGCCGCCGGCGACCAGCTCAGCCAGCACCATGGCCACGGTCTGAAGGGTTTCGACCTCTTCATCCTCGTAGGCGCGGCGCGTGCGGTTCTGCACCACGAGAACGCCGGTGACCCGCCCGCCGCGCAGAACCGGCACGCCCATCAGGGAATGGAACAGCTCTTCACCGGTTTCCGGACGGTAGGCGAAGCTGGGGTGGGACTGCGCGTCCTCAAGGGCGAAGGGCAGCGCATGGGCGGCGATTTCACCGACCAGCCCCTCGCCGACACGCAGCCGTGTCTTGTGAACCGCATCCTTGCGCAGACCCTGGGTGGCGAACAGTTCGAGCACATCGCCGGCACGGCGCAGATAGATGGAACAGACTTCAGCGACCATTTCCAGGGCGATCACCCGGACAATCTGATCCAGGCGCTCCTGCGCCGTCCCCGCCGCCGCCATGACGGTCCGGACCCGGCTGAGCATGCGCCGAGGCACGGGCGAGACGTCGGAACGCCGTCGGCCCATGACGGGCGCCTTCTTCGGCGCCTGTCCCCCTGGCTTGGCAGCCGGGTTTTGCGGGTTCGGCTTGTCGTTCACTGGATAAAAGACCCCTGCCCTGATCTGCGCGCGCGGACTGCCCGGGTCCGTTTCCCCCCGGCCTCGCTATCATATAGGATCAAACAGTCGCGAAGGCGACCACACTGCCGCCGGAAAATTCGCCGCCGAGGCCTTTTGCCGTGTCGGCGCGCCCCGAAACAAGGGGCTTTAGGCGGCGTCCAGGCCGTAGGCCGTATGCAGGGCGCGTACCGCCAGTTCGGTATATTCCTCGGCAATCAGCACGCTGACCTTGATTTCGGAGGTCGAAATCACCTGAATGTTGATGCCCTTGTCGGCCAGGGTGCGGAACATGGTCTGCGCCACGCCTACATGCGACCGCATGCCGACGCCGATGATGGAAATTTTCACCACCCCGTCCTTGGCGACCAGGTCTTCGTAGCCGAGTTCACCCTTCTTCGCCTGCAGGATCGCCTTGGTGCGCTCCAGGTCGGCCTTGGTGACGGTGAAGGTCAGGTCGGTGGCGTTGCCGTCGGCCGACACGTTCTGCACGATCATGTCGACGTTGACGTTGGCGTCGGCCAGGGGGCCGAAGATACCGGCCGCAACGCCGGGCTGGTCGGCGACGCGAACCAGGGTGATCTTGGCTTCGTCCCGGGAATAGGCGATGCCGCTGACGACTTGCTTTTCCACGATTTCTTCCTCATTCACGACCAGGGTGCCGCGTTCGGCGGAGAAGCTCGAGCGGACCTCCGTGCGCACCCCATGGTTCATGGCCATTTCCACGGCGCGGGTCTGCAGGACCTTCGCACCTTGGGATGCCATCTCCAGCATTTCCTCGTAAGTGATCTTGCTCAGCTTGCGGGCTTTGGTGACGATCCGGGGATCGCAGGTATAGACCCCGTCGACGTCCGTGTAGATGTCGCAGCGGTGCGCCTTGAGCGCCGCCGCGAGTGCCACCGCCGAGGTATCGGAGCCGCCGCGGCCCAAGGTGGTGATGCGGCCGTCCGGGGCCACGCCCTGGAAACCGGGGACGACCACGACCTCGCCCTGTTCCAGGCGCGCCATGATCTTGTCCGTGTCGATGCCGGTGATGCGCGCCTTGGCATGGACATCGTTGGTATGGATGGGAATCTGCCAGCCCTGCCAGGACCGCGCGGAAACGCCGATATCCTGCAGCGCCAGGGCAAGCAGGCCCGACGTGACCTGTTCGCCCGAGGCGACGACGGCGTCGTATTCCCTGGCGTCGTACAGCTTGGAAATGTCGTCGACATAACCGACAAGCTGGTTGGTCACTCCGGCCATGGCCGACACCACGACGGCGATCTGGTGGCCCGCGTCGACCTCGGATTTGACGCGCTGCGCCACCGCCTTGATGCGGTCAACGTCGGCCACCGAAGTGCCGCCGAATTTCTGCACGATCAACGCCATGGAACCGGTGTCTCTCCCGATTGCTGAAAGATGCCCGAAAACCGGAATTTTCCGTCGGAGTTACTTGCCCTTGTCTGCCGGGCGGCGCCTTCTTACTCTTAATCGGCGTTGCGGGCAAGGTGCCCGCGCCGCCAACAACGCAAAGGCTCCCTATGACCGCCCAGACCGCCCCGAAAACATCGTCCCGACCGACCACCGCCGATGACGGCGAGGTCGCCCGCTTTCAGGCCATCGCCGACGAATGGTGGGACGCCAAGGGCAAGTTCCGCCCCCTGCACCGCATCAACCCGGTGCGCATCGCCTATATCCGCGACCGGGTGACGGCCCATTTTGGCCTGGACGCGGAAAAGACGGCGCCGCTCACGGGCCTCACGCTGCTCGACATCGGTTGCGGCGGCGGCCTGCTGGCCGAGCCCATGACGCGGCTGGGCGCCAAGGTCACGGGCATCGACGCCGGCGAGAAGAACGTCGCCGTGGCCCGCCTGCACGCGGAACAGATGGGCCTGGACGTCGATTACCGCCACGTCCTGCCCGAGGACCTGACCGGCCTGGGCCAGACCTACGACGTGGTCCTGAACATGGAGGTCGTCGAGCATGTCGCCGACCTGGACGCCTTCCTGGCCGCCTCGGCCGGGCTGGTGCGGCCGGGCGGCTGCATGGTGGTGACGACCCTGAACCGCACCCTCAAGTCCCTGGCCCTGGCCAAGGTCGGCGCCGAATACATTCTGCGCTGGCTGCCCGTGGGCACCCATGACTGGCGCAAGTTCGTGCGCCCGTCGGAACTGGCCGAGGGGCTGGCGGCCCACGGCGTGCGGCTCACCGATCTGGAGGGCATGGTGTTCAACCCCCTGAACGACACCTGGCGCCTGGATGCCCGGGACCTTGCCGTCAACTACCTGGCCTTCTGCGTCAAGGACGCCCGCTAGACAATCTCCGCGAAACATATCTGTCACATGCCGCCGCTAGGATACGCCCGAATGGGCGATCAACGAGGACCTGGACGGAACGGAACATGTCGGAACTGGCGGCGGTCAAAAGCCTGCGATATCGCTATGTCCTGGGGCTGGCCGCCATCGCGCTGCTGGTCACGGCGTCGTTCGTCACCATGCATTTCATCATCGACAAGCAGTCGGACTACGCGCACCTGATCTTCGTCGCCGGCGGCCAAAATGGGCAGACCAACCGCATCGCCCATTTCGCCGGACAGATGGCCCTCGCCCAGGACGAATACGAATACGAGATTTCCCGCGCCCAGTTGGGCCGTGCCGTCAACGCCATGCAGCGGGCACACCTGCTGCTGCTGACCGGCGACGCGGAGGCCGGCATCCCCCAGGTCATGACCAAGGATCTGGAAATCATCTATTTCGACAACACCGTCGGCCTCGACCTGGCGGTCAACCGGTTTCTCGATCATGCGCGGGATATCTATACGCATCGCTACGGCGAGCTCAGGTTCAACACATCGTCCTATGTCTACCTGATCAACTACGGCCCGCATGTGCTGGAGCCCATGCTGAATTCCGCGGTCGAGGCCTATGAGGCTTTTTCCCGCAGCGCCATCGGGCGGATCAAGCGGTTCGAGACGGGATTGTGGATCTGCGCCCTCCTGGCCCTGCTCGGCGAGGCATTGTTCATCTACCGCCCCCTTGAATCGAAGGTCCGCGCGACGGTGCAGGAACTGGAGACCAAGAACACCGAACTGCGCCGCACCATCATGGATATAGCCCAGGCCCAGGACGACATGGAGCGTCAGAAGAACCGCGCCGAACGCGCCAACCGGGCGAAAACCGAATTCCTGTCCAACATGAGCCACGAACTGCGCACGCCGCTGAACGCGATCATCGGGTTTTCCGGATCGCTCAAGGAAGGGGTCTACGGGCCGCTCGCCAACGGCCGGCAGGAGGAATGCCTGCGCGACATCAATTCATCCGGCAGCCATCTGTTGTCCCTGATCAACGATATCCTGGACCTGTCGGCGGCCGAGGCACAGCAACTGCACCTGAGCGAGGCCGAGATCAACCTGGACCGGGCGATCGGCGAAGCCTTCCGCATGGTCGGCGGCGACGTCGCGCGCAAGGGCATCCACCTGGGCGCCAACATCGCACCCGGCCTGCCCGGCCTGTTCGCCGACGAACGGCGGATCAAGCAGATCCTGCTGAACCTGCTGTCCAACGCGGTGAAATTCACCGGCACCGGCGGGCGGGTCACGGTCGAGGCCCTGCTGCTGGACGGCGGCGGATTGCGTCTTGCCGTCGTCGACACGGGCATCGGCATGGACGCGGAGGAACTGGAGATTGCCCTGTCGCGGTTCGGCCAAGTCGGCCATACCATGACCCGCGACCACCAGGGCACGGGCCTCGGCCTGCCGCTCGCGATCGAGCTGGCGAAAACCCACGGGGCGACCACCGAGGTCGTCAGCGCCAAGGGCAAGGGAACGCGCGTGGTCGTCGATTTTCCGCCCTCCCGGGTAGCCGCCCGGCTGGCGTCGCGGCACCGCTCCCTGCCGCGCCTGACCGTGGCATAAGCACCGGGCCTTCTAGACACGGGCCGTATTCGCTATCATCCCTTCCGGCACCTTCACGATCCCGCCTGTCCGGGCGCGAATCACCAAGGAACAAGAAACCAATCCGTTCGCGGGCGGCACGGCCCGCACGCGAACGCCCATGGGAGGACATCTGACATGAATTTGGGATACATCGGACTCGGCATGATGGGCGGCGCGCTGGCGCGGCGGCTGATGCGGGAACACAAGCTGCGCGTGTTCGACCTGAACCGCGAAGCCGTCGACCGCTTCGCCGCCGACGGCGCCCAGCCGGTCCAGGACCCGGCGGCGCTGGCCCGCGAATGCGACATTATCCTGACCTGCCTGCCGACCTCGACCGAGGTCCGCCAGGCGATCTTCGGCCCCGGCGGCCTGAGCGAGGGGCTGGCGCCCGGCAAGCTGATCGTCGATCAGACCACGGGCGACCCCAACGAAACCCGCGCCATGGCGGCGGATCTGGCGGAACAGGGCATCGGCCTGATCGACGCACCCGTGTCCGGCGGCCCGCACGGGGCCGAGGCCGGCACCATCGCCATCATGGCCGGCGGCCCGAAGGAACAGTTCGACCGGGTGCGGCCCTATCTGGAAACCATCAGCCCCAACATCTTCCACTGCGGCGATGTCGGCGCCGGCCACACCATGAAGCTGGTCAACAACGTCACCAGTGCGTCGATCCGCATCGCCACCTTCGAAGCCGTGACCATGGGCATGAAGAACGGGTTGAGCCTGGACACCATGATCGAGGTGCTGAGCAAGGGATCGGGGCAGAGCAACGCGTCCAAGATTTCCCTGGTGCGCGTGCGGGACAAAATGCCCGGAACCTTTGCCATGGACCTGATGCACAAGGACGTGCGTCTGGCCTGTCAGCTCGGCAATGATTCGGGCGTGCCCATGATGGCGTCGAACCTGACCCGCGAATTCTTTCAGGCGGGCATGCAGATGCTCGGCCCCAAGGCGAGCTGCGACGACATCATCAAGGTGCTGGAACGCAACGCCGGGGTCTCGTTCACGGACTGACGTGCGCCGTCCGGGAATTCGGGATCAGTTGTCGCGGCGCTGGGGACGGTTCGGCAAGCGGAAGAATTCGATGCCTTCCTCCTCCAGCCCGGCGGCGTCATCGTCCGACGCCTCGCCGTAGATGCCGCGCTCGTCGGCATCACCGTAATGGATGGCGCGGGCTTCGTCGGCGAACTGGTCGCCGACGTATTCGCATTCCTGCTCGACGTTGTCGCGCAGCTTGCCGACGGCGGTCAGGATGCGGCGCGCGACCTCATGCGCCTTGGCTTCGGCGAACTTGTCCGTATGGGATGACGTGGCGATGCCCGGCGCCATGACCGACTTGGTCACGTCGATGTCGCCGCAATGGGGACAGGTCACCTGCTGGCGCTTGATCTGGCGCTCATAGCCGGCACCGTCACGGAACCAGGCGTCGAATTCATGGTCCTGGCTGCAAATCAGTCGATAGCGGATCATCGCTCGGACTCTTTCTGTGCCGGCGGCTCCTGATTTCCCGTAAAGTCATGAAGAAAGGCGGATTTCAGGGCCGATCGCGCCTGTTATAGGCGGTTTGAACCCTGAAACATAGTGTGAAACGCTTAACAAAATCCGAATCGCCGCCGTGCAGAAACCCAGGAATCGCCCCCATGTCCGACGCCGCCCACCACCAGAAATTCAAGACGCCCTCGACCTGGATCACGCGGTTCGCCCCCCTGGTGGCCATGGACGGGCCCGCGGGCGGGCGGGTGCTTGATCTCGCCGCCGGCGGCGGACGGCACGCCCGCCATTTTCTGGAGCGGGGCCATCCGGTGACGGCCGCCGACAAGGACGTCTCTGCGCTGGCCGATCTCGCCCGCGAGGCACGGGCCGAGGTCGTGGACATCGACCTGGAGGACGGCTCCCCCTGGCCCTTCCCGCCCGCCGCCTTCGCCGCCATCGTGGTCAGCAACTATCTGTACCGCCCGCACATTGAAGGCCTGGTCGGGTCGCTCGCACCCGGCGGCGTCCTGCTGTACGAGACCTTCGCCCGTGGCAACGAGGCCTTCGGGCGGCCGCGCAATCCGGACCACCTGCTGCGTTCGGGCGAACTGATCGACCTTGTCCGGGAACGGTTGCAGATCGTCGCCTATGAACACGGGCAGACGGACGAAGCGCCTCCCGGCGTGAAGCAGCGCATCTGCGCCGTCAACGACCTGGGCCTCTCAACCCGCGACGACGGCGAGCCGTCTCCCCATTCCCTGATGCCGCAACCGTCATAGGATTTCCCCATGCTGATCCTCAAACCCAACTGCGAATGCTGCGACACGGACCTGCCGCCGGAATCCCAGGACGCCATGATCTGTTCCTACGAGTGCACGTTCTGCCGGACCTGCGTCGAGGACGTGCTGTCCAACGTCTGCCCCAACTGCGGCGGCGGCTTCGTTGCGCGCCCGATCCGCCCCAAGACCGAACGGCGGCCCGGTGTGTCCCGCGACCGTCATCCGCCGTCGACGGAGCGCAAACATCTGAAATACCCGCTCGACGACGTGGCGGCCTTCGCGGCGGCGGTCAGGGACATCCCGCCCGGCGAACGCTAGCCCCCGAATGCCTCAAGATGGCGGTGCAGCAGGTCGGTGAACGCCGCCGCACGGTCGCCGAGGGGGCGGGCCGCCGGGAACATCGCCTTCAGCTCGTAGGTCACCGCCGGCCGGAACGGGCGCAGCACCACGCCGCGGCCCGCGTGGGCCCGCGCCGTCAGGGGATCGAGCACGCCGACCCCGACGCCGTCGACGATCAGCGGGCAGATCGAGGCCGAGAACGAGGATTCGAACACCACGTTGATCGCAATTCCCGCCGCATCCAGACAGGCGATGAACTGCTGCTGCAGGCGGCTGTAATCGGCCAGCACCAATAGCGGCACGCCGTCCAGATCATTCGGACCGATTACCGCCTTGGCGGCAAGCGGATGGCCGTGGGGCAGGACGCAAAGCGCCTCGTGTACGGGCAGGGCCCGGGTCACGACGCCGGGGGAATCGGCCGGCACCACGGCCACGCCCAGGTCGCATTGCTGCATGGCGACCAGATCAAGAACTTCGGGGGACGACCCGGTCTTGAGCGACAACGCAACCCCCGGCCAGGCCGTGTGAAAGGCATGGATGACCGCCGGCAGGCAATAGAACGACGGCGCCACCGAGGCGGCGATGCGCAGTTCCCCCTGGCGGCGCTGGCGCAGTTCCGCCGCCGCCCGGGCGACGCGGTCGAGGCCGTGAAAGCTGCGTTCGACCTCGCGGAACAGGGCCACGGCGTCCGGCGTCGCGATCACCCGCCCGGCCGCGCGCTCGAACAGGGGCAGGCCGATTTCCGCCTCCAGATCCTTGATCAGGCGGCTGACCGCCGGCTGGGTGATGCCCATCAGGTCCCCGGCGGCGGTCATGCTGCCGGTCTGGAACACGGCGCGGAAGGCTTCGACCTGTCGCAGATTGAGGCGCATGGACTTGGACGCTCCATAATATTTTGTTATGGGTGGCTAATATTTTGAATTCGACATTATCCAATGACCGCTGTCAAATCAGTTTCATCGCCGATCCCGCGCAGACGGGCGCGGCGCAGAGGAAACCGCCGATCCAAGGAGCCCGCCATGGCCGTCACCGTCAAACAGTTGAACCCCACCTTCGTGGGCGAGGTCCAGGACATCGACCTGTCCCAGCCCATGAGCGAGGACACCTTCGCCGAAATCCAGGCCGCCATCGACACCAACGCCGTCCTGATCTTCCACGGGCCGACCCTGGACGAGGACGCCCAGGCCGCCTTCGCTGAACGGTTCGGGCCGCTGTACGCCGACAACCGGCTGCTCAAGGACGGGCTGAAGGACCGCATCGGGCCCAAACTGGTCGACATTTCGAACCTGAACGAGAAGAACGAGACCATGGACCGCGCCGACCGCCGGCGCATCTTCGGGCTGGCCAATCAGCTGTGGCACACGGATGCCTCGTTCAAGAAGGTGACGGCGAAATACTCGTTGCTGCACGCCCATACGGTGGTGCCGGAAGGCGGCGAGACCCAGTTCGCCGACATGCGCGCCGCCTACGATGCTCTGCCGCAAAAGATGAAGGACCGCATCGAAGGTCTGGAGGCCGAGCACTGCATCGCCACCTCGCGCGCCAAACTGGGATTCACCGAATTTTCCGACAGTGAACGCAAGGCCCTGCCGCCGGTCCAGCACGCCCTGGTGCGCGTCCATCCGGCGACCGGGCGCAAGTCATTGTACCTTGCCTCTCATGCCTCGCACATCGTCGGCATGCCCGTGCCCGAGGGCCGCATGCTGATCCGCGACCTGATGGAGCACGCGACCCAGCCGCAGTTCGTCCATACCTTCACCTGGCAGGTCGGCGATCTGGTGATCTGGGACAACCGCTGCACCATGCACCGGGCCCGGCCCTATGACCTGGACGCCTACCGCCGCGACATGCGCCGCGCCACGGTCATGGACCCGGATTATATGGAAAACGCCACCCAAAAGACCGCCTGACGCACCGATTTCCTGCCCAGACGCGCCGCCGCGCCGGATTTTCGCCCCGGAACGGCGGCGCCGTTCGTTAGTTGCATGGTAACTTCCTTGATGGCATGATTGGGGCAATTAAGGAGATTTGGGGACGCACAAGGGGTTTCCGGGGACTTGGCAATATCCGCAGCGAAATCGTGGAAACGACATCTGATGGCGGCGGCCGGTGCGGCCGCGCTGGCCGTTGTCGCGCTTGCCCCCCAAACGGCGAACGCCGCCTGCGCCCCGGGCGATGATTTCGCCGACATCCGCCTGCCCACGACCTGCCTGACCCCGGACGAAGCCCGCGCCGTTCAGATGCGCATGTTCCGCGCCGAACTGGCCGTGGCCGCCCTCAGCTGCCAGCAGCAGTCCCAGTACAACACCGTGGTGACCCGCCATCAGGACGAACTGGTCCGCGAAGGCCGGGCGCTGCGCGGCATTTTCCAGCGCGTCTACCGCGCCGGGGCGGAGCGGGAGTTGAACCGCTTCATCACCCACCTGGCCAACCGGGCATCCTTGAAGCGCCTGACCCAGCCGGCCTATTGCCAGACCATGGCCCGCGTGTTCCGCGAGGCCCAGGCCCAGCCGCGCCAGGGGCTACTGGCCTATGCCCAGGGGGTGCCGACGAACGCCTCCATGATGGCCGCGGTCACGCCGCCGCCCAACGCGGAAACCCTGGCGGCCATGGATACCGCCGCGGGCAAGCCCGGAAAACCCGTCCTCGACGATTAAACATCGAAGATCGACGCGGACCGGAAACCCCACCCCACCGCAAGCTGCCCAACGGGCGGCTTTTTTATTTGCTGAGAATGATCTCGACGCGCCGGTTCTGCGGCTCGCGGGCACCATCCGGCGTCTGCACCAGGGGTTCGCGTTCGCCCTTCCAGCGCACGACGACCTCGCTCGCGGGAATGCCCAGGCGGGCCAATTCGCCCATCACCGCGTCGGCGCGGCGCTTGGACAGACGCAGGTTATAGGCGTCCGTGCCCGAGCGGTCGGCATGGCCCGTGGTTTCGATGCGGGTCACCGTCATGGTCTTGGAATTGGCGGCGGCGGCCTTGATGATCGCCTGGGCGTCGGCGGTCAGGTCCGCCTTGTCCCAATCGAAGAACACCAGATAATTGCGCGGTGCTTCCGGCGCGGGCTTGGCCACCGGCTTCGGTTCCGGCGCGGGGGCCGGCGCCTGAACGGGCACGGGCTGGGGTTCGGCCTTCGGCATGGGTTTCGGCGCGCCGAAGGACCAGCGCAGGCCGACCATGATGCGGTGTTCGCCGGAATCGGCATCAACATCGATGCCGGAATCGGTGCGCAGGTCGCGGTCCATGGCGCCGACATAGCGGTATTCCGTGAACAGACCCAATTGATCGTCGATCTTATAGGTCACGCCGGCGATGCCCTGGTAGGCGAACACCTGATCGCTTTTCGAGATGCGCGAGCCGCCGACCGGCGACAGGTCGTTGGCATCGATCACAGCGGCGCCGATCCCGGCGCCGACATAGGGCGTCCAGCGGGAGTTGGTCTTGAAATCGTACAAACCGTTGAACATCAGGCCGAACATGGACGTCTCGCCCGAACCATTGGTGCCGGAGAACGAATCCACGTTGGCGTTGCTGTAGGAAAGTTCCGCCTCGCCGCGCCAGTTGTCGGAGAACGTCGTGCCCAGCGCGATGGCGCCGGCAAAGCCGAGGTCCGATTCCTGTGTGGTGCTGACACCCGTTCCCGTCATGTCCCAGTCGCGCGGCTGGGTCACCCCGAACGCGCCCGAGACATAAGGCCCGGGCGACTGCGCCTGGGCGGGTCCGGTCACGGCGAAGGCCGCAAGCGCGACGGCGCCGGCGGCCAGTAAGTTCTTGAATTCCTGCACGTTATCCACCAAACTTTCGGTTCTGCGACAAAATCGTTGCAACGCATTATAACCGATCCTGCGTTGCCGCGCCGCAACAATTCCAAGATTTTTTTGTGCCCGGCGACGCGTCAGTTGGGTGTGCCAGCCCCGTCGAACGGGCGGTCATGGGTCAGGGACGGCACCTTGGCCCGCGCCTTGTCGACCAGATCCAGGTCGATCTCGGCCAGCACGATGCCCGTGTCCTCGCCGCCATCGGCGAGGACCTCGCCCCAGGGATCGACGATCAGCGAATGGCCGTAGGTCTTGCGCCCGTCCATGTGTTCGCCGGTCTGCGCCGGGGCGAACACGAAGCATCCCGTCTCGACCGCCCGGGCGCGCATCAGGATATGCCAATGGGCGCGGCCCGTGGGCCGGGTGAAGGACGCCGGGATGGCGATCATCTGCGCCCCGGCCTGGGCCAGGCCCCGGTAGAGATGCGGAAAACGGATATCGTAGCAGATGGTCAGGCCCAGCTTGCCCCAGGGCGTGTCGGCGACGACGGCGCGGGTCCCCGGCTCGTAGCTTTTGCTTTCCCGGTAGCTTTCGCCGTTTTCCAGATCGACATCGAACATGTGGATCTTGTCGTAGGTCGCGACGATCTCACCCGTGTCGGAAATCAGCACAGAACGGTTGGCGAATTTCCGGTCCTGGGTTTCGTGTTCGACGACCATGGAGCCGATCAGGACCCATACGCCGGCCTCGCGGGCGGCATCGCGGAACCGGGGCAGGTTGGCGTCGGCGGCGAAGGACGTGACCTTAGGCGCGACGTTCTTGGCCCCCGTTTCGACCAGGGTGACGACCTCGGGAAACATCACGAAGTCGGCGCCCAAGCCAGCGGCTTCCTTGATGCGGGCGACGATCATGTCGCCGTTGGCGGCGGGATCGTTGCCCGAATTGGTCTGCACCAGGGCGGCGGTGAAGGTCCGGCTCATGATCCCGGCCTAGCCGAGGCCCAGGATGACGTCGAGCGCACCCTTGGCGTCCAGCTGATGAATGCCGTCGCAGTCGCCGATGTGGTCGCCGTCGACGAACACCTGGGGCACCGAGGTCGCACCCCCCGCCCGCGCCGACATTTCCTTGCGCTTGGCCGGGGCCATCATCACGTCGATTTCCTCGAACGCCACGCCCTTGTCGGTCAGCAGGCGCTTGGCCGCATGGCAATAGGGGCAGAAGGGGCTGGTATAGATTTCGATTTTCTTGGTCACGGCGGCGGGTCCCAAACTCAAACGCGGATCATTCCGCACCCCTTATATAGGTCCCGGCCACCCCTAGGAAAGGGCCGCCGATCCTTAACCCCCTCTATCCGCGCGTGGCAGCCGATCTTCAGTTTGCGCGCGGCCGCCGGTATTCAGTTTGCGCGCGGCCGCGCGACGCGGGCCAGGGTCAGCACGTCGACCGCCCCGGCCCCGGCGCGCAGCAAAACCCGGGTACAGGCCTCGACCGTCGCCCCCGTGGTGAACACGTCGTCGACCAGCAGCACGCGGGCACCGCGCAGCCTTGCCTGAAACTTGGGCTTGAGGTGGAAGGCGCCCTGCACGTTGCGCAGCCGCCCCGCCGCCCCCAGGCCGCCCTGGGGCGGGGTGCGGCGGCGGCGCACCAGAAGGTCCGGGATCACCGGCAAATGCCCCCTGGCCGGCCGCGCCGCGCGGGCCACGGCCTGGGCCAGCAGGGCCGACTGGTTGTAGCGTCGGCGCCAGAACCGCGTCCAATGCAGGGGTACCGGGGCGATGATGTCGGCCTCGGCAATCAATTCCGCCCCGGCGCGGGCCAGCCAGCGTCCGAAGGCGGGCGCGGCCTCGGTGCGGTCGCCATGCTTGAAGCCCAGGACCATGCCCCGGCTGGCGTCGTCATAGACCAGCACCGCGCGGGCCCGCTCATATACCGGCGGGCGGCGGATGCAGGCGGCGCAGAGCGCCCCCGCCCCGGCGTCGTACTCGAAAGGCGTGCCGCAGCGCGCACAGGCGGGATCGCTTAAGAACGTCACCGCGTCCCAGCAGGGCGGGCACAGGCTGCCGGGCTCCCCCACCATCCCGCCGCAGGCCAGGCAATGGGGCGGCAGGATGACGTCCAGCAGCCGCCGGCCGGCCGTCTTCAGCCCGGCGGCAAGCGCGCCGCCGCCGTCCGATGCAGCGCCGTCCAAGGCGCCGTTTATGCCGGGCGAACGATGTGTCATACAGATACGATGACCGAAACGATCCATGTGTTCAATCGCGCCAAGGTGCGCCATCACCGCGACCGCGCGGCGCCCCTGCTCGACGCCCACGGCTTCCTGTTCGAGGAAACCGCCGACCGTCTGGCCGACCGCCTCGACGACATCACCCACCGCTTTCCCCTGGCCCTCGACCTGGGCTGTCACGGCGGCGAGATGGGCAGGCTGGTGTTCGGCCCCCGCACCATGGGCCGCGGCGGGATCGAAACCCTGATCCAGGCCGACCTGTCGCCCGCCATGGCGCGCCGGGCCCATGGCTCCGGCCTGCCGACCCTGGCGGCGGACGAGGAATTCCTGCCCTTCGCCGACGCCACCTTCGACGCCGTGCTGTCCAACCTGTCGCTGCATTGGGTCAACGACCTGCCGGGGGCGTTGCTGCAGATCCGCCGGGCGCTGAAGCCCGACGGGCTGTTCCTCGCCTCCATGCTGGGCGGCGGCACCTTGGCCGAACTGCGCGACTGCCTGGCCGAGGCCGAGATCGAGATCTGCGGCGGCCTGAGCCCCCGGGTGTCGCCCTTCGCCGACGTGCGCGATCTGGGCGGCCTGTTGCAGCGCGCGGGCTTTTCCCTGCCCGTGGTCGACGCCGATCAGGTCACCGTCAGCTATGAAACGCCCATGAAGCTGCTCTACGATCTGCGCGCCATGGGTGAAAGCAACGCGGTCGCCGAGGCCAGGTCGGGCCTGGCCCGGCGCGACGTTCTGGCCCGCGCCATGGCGATGTACGAGGAGCGCCACCGCGACGGCGACGGCCGTTACCCCGCGACCTTCCGCATTTTGACCCTGACCGCCTGGGCCCCGGCCCCGACCCAGCAGCAGGCCCTGCGCCCCGGCAGCGCCCAGACCCGCCTGGCCGACGCCCTGGGCACGGCGGAAATCAGCCTGGGCGAGAAGGCGCAGCCCAAGGCCCCCTCCAGGGATTGAGGCCGCCCCGTCACCGGACCGCAACACTTGGGCGCTAGAGTCCGGCCCATGAATGTGATGGCCGGCAGCATATTCAACCGGGTCGATGGCTATATCGACGCCCTGTTCGCGCCCGAGGACGCGGTTCTCGCGGCGGCCCAGGCCCGCGCCCGCGCGGCGGGCCTGCCGGACATCCAGGTCTCCGCCAACCAGGGCAAGCTGCTTTACCTGTTCGCCAGGCTGATCGGCGCCCGGCATGTGCTGGAGATCGGCACCCTGGCCGGCTATTCGACGCTCTGGCTGGCCCGGGCCCTGCCCGAGGACGGCCGCCTGATCACCCTGGAACTGGACCCGGACCATGCCCGGGTGGCGCGGGACAACGTCGCCGCCGCCGGCCTGGCCGCCAAGATCACCGTCGTCACCGGCCCGGCGCTGGACACCCTGCCGACCCTGGAAGGGGCCGGCGCGCCCTCTTTCGATCTGGTGTTCATGGACGCCGACAAGGTGAACTTTCCAAGCTACCTGGACTGGGCCCTGAAGCTGGCCCGGCCCGGGGCGCTGATCCTGGCCGACAACGTGATCCGCAGCGGCAAGGTGCTGGCCCCGGAAGACGACGATCCCTCGGCCCTGGGTGCCGCCGCCTTCAACCGCCAGATCGCGCGCAACCCCAGGCTCGAGGCGGTGATCCTGCAACAGGTCGGGATCAAGGGCCACGACGGCCTGGCGGTCGCCCGCATTCGCGACTGAGCGCCCGCAGCAAACCCGAAGCGTTGAATTTTCCGGGGGCGGGGAGTAGCTTCCCGGCCATGAAGTTTCACGCCCCCCTCGTCAAAGGCACCCTGGTCAAGCGCTACAAGCGCTTCATGGCCGATGTGACCCTGAAAGACGGCACCGTCGTCACGGCCCATTGCGCCAATTCCGGGTCCATGCTGTCGGTCAACGAGCCGGGGGCCGAGGTCTGGATCAGCCCGGCCGCCAATCCGGACCGCAAGCTGAAATGGACCTGGGAGCTGATCCGCATCGGCGAGACCCTGGTCGGCATCAACACGGCCCTGCCCAACGCCATCGTCGCCGACGCAATCGACGCCGGGAAAGTGCCCGAGCTGACCGGCTACGCGACCCTGCGCCGCGAGGTCAAATACGGGCATAATTCCCGCATCGACATTCTGCTGGAAGACCCCCAGAAGGGCCTGTGCTACGTCGAGATCAAGAACGTCACCATGCGCCGGAACCTGGCCGACGGGCCGCTGGAATTTCCCGACGGGGTCACCTCGCGGGGCGCCAAGCACCTTGTGGAGTTGGCCGACATGGTTTCCCAGGGCCACCGCGCGGTGATGCTGTATCTGGTGCAGCGCGAGGACGGCGACCGCTTCGAGATCGCCGGCGACATCGATCCGGCCTATGCGGACGGCCTGGAAGAGGCGCGCATGAAGGGGATCGAGGTTCTATGCTACCGCTGCACCGTCACGCCCAAGGACATTTCCCTCAGCGAACCCGTGCCGGTCGCACCGTAACAAGACTGGTCGCGCCCGCAGAGAAGGTCTGGTAAAACGGTCGCGAGACACCACATCCGGCTTGCCTTTGCGAATTTATCGCCTATTTGAGACGCCATGAAAGAGATCGTCAAAACCGTGCCGTCCCGCGACGGCCGCCAGATCAAGATCCACGGGCCCGAGGGCTTCGCGGGCATGCGCGCGGCAGGATTGCTGGCGGCGGAAACGCTCGACATGATCACGCCCCACGTCAAGCCGGGCGTGACGACGGAACGCCTGGACGAACTCTGCCACCAGTTCATCGCCGATCACGGCGCCATCGCCGCCCCGCTCAATTACCGCGGCTTTCCGAAATCCATCTGCACCTCGGTCAACCATGTGGTCTGCCACGGCATTCCCGGGGCCAAGGTGCTGGAGGACGGCGACTGCGTGAACATCGACGTCACCACCATCGTCGACGGCTGGCACGGCGACACGTCGCGCATGTTCCATGTCGGCAAGCCCAAGGTGAAGGCGGAAAAGCTGGTCGACACCACCTTCGAGGCCATGTGGGAAGGCATCAACATGGTGCGCCCGGGGGCCCGCCTGGGCGACATCGGTCAGGCGATCCAGACCTATGCCGAGGCAAGGCGCTATTCCGTGGTCCGCGATTTCTGCGGCCACGGCCTGGGCAAGGTGTTCCACGATGCGCCCAACATCATGCATTTCGGCCGCGCCGGCGACGGCGACACCCTGCACGAAGGCATGTTCTTCACCATCGAGCCGATGATCAACGCCGGCAAGTTCGACGTGAAGATCCTGGCCGACGGCTGGACCGCCGTGACCAAGGACCGGTCGCTGTCGGCCCAGTTCGAGCATTCCATCGGCGTCACGGCGGACGGCTTCGAGGTCTTCACCCTGTCGCCCAAAGGCCTGGACCGGCCGCCCTACAAGGCCTGATCCGGGGACGGGCCGGTGGCGGCGGGCGACGACGATCAGCCTGACACGGCCAAAACCCCGCATTTCCACGGCCATCGCCAACGCCTGAAGGACCGGTTTCTCGCGTCCGGGGGCGACCAGCTTGCCGATTACGAATTGCTGGAACTGCTGCTGTTCCAGGCCCTGCCCCGGCGCGACGTCAAGCCCCTGGCCAAGGACCTGCTGGACCGCTTCGGCTCGTTCGCCGGGGTGGCGACGGCGGAGGCATCGCTGATCCGCCAGGTGCCGGGGGCCGGCGACGCGGTGGTGGTGGCGCTCAAGACCGTGGCGGCGGCGGCCGAACGCCTGGCCCGGGACGAGTTGGCGGCCGCGCCCGTGTTGGGCAACTGGGACAAATTGTTGAAATATTGCCGCACGGCCATGAGCCGCGAAGGCCGCGAGCAGTTCCGCGTTCTCTACCTCAACCGCAAGAACGTGCTGATCAAGGACGAGGTGCAGTGGCGCGGCACCATCGACCATACGCCGCTGTATCCGCGCGAGGTCGTCAAGCGGGCCCTGGAACTGCAGGCCGCCGCCCTGATCATGGTGCACAACCATCCGTCCGGCGACCCGACCCCGTCCCAGGCCGACATCGACATGACCCGCCAGGTCGCCGAGGCCGCGAAAAGCATGGGCATCGTCCTGCACGACCACCTGATCGTCGCAAAATCGGGCCATACGTCGTTCCGCGACATGGGATACCTGTAGGCTTTGGCCGGGATCAGGCCGAGGGTTCCGACGTCGCCTGTTTCAGGCGTTTGGCCATGATGCGCTGACGGCGGTCGCGGATAAGCTTTAGGGACACCTTGTAGCCGACCCACGCGCCCGCGACGGCCCAGGGAATCCAGCCGACAGCCAGCGGCAGGCCGAACTGTTCCCAGACGTAGGCGAAATAATGGGCGACCTCCTGCCAGAAGGAGTCTTCCTGCCAAGCGGCGAAATTGAACAGCTTGGCGAAAGAATGATATCCCGACACCGCGTCGAAACGGCCCAGCATCACCTGCCCGGTGACGTAGAAGCTGTAATACATGGGCACCATGGTGAAGACGTTGGAAATCCACACCCAGGCCAGGCCTTGGATCAAGTGGAAGCTGGTTTTGGGATGCAGACGGAACAGCAGCCATTGGGCGGTGACGATGGGCATCTGTATGCCGACCAGCGGCGTCAGGCCCCAGAACACGCCCCAGAACACGCCGCGCGCGGTGTATTCCGGTGAATGCGGACTGCGTTTCATGGGGACCAGGAGCTTGTAGCGCATGAAGCGCTTGGCGCCCTGCCAGTATCCCGTCCCGTTGCCGTTTTTATTGGTACCCAGTGTTTTGCTCCCGGATGTGCTTTATCAGCGCGCCAGGGGCGGCGCAAACACTTCCTGCTCGCCGGAAACGCCGCGCAGGCGATGGGCGCCAAGCGGCCGCCAATCGACCTGCAGATAGCCGGAAAACCGAGCCGAGACGACGACCCGGTTGCCCGTTTCCTTGGTCAGGTTCTCGAGCCGCGCGACCTCGTTGGCCGCCGGGCCGGTGACCGAAAATTCAACCCGCGCCGGCACGCCGATGTTGCCGTACATGACCTCGCCGACATGCAGGCCGAGCCCGAAATCCAATTCCGGCTGGCCCTCGGCGCGGCGACCCGCGTTGACCTTTTCCAGCTTTTCCTCGGCCCGGCCGGCGGCGGCCAGGGCCTTGGCGCAGGCGTCCTCGGGGCTGTAGCCGCCGTCCTCGCCGATCGGAAAGATCGCCAGCACGGCATCGCCGACGAAGCGCAGAACCTCGCCGCCGCCCTCCATCACCGCACCGGCGGTGCAGGCGAAATACTGGTTGAGCACGGCGAGGTAGTCGCCGTGGCTCAGGCTTTCGCACAGTTCCGTCGAATTGCGCATGTCCGAATACCAGATCACGGAGGGGATGACCTGGCCGTCGCCCAGCTTGATCTGGCCGTTCAGCACCCGGCAGCCGGCGTCCCGGCCCATGTAGGCGGTGACGATGTTGAGCGCCGTTTCCTCCCGCTTGGCCAGCTTGGCGGCGAGCGCGAAGCGCGGCACCAGGCGGCGGAGTGCGCGCAGGTGCTTGGCCGCGAAACCGTCCGGCCGGTCGGTAACCCAGGATGTCATCAGGCCGTCGAGCGTCTGCACCGAATGCGGGATGTCGCTGCCCGTCTCGAACGGCGTGAGAAAGCCGAGGTAGTCGGTGCCGCCCAGATCCCGCGCCTCGCCCAGCAGGGGATAGAGTGCCACCTGCTGGGCATCCGTCAGGTCGAAACGGCATTCGGTGACGTCGTTGTCGAACATGACCTTCAGGGGGCTTTTCTGCCAGGCGTCGGTGTTATGCGCGCCATGGGGGATATCCGAGGTCACGTTGCCCCGCCCGCGGATGTAGGTATAGGTATGCGCCACATACATGGGATGCAGCGTGCTGAGCGCCGAAATCGCGCGCAGGATCGGCAGTTCTGCCGCGTTCAGGGCATCGCAAAACCCGGCCAACAGGGGACGCACCTGAACACGGCCCAGGGCCTCGGCGACCAGCCAATCGCTGATCGCCTGAATATCGCGTTCCCAGTCGCCGTATGGAAAGCCGCCGCCAGGCCCCATGTGCATCCTACCTACGTATGTATCCTGCCTTACCCTTGCCTTCGGCAAACGATTGGCGCAAGGTCTCCGGCCCCACCGGCGGCCTCCCGATGGGTTTTCAACGATAATATAGGCCCATCCATGATCGTCTTTCAGGTCTTTCTTCCCTTCGCATTTGGCTATTTTTTGAGCTACCTGTTCCGGGTGGTGAATGCGGTGATCGCGCCCAATCTGATCGCCGATCTTGGCCTGACGGCGGCGGACCTTGGTCTTTTGACCAGCGCCAATTTCTTCGCCTTCGCGGCGTTCCAATTGCCGCTCGGCATTCTTCTCGACCGCTACGGCCCGCGAAAAGTCGAATCGATCCTGCTCGTCATCGCGGCAGCCGGCGCCCTGGTGTTCGGGTTGGCCGGCAGCACGCCGGGCCTGGTCGTCGGGCGGGCGATGATCGGTTTCGGCACCTCGGCCTGCCTGATGGCCGCGTTCAAGGCCTATTCCCACTGGGTCCGCCCGGAACGCCAGTCGCTGGTCACCGGCATTCACATGGCGTTCGGCGGCATGGGAGCGCTGACCGCGACCAAACCCGTGGAAATGGCCCTGTCGTTCACGGACTGGCGCGGCGTGTTCTTCATTCTGGCGGCGGTGACCCTGGCGGCGGCGGTCTATCTGTTCCTCGCCGTGCCTAAACGCGACCGCACGGAAAGCACGGAAACCTGGGCAGAGATGGCCCAGGGCATCAAGCGCGTGTTCGCCGACCCGGCGTTCAAGCGCGTGGCCCCGGCCTCGGTCCTGGTGCAAAGCGGATACCTGGGGGTGCAGTCCCTATGGTCGGGGCCCTGGCTGCGCGACGTGGCGGGACTGGAACAGTCTGAAATGGCGACGGGACTGCTGTTCATCGCCGCCTTCATGGTGCTGGGCTTCCTGTCCATGGGCTGGATCGCCGACCGGCTGGCCCGCGCGGGCATCCGCACCATGGCCGTCGCCATCTTCGGCATGACCCTGTTCACCATCGCCCTGGCGGTGATCGCCCTTGATCCGTTCGCGGACACCACGCCGGTATGGTACGCCTTCGGCCTGTTCGGCACTTTCGGCATTCTGCCCTATACGGTGCTGTCCCAGACCTTCCCGAAAGAGTTAACCGGCCGGGTCGTCACGGGCCTGAACGTCATGGTGTTCTTCGGCGCCTTCGCCGTGCAATGGGGGGTCGGCGAAATCATCTATCAGTGGCCGGAACCGTCGCCGGGGCATTTCGCGCCCGAAGGCTACCGCTGCGCGTTCCTGATCGTCGCGGCGATGCAGGCGGCGGGTCTGCTGTGGTACGCGCTGTACCGCAAGGGCCGCATCTGAGACATCACGACCAGCTTTAAGGAATTCCCATGTTTTACGAACCCAAGGACGGCCACGGCCTGGCCAAGAACCCCTTCAACAGCCTGGTCGTGCCCCGGCCCATCGGCTGGATCACCACCGTCGATCAGGCAGGCGCCGTGAACCTGGCGCCCTACAGCTTTTTCAACGGCGTCGCCTACAGCCCGCCGACGGTCATGTTCTCGGCCGGCGCCAGCCGGGTCGAAGGCGAGGACGGCATGAAGGATTCCCTGCGCAACGCGCTGGAAACAGGCGAATTCGTGCATAACTTCGCGACCTGGGACACGCGGGACGCCATGAACCAGACCTCGGCGGATTTGTCCCGCGACGAGGATGAAATGGCGCTGGCCGGGCTGACCCCGATCCCGTCGACCCTGGTCAAGCCGCCGCGCGTCAAGGAATCGCCGATCCATTTCGAATGCAAGGTCGTGCAGTCGGTGGAACTGCCCAACACCAAGGGCGAACACCTCTACACCGTGGTGTTCGGCGAGGTCGTGGGCATCCACATCGCCGACGACCTGATCATGGACAACGGCCAGATCGACATCGGCAAGCTGCACCCCATCGCCCGCATGGGCTATCAGGACTATTCCGAGGTCACCGCCGACACGGTGTTCACCATGGAACGCCCGGGCTTTCACCCCTACGCCAAGTAAGGCCCCTGACCTAATCCCCTAGCCTAATCCCCACTGCGGGACAGCAAGGCCGCGTTGCCGCCCGACGCCGTCAGGTCGGTGCAGCGGTGGGTTTCCGTATGCAGCCATGCCTGCCCCCCGGCGTCGGTGATCAGCGGGATCAGCGGCCCCGGCGCGTCGGCCAGGCGGCGGCGCAGCGCCCCCAGGTCGACCCCGGCCTCCGGATCGGCCATGACGGCGGCGATGCCCATGACGTCCCCGGGAAGTTCCGCCGCCGTGACCACCTCGTTCCCGGCCGCCCGCGCCGGCGCTGGGTCGGCCCCGCCCAGGCACAGCACCCGGCCGCGCGGACGGCGGCGGTAAAGGTTTTCTTCCCCGTCCGGGCCCGGCATCGGGCAGATATCGGCTCCCCCATCGGGCGGCGGCGCGTCCAGGGTGAAGGCCCCCAGGTAGAGCGGCCCGCCCGCCTTCGGCCCGGTGCCCGACAGGCCGTGGCCGCCGAACGGCTGGCTGCCGACCACGGCGCCGATCTGGTTGCGGTTGACGTAGACATTGCCGGCCTGGGCCGCCTCGGCGCAGGCCAGCGCCCGGGACCGGATGCGCGTCTGCACCCCGAAGGTCAGGCCGTATCCCTTGCCGTTGACGCCCGCGATCACATCCGCCTCCCCGCCCGCCGGGTATGGAGCGATGTGCAGTACCGGGCCGAACACCTCGCGCGCCAGATCGGCGATGCCGGAAACCCGGATGATTGCCGGCGCGCAGAAAAGCCCCTCCGGTGCGGCTCCCTGCCAGACCAGCCGCCCCACCGCCCGCGCGGCGGCGACATGGGTATCGATCGCAGCCTTGGCGTCGGCGTCGATCACCGGGCCCATATCGACGGCGGGATCGCCGGAATCACCGATGCGAAGCGCCTCGGCAGCCCCCCGAATCACCCCGACCAGGGGCTCGAAGTTGTCTTCCTGGACATAGAGCATGCGCAGCGACGAGCAGCGCTGCCCGGCGGAGCGGAAGGCGGAGGCGACGATATCGTCCGCCGCACGTTCCAGAAGCGCCGTTGAATCGACGATCATGGCGTTGAGCCCCCCGGTTTCCGCCAGAAGGGGGGCTGCCGGCTTGGCCGAGGACGCGACGGCCCGGTGGATCGCCCGCGCCGTTTCCGTCGACCCCGTGAACACGACCATGTCGGCCCGCCCCGCCGAGGTCAAATAGGCCCCCAGGGTCTGCCCCGGACCGTTGAGAAACTGCAGGGCGTCTTCGGGCACGCCCATCCGATGCATGATCCGCACCGCATGGTCCGCAATCCGGGGCGTCTGTTCCGCCGGCTTGGCGATGACCGCGTTACCGGCGCCGAGCGCCGCCGCGACCTGGCCGATAAAGATGGCGAGGGGAAAGTTCCAGGGCGAGATCGCCAGCACCACCCCGCGCGGCCGGCACCCGGCCGGCAAGGCCCGCGCGGCGGCGGCGTAGTAACGGCAGAAATCGACCGCTTCGCGCAGGTCGGCGACGGCGTCGGGCAAGGTCTTGCCCGCTTCCCGCGCCAGCAGGGAAAGCAACGCCGGCGCATCCTGCTCTAGCCCGTCGGCGACATCATCCAGGACCGCCGCCCGTGCTTCGGCGCTCCGGGCCGCCCAGGCCGGGGCCGCGTGCTCGGCCCGGAACCAAGCGGCGTCGGCGTCCACCGTCGTGGCCGGTCCGGGCGGCGGCGGCAGGGGGCCGCCGATGTCGGCCGTGGCCGCCAGGGTCGCCGGATCGTCCAGGTCCCACCCCCGGCTGTTGCGGCGTTTGGGCTGGAACATGTCGACACCCGTGCGAAGGGCCGGCGCCCGTGACGGCGCCGCCGCCAGGTCATAGGGATCGCGGGCGAGATCCTGCGCGGGGATGGCCGGATCGCCCAGTTGATGGAGAAACGACGCGTTGGCGCCGTTTTCCAGCAGCCGCCGCACAAGATAGGCCAGCAGGTCCCGGTGCCCGCCGACGGGCGCATAGATCCGTTCCCGGCGGCCGCAGCGGGCCCGGAAGGCACGGTGCGCCGCCGCCCCCATGCCGTGCAGGCGCTGCACCTCGAAATCCGCCACGCCCAGGCCCCGCGCCATGATCTCGACGGCGGCCATGGTATGGGCGTTGTGGCCGGCGAACTGGGGATAAAGCCGGTCCGCGAGCGTCAGCAGCCGCCGCGCATGAGCCAGATAGGCCAGGTCCGTGTGGGCCTTGCGTGTATAGACCGGAAAGGACGCAAGGCCCTTTTCCTGGGCGGCCTTGATCTCGGCGTCCCAATAGGCGCCCTTGACCAGACGGACGGCGATGCGCTGTCCGGTGCGGGCGGCGAGGTCCGCCAGCCAGTCGATCACGGCCCCGGCCCGCAGATTGTAGGCCTGAACGACGACGCCCAGGCCGTTCCAGCCCGCCAGCACGGGGTCTTCGGCCAGGGCCCGGACCAGGCCCAGGGACACTTCCAACCGCGCCGCTTCCTCCGCATCGATGGTCAGCGGCACGTTGCCCGCCCGGGCGCGCAGGGCGAGGTGACGCAGAACCGGGAGCAGATCGCGGCACAGGTCCGGCCAGGCCGCCGTGCGGTAGCGGCAGGACAAGGCCGACAACTTGACGGACACGCCGTCGTTGCCGTGCGGGTTTCCGGACCGCGCCCGGGAACCCACGGTTTCGACGGCCTGCAGATAGGCATGGTAATGGCGGTCGGCATCGGCCCGGGTGCGCGCGCCCTCGCCCAGCATGTCGAAGGAAAAGCGTATGTCCGGCGTGCGACGGGCGGCGGCGAGCGCCAGACCGATGGTCGGTGCCAACACGAACTGCCGGCCCATCAGCCGCATGGCATGTTCGACCGCGGCCCGGACCGCCGGTCGCCCCAGGCGGCGCAACACAGCCGGCACGCCGCCGGACCCGGGCGACACCACCGCCCCCGCCATGCGGAAGGCCGCCGCCGCCGCCCGCACGGAAACCGGCGCCTCCGGCGCACGCCAGTCCCGCCCGGCAAGCTTGTCGGCAATCAGGGCGTCGCGGGTCGCCGCATCGGGAATGCGCAGAAAGGCTTCGGCCAGTTCCATGAGCGCCCGGCCTTCGTCGCGGGACAGGCTGAAGGCCGCCATCAGTTTTTCCAGGACACCGAACGCCCTTGCACCACGGGCGGCATCGATCAGGGACACGGCCAGGGCCGATACCGCCGTCCGCTCGGCGGGGCTCAGGGCAGGCGCGGCCAGGAACGTCCGGACAATGTCCGCTTCCGGCTGGGCCGCCGGCAAAACGGCAAGGTCGCCGTAGGTCGACGCAACCTGATCGGAACGGGCGGAAACGGGATTGGAAAGGACGGCGGTCATCGGCGCAACTCCTGCAATGTCAGGTGTTACGCTAGCATTTCATTATCAATAAAATTTCCCGTTAACGTCGAAAATACAATTATTAAATTTAATTATAATCTATATATAAGAAATTATATCTTCATATTAATTATAATCAGGAAATTTTCCCATTATGATAGACCGCATCGACCGCAAGCTTCTCAACCTGATCGCCGCCGACGGGCGCATGACCCTGGCCGAACTGTCGGACACGGTGGGGCTGTCCAAGTCTCCCTGTCAGGCCCGCCTGCGCCGCCTGGAAAAGGACGGCTACGTCCTCGGCTACCATGCCCAGCTCAATTACGAAATGCTGGGCGAGGGCCATGTCGCCTTCGTGCAGGTGTCGTTGAGCGACACCCGCGGGGCGGCGCTCAAGGCCTTCAATGCGGCGGTGCAGGACCTTCCCGCCGTCGAGGCCTGTCACATGATCGCGGGCGGGTTCGATTATCTGCTGAAGGTGCGGACCACGGACATCAACGCCTACCGCGAGGTGCTGGCGGAACAGATTTCCGCCCTGCCGCACGTCGCCTCGACCTCGACCTTCGTGTCCATGCAGAGCGTCAAGGAATAGGGCCGCTCACCCGCCCGGATAGACCAGTCCCGATTCCAGGATGATCGCCAGGATCGTCTGGCGGTCGTTCAGGTTGGCGTATTTCATGTAGAACATCAGGATGTCGGTGGCGCTGATCAGGGCGCGCAGGCGGCCGTCGTCGACGATCGGCAGATGGCGGAACCCGCCCTGCTTCATCATCGCCATGGCAAGGGCGATGTCGTCGTCCATGTGACAGGTCTTCACATCTTTGGTCATCACGTCATGGACCAGCATCGCGCCGACACCTTCGGGATGTTCGGCGAACACGCGCACGATGTCGCGTTCCGAGATCACGCCCGAGACGACCGTCGGGTCGTCGCAGCAGACCAGCACGCCGATCTTCTCCTCGGCCATGACACGGGCCGCGTCGACCACCAGGTCGTCGGGCGAAATGGTCGAGACGGCCGAACCCTTTTCCTCGATCAGGCGGCGGATGGTCTTGGGGATGTTTCCCCCGTCTTCAGGCAATGCTGATTCCATCAAGGTGTCTCCCAAACAAACCCCGTTCTAGACCGGCAGGGTGACCCTATCCTGACAACCTGACAATTGCCCGCCGATTGTCAGCCCGCCAGACGTGTTCCCGCCGCGCCGCCGAACATGGCTTCCATCTCGCGGCGCACCCGGGTCGCGGTCAGGGTTTCGTCCACGGCGACGTCATCCCAGGTCAGCATCGCGTCCTTGGCCACCGGCCGGACGACCTTCAAATGATGGGCAAGGCCCAGCGGCAGGCGCCCGTCGGCCATGGACTTGGCCGCCGGCTGCAACTTGCCGAACACGGTCGCCCCGCCCTCGCCGTCGAGCATCTCGCCGGGGGCGAGGGCGCGCTTGGCCGTCGCCACCACGTCGGCGTTGAAACAGGTGGCCACACCCGTCGCCTCGCCGCGCAGGCCGATGGAGGCGACGGAGATGCCCAGTTCCAGGCCGATCATGTGCCATTTCTTGTAGTTGCACATGTAGCGGCCCGAGGGGTCGGTGGTGACCTGATATTCCTCGAAACAGCGGCGGATGTAATCCGTGTCCGCCTCGACGCAGACCCAGACCCCCTTGCGGATATCGTGGGGGATCGGCGTGCCGTCGGGCTTTAGCGACGCCACGGCCTCGACCAGACCCTTCTTTTCCAGAATGCCGCCCTCGTCCCGGGGGCGCATCAGGGTCGGGATGTCGTCGATGGAGCCGGGGGGAAAGGCCAGGCCGTCCTCGGGCGCCTGCAGCCCCGTCGCGTTGGCGATGGCGGCCGTCTCGATGGCCGGTTTGGAGCCGTCGAGGAAGGCGTTGAACATCTTGGGGTTGAGGCCCCCGGCCTTGGCCTGTTCGGCGGTCAGACCCCAATGATCCCATACGGTGTCCGGCGTCGACTCGCGGAAATGCGGCAGCCATTTGTGGCCGCGCCCGGCGGCGACCACGGGAAAGCCCGCCGTGCGCGCCCAGTCGACCAACTCGCAGGCCAGGGCCGGCTGGTCGCCGTAGGCGAGCGAATAAATCACCCCGGCCTCCCCCGCCTTGGCGGCCAGCAGGGGGCCGCAGAAGGCATCGGCCTCGACCGTCACGTTGACGACATGCTTGCCGGCGGCGAAGGCGGCCAGGCAATGGTCGACCGCCGCCACGGGATTGCCCGTGCATTCGACGATGATGTCGATGGCGGGATGGTTGATCAGGGCCTGCCAGTCGTCGGACAGATAGGTCTGGCCCGAAGCCACGGCGGCGTCCAGCGAACCCACGTTGGTGCGCGCCGCCGACCAGCCGACCCGGTCCAGGTTGGCCCTGGCGTTGGCCGGGCTCAGGTCGACCACGCCCGCGACGTGCACACCCGGCGTCTTCGGCGCCTGGGCCAGATACATGGAGCCGAACTTGCCGGCGCCGATCAGGCCGACCCGGATCGGGCGGCCTGCGGCGGCACGGGCCTTCAGCAGGGGGAACAGATTCATGGATGCCTCCTCAACATGCGTCACGCAGTTCCAGGAGCCCCCCGGCCCGGCAGTCTAATGAAGCGGGTCCGACCGTCAATGACCAAAGTCACAGGAAGAAATCGCCGGTCGCGGCCCCCGCCGCCTCGTAGCCGCGCACCCGCAGCCCCCCCGTCGCCGCGTTGGCGGTGACGGCAAGCCGCGTGGTCGGATTGAGGATCGGCGGGACGACCCAGTCGAACCCGTCTTCGACCCCGTCCCGGCGGGCTTCCATCAGGGCGAGGCGCCCCGGGCTGTCGATCCCCCGCAGGCGGCCGGTGAAGGGCCCGGCGACCCAGTGATTGGCGATGGCGGCACTGCCGCCGTCCCGGATGAAGGCGTCCGTTTCCGTGCGTTCGATGACGCAGCCCTCATGGGCCTGCGTCCCGGACAACGAGAAAAAGGCGGGAACGGCGATCGGCGTTTCGGCCAACAGGGTTTTCGCCGCGTCGTAGGTTGGGCAGGTCTCGAAGGCCAGGCGCAGCAGATGCGTCGGCGGCATCAGGCGCCGCCGCCACACCCGGGTCCGCTCGATCGCCCAGTCGAGCCAGCAGTTCGAGGTGCGTACTTTCATGGGCGGCTGGTTGAGCGCCGCCGCGAAGCGCCCCGGCGCCAGGGCCGTGGCCACGCCGACGAACCCCGGCCAGGTGACGTTGAGCCAGTCCCCCGCATCGCCCGTCTGGCGCGCGACCACCACGTTGCGCCCCAGGCCGTGGAGCGGCCAGTCGAGGGTGCGCAGCATGCGGTTGCCGCGGCCCGAGGGCGGCGGCCCCACGGCCGTGGTGCAGGACCATTCATAGCTGAGGTTCAGCATGTAGACGCCGGCGGAACCCAGCATCCCGGCGCAGGCGTCGAGATCGGCGCGGTAGGGCGTCGGGCAATCGGCGAGCCAGGCCCGCGTCAGGCGGTCGCCCAGGTTGAGGAACAGGGGGCCGTAATGGTCGCGGCCGGCGCGGAACAGGTCCCTGAACCGCGCCTGTTCGGCCTCGGCCACGGCGGGCGGGCCGCCCCGCCCGGCCTCGACCAGGGGAATCGCCGGAAGTTCAGCCGGGGTGCCGGGGCCGTCCATGGCATCAATATAGCGCCGAAACGCCGCGATTTCGCGAAAATCGGCCCTCGGGCCTTTTCAAATCCGCCCCGGTCTGGCATGTCCGCTTGTCCGCGCCGCCGTGCAGACTATAATCCCCCGCCTGAAACGGAGTTTCCATGATCCCGCGCTATTCCCGCCCCCAGATGGCCGCCATCTGGGAGCCCGCCAACAAGTTCCGCATCTGGTTCGAGATCGAGGCCCATGCCTGCGACGCCCAGGCCCAGTTGGGCGTGATCCCGAAACAGGCCGCCAAGACCGTCTGGGAAAAGGGCAACAAGCCCTATGACGGCGCGCGCATCGACCGGATTGATGAAATCGAGCGCGAGACCAGGCACGACGTCATCGCCTTCACCACGGAACTGGCGGAACAGATCGGCGACGACGCCCGCTTCGTCCACCAGGGCATGACGTCATCCGACGTGCTCGACACCTGCCTGGCCGTGCAGCTGAAGCAGGCGGCGACGATCCTGCTCGACGACGTCGATAAGGTTCTGGCGGCGCTGAAAACCCGCGCCCTGGAACACAAGATGACCCCGGTCATGGGCCGCAGCCACGGCATCCATGCCGAGCCGACGACCGTGGGCCTGAAGCTGGCCCGGTTCTATGCGGAATTTCAGCGCGCGCGCTGGCGCCTGGAAAACGCGCGCGACGAGATCGCGACCTGCGCCATTTCCGGCGCCGTCGGCACCTTCGCCAACATCGACCCCTTCGTCGAGGAATACGTGGCCGAGAAGATGGGTCTGTCGCCGGAGCCGATTTCGACCCAGGTGATCCCCCGCGACCGCCACGCCATGTTCTTCGCGACGCTGGGCGTGGTCGCCGCCTCGGTGGAAAACCTGGCCACGGAAATCCGCCACATGCAGCGCACGGAAGTGCGCGAGGCCCAGGAATATTTCGCGCCGGGCCAGAAAGGGTCCAGCGCCATGCCGCACAAGCGCAACCCGATCCTGACAGAAAACCTGACCGGTCTGGCCCGCATCGTGCGCATGGCCGTGGTGCCGGCCCTGGAAAACGTGGCGCTGTGGCACGAACGTGACATCTCCCATTCCTCGGTCGAGCGCATGATCGGCCCGGACGCCACGGTGACCCTGGACTTCGCCCTGGCGCGGCTGGCCAACGTGGTCGACAAGCTGGTCATCTACCCAGCCAACATGAAGGAACATATCGACAAGTTCGGCGGCATCCACGACGCCCAGCGCGTGCTGCTGTTCCTGACCCAGAAAGACGTGTCCCGCGAGGACGCCTATCGCATCGTGCAGCGCAACGCCATGCGGGTGTGGAAAAGCTTCGGCATCGACCCGGACGATCCGGACAAGCCGGCCCATCTGGATGCCGAGGACGAAGAGGCCCAGTCCTACGACAACCGCCTGATGTTCTTCCTGGAGCGGGACGACGACATCAAAAGGCTGTTGAAGCCCGAGGAACTGGCCGCCTTGTTCGAGATTTCGTCCCTGGACTATCACTCGGCCCAGGTCGATACCGTGTTCCGCCGGGTATTTAGCGAATAGCGCAGGGTTCCCAGAAATGCCGGACCAACCCGATCCCCTGCCCGGCTTTCCCATGAAGTACATCGTGTTCACCTCGGCGCGGGGCGAGGTCCCCATGCTGTTCCCCCACGAATTCACCCATAGCTGGGTGGCGGGGGAACTGAGGCCGCTCAAACCCGTATCGGCGGGTTTCGTCGAAATGGCGGCGGACGGCCGCCTCCGCTGTTTCGGCCATTCAAGCAGTCTGAACCTGCCGTCGCGCGGCGAGGCGGACGCGGACCTGGTGCGCCGTCACCTGAAAGGCGACAGCGCATAGGCCGCCGCGTCCGGTCCATGGACCGGGCGGGCGTGGTTTGCCGGGCCCGGCCCGGCAATGACACAAGAAGAATTATTCGCTTTTGATCTGCTCGGCCGCCGTGTGCAGCAGGTCTTCGAGCTTGCGCCGGATCTGCTCTTCGGTGATCGCCAGGCCGCGCGTTTCGATATCGCCCATGACCTTGCGCACCACGTCGTCGACGCCCGGCTCGTCCAGATCGGCCAGCACCACTTCGCGGGCGTAGGCGTCGGCGTCGGAGCCCTTCAGCCCGAAGGCCTCGGCCAGCCACAGACCCAGCAGCTTGTTGCGCCGGGATTCCGCCTTGAACCGCTGTTCCTCGTCCAACTGGTACTTGGCTTCGTAACCTTTTTCCCGGTCCTTGAAGGCGTCAGACATGTCCTGGGCTCCCGTTCTGGTCAATGGGTGGATTGGGTTCGCTGCGCTTATTTACGCGGGTTGGCGCGTCACCGCAACATCCGGCGCAACCGCTGGCGCAATCTGTCCATAGGCCTTATGTAACGATCATGTGCACACTCGTCATCCTGCGCCGCCCGGGCCACGACTGGCCGCTGATCGTCGCCGCCAACCGCGACGAAATGGCCGACCGGCTGTCCGATCCGCCGGGCCGCCACTGGCCGGACGCCCCCCATGTCACGGCCGGGCGGGACCGAACCGCCGGCGGCACCTGGCTGGGCGTCAACGACGACCGCCTGGTCGCCGGGGTGCTCAACCGCCACGGATCCCTGGGCCAACAAGACGGCAAGCGGTCGCGCGGCGAACTGCCGCTGGAAGCCCTGAGCCATGCCGAGGCCGCCGAAGCCGCAGAAGCCCTGGGCCATCTCGACGGCAGCGCCTACCGCTCCTTCAACCTGATCGTCGCCGACGTGAACCACGCCTTCTGGATTTCCGGCGACGGCAGGGCTCCCCAGGTTTCCGTGCACGACATCCGCCCGGGCCTGTCGATGATCACGGCCCATGACCTGAACGACGCCGCCTCGGCGCGCATCGACCGCTACCGCCCCCTGTTCGAGGCGGCCCCCCCGCCCGAACCGGACCGGGGCGCCGACGGCTGTGACGCCTGGATCGCCCTGATGTCCGAATTCAAGGAATGGCAGGGCGGCAGCGAGCGCGATTCCATGGCCTTCACCACCGATTTCGGGTTTGAGACCGTGTCGTCGTCCCTGATCGCCCTGCCGAAACCCTTCGATCCGGCCCTGAAACCGCAATGGCTGTTCTGCGCCGAGCGGCCCCGGCCCGGCGGGTTCCGGCCGATCACCGGCTGATCCCCTATTCTGTTGAGCGGGCTGTCCGACGCTGCTATATGGTGCGTCTAACCCCTCCCCCGCAGGCGACGCCCCATTTCGGGGCGGCCACAAAGGGGAACTTCACGAGGGCACAAACCCATGGCAAGACGCAGACAGATATACGAAGGCAAGGCAAAGGTGCTTTTCGAGGGCCCGGAGCCCGGCACCATCGTTCAATACTTCAAGGACGACGCGACCGCCTTCAACAACCAGAAAAAGGGCACCATCACCGGCAAGGGGGTGCTCAACAACCGGATTTCCGAGTATTTGATGCTCCGCCTGGGCGAGATCGGCGTGCCGACTCACTTCGTGCGGCGGCTCAACATGCGCGAGCAGCTGGTCCGCGAGGTCGAGATCATCCCCGTCGAGATCATCGTGCGCAACGTCGCCGCCGGCACCTTCTCCAAGCGCTTCGGCATGGAGGAAGGCACGGCCCTGCCGCGCTCGATCATCGAATTCTGCTACAAGTCGGACGAACTGGGCGATCCCCTGATCGCCGAGGAACACGTCACCGCCTTCGGCTGGGCGACGCCGCAGGACATGGACGAGATCATGGCCCTCAGCTTGCGCATCAACGACTACCTGTCGGGCCTGTTCATGGGCATCGGCCTGAAACTGGTCGATTTCAAGCTGGAATTCGGCCGCCTGTGGGAAAACGACCAGACCATGCGCATCGTCCTGGCCGACGAGATCAGCCCCGATTCCATGCGCCTGTGGGACGTCGTGACCAACGAAAAGATGGACAAGGACCGGTTCCGCCGCGACCTCGGCAATGTCGCGGAGGCCTATCAGGAGGTCGCCCGGCGTCTCGGCATCCTGCCGGAATCAGGCCCCGTCGACATCAAGGAACCGGAGACCGTTCAGTAAGATGAAAGCACGCGTCCACGTTACCCTGAAATCCGGCGTTCTCGACCCGCAAGGCAAGGCGGTCCAGCATTCCCTGGCCGGGCTTGGCTTTGACGGCGTCAACGACGTGCGCCAGGGCAAGTACATCGAACTGGAACTGGCCGAGACCGATCCCGCCAAAGCCAAGGAAAGCGTCGAGGCCATGTGCCAGAAGCTTCTGGCCAACACTGTGATCGAGAACTTTTCCGTCGATATCGCCGAAGGCTGATCCCCCGCCATGCCGACCAATACGAAAGCCGCCGTCATCGTCTTTCCCGGCTCCAACTGCGACCGCGACATGAAGGTGGCGCTGGAAGCGGTCACGGGCACGGACGTCATCATGCATTGGCACCGCGACACCGACCTGCCCGACGTCGACCTGATCGCCGTGCCGGGCGGGTTTTCCTACGGCGACTATCTGCGCTCCGGCGCCATGGCCGCCAATTCGCCGGTCATGCGCACTGTGGTCGAGCGCGCCAACAAGGGTGTTCCCGTGCTGGGCGTCTGCAACGGCTTTCAGGTATTGACCGAGGCCGGGCTGCTGCCCGGCGCCCTGATGCGCAACGCCGGCCTGAAATTCGTGTGCCGGGACGTCTGGCTCAAGGTCGAAAATACTGAGACCCCCTTCACCGGCGCCTACGGCGCCGATCAGGTGATCCGCATTCCCGTCGCCCATCACGACGGCAACTATTTCGCCGACGACGCGACCCTGGAGCGCCTTGAGGGCGAGGGCCGCGTCGCCTTCCGCTACTGCGACCCCAAGGGCAAGGTTGCCGACGAAGCCAATCCCAACGGCAGCCGCAACAACATCGCCGGCATCGTCAACGAGGCCGGCAACGTGCTGGGCATGATGCCGCATCCGGAACGCCTGGCCGAGGCCGCATTGGGCGGCACCGACGGCAAGCCCCTGTTCGACGGGCTGGTGGCGGCCCTGCACTAGGGCCGGCCGCACCGGCCCGGCCGCTCCCGCCGACCCTTAAAGGAGGGTCACGAGATGCTGAACATCCGGCCCGTCGTGCACCTTCTGGGGCTGCTGGCCTGCTTTATCGCAGTGCTTCTGTGCCTCCCCGCCCTGATCGACGCCATCTATCACGACCAGGACTGGAAGCCGTTCGTCACGGCGGCCCTGGTCACCGGCTTCATCGGCTTCGCCCTGGCCATCGCCGCCTGGCCCAGGGACGGCATCAAGCTGAACCTGCGCCAGGCCTTCCTGGTCACCGCGCTTGGCTGGGTCACCGTGGCGGGGATCGCCGCGATCCCGTTCCTGGGATTGGGCATCAGCCTGACCGACGCCCTGTTTGAATCCATGTCGGGCATCACCACCACGGGATCGACCATCCTGACCGGCCTGGACCATCTGCCGCCGGGCATCCTTCTGTGGCGGGCGATCCTGCAGTGGCTGGGCGGCATCGGGATCATCGCCATGGCGATCCTCATGCTGCCGCTGATGCGCGTCGGCGGCATGCAGCTGTTCAAGATCGAAAGTTCGGACACGGGCGAAAAGTTCAGCGCCAGCGCGTTCCAGATGGTCATCTACCTGATGGCCTTCTACACGCTGCTGACGGTGCTCTGCGCGCTGCTCTACTTCATGTTCGGTATGTCCCTGTTCGATGCGATAACCCATGCCATGGCCACCGTGTCGACCGGCGGCTATTCGACCCACGACGCGTCTTTCGGGTTTTTCAAAAGCCCGGCCCTGCATTGGATCGCGACCCTGTTCATGGCCGCCGGGGCCGTGCCGTTCTACCTGTACATCAAGGCCGCGCGGGGCAATCCGGGGCAAATGTTCTCCGACGAACAGGTGCGCGGCTTCATCGCCCTTTTGGTCGTCGTCAGCGTCGGCCTGGCCGGATGGATGACCTGGGAGCGCGGCATCGATTTTCCCGCCGCCCTGACCCTGACCGCGTTCAACGTGACCTCCGTGGTCACCACCACGGGCTTCGCCACAGATGATTACACGACCTGGGGCCCCGGCGGGGTCGGGGTGTTCCTGGCGCTCATGTTCATCGGCGGCTGTTCGGGATCGACCTCGGGGGCGATCAAGATCTACCGCCACCAGATCCTCTACAAACTGGTGCGCGCCCATGTGAAGCGCCTGTTCAGCCCCAACCGGGTGATCACCCTGTCCTACAACGGCGCCCCCGTGCCCGACGACGTGCCCTATTCGATCCTCGCGTTCCTTGCCGTGTTCGTGGCGACCATCGCCGTGTTCACGGTGGCCCTGTCGTTCCTGGAACTGGATATCCTGACAGCCTATTCGGCGACCGTGACCGCCATCACCAACGTCGGCCCGGGCCTGGGCCCGATCATCGGCCCGTCCGGCACCTTCCAGCCCCTGCCCGACGCGGCGAAGTGGATTCTGACCCTGGCCATGCTGGCCGGGCGGCTAGAGGTGCTGGCGCTGCTGGTGATGTTCGACCGGGATTTCTGGCGCTACTGAGAACGGGACGCGCCGCCGCGTCAGGCCGCGTCGAAGGCTTCCTGAATTTCCGCCCGCAGCATTTCCTGCCGCTCGCCGTCGATACGGAATTCGATGGCGACGCCCCGGCCCGTCAGGCGCGAGACGACGCCGGACAATTCGCCCAGCCCGTCGATGCGGATGTCGACCGCGTCGCCCGCGGCAAAGGCATGCTGGGTCCGGCCCAGGATATCGGAAAATTCGACCTGCGCCCCCTGCCGGGAAATGTCGCGCAACAGCCCTGTCCTCGTTTCTCTGGAAGAGGAGACAAAAATCAGTTCTGTGATATCGAACCGGCGCGCGGCGCGGCGTTCCTCTGGCATGGTCTGGATCTCCAAAAAACGGGCGATCCCCCAAAAGCACACTGAATTCTACACCAATCGGCCCGACCCCGCCACCGGGCGGCGGATCACGCCGTCAGCAGGTTCATCAGCGGGCGGATGTCCTCGACCGTTTCCAGGCCCGCGACGAAATCCTTCACCTTGGCGGCCTTGGCCTCACCCAGCACGGGGACCGCGAGCGCATCGTACTTGCGGTCCAGGTCCGCCGCCGAGACGGGGTTTTCCGGGCTGCCGCGGCGGTGGCGCTCGGTATGGGACAGTTCCCGCCCGTCCGTGGTCATCACCGTGACCCGCGCCATGTGGCGGGCGCCCGGGCCTTCGGCCTCGATCGCGGGGTCGACCTCGGCGTCGATGCGGTCGATGAACGCAAGCACCTCGGGCGCCTTGATGCGGTCCTCGGTGAACTGGGCGGTGAAGGCCTCGCCGTCGAGCGCGATCATGGCGAGCCCGTAATACAGGTTCATCTGCGCCGCCGTGATGCCCTGGGCCTTGTAGGGCCAGGCGCAATGGACATAGGTCGGATGGCTGACATATGCCGTGATGCGGGCGATGTCGCCGGCGGCCAGGCTGTTGTCGGTCATCACGGCGCGGAGCGCGTCGAGGGCGCCGTGAATGCTGGTCACCATGGCGTGGGGCTTGAAGCCCGTGCGCAGCACTTCCCATTGCATGTCCTGGCCGGGCATCAGGCCCTGCACGGCGCGATCCACGTTGATCTTGCCGGCGAAGGCGGCGAGGAAGCCGCCGTATTCGGCCTCGACCATGTCGGAGATGCCGGTAAAGCCCTTGGCAGCCAGCTCGGCCCCGCGGACCCCGGCCTCGGCCGCACGGCCGGAATGCAGGCGCTTGACCATGGCCCCTTCCTGGGCGGCCATCAGCCCGGCGCCGAGCGAACCCGCGATGCCCAGCGCATGGGCCATGCCGGCCGCGTCGAGGCCCATCATGCGCGCCGCCGTGGCGGCGGCGACCAGGGGGCCGACGGTGCCCTGGGGGTGAAAGCCCCGCAGCAGAAGGTCCGTCCCGGCGGCGGCCCCGACCCGGCAGGCGACCTCGTAGCCCGCCGCCATGGCGGTCAGCACCAGGGTTCCCGGCACCCCGGCGCGGCGCGTGCCAAGCAGGCGCTCGCCCATGTTCAGCGCCACCGGCACGGCGATGGAATTGGGATGGGTGATGGCGTCGCGGTGGATGTCGTCCATCTCGAAGGCATGACCCGCCGTGGCGTTGACCAGCACGGCGTTAGCCACGGGGACCATGCGCAGCATGCCGATCAAGGACGCCTCGGGCGTGCCACCGTCGGCATCGACCAGATCGGCGACCATGCGCGTCCACGGCAGGGTGGCGCCGTGCAGACAGCAGGCCAGCCCGTCGAGTACCGCCAGTTTCAGATGTTCGACGACATCCTTCGGCAGGTCCTCGAACGTCAGCCCGGCGGCGAAATCGGCCAGGACCGCGGTCGCCCCTGGCACCGCCTTGTCGGCGTCCTTCATCACGTCTCCATCCTTCACTTGGTACGCCCCCTATTGCTGGGCGGCGACGCCGCCCCGGGGGCCGGTGTTGAGCAAGTTGAGCATTTCCGGCGCCACCGGGCGGCCGTCCGGGGTGATCATCCAGATGCGCAGCATCAGGCGTTTCTGGTCGGCCTCGGCATGGTCCTGGAATTCCTGGCGGGAATGCAGGGTCGTGCGGTTGTTGAGAATCTGGAAATCCCCCGGCTCCAGCATCATGTCCAGGCGCAGGTCGGGGCGCTGCGACAGTTCGCGGAAATAATCGATGGCTTCCTGCTGCAGGGGCGTCAGGGGATGGCCCGATTTCTCGGCCCCCAGTTCAAGCTGGCGCTTGTTGTAGCGGCAGGCCAGCGCGCCCTCGTAATAGGCGAACACGGGAATGCGCTGCTGGGTCACTTCCGTCATGTTGCCGGTCTTGGACGCCAGATCGACATAGAAGCCGCCGCACAGGGGTTCGATCAGGTCGGGGCGGGTCTTGAGGATTTCGTTGTAGATGGCCGTGGCCGAAACCACGGAGCTTTCGCCCCCTGACTTGGCCCGGCGCACGCACATCAGACCGACCACGTCGCAGCTGTCCGTATGGGGCGGCAGGTCCAGCGAGGTGCGGTAGAAACGCACGCCGGACAGATAGGGGTCCTTGCCCTCGAACTTGTCGCCATGGTCCATGACCTGGCCGATCAGCTCGCCCTGCTTGTTCTGGATGATGCCGATGCCCAGGTACTGGCCGATCCCCCACAGGACCATCTTCAGGTCGTCCAGCGCAAAGCGCTGGGGATCGAGCCCGCGGATCACCTGAAACCCCCGGCCGTACTGGATTTCGTCGGACACCTCGTCCAGCACCGGCCCCAGGGCCGGCAGGGGAAAGTCCTCGCGCGCGAAGCCGAGGGTCCCGCCCGCCGCCTTGACCGCCGCCAGGGCCGTGGCCAGTTCGGCGACATGAGCCTCGGTCAGCGTCAGGGTCCATACCGCGGCGTCGGGATAATCCGTCCCGCGCCAAGCGGAAGCATCGGTCACGGGCGTGCGCAGGATCTCGGTCATGGCTGCTTATCTCCTAAATTTCCACCGCGCGCGGGTATTCTCCGGGCAGGACGGCCTCGGGCGGCTTGGCGGCACATTGTATACAATCTGACGGCCCTCGGGGACAACAGGTTTACGTGCCCGGCCACATGAAAGCCCGCGCAGGCTGGCCGGGACGCCAGGCTTTGGCCATAATCGGCACGTACCGCTGGGGGGCTCGACGCCCCTGCCCGAGGAGACCGCCATTCCATGCTGCTGCCGATATCCGATTCCAACCCCCGGCACCGCATTTCCTTCCAATACGTGACCGTGGCCCTGATCGCGGCCTGCGTCGCCGTGTTCCTGTGGCAGGCGAGCCTGGACCCCCGAAGCGCCCAGGAAGCGGTCTATGCGCTGGGCACCATCCCCGCCGTGGTGTTCGGCGAACGCAGCCTGTCGCCGGCATTGTCGTGGATCCCGGCGGAAATGACGCTGCTGACCTCCATGTTCCTGCACGGCGGCTGGATGCATCTGATCGGCAACATGCTCTACCTCTGGATTCTCGGCGACAACGTCGAGGACTGCATGGGCCATGTCCGCTTTCTGATCTTCTATCTGGTCTGCGGCCTGGCCGCCGTTCTGACCCATATGCTGATCGACACCGGCTCGACCGTGCCGCTGGTCGGCGCGTCGGGCGCCATCTCCGGGGTCATGGGGGCCTATCTGCTGCTGCATCCCACGGCGCGGATCAACCTGCTGATCTGGGTCCTCATCTTCGTGCGCGTCGTGCCCGTGCCGGCGGGGATCGCCCTGGCTGCCTGGATCGGCCTGCAATTCGTCAACGCCGCCGCGGACCCGGGTGCGGGCGGCGGCGTCGCCTTCTGGGCGCATATCGGCGGGGCCGTCGCCGGCATGGTTCTGGTGCCCTTCTTCAAACGCCGAGACGTGCCGCTGCTGGCCGGCGTCGGCGGCCGGCCCCTGCCCGCCGCGGCCGCGGACAGCCCAAAAATCCGCCTGCGCCGGCCGGGAACACCCCCGGCCCGGCGGCCCTGGCGCTAGGCTTGCCCCATTAATCACGGGATTCCCCGCCGCAGGCCCCGTCCGGGCCGATAAAACATTGCCAAACGCCGGGGATTTGCTAAGAAGTCCGCCATGAACGCTCCCCAGAATTCCCCGGAAATCACGCCTGAAATCGTCGCCGAGCACGGCCTGAGCCCTGCCGAGTACGAAAAGGTTCTGGAAATCCTCGGCCGCGCGCCGAACCTGACGGAACTGGGCATCTTTTCCGTCATGTGGTCGGAGCATTGCTCCTACAAATCCTCGAAAAAATGGCTGAAAACCCTGCCGACCGAGGGCACGCGCGTGATCTGCGGGCCCGGCGAGAACGCGGGCGTGGTCGACATCGGCGACGGCCAGGCCGCCATCTTCAAGATGGAAAGCCACAACCACCCCAGCTTCATCGAACCCTATCAGGGCGCGGCGACGGGTGTCGGCGGCATTCTGCGCGACGTGTTCACCATGGGGGCCCGGCCCGTGGCCAACCTGAACGCGCTGCGCTTCGGATCGCCCGATCATCCCAAGACCCGCCATCTGGTGGCGGGCGTGGTGGCGGGCGTCGGCGGCTACGGCAACTGCGTCGGCGTACCGACCGTGGGCGGGGAATGCGAATTCCACCCAGGCTACAACGGCAATATCCTGGTCAACGCCATGACCGTGGGCGTCGCCGACCAAGACAAGATTTTCTATTCCGCCGCCACGGGCATCGGCAATCCGATCATCTATGTGGGGTCCAAGACCGGGCGCGACGGCATCCATGGCGCGACCATGGCGTCGGCCGAATTCACAGACGATTCCGACGAAAAACGCCCGACCGTGCAGGTCGGCGACCCGTTCACGGAAAAGCTTCTGATCGAGGCCTGCCTGGAGCTCATGTCCACGGACATGATCGTCGCGATCCAGGACATGGGTGCTGCGGGGCTGACGTCCTCCAGCTTCGAGATGGCGTCCAAGGGCGGCACCGGGGTCGAATTGGACCTGGACCAGGTGCCACAGCGCGAAACCGGCATGACCGCCTACGAAATGATGCTGTCGGAAAGCCAGGAGCGCATGCTCATGGTGCTGAAGCCCGGACGCGAGGACGACGCCCGCAAGATTTTCGACAAGTGGGAACTGGATTTCGCCGTGGTCGGCAAGCTGACCGACACGGGGCATATGGTGCTGCGCCACAAGGGCGAGATCGTCGCCGACCTGCCGATCGACCCGCTGGCGCTCGCCAGCCCCGAATACGACCGGCCCTGGGTGCCGACGCCGAAACAGGCGGAAATCACCCCGGCGGACCTGACGCAGGACATCGCCCCCCTGGATGCCCTCAAGTCCCTGATGGGCTGCCCGCACTTGGCGTCCAAGCGCTGGATCTGGGAACAGTATGACCACATGGTCATGGGCGACACCATTGGGCGGCCCGGCGGCGACGCCGGGGTGGTGCGCGTGCACGGCACGCCGAAGGCGCTGGCCATGACGTCCGACTGCACGCCGCGCTATTGCCTGGCCGATCCCGTCGAGGGCGGCCGCCAGGCCGTGGCCGAGGCCTGGCGCAACCTGGTCGCCGTCGGCGCCAAGCCCATCGCCATCACCGACAACATGAACTTCGGCAATCCGGAACGCCCGGAAATCATGGGCCAGTTCGTGGGCTGCGTCGAAGGCATCCGCGAGGCCTGCGTGGCGCTCGACTTCCCCGTCGTCTCGGGCAACGTGTCGCTGTACAACGAAACCAACGGCACGGGCATTCCCCCGACGCCCACCATCGGCGGCGTCGGCCTGCTGCAGGACGCGGCCAAGCGGGTCGGTGCCGCCCTGCCCGGCGAAAGACAGACCCTGGTCCTGATCGGCGAAACCAAGGGCCATCTGGGTCAGTCCCTCTACCTGCGCGAGATCGAAGGCCGCGAGGCCGGATCGCCGCCCCCGGTCAACCTGGGTGTCGAGCGGCGCACGGGCGATTTCGTGCGCTCCTTGATTGAGGCCGGACAGATCACCGCCTGCCACGACCTGTCCGACGGCGGGCTGCTGGTGGCGCTCACGGAAATGGCGCTCTCGGGCGACCTGGGCGCCCGGATCACCCTGCCGGACGGCGTCCATGCCACCGCCTTCCTGTTCGGCGAGGATCAGGCCCGCTATCTGGTCACCACCGGCGACGCGGCGCAGCTTGCCGCCGCCGCCCGCGACACGGGCGTGTCGGCGCAGATCCTCGGCACCTGCGGCGGCAGCCATATCGACATCGACGGCCACGGCCGGGTTGACCTCGCCGACATCAGGAACATCCACGAAACCTGGATGCCGGCCTATATGGCCCAGCCGTAAGAAAACCCGCCACTTCCCGCTTCCCCGCGCATCCTTGGCCCCGTTTTCCGCGCCCAGCAGCCGTTCCGATTGAAAAAAGTTATCAAAAATGATAACTTTTTGTTCGGAGAGATGCGATGCGGAAATCAACCCAGCTTATTGAACAAATAATCGAAGCCGGCCGCCGTCAGGGCCTGACCGCCGGAGACATCGCCGCGCGCGCCGGGATCTCGTCCACGAACCTGTCGCGCATCCGAAAATCGGGGCGATTCAACGCCGACACCTTCGAACGGTTGCTCGCCGCCGCCGACTGCGACCTGCGCGTGGTGCCCCGGCCACCGCGTCCGGAAACGACCCTGGCGATGGTCGCCGGAAAGCTTAACGCCGGACGGCGGCACCAGATTCCAGCCCCTGAACTGCGCCACCTTTTGACCAGGTTCCGTCCCTCGGCGGCGGCCCAACGCGCCTTTTCCCATCTGGTCGGCGTGATCGAGGAAATCCCTCTGGATCAGCTCCACGATCTGGTCATCGAGGGCTCGGCGTCTCTTCCCGCGCTGCGACGGATCGCCGATTTCGTCGGCGGCGAGGGTCCCTCGGTGGAATGGATCAATGCCCAAAGCGCGGCCTGAACCCCGCTGGCGGGCGCTGCTCGACCTGGCCCTGGGCGCCCTCGATTCTCTGAACGGCGGATATCGCTGGTCCTGGGGCGGCGGCACCGCGCTTGCCGTTCACCTCGGTCATCGCGACTCCTTTGATATCGACATCTTCTTCACGGATTCCCAGGCGCTCCGCGACCTATCCCCGCAACGCAACCCGACCGTCCGTGCCGTCACCGACAAATGGCAAGTGCCGGGCCATTATATCAAGCTCGAACGCCCGGAAGGCGAGATCGACTTCATCGCCTCGCCCCTGTTCTCGGACCCGGGCACCCAAGCCTGGCCCTATGAAGGGCGGGACCTGCCGCTGGAAACGGTGACGGAAATTCTCGCCAAGAAGCTCCACTGGCGGGGCTCGGCGGGGCTCGCCCGCGACGTTTTCGATCTGGCGGCGGCCCACCGGTTCGCGCCCGCCGAATTCGCCGCCGCCGCCGCCCTTGAAAAGGACGGCGCGATCCGCGCCGCCGACCGCATCCGCCGCCAGATCGCCCGTCTCAAGCGCGAACTGCCCGCCGCCGTCCGGCCGACGGCGGCGGGCGCCCAGATTCTGGAAACCGACCTGCTGGCCCTCGCCAGCGTCCTTGACGACGCCTAGCCGCAAAATTTCTGCGCATTCGGACTGTTGACCTAGGGCTTCTGGCGGGCCATATCTTCACCCAATAGAGTGCTGAACTTGGGGATACCGACATGGCCATGGCCGCCGGCGAAATCGAAGCGCTGATACGGGAAGGAATTCCCGGCGCGGACGTGACCATCGAAGACCTGCGCGGCGACGGGGATCACTACCTCGCCGTCGTGGTGTCGGACGCCTTTCGGGGAAAATCCCGGGTTCAGCAGCACCAGATGGTCTATCAGGCGCTTCAGGGTCGCATGGGCAACGAATTGCACGCCCTGGCTCTGCAGACCTCGGCCCCGGCCGACTGACCCAGACCGCCGCAAGCGATTCGCCCGGCCGCAGTGGCCCGGGCCTTACGAAAGGACAAACAAATGAGCGAGAATCCGGTTTTCGCCCAGATCAAGCAGGAAGTGGACGGCAACGACGTGGTGTTGTTCATGAAGGGCACGCCCATGTTCCCGCAATGCGGATTTTCCGCCGCCGTGGTACAGGCGCTGTCGACCATCGGCGTCAAGTTCAAGGGCGTCAACGTCCTGGACGACATGGAGATTCGCGAAGGCATCAAGGCCTACGCCAACTGGCCGACCATCCCCCAGTTGTACGTGAAGGGCGAATTCGTCGGCGGCTGCGACATCATCCGGGAAATGTACGAAACGGGCGAACTGAAGCAGCTTCTGGACGAAAAAGGCATTGAAAACGCCGCTTGAATTTCGTCTTATTCGTTCGGGTTTAATCACCCCATAAAAACGAGGCCCCCGAGTTTCCAGGGAGGGGCTTGAGGGAAGGGCCGCCGTTTGGCGGTCCTTTTCCGTTGGGCGTCCTGCACGCCCCGGCCTGCCGATCCCGGTCCAAGGCCCCCAGGCAGGGGCCTCCGTAATTTTCCGAAAATCGTCGTTTTGCTGTCTTCGATTTCAATAAATCGGATATATCGATTTAAATTTATCATTTAATTCATTTTAATAGTTATTCTCAATTGGTTATGTAAGGGGCGTACCCACCCACACCAACCAACGGAGCCGATATGTCTCTCATCAATACCGAAATGAAGCCGTTCAAGGCCGAAGCCTTCAAGGACGGTAAGTTCGCCACCGTCACCGACGCCGACGTGACCGGTAAATGGGCCGTGTTCTTCTTCTATCCGGCCGACTTCACCTTCGTCTGCCCGACCGAGCTTGAAGACCTGGCCGACAACTACGGCGAATTCCAGAAGATGGGCGTCGAGATCTATTCGGTCTCCACCGACACCCATTTCTCGCACAAGGCCTGGCACGATTCCTCGCCCGCCATCGGCAAGATCGCCTTCCCCATGATCGGTGACCCGACCGGCACCATCACCCGCAACTTCGAGGTGATGCGCGAAGGCCAGGGCCTCGCCGACCGCGGCACCTTCGTGGTCGACCCGGACGGCGTGATCCAGATCGTCGAGGTGACCTCCGAAGGCGTCGGCCGCAACGCGGCCGAGCTTCTACGCAAGGTCAAGGCCGCCCAGTACGTGCGCGCCCATCCGGACGAAGTCTGCCCGGCCAAATGGGAAGAAGGCGCCGAAACGCTGGCCCCCTCCCTGCAACTGGTCGGCAAGATCTAAGCGGACCCGGTGAGCGGGCGCGTCCCCTTTCCTCACTCTGGGGACGCGCCCCCGCCATCGCCGTTCCTAGGAACGGCATCAAAATCTGATCAAGAACGAAAGACAGGATCATGTTGGACGACACCCTGAAGACCCAGCTGAAAGGCTATCTGGAGAACCTGCGCGCGCCGATCGAACTGGTTGCGGCACTCGACAACGGCAAGGCGTCGGAAGACATGGCCGCCCTGCTTGCGGACATCGCCGCTCTGTCGGACAAGGTATCCTGGCGCCTGGCGGAGGACACGGCGGGCCTGCGCGTGCCGTCCTTCACAGTCCTGCGCGACGGAACGGAAACCGGCGTGCGTTTCGCCGGCATTCCGCTCGGCCACGAATTCACGTCCCTGGTCCTGGCCTTGCTGCATTCGGGCGGCCATCCGCCCAAGGTTTCCGCCGACGTCCTTGATCAGGTCAAAGGCCTGAGCGGCGAATACCGCTTCGAGACCTATTTCTCCCTATCCTGCCAGAACTGCCCCGACGTGGTGCAGGCGCTGAACATCATGGCCGTGTTCAACCCGAACGTCAGCCATGTCGCCATCGACGGCAGCCTGTTCAAAGGCGAGGTCGAGGCGCGCCAGGTTATGGCCGTGCCCTCCGTCTATCTGAACGGCGAGCCCTTCGCCCAGGGACGCATGGAGCTTGAACAGATCCTGGCCAAGCTGGACACGGGGGCCGTCGACCGTGCCGCCGAGACCATCGACGCCAAGGAACCGTTCGACATGCTGATCGTCGGCGGCGGCCCGGCGGGGGCGGCCGCGGCGGTCTATGCCGCGCGCAAGGGCATCCGCACGGGCGTCGCGTCGGAACGGTTCGGCGGCCAGGTGCTGGACACCATGGCCATCGAAAACTTCATCTCCGTCCCCCATACGGAAGGCCCGGCCCTGGCCGCATCTCTGGAAGCCCACGTGGGGGAGTACGACGTCGACATCATGAACCTGCAGCGCGCGACGGCGCTGACGCCCGCCACCCAGCCGGGCGGCCTGCACCGGATCACCTTGGAAAGCGGCGCCACGCTGCAATCCCGGTCCATCGTGCTCAGCCCGGGGGCGCGCTGGCGGCAGATGAACGTGCCGGGCGAGGACGAGTACCGCAACCGTGGCGTCGCCTACTGCCCGCACTGCGACGGCCCCCTGTTCAAGGGCAAGCGCGTGGCGGTGATCGGCGGCGGCAATTCGGGCGTCGAGGCGGCGATCGACCTGGCCGGCATCGTCGCCCATGTCACCCTGATCGAGTTCGACACGCAGCTTCGCGCCGACGAGGTCCTGCAGCGCAAGCTGCGCAGCCTGAACAACGTCACCGTCCTGACCCAGGCCCTGACCACGGAAGTGCGGGGCGACGGGGCCAAGGTCACCGGCCTGATCTATCAGGACCGGGCGACCGAGCAGTCCCATACGGTCGAGCTTGAAGGCATCTTCGTGCAGATCGGTCTGGTGCCCAATACGGAATGGCTGAAGGGCGCCCTGGACCTGAGCCCGCGCGGCGAGATCGAGGTCGATCCGCGGGGCGAGACCTCCGTCCCCGGCATCTTCGCCGCCGGCGACGCCACGACCACGCCGCACAAGCAGATCATCATCGCCATGGGGGAAGGGGCCAAATCCGCCCTCTCCGCCTTCGACTATCTGATCCGTCAGGCGCCCGCGGAAGAAGAAGCGGCAGCCGCCTGACCCGAGACCCCGGCCCGTCGTTCCCCCTCTGAATTGCTCCGGGGGACGGCGGGACCGGCGGCAGGGCCGGTTACGCCCAGGCCGTTTCCGTCAGACCCAACTGGCGTTTCAGGCCGTCGATATCGCCCAGCACCCAAAGGCTTTGGATCTGGCCGTCTGATATCTCGAAGAACGCGGCCCCCATCCAGTGCAGCGTTTTCCCCGTGGCGGCAACGCCGAAGAAATCCCCCTGGTGCACGCCCTCGAAATACATCTGCGCGGCGATGCGCCCCTCCGAAACGACCATGTCGCGGATGGTGCAGGTATAGCCGCCGAGCGCCTTGTGGACGCCCCTGTTGTAGTCGATGAAGCCTTCGACCCCTGCCCGCTCGTCATCCAGTGACCCCCGGAACTTGAAGTCCGGGGCGATGATGCGCCGCGCCTGATCGTAGTCGCGGCGGTTCCATACATCGGCATAGAAGCTTTCGACGATTTCGGTCGGGGTCATGGGCAGTCGTCTCCTCTCGACGCAACAAAAAAGGGGCACCCGATGGTGCCCCTTTTCCGGCGCGGAGAAAACCGCGCCAATTCGTGAATTCCCTTAGCGGGAATAGAATTCGATGACCAGGTTCGGTTCCATCTGAACCGGATAGGGCACGTCGGCCAGCTTGGGCGTGCGCAGGAAGGTACCGGCCAATTTCTTGTGGTTCACTTCCATGTAGTCGGGCACGTCGCGTTCGGACGATTCGATGGCCAGCAGCACCAGGGGCATTTCCCGGGACTTGTCCTTGACCTCGATCAGGTCGCCTTCGCGGACCTGATAGGAGGGGATGTTGACCTTCTTGCCGTTGACCTTCACGTGGCCGTGGTTGACGAACTGGCGGGCGGCGAACACGGTCGGCACGTACTTCATGCGGTAGACGACGGCGTCCAGGCGGCGCTCCAGCAGGCCGATCAGGTTCTCCGAGGTGTCACCCTTGCGGCGCGAGGCTTCGGCGTAATACTTGCGGAACTGCTTTTCCGAGATGTTGCCGTAGTAGCCCTTCAGCTTCTGCTTGGCCATCAGCTGGGTGCCAAAATCGGACGGCTTCTTGCGCCGCTGACCGTGCTGGCCGGGGCCGTATTCGCGGGTGTTGACGGGGCTTTTCGGGCGACCCCAAAGGTTTTCGCCCAGGCGGCGGTTGATCTTGTATTTCGAGGCAAGACGCTTCGACATGACGTATCAGTCCTTTTTGCTTTGCCGGCGGCCGGTTTTTATCGCCGCGGCGGTCTACGTTGTCCCGGTAGGCCTTGATCCCTCCCTGGCCCTTATGGGCTTCAGGAGGGGGCGGGATGGGCCCGATCGGCGGCGTCATCCACGTTCCCGGAAAGGAAGCGCGGGAGTATAGGCATTAAGCCCCCTTTGTCAACGCATGCGGCGGATTTCCGCGCCCGGGGCCGGTTTTCCCCCGGCGGGCGGTTGCAGCCCCCCGCCCGCTCCTCTACCCTGGCCGGGATCACGGCACATCTAGGGTTTTGACCGGGGATACCAACCGCACGGATCGACATTGAATATCCAGCACACGAGCGAACCGACAGGAACAGACGACCCCGCACCGGCGCCGACCGGCGGCGCGGGCGCCAGCGTGCGCTTCGATAACGTGCAGAAAAGCTATGACGGCGAAACCCTGGTCATCAAGGACCTGAACCTGGACATCGCCCGAGGCGAATTCCTGACCATGCTGGGGCCGTCGGGATCGGGCAAGACCACCTCCCTGATGATGCTGGCCGGGTTCGAGCCGGCGACCCACGGCGAGATTTACCTGAACGACCAACCGATCAACGCCGTGCCGCCCCACAAGCGGGGCATCGGCATGGTGTTCCAGAACTACGCCCTGTTCCCGCATATGACCGTGGCGGAAAACCTGGCTTTCCCCTTAAGCGTGCGCAAGGTGCCCAAGGACGAGATCACGGCCAAGGTCGCCCGCGCCCTGGCCATGGTCGAACTGCCCGATTTCGGCAGCCGCCGCCCGGCACAGCTGTCCGGCGGCCAGCAGCAGCGCGTGGCCGTCGCCCGCGCCCTGGTGTTCGAGCCAGACCTGATCCTGATGGACGAGCCACTGGGGGCGCTCGACAAGCAGCTGCGCGAGCAGATGCAGTACGAAATCAAGCACATCCACGACAATTTGGGCGTCACCGTGGTCTACGTCACCCACGACCAGTCCGAAGCCCTGACCATGGCCGACCGCATCTGCGTGTTCGACCAGGGCGTGGTGCAGCAGTTGTCGACGCCGGACGAGTTGTACGAGAAGCCCGCCAATTCCTTCGTCGCCCAGTTCATCGGCGAGAACAACCGCCTGTCCGGCCGCATCGAAGACACCCGGGGCGGCGAATGCCGCGTCGATCTGGACGGCGGCGGCAGCGTCACGGCCCTGGCCGTCAATGTCGGCGATGCCGGCGCGCGGGCGACCCTGTCGATCCGCCCGGAGCGGGTCGTGCTGGTGGGCCCCACGGACGACAGCCCGCCCAACCGCCTGACCGGCCGGGTGGCGGAATTGATCTATCTGGGCGACCACATCCGCGTGCGCATGGCCGTGGCCGGCAACGACGCCTTCGTGGTCAAACTGCGCAACGACGGGGAGCGCCCTTCGGTCAAGGTCGGCGACACCGTCACCATCGGCTGGCAGGCCGCCGACTGCCGCGCCCTCGACCCCATCGAAATTTGAGACCTACGAGCAACCTGAGGCAGGAGAGAACGAAGATGACCGCCATGAAACCGATCGCCGCCGCCCTTACTGCAGGGCTGATGCTGGCCGGGGCGTCCGCCAAGGCCGGCGAAATCACCGTCGTGTCCTGGGGCGGCGCCTATACCAAAAGCCAGGTCGAGGCCTATCAGAAGCCCTGGATGGCCAAGACCGGACACAAAATCAAATCCGTCGATGCGCCGAACCCGGCCGCCCCCATCAAGGCCCAGGTCAAGGCCGGCAACGTGTCCATCGATGTGGCCGACGTGGAATATTCCGACGCCGTGCGCTATTGCGACGAGGGGCTTCTGGAGACCATCGATCCGGCCGTGCTGCCGCCGGCCCCTGACGGCACCCCCGCGACCGAGGATTTCATCGACGGGGCCCTGACCGACTGCGCCGTCGCCAACATCGTGTGGTCGACCGTGTTCGCCTATGACGCGGCCAAGTTCAAGGGCGCCGAGCCCAAGACCATCGCCGACCTGTTCGACGTCAAGAAATTCCCCGGCAAGCGGGGCCTGCGCAAGGGCGCCAAGCCCAACCTGGAAATGGCGCTGATGGCCGACGGCGTGCCGGCGGGCGAGGTCTACAAGATGCTGACCACGGATGCCGGCGTCACCCGCGCCTTCAAAAAGCTGGATACCATCAAGAAACACGTCGTGTGGTGGGAAGCGGGCGCCCAGCCGCCGCAGCTTCTGGCCGACGGCGAGGTTTCCATGACCACCGCCTACAACGGCCGCATCTTCAACGCCGCCATCGGCGAGAACAAACCCTTCAAGATCGTGTGGGACGGCCAGGTCCTGGACTTCGACCTGTTCGTCATCCCCAAGGGGGCCCCCAACAAGGACCTGGCCCTGGAGTTCATCAAGTTCGCCACGGACACCCAGCGCCTGGCCGATCAGGCCAAATACATCGCTTACGGGCCGGCGCGCAAATCGTCGGGCAAGCTGGTCGGCCTGTACCAGGACGGCAAGACCCCGATGGCACCCCATATGCCGACGGCGGAAGCCAACATGGGCAACGCCCTGGTCAACAACTTCGAGTTCTGGGCCGACCGGGATTCGGAACTGAACGAACGCTTCAACGCCTGGATCGCGTCCAACTAGGCGGCGGGGACTGGATCGGGGAATGACGACGGCGGGGGAATTCGCGGCGGACCAATCCGGCCCGCTGACCACCGGCGACGGCACGCCGCTGAAGACCGCCCTGGCGCGGGCGACCCGGCGCGCGCGCCTGAAGGCCCTGTTGCTGGTCGCCCCCCTGTTGTTGTTCGTGATCGTGACCTTCGCCGTGCCGATCGGCCAGATGCTTTACCTCAGCGTCTACAACCCCGTGTTTTCCGACAACATGCCGCGCCTGTCGTCCTGGCTGCGGGATCATGACGTTGCGCAGGTGCCGGGGGAAGACGCCTTCAAGGCCCTGGTCCTCGACCTGACGGAGGCGCGGGCCAACCGCACCCATGCCCAGGTCGGCACCCGCATCAATTACGAACGCTCGGGCGCGACCAGCCTGTTCAAATCGACGGCGCGCAAGATCAAGAGGATCAAGGGCCCGCCCTATAAGGACCAGCTGCTCGCCCTCGACGCCGAATGGGGCGAACTGCACCTGTGGACCGTGATGGCCCGCGCCGCCACGCCGCATACCGCCGCCTTCTACGCCCAGGCCCTGGACCTTTCCTACGATGCCGAGGGCGGGGTCATCCGCGCCCCCGAAAACCGGCGCATCTATGGCCATTTGTTTCTACGCACCCTGCTGCTGTCGGCCCTGATCGCGGGACTCTGCCTGATTTTGGGCTATCCGGCGGCGCATCTTCTGGCCAGCCTGCCGCTCAGGTATTCCAACCTGCTGATGGTCCTGGTGCTGCTGCCGTTCTGGACATCCCTGCTGGTGCGCACCACGTCCTGGATCACGTTGCTGCAAAGCCAGGGGGTGCTGAACGACCTGCTGGTCTCCCTCGGCGTCCTCGGCGACGATGGACGATTGCAGCTCATGTACAATCAATGGGGCACGGTCATCGCCATGACCCATATCATGCTGCCGTTCATGATCCTGCCGCTCTATTCGGTGATGAAGACCGTGCCCAAGGATTTCGTGCGCGCCGCGCGGTCGCTGGGCGCCGGGCCGGTGACGGCGTTTCTGCGCGTCTATCTGCCGCAGACCGCGCCCGGGATCGGCGCCGGGGTGCTGTTGGTGTTCATCATCAGCGTCGGCTACTACATCACGCCGGCTCTGGTCGGCGGCTCGTCCGGGCAGCTGATTTCCAACCAGATCGCCTTTCACATGCTGCAAAGCCTCAACTGGGGCCTGGCGGCGGCGCTGGGCGCACTCCTGCTCGGCGGCGTAATCCTGTTGTACTGGCTGTACGACCGGCTGGTCGGCGTCGACAACATGAAACTGGGGTAGGTCCAGAAGATGTCCATGCCTCCGCACGCGACGACGTTCGAGCGCATCTGGCGCCGCCTGTATCTGGTGTTCTGCGCCGGAGTGTTCCTGTTCCTGATCGCGCCCATCATCGTCATCGTGCCGCTGTCGTTCAACGCCGAGCCCTATTTCACCTTCACCCGCGACATGCTGGCGCTCGACCCCGACGGGTTTTCCCTGCGCTGGTATGATCGGCTGCTGACCTATGGCATGACGGCACCCGACGCGCTGCGCGACGGCGCCTGGTGGGCCGACGCCTGGGCCAATTCGCAATGGATTCACGCGGCCAAGAATTCCTTCGTCATCGGCATTTCATCGACCCTGATCGCGACGGGCCTGGGCACCCTGGCGGCCCTCGGCCTGTCGCGCCCGGAAATGCCGTTCCGCCGCGCCATCATGGCGCTGCTGATCTCGCCCATGATCGTGCCGATGATCATCTCGGCCACGGGGCTGTTCTTCTTCTATTCAAAGGCCGGGCTGGCCCATACCTACGTCGGCATCGTGCTGGCCCATGCCATGCTCGGCATTCCCTTCGTCATCATCACCGTGACGGCGACGCTTGCCGGTTTCGACCGTTCCCTGATCCATGCGGCGGCCAGCCTGGGGGCATCACCGGTTACGACCTTCCGTAAGGTGATTCTGCCCTTGATCCTGCCCGGGGTGATTTCCGGGGCGCTGTTCGCCTTCGTCACCTCGTTCGACGAAGTCGTAGTGGTCCTGTTCGTCGCGTCCTACGACCAGCAGACCATCCCGCTGCAGATGTGGAACGGCATCCGCGAGCAGATTTCGCCGACCATCCTGGCCGCGGCGACGATCCTTATTCTGTTTTCGATTGCCTTGCTGACGACGCTGGAACTGCTGCGCCGGCGCACGGAACGCCTGCGCGGACTGGCCGGCTAGACGTTCAACCGTCGCCCCGTCTGGGCTCAACCCCCAGGGGCAGGGCCGTGTCGCTGTCCCGGCTCTGCTTTTCCGCCGCGTCCTCGATCAGGCGGCTTTCCGTCAAGGCGCCCATGCGTTCCAGGATCGGATAGGCGACCGAGGTCAGGTGGCTGTTGACCCGCTTGAGATCGCGCAGCACGTCCAGGTGCAGGGCGCTGGAATCCAGGGTGTCCGGACGCCGTTCGCCCATGCGGCGGAAATGGTTTTCCACATAGCGGCGTTCCAGATCGCGGATTTCCGTCTTCTCGTGCAGCAGCCGGCGCGCCGCATCCTCGTCGGCCGACACGAACACATGCAGGGCCAGATCCAGGTTCTGCAGGATGCGGTTGTGGAAGGCTTCCAGTTCCCGGTAGCCCTCGTCGGAAAAGCTGATGTGTCCCTTGATCTTCTTGCCCGCCAGTTCCATCAGGTTCTTGTCGATGATGTCGCCGACATGTTCCAGGTTGGTGGTGAAGCTGAGGATTTCGATGCTGCGCTGACTTTCCGCCTTGTCCATTTCCTCTTCGGTCAGGCGGGTCAGGTAAAGCTTGATCGCCTCGTGCAGGCGATCGACCACGTCGTCCTGGGCCTCGACCGTCTTGCGCAGGGCGGCGTCGTTGGTGCGCAGCACGTCGCGCGCGGCGGACAGCATGGATTTCACGGCGTCACCCATGCGCAGCGTTTCGCGCGCCGCCCCCGTCAGGGCCACGGAGGGCGTGTCGAGCGCCCCTTCGTCGAGATAGCGGGGGCTGCCGGGATCGTCCGCCGCCGGGCGGTCGGGCGCGATGCGCCGGGCGGCCCAATCGACCAGGGCCAGCGCCGGCAGGAACACCACGACCAGGGCCAGGTTGAAGCCGGTATGGAAATTGGCGAGCAGCCGCGCCGGCGTATCGCCCAGGACCGCCAGATAGGGCTGCAGATAGGGCACGAAGGGCAGCATCACGAACACGCCGATCATGCGCATCAGAAGATTGCCGAGCGGCACCCGGCGCACGGCCGGCAGGGCCTTGGCGGTCAGCCCGACGGCGGCCAAGGCGCCGCCCAGGTTGGCGCCCAGCACCATGGTCATGGCCAACTGCACGTTCAGCACCTGCATGCCGGCCAGGGACAGGATCAGCAACACCACGGCGACGGAGGAATGGGACGCCCAGGTCAGGGCCGCCGCGAACACCACGGCCAGCAGCGGTTCGCTGGTCAGGGGATGGACCAGGACGGCCATGGCCTCGCTCTCGCGGAACGGCAGGGAGCCCATGGCGATCAGGCGCAGGGACAGCAGCATCAGGCCGAGCCCGATGAGGGCGCGGGCGATGGCCCGGCGGCGGCTTGCCTCCGTCGACAGGAACAGGAACACGCCCACGGAAATCAGCACCGGCGACAGCCATTCCAGGTCGAGCGACAGGGCCTGCACGATCATGGTCGAGCCGACGTCGGCGCCCAGCATGATGGCGAGTGCGGCGACGCCGCCCAACAGCCCCTGCCCGGCGAAGGACGAGACGATCAGCGCCGTCGCGGTCGAGCTTTGCAGGATGGTGGTGACGCCGAAGCCGGCGGCCAGGCCCGTGACCCGGTTGCGCGCGGAGGCCGCCAGCGCGCGGCGCAGGTCGGCGCCGAAGGACCGAGTGATCCCCGTGCGCACCATGCGGATGCCCCATAACAGAAGGGCGACGCCGCCGACGATGTTGATGATGGTTTCCACGTGCCTTCGCGCTTTCCGGTGCAGGTTTCAGGACGGCGGTGCCGAACGATCTTGTCGCCCGGCGGACGCCGCAACACTCGCCCACCCCTCAATAGACGCACTGAGTGCGCTTATAGTCTGAAAACCCGCCCCTTACAATCGGATGATCGTGAGGAAACGTCTATCAGCTGAGCCAGGGCATGGAGAAGGTCTTGACGTTGGTGAAGCTCTTCATGGCCTCGATCACGCCTTCCTTGTAGCCCAGGCCCGAATCCTTGATGCCGCCGAAGGGCGACATTTCGATGCGGAAACCGGGAACCTCCCAGACGTTGACCGTGCCGACGACCAGATCGTCGATGAAGCGGGTGATGTATTCCATGTTGTTGGTGCACACGCCGGACGACAGGCCGAAGGCTGTGGAGTTGGAAATCTTGATGACCTCGGCGATGTCGTTGGGGCAGCGGATGATCGGCACCACGGGGCCGAAGGTTTCCTCGCGCACCAGTTCGCAATCGAAGGGCACGCGGTCGACCAGGGTCGGCGAATAGAGGGCACCATCCCGCTTGTTGCCGTACAGAAGCTCCGCCCCCTTGGCGACGGCGTCGTTGACCCGGCGTTCGAACTGCATGGCGGCCTTTTCCTCGATCACCGTGCCGACATCCGTGTCCGGGTCCATGGGGTCGCCGTACTTGATGGCCTTGACCTTTTCCAGGGCGATCTTGACGAATTCGTCGGCGACCGCGTCGACCACCAGGATGCGTTTCACCGCCGTGCAGCGCTGGCCCGAGTTCTTGGTCGCGCCCGCGACGGCGAGGGTCGCGGCCTTTTCCAGGTCGGCGTCCTCCATGACGATCAAGGGGTCGTTGCCGCCCAGTTCCAGCACCATGCGGCGGTAGCCCGCGTGGTCGGCGATGTACTTGCCGACCGCGACGCCGCCGGTGAAGGTCACCAGATCGGCATGTTCGTTGGTGATCATCTCGTCGGCGATCTCGGCCGGATCACCGGTGATGACCTGGAACATTTCCGGCGGCAGGCCGGCTTCATAAAGGACATCAGCCAGCAGCAGCGCCGTCAGCGGCGTCTTCTCCGTCGGCTTCAGAACCATGCAGTTGTTGGTCGCGACCGAGGGCGCGATCTTGTGCGCGACCTGGTTGAGCGGATGGTTGAACGGCGTGATGGCGCTGATCGCCCGCAGCGGCTGGCGCGTGGTGAAGATCTTGCGCTTGGGGCCCGAGGGCGACACGTCGCAGGAAAACACCTCGCCGTCATCCATCAGGGTCAGGGCGGCGGCCAGGTTGAACACGCTGTTCGAGCGCCCGGCTTCGTACATCGAATCCTTTTTCGACAGGCCGCATTCGGCGGTGATCAGGTCGGACACCTGGTCGCGGCGGGAAAAGAGGATTTCGCCGGTCTTCTTGAGAATTTCCGAGCGCTCGTGCCGGGTCAGGGTCGGCTTGTAGTCGGCGGCCGTCTTGAACGCCTTCTTGACGTCGGCGACCGACGCCTTCGGCACCGTGCCGACGACCTTGTTGGTGTAGGGATTCATGACCTCGATGCGCGCGTCGCGCACGCCGCTGTCTCCGACGATGCGGAGCTTTTCGTGAATCACTTCGTCCTTAACGGCAACGGCACTGTCCATGGAAGTATCCTCCAAACGCCCCCGTTGGGGGTCTTGATTAAAGCGGCTTCAATCAGGCTGCATTCTGGGCGAGCGCCGTGTGGTTCAGCGCCACGTCGAAGATGTCGAAGTTGCGGAGCCGCCGGCCGCTGTCGACGGAGGCCGTGCGGGTCACGATCAGCGGCACCTTCTGTTCCGTCACCCCGCCGTGGGAGCGCAGGGGCTCCTTCAACTGGCTGAGGTCGTGGCGGTCGGACGAGGTGCCCAGCACCTTGGCCTTGTCGGACACCACGATCAGGTCGCCCAGGCGGTCTTCCGGCAGTTCGAACTCGGCGCAGCCGTGTTTCCTGTCGTAAACCTTCTGCACGCCGGAAACCGCGGCCAGCTTGGTGATGACGGCGGTTGTGTCGGCGTCGGCGGGCAGGTAGACGGTGGCGAAGGAACCGAGCGCCCCGTGGTGCACGACATAGGGGTCGGTGATTGGCAGGATCACCCGCGCCTTGCCCGCCCCCAGGATGCCGTCGAGGACTTCCTGCAAATAGATCACGTCGGGCTGGCCGTCGCTGCCGAACTTGGCGTTCATGCCGTGGTCGGCGGTCAGCGCCAGCACGGCGCCCAGCGCATCCAGCTTGGCCCAGTAGCCGTCCATCATGGCGTAGAAGGCGTCGGCCACCGGCGTGCCGGGGGCATGCTTGTGCTGAATGTAATCGGTGGTCGACAAGTACATGACGTCGGGGCGCATGGTTTCCATCAGCTTGACGCCCGCATCGAAGATGAACTCGGACAGGTCCGCCGAATAGACGTCGGGGATCGGCCGGCCGACCAGGGCCTGGGCGTCGGCGATGCCGTTCTCGGCCAGGGTCGTTTCATCGGCCTTTTCCGACGAAAACGCGACGGCGCGGCCCGAAGTGAAGTCGAGGCCGTGGCCCAGCAGGCGGCGCAGCTTGTCCTTGGCGGTGACGATGGCGACCTTGGCGCCGGCGTCATGGAAGGCCTTGAAGATGGTGTCCGTGCGCAGGAATTTGGGGTCGTTCATCATCACTTCCTCGCCCGTGTCCGGGTCGAGGAAGAAGTTGCCGGAAATGCCGTGCACCTTGGGCGGCACGCCGGTGACGATCGACAGGTTGTTGGGGTTGGTGAAGCTGGGCACCACGCAATCGGCGCGCAGGTCGGACCCGCCCTTCAGCGCCTCTTCCAGAAACGGCATATGGCCGCCGGCGATGGCCTGTTCGATGTAATCGGGCTCCGAGCCGTCGATGCAGACCACCACCAGGGGCTGGCTGGGCCAGGCATAGGTGCGGCCGTTGACGGAAACGCTCTGGGGATGGGATGGGGTCTGATCCATGATGCTGCTCACCTTTGAAATCGTCCGGCACGCGGGACCGTGCCTGGGTTTCGGGAATTCTCGTGACCGGCCAAGGATATGTCAAATCGCTAATAGCTATGTGATTGATAGGTTAAATCAATATGACGACGCCCCCGGTCCGGGACCGGATCGGGCAGCAAACGGTGCGGATTAACGGGGGAATCAGCCGCGCAGGCGGGACGACGCGGGATCGTAAAGGGGTTTGAGCGAGGCCCGTGCCGGATAGCGCACGCCGGCGATCTCGACCTCGTAGGTATGGCCGTCGATCCCGGCCACGCCGCCGTCCGGCACAGCCACATAGCCCATGCCGACCGCACCGCCCAGGGTATGGCCGTACATGCCCGACGTGACCTTGCCGACGATCGCACCGTCCCGCCAGATCGGCTCGTTGTGGTAGAGCAGCGGTTCGGGGTCCGCGATCAGGAACTGCAGCAAGCGGCGCGTGATCCCCGCTTCGCGCTGCGCCAGCAACGCCTCGCGGCCGATGAAGCCCCCGGGCTTGTCCCAGGCGACGGCGAAGCCGAGCCCGGCTTCCAGCACCGTGTCCTCGTCGGAAATGTCGTGGCCCCAATGGCGGTAGGCCTTTTCGATGCGCAGGGAATTCATGGCATGCATGCCCGCATGGACCAGACCGAACGCCCGGCCCGCCGCGACGAGGGCTTCATAGACATGGGCGGCGAATTCCGTCGGCACCATGATTTCCCAGCCCAATTCGCCCGCATAGGAAATGCGGGTCATCCGCGCCATCGCCATGGCGAACTCGACCTCGCGGCTGGCGCCGAAGGGAAAGGCGCCGTTGCCGAGGTCTTCCGGCGTCAGCGCCGCCAACAGATCACGGGATTTGGGACCGGCGACGCCGATCACCGCATGGCCCGAAGTCACATCGGTGACGGTGCAGCGCTCATGATCCTGCACATGGCCCTTGAGCCAGTGGAAATCCCGCACCTGACAGGCGCCGGAAGTGACGACCAGGAAGGCGTCCTCGGCCAGCCGCGTGACGGTCAGATCGGCCTCGATCCCGCCGCGGTCGTTCAGCCATTGGGTATAGACGGCGCGGCCCGCGTCACCTGCGACATGATTGGCCGACACCCGGCCCAGGACCTTGGCCGCGTCCGCGCCCTCGACCCGGAACTTGGCGAAGGAGGAGAGATCGAACAACGCGACGCCTTCCCGCGCCGCGCGGTGCTCCGCCGCCGAATGATCGAACCAGTTCTGGCGGCCGTAGCTGTACTCATACCTGGGCTCCATGCCTTCCGGCGCGAACCAGTTGGCGCGCTCCCACCCGGCACTTTCGCCGAAGCAGGCGTTGGCGGCCTTCAGCTGTTCGTGGAGCGGCGAGCGGCGCAGGCCGCGCCCCGTCGTATACTGCTGGAACGGCCAATGGGTGGCGTAGAGAAGGCCCAGGCTTTCCGACACCCGGTCGCGCAGATAGGCGCGGTTGGCCTGGAACGGCATCTGGCGGCGGACGTCCACTTCCCACAGGTCCATGGGGGCATGGCCCGACTTGATCCAGTCGGCGACGACGCGGCCGATGCCGCCCGCCGACTGAATGCCGATGGAATTGAGCCCGGCCGCGACCATCAGCCCGTCCAGCCCCGGTGCGGGACCCAGGTTGTAGCGCACGTCGGGGGTGAAGCTTTCCGGGCCGTTGAAGAAGGTCTGGATGCCCGCGTTCTCCAGCGCCGGCAGGCGCGCCATGGCGGCTTCCAAAATCGGCTCGAAATGATCGAAATCGTCGGGCAACTGATCGAATTCGAAATCGTCCGGAATCCCGTCCATGCCCCAGGGCTTGGCCTTGGGCTCGAACGCGCCGATCAGCATCTTGCCGGCGTCTTCCTTGTAATAGGCGCATTCGTCGTAGACCCGCAGCACCGGCAGGTCCGGCGTCATGCCCGCGAAGGGTTCGGTGACGATGTAGAAATGCTCACAGGCATGCAGCGGCAGGGTCACGCCGACCTGGGCCGCCATGTCGCGGCTCCACATGCCGGTGGCCAGGACGATCCAGCGGGCGCGCACCTCGCCCGTCTCCGTGCGCACGCCCGCGGCGCGGCCGTTCTCGACGATGATCCCGGTGACCTTGGTGTCCTCGAACAGGCGGGCACCCCCCATGCGCGCGCCCTTGGCCAGGGCCAGGGTGATGTCGGCCGGGTTGCCCTGGCCGTCGGAGGGAATCCAGGTGCCGCCCAGCACGTCGCCGGTTTCCACCAGGGGATGGCGTTCCTTGACCTCTTCCGGGGTGATGATGTCAACCTGCAGGCCGAACACCTTGGCCATGGAGGCGTTGCGGCGGAATTCCTCCATGCGTCCTTCGTGGAGGGCGACGGAGACGGACCCGTTCTGCTTCAGGCCCGCGGCCTGGCCAGTCTCGCCCTCCAACTCGCGGTACAGTTCCGCCGTGTATTTGGCCAGCCGCGTCATGTTGGCGCTGCCGCGCAGCTGACCGATCAGGCCCGCCGCATGCCAGGTGGTGCCGGAGGTCAGCTTGCGCCGCTCCAGCAGCACCACGTCGGTAATGCCGATCTTGGTCAGATGATAGGCGATGGAACAGCCGATGACCCCGCCGCCGATGACGACGACTTCGGCGGTCGAGGGCGGCGTCTTGGCGGCGTCGGTCACGGTTGCGGCCTATTCGGCGGCCTGGGGGGCGCCGGTCTTGACGCCCATTTCGGCCAGCACTTCCGCCATGGCCTTGAGCGCCGCCTTCATCTCGGCCGCCCCCAGATGGCCGATGCAGCCGACGCGGAAGCTGGGCGCCACGGTCAGCTTGCCGGGATAGAGCACGAAGCCCCGATCCTTGACCTTGTCGTAGAACACCTGGAAATCGAAGGCCGGGTCCGACGGCATGTGGAAGGTGACGATGATCGGCGCCTGCAGGCCCTGGGGCAGCAGGGTCTGGAACCCCAGTTCGGCCATGCCGTCGATCAGGACGCGGCAGTTTTCCGAATAGCGCTTGAAGCGGCCGGGCTGGCCGCCCTCGGCCTCGAACTGCTCGATGGCCTTGGCGAAGGCGAAGATGACATGGGTCGGCGGCGTGAAGCGCCACTGGCCGTTGACCTCCATCGCCTGCCACTGGTCGTAGAGGTCGAGGGCGAGGGAATGGGAATGGCCCGCACAGCCTTCGAGCACGGACTTGCGGATCAGGGCGAAGCCCATGCCGGGCACCCCTTCCAGGCATTTGTTGGATGACGCCATGACGGCGTCGAACGGCACCTTGGCGAGATCTAGTTCAATCGCGCCGAAGGCGCTCATGGCGTCGATGATCAGGGACCGCCCCGCGTCCTTCACCACATGGGCAAGGTCGGCGATGGGGTTGAGAATGCCCGAGGTGGTTTCGCAATGGACCACCAGGACGTGAGTGATGGTGGCGTCGGCGGCCAGCTTGGCGGCAAGGGCCGCGGCGTCCGGCGGCACGTCCTCGGCGGTTTCGGAAATATCGAACGCGCGCCCGGCATATTCCAGAATCTTGCCCATGCGCTTGCCGTAGGCGCCGTTGACCAGGATCAGCGCCTTGCCGGTCTTGGGGATCAGAGTGCAGAGCGCCGCCTCGACCACGAAGGTGCCGGAGCCCTGCAGGGGCACGCAGACGTGGGTATCCGTGGCATTGGCGATTTCCAGAAGCTTGCGGCGCACGGCGGCATTGGCGTCGATGAAGGCCTGATCGCGCGAGCCCCAGTCATGGCGCATGGCGTCGCGGGTTTCGGCGGCGGTGGTCAGGGGGCCGGGCGTGAGAAGAAGGGGATCACCGGGGGTCAACGTCATGGTTGGGCCTTTCCAACTTTGTCATTAGGGCCGCGGCCGGGCCGTTCGGGCAGCCGGTCGCGCGGAGTTTCGGGCGGGATGGGTCAATTCGTCAAATCGTTAATTCGGATATCATCCATAGACCAGGGCGATGGCGCGCCGGCGGGCGGATTGCCCGCTCAGCCCTTTCGCCAAGCCTGGGTGCGCGCGAGAATACCCCGAGTGAGCCCCGCATGCACCAGCCGAACCGCCGCCGCCGTGCCGACGATCATCATGCCCATGGCGGCGGCGGGCGCCACGTCGCCGGCGTCGTCCATGTTGAGAATCGCGACGGACGCCAGGGCCGTGTCCGGCGAATAGAGGAACACCACCGCCGACACCGTCGTCATGGCGTTGACGAACAGGTACATGGAAATGTCCAGGATCGCCGGCATGCAGACGGGCACGGTGATGCGGAAGAAGGTCTTGTAGAACGGCACCTTGAGCGACTGCGACACGCTTTCGAATTCGCCGTCCAACTGCTTCAGCGCCGTCGCCGCCGTGAGGTGCGCGACCGTATAGAAATGGGTGACCGTGCAGATCACCAGGATCGGCATGGTGTGGTAGAGAAAGCCCAGCGGATTGTTCGGCGCGTTGAAGAAGAACACATAGGCCAGCCCCAGCACCAGGCCCGGCACCGCCATGGGGATCATGCAGAGCAACTGCATGGCGGCGCGGCCGGAATGGAAGCCTTTGCTTTTTTCCACCAGATAGGCGCCGGTGAACACCATCGCCGTGCCGATCACCGCCGTCCAGGCCGCCAGTTCGATGGAATTCCAATAGGCGTTCCAGCTGCCGCCGTCCATCAGGTCGAAGTTGTAATGCTTGAGCGACAGGGTCAGGTCGTAGGGCCAGAACTTGGCGAAGGAGGCGAAGCAGGCCATGCCCAGGATCGACACCAGGATCAGGCCGATCAGGCAGCAGAAGGCCAGCATGGTCATGTCGACCGCGCGGTTCTTCTTGGGCTGATACGGCACCGCGCGGGCCGACAGCAGGGCGACCTGGCGGCGCTGCACGATGCGGTCGGCGGCGAAGGCGAACAGGGCCGGCAGCAGCAGCACCATGGAGACGACCGCCCCCATTTCGAAATCCTGACGCCCGACCACCTGCTTGTAGATGTCGGTTGCGAGCACGTTGTACTTGCCGCCGACCACCTTGGGCACGCCGAAGTCGGTGATGACCAGGGTAAAGCAGACGAAGAAGGCCGAGACCAGGCCGTAGCGCACGCTGGGCAGGGTCACCGTGAAGAAGGTCTTGAGCTTGGAGGCGCCGAGCGCGTCCGACGCCTCGTACAGCCGCGCGTCCGAATTGGCCATGGCGATCAGCATGATCGTCAGCACATGGGGGAACACGTAGAAGCATTCGCCCATGACGATGCCGATGGGGCCGTAGATTTCATAGCCGAACAGCCAGTCCTTGATGATGCCCTGGTTGCCGAACAGATAGACCAGGGCGATCGCCGGCAGCAGCGACGGCATGAGGATCGGCAGCAGGGCCACGCCCTTGAACAGGGCCTTGAACGGAATGCAGGTGCGGGTCAGGGCATAGGCGTAGAGGAAGGCCAGGGTGACCACGATGACGCAGCAGATCAGCGTCACCGTCAGGCTGTTCTCGATCGACCAGAACAGGGCCGGGGTCGAGAAGAAATTGACGTAGTTGGCGAGGCCGACGAACAGGCCGTCGGCGTTCTTGAAGCTTTTCGACAGGATGGCGTAGAGCGGCAGCAGGATCGAGACGGTCAGATACAGCGCGATGCCGACCAGCACCGCGCGCATGATCCAGTCTTCGCTGCTGACCTTGGGCTTGATCCGGGGGGCTTCGGCGACGGCGGCGTCCCGCATGGCTCAGGCCCCGCTGACGGGGCGGTAGATGCGCACGAATTCCGGCGGCAGGGCCGCCTGCACCGCCATGCCCTCGCGGATGCCCAAGTCGCGGGCGCGGTTGGCCGACAGGTCGATCATGAAGTCGATGTCCGTGCCGAAGGTCTGCCCGGCGCCGTTGACCGGCGCCACATGGCAGCGGTGGAACGAGCCCAGGAATTCCACGTCGGTGATGGTCACCGGGATGCCGGGGCCGCCGGCTTCGGTCGAGACCTGCACGTCCTCGGGCCGGATGCAGACCGTGACCTTGTCGCCCGGGCTGAGCCCGTCCAGGGCCGCGCCGCAGTCGATGGCGACGCCCGCGACGGACACGCGCCCGCCGGCCTGCACCTCGCCGTCGACGAAGTTGGTCGTGCCGATGAAGTCGGCGACGAAGGGCGAGGCCGGATCGGCGTAGATTTCCTCGGGCGTGCCGACCTGTTCGATCACGCCGTGGTTCATGACCACGATGCGGTCGGCCATGGCCAGGGCCTCTTCCTGGTCGTGGGTCACCATGATGGTGGTGATGCCGATCTTTTCCTGCAGTTCCTTGATCTCGTGGCGCAGATGCACGCGCACCTTGGCGTCGAGCGCCGACAGCGGTTCGTCCAAAAGCAACAGGCCCGGCGAAGTCGCCAGTGCCCGGGCCAGGGCCACGCGCTGCTGCTGGCCGCCCGAAAGCTGCGACGGGTATTTTTTCGCGTGGTCGCGCAGGCCGACCAGGTCGAGAAGATCGGACACCCGGGCCGCGATGTCGGCCTTCGGCATGTTGCGGTTTTCCAGGCCATAGGCGATGTTGCGGGTCACGCTGAGGTTGGGGAACAGGGCGTAGGACTGGAACACGATGCCGAAATCCCGTTCGTTGGGCGGCAGGGCGGAAATGTCGCGGCCGGCCTGTCGGACCGTGCCCATGGTCTGAATGTCGAGGCCCGCGATGGCGCGCAGCAATGTCGTCTTGCCGCAGCCCGACGGCCCCAGGAAACAAACGAATTCGCCCTCGGCCACGTCCAGCGACACGCTTTGCAGCGCCGTGAACTCACCGAACTTCTTGGTCAGGTCGCGGACCTGAAGATAGGCCGCGCCGTTGTTGTCGTTCACCATCCCTGCCCTCCAAGGCTGAACTTTATCAGACCGCCGCCCCCCGGTGCACGGACTCAAAAGACGCCGAAACAGAAAGCCCCGGCCCCTTGCGGGAACCGGGGCTTGCCGTTCGGATCAGATGTCAGGCGACAATCTTTTAAGACTTCGGCTCGGACTTTCCGTCGTAGCGCTTGCGCCACTCGTCCAGGATGCGGATGCGGTTGGCGGCCGCCCACTTGAAGTCGTTCTTGATCATCTTGTCTTCGATGCCGACAGGGAAGTTCTTCACGGGCTTGGCGACGCCGGGCATGGCGACGACCGCGTATTCCTCGTTGTAGATTTCCTGCGCCGTCTTGGACACGGACCAGTCGGCCAGCGCCTGGGCAGCCTTCAGGTTCTTGGTGTTCTTGACGATGCCGAAGGATTCCAGATCCCAGCCCACGCCTTCCGACGGCGCGATGACCTCGAGCGGCGCCCCTTCGTTCTTGGACTTGGCCCCCCGATAGGCGAAGGAAATGCCGATGGGGATTTCACCCTTGGCCGCCAGCTTGCAGGGCTTGGAGCCCGAATGGGTGTAGCGCGCGATGTTTTCGTGCAGGGCGTCCATGTACTTCCAGGCCTTGTCCTCGCCCTGGATCTGAATCCACGACGACACGTCGAGGAAGCCCGTGCCCGAGGAGTTCGGGTTCGGCATGATGACATGGCCCTTGTAGACCGGCTTGGTCAGGTCTTCCCAGGTCGCCGGGATCGGCAGCTTGTGCTTCTCGCCCTCGACCGTGTTGAAGCAGACCGACGCGATCCAGGCGCGCTGCCCGACCCACAGCGGCGGGGTGTTGGTGGTGTCGTAATACTTCTTCGACAGCTTATCCAAGCCCTTGGGCGCATAGCCCTGGAAGTAGTCGTAATCGGCCAGCAGCAGCAGGCTGGTCGCGGCCACGCCCCAGACGATGTCGGCCTTGGGGTTGTCCTTTTCGGCCAGCAGCTTGGAGGTGATGATGCCCGTGGAATCGCGGACCCACTTGATGTTGACGTCCGGATTGTCCTTCTCGAAGGCCGATTTGAACTTCTTCAGCTCGTCCGCCTCGACCGCCGTGTAGACCAGAAGATCGGTCTTCGCCTTGGCCGGGGCCGCGCCCAGAATGGCGGCCGTGGCCACCGTCGCCAGCCCCAGACCGAGGCCGCGGAACCATGTTGATTTCATTGTGATACTCCCTGTTTGATCGCCGGATTATCGGAACTTGCGATTACCGGCATGTGACAGTTTTAACCATTTCTGCGGTGACGTGACAGGATTTGTTCGGCACTGCACCAAATCCCCCCGGTGCCCGTGCCCTCGTCGACGCCGGCCCCGAACCCCGGGCGAATTCGCCGTTATGCGGGGTTCATGTAGACTCAATCGCATTGGGGAAATATAAGTCAAATCGTCAGTTTATATAGATCGTATAGGTTTCATCTATGTACTATTCGCAACTGCGCGCGTTCCATGCGGTCGCGACGCAAGGCGGCTTTTCCAAGGCCGCCGAACATCTGCACCTGACCCAGCCGACCCTGTCCGACCAGGTGCGCAAGCTGGAAAAGGATTTCGACATCCTGCTGTTCAACCGCACCTCGCGCTCCGTCGCCCTGACCGACGCCGGGCGGCACCTGCTCGCCATCACCAACCGGATGTTCGAATGCGAGGGCGAGGCGCTGGAATACCTCAAGGAATCGCAGAACCTGCTGGTCGGCTCCCTGACGCTGTCGGCCGACGCGCCGTTCCACGTGCTGCGCATCGTGCGCGCCTTCCGCAACCGCTATCCCGGCGTGACCGTGAACCTGAAGATCGGCAACTCGGAAGACATTTTGAATCAGCTCTACGACTTCGACGCCGACGTCGGCGTGTTCTCCCACGTGCCCGACGACGCCAGGCTCAAGGTGCTGTCCTTGCGCGACGACCCCCTCGTCGCCGTCATCAACCGCGACCACCCCTGGGCCGGGCGCGGCGCCGTCAAATTCAAGGAACTGGCCGGCGAGCCGCTGGTGCTGCGCGAACGGGGCTCGACCACCCGCCGGCTGGTCGAACAGGAATTCGCAAGGCTGGAACTCCAGATGGGCACGGTGATGGAGGTCGAGGGCCGCGAAAGCATCCGCGAGGCCGTCGCCACCGGCAACGGCATCGGCTTCGTCTCCAAACCCGAATTCGGCTTCGATAGCCGCCTCGTGATGATCGAGCTCAAGGACTGCAAACTGCCCATGCACGAATACATGGTCTGCCTCGAAAACCGGGCGGAAACGCGGGTGGTGCGGGCGTTCTGGGAACTGGCGGTGACGGAGCGGGATTAGGGTCGGGGGGCTGAATACGTCGTTGCGGGCTGCAGACGTATGTTGCCTATACATTCAACTTGAAGAAATTAAACACTATCTAATCTGCAAAAAGGCGTTCTTGTGCATCAGAACCGCTCGAGGGAATGCCCTGCATAACGAAATGACGGTACAACAGTCCTTGGCCAGCGCTACCGGGCACATAAACGGTCTTATTTAAGTCCGCTTCTTTAATTGTAATGCGCTCAAATATAGACGCAAATTCAGAAACTTCTACTATACGCGACTCATCAACAATTGAGAGGTAAGCGTCCTTTAGGAAGCGGATGAGAGCATTAAACCCTGTAGTACGTGATAAAATTTGACCTTCTTGGGGTTTTTTCCAAGCATCAGGCCATTTGTCCGCAACTGCTTCAAAATAATTGGACACAACTAGGAAAATGGATTTGAAGTCATCATCGCGATAAAAATCGACAAAAATCCTATCGCGCCAACTCTCACTGGCCTCAGGCTGTCTTGAAAGTCCAAAAAGGCTTTTAGAACGTTCTTTTTCTTGATTTTTAGGCAAGTAGCGTAGCAAGCCATTCACGACCGTTGCTTGAGCGAGAGTTTCACCATCAACACCGGGTGTCCGAACTCCAAGACGCTTTATTTTTTCATAAAATGGTCCACGGCTATCAGCATTCAATGCCACAACCACATCGTGCGCGACTTTATATGGGCTTTTCTCATTTGCGTATTCCAAAAGATCATAGGTGAGAGATTTATTTACCTTCGTTTGCGCCAAATTAACCCTAGAAAATATTTCCGCCTGATCAGCAATATCTGCACCAACAAATATAGAAACGTTCACTTGGAACGCTCCTTTCTCAGGGGCTCGATTTTCAAGACCTGCAAGGCGGTGCTGTCCATCGATAACAAACGCGGAGGCATCCAACGGGATAGGATCATCTCCTTCACGGCCATCATAGGCCGAAACCTCCAGACGATAGAGGCCTTCACAGCCCTTAATCGGACTCAACGTTACGCATCTTTCGTCAATCGCCAAAATCACTGAAGTTGGAAAAGTAGCGTAATCAAGATTGACGTATTGGCTGAGGTCTTTCAGGCGCGATTTGGAAAGTTCTCTTTGTATTCCGTCGATTGAGCCCGCCTTTCCTTTGCCAAAGGCCCGAACATCAACAGTGGTAATTTCCAAAAGTGACTTAGCGTCGATTGCCCCAATGAAAAACTCACCAATTGGCTGCGCAACCTTCATTACATTCAATATGGTCATGACTTATCACCAGACTTACCACGATGTTCGTTTGCTTGTTCTAGTATTGTGCGGGCGACTTGGTCTGATGCTCTTGTGTGAGGCTCCGTTGTCCTGACTATCGCAGCCAGAACAAACCACAATAACGCCAACGTGGCGTACCCCGCGAAGCCGACTGTGATGAGTTCAGGATTTAATGGTTGGTTAAATCCACCCGTACCAGTCAGCGCGGCCCCCCCTCCGAACGTGAACACCAGTAGGATAGCGCCGACCACGGCATGTGCCCACCAGGCAAAGTAGCCGACATTGAGTGCAAGCAGCGCTGCTACTGCACCACATAACCCTAAAATTGGTAAAACTATCTCACCAGCTTGCCAGTACCCCAAAAATGCATCCGTCAAAGTTTGCTGGGTATTTTCCCCCTCAACTTCAAGCCACTTTATGGATAGAAAGAAAAATGGAATAAAGGTGAAACAAACAGTAACCACAACCTCAAAAAGAGATTTTGTTACCCCCGATACTTTTTCCATTGCAAATCCCTTGAAACAGACAAAGAACGTCAGGAGTTTTTGGCGCCAATCCGCCCTTAGTTTATCACTGGAAGACATAGACCGCCTCGGTTGTCTTGCCTCGGAACACTGAATTTCCCGCCATTACGGATGCCCGACCAATTGCCCTGTACTCTCCATACATTCGATACAGCTCACGTATGTTGTCATGGTCAGCATTCGTAAGAACTACCTTGACACCTCTTTCAACCGCTTCAATCAGCACGTCTCGAAGTCTTACTTGGTCTTGCCAACTGAAAATATTCTGATTGTATTTTATGAACCCGTTCATGTTGTGCGCAGTCGTATAGGGCGGATCTGCGAAAACTAAATCACCTCGCACCGCCTCTGCGATGGATGTCGCAAAATCTGAGGTTCGTATACTCGCGCGCGACAAGACACTGCTGATTTCAGCGAAGTCTTCATCTTCAAAAACAACTTTGTCTTTGGTTCCAATCGGAACATTGAACTCACCTTTTAAATTTTCTCGATAGAGGCCGTTGAAGCAAGTTCTGTTAAGGTACAAGAACTGCGCAGCACGGGTGTGTGGCGTGGTCCGCTTTCTCATACGCTCTTCATAGTAAAATCTTTTGCTATGAAGCCGCTGCATCCGTTTCAATTCTTGCAAAACCTGCTTCCAATTATCACGTACTGCCAAATAGACTTCTATAAGCCGTGGATTCACGTCGCTTAGGAGTGCATCGCTTGGCCTAGTATGGAAAAAAACAGCCCCACTACCGAGGAAGGGCTCTATGTAGCGGCCAGAAAATTTTGGCAATGAAAACGTTGGATCCGCAGTGAGCCAACGCTTGCCGCCCGCCCATTTAATAAAGGGTTTCAATTAAAGACCTTTCGCACTTATTAAAAGTGTAGAAGCAGACTAATTCATCATCAAGTTGAATTTTCCTACACGTCGATAAATTCCAACCAGAGCCTGTCGCTCATCCTAGGCCAACAATATTAAGCTATAATTCTCAAGCGCTTATGTGCAAGTACATGTATGCCTCCACGGAATACAGTTCTCATTCATTATCTTCCATCAGAAAACTTACGGCACTCGCGTTTTGCCTCTTAAATAATCTCAAAATACCGCTCCATCTCCCAGTCGGTGATGGCGCGGCGGAATTGGCGTTCTTCCCATTCGCGGGTCGCGGCGTAGTGGTCGATGAAGGCGTCGCCGAAGATGGCGCGCGCGGGCTTCGACGTCTTGAGCATGCCGGCCGCGTCCATCAGGGTGCGCGGCAGGTTGAGGCGTTTGGGGAAGGTCTTGTCGTAGGCGTTGCCCTCGACCGCCGCGTCGGGCTCGATCCTGTTCTCGATGCCCCAGAGCCCGGCGCCGATGCCGGCGGCCAGGGCCAGATAGGGGTTGGCGTCGGCGGCGGCGATGCGGAATTCCACGCGCTGTGATTTTTCCGAGCCGGGGATGATGCGGATCGCGCAGGTCCGGTTATCCACCCCCCAGGTCGCGTCCGTCGGCGCCCAGAAGCCCGGCACCAGGCGGGTGTAGCTGTTGACCGTGCCGGCGATCATGGCGAGGAATTCGGGCAGGAGTTTCTGCTGCCCGCCGACGAAGTGGCGCATGGTGTCGCTCATCCCGTGCGGCTTTTTCCTGTCGAGGAAGATGGGCTTGCCGGTCTTCGAGGTCAGCGACATGTGGATATGGCCCGACTGGCCCGGCCAGTCCGGCGACCAGCGCGCCATGAAGGTCGCCATCAGGCCGCGCTTCTGCGCCATGATCTTGGCAAAGGTCTTGAACAGCACGGCCTTGTCGGCGGCGGCGAGGGCACCATCGACCTGGATCGCCGCTTCGAGCACGCCCGGCCCCGTTTCCTCGTGCAGGCCTTCCAGGGCCATGTCCATCTTCACGCAGCCGTCGAGGATGTCGCGGTAGAGGTCGCTGTCGACCGTGGAGCGCAGCATGGAATAGCCGAAGAAGCCCGGCTGGATCGGCTTGAGGTCGCAGTAGTTCTTTTCCCGCACGGTCTCCGGCGTTTCCTCGAACATGAAGAATTCGTATTCCAGGCCGGCCAGCACCTTGAAGCCCATCTTGTCGGCCTTGGCCAAGGTCCGGCGCAGCACGGCGCGGGGGCAGACCTCTTCATACTTGCCGTCGAATTCGCCGAGGAAGAACAGCATGTCGTCCTCCCAGGCGATCTCGCGGCAGCTTTCCGGAATGATGCGCACGGGGGCGTCGGGATAGCCCGTGTGCCAGCCGGTGACGGAGACGTTGTCGTAGAGCTGGTCCTTGGAATCCCAGCCCAGCACCACGTCGCAGAAGCCGAAGCCCTTGTCGAGGGAGGAGACGAACTTGTCGGCCTTCATGTATTTGCCGCGCATGATGCCGTCCATATCGACGACGCCGACCTTGACGTAGTCGCATTTGCGCTCGGCGATGATCTTTTTGGCGTCCGCCGCCGTCTTGACCTGTCCCGGTTTCATCTGCCTGTCCCCCTGCCCCTTGAATGAAAATCGCTGGTCCCTAGAATTCCAGACGGCCCCCATGGGCGTCCAGGAACAATGCGGCGTACTGGTCCTTGCTGAATGGGATGGGATTGCCGCCCGCCGTCGGATCCTCGACCGCCATGGCGCCGACGGTGTCGGCGGCGTCGCCGGGAATGTTCATTTCGGCGAGGGTGTGCGGAATGCCGACCTCGGCCCGCAGGTCGAGAATCCAGCGGATCACCCCGGCGGGGGAATGCTCGACGAGGTCGAGGGCGCGGGCCAGGTCCGTCAGGTCCTGCGCCACGGCGTCCTTGTTGGCGTTGACCACATAGGGCATGAGCACGGCGTTGAGCAGCCCGTGATGCGCGTCGTAGAGGGCGCCGAGCGGATGGGCGAGCGCATGAATGCCGCCGAGGCCGCGCTGAAACGCCGTCGCCCCCGCCATGGCCGCCGCCATCATGTGCGACCGCGCCGCGATATTCTGGCCGTCCGCAACCGCCGTGGGGAGCCAGTCCTTGACCAGGCGCATGCCTTCCAGCGCCACGCCCTTGGCGAAGGGGTGGTAGAAGGGGGCGAGATAGGCTTCCAGATTGTGCGACAGGGCATCCATGCCCACCGCCGCCGTGACATTGGCCGGCAGGCCGATGGTCAGGGCCGGGTCGGCGATGGTGACGCTCGGCATCATCCTGGGGTGGAAGATGACCTTTTTCACGTGGCGGGCACTGTCTATAATGACCGAGGCGCGGCCCACGTCCGATCCCGTGCCGGACGTGGTGGCGACGCAGACGTTGGGCGCGATGCCCGCAGGGTCGGCGCGGGTCCAGTTGTCGCCGACATCCTCGAAATCCCACAAGGGCCGGGTCTGCCCGGCCTGGAAGGCGATGGCCTTGCCGGCGTCGAGCGCGCTGCCGCCGCCGAAGGCGATGACGCCGTCGTGGCCGCCGGATTTGAACGCCGCGACCCCGGCCTCGACATTTTCCAGGGTCGGATTGCCCTTGATGGCGGAAAACACCTTGACCGCCAGCCCCGCCCCCTCGACCGCCCGGACCGCGTCGGTCACCATGGGCAGGGCCGCCAGGCCCGGGTCGGTGACCAGCAGCGGATGGGCCATGCCGGCCTGTGCGCAGGCGTCGCCCAGTTCGCTCAGGCGTCCGGCGCCGAAGCGGATGGCCGTGGGATAGTTCCAGTTCCCTTTAAGGGGCATCGTTGTCATGGGCGTCAGACCTGGGTGCGAAGGTGAAAGGACATGGGCCGGGTCAGGTGATCATAGCCGAGCGGCGACAGGGTGCAGCCCCGGCCCGAATTCTTAACCCCGGTCCAGGCCAGGGCCGGGTCCAGGTAGTCGGCCCGGTTCATGAACAGGGTGCCGGTTTCAATCCGCCCGCCCAGCGCCAGAGCGGCGTCCGCATCCGCCGTCCAGATGCTGGCGGTCAGGCCGAAGTTGCTGTCGTTCATCAGGGCCACGGCCTCGTCGTCGGATTTGACCTTCATCACGCCGACCACGGGGCCGAAGGATTCCTCCGTCATCACCCGCATGGCATGATCTACGCCGACCAATACCTGGGGCGCCATGTAGGCGCTGCCCGCCTCGTCGCGGGGAAAGGCCTTGGGGTCGATCAGGGCCTTGGCACCCGCATGGACGGCCTCGGCGATCTGGCCGCGCACGAAGTCCGCCGCCTTGGGCCGCACCATGGGACCCAGCGTCGAGGCATCGTCGAGCGGGTCGCCCAGAACGTATCCCTTGGCGAGATCGACCATGCCCGCGACGAAATCGTCGTAGACCTCGGCATGGACATAAACCCGCTCGATCCCGCAGCAGCTTTGCCCGGAATTGAAGAACGCCCCGTCGGTCACGTTCTCGATGGCGTGGGCCAGGTCGGCGTCGGCGCGGACATAGGCCGGGTCCTTGCCGCCCAGTTCCAGCCCGATGCCGATGAAGCGGCCCGCCGCCGCCTGCTCCATGGCCGCCCCGCCGGGGACGGAGCCCGTGAAGGCGACGAAATCGATCTCGGGGGATGCCACCACGCGGGCCGTCTGGCCGTGGGTCAGGTGCAGGACCTGGAACAGGCCCTCGGGCGCCCCGGCGGCTTCGAACGCGCGGGCGATGCGCTCGCCACAAAGCGGCGTCTGCGTCGCGTGTTTCAGCACCACCGCGTTGCCGGCCATGATCGCCGGCACGATGGCGTTGACCGCAGTGAGGTACGGATAGTTCCAGGGGGCGACGACCAGCACCACGCCCAAGGGCATGCGGCGGATGAAGCGGGTGAAGCCGGGCTTGTCCGGGGCCGGGCGGTCGGCCAGGGCCTCCCCGGCGATGGCGATCATATGCCGCGCCCGTTCCGCGAAGCCCATGACCTCACCGGCGCCATAGCGCGCGGGGCGGCCCATCTGGCGGGCCAGTTCCTCGGCGACGGCGTCGGAATCCCTGATGAAGGCATCGACCATGGCCGTGCAGAGCGCCGCCCGTTCGGCCACCGGCTCATTGCGCCAGGCGGCCTGACAGGCCCGGGCGCGCTCAAGCGTGGCTTGAATATGAGCGTCGGAAGCGGCGGGCCGTTCGGCGTAGACCGCGCCGTCGATGGGGGAGATGCATTTGAGGATTTCGGTCATGGGCACTCGGTCTCTGGGCCGGGGAAAGGCGGACGTTAGCCCGCCCCATTCATGCGCGCCAGGGGGTTTCTAGCCCGCGAACCGCACGCCCCGGGTCTGGGCGCGCAGGCGCGGGTCCGGCGATGTCACGGTCACGGGCCGGCCCTCCAGCACCTCGCGGCAACGCTCCAAGGTCTCACGCTCCAGACGCGCCATGGCCTCATGGGTGAAGAAGGTCAGATGCGGCAGCAGGATCACGTTGTCCAGGCCGAACAGGGGGCTCAAGGGATGGCCTTCGAGGGCGAGCGGCTCCCGGCTGTAGACGTCGAGCCCGGCGCCTGCGATGCGGCCTTCCAGCAAGGCCCGGACCAGGGCCGCCTCGTCGATCACCGCCCCCCGCGCCACGTTGAGGATGATCGCGCTCGGCTTCATGGCGGCGAGTTCCTTCGCCCCGATCAGGCCCCGCGTCTCGTCGTTGAGCACGGCATGAACGGACACCACATCGGCCCGCGCCATCAGGTCCATCAGATCGGCCACGGGCTCGATCCCGATGCGCATCAATTCGGCGGGCGGGGTATGGGGGCTGTAGGCGATGACGCGCGCGCCGAACCCGGCTCCGGCCATCTGCGCGAAGGCGCGGCCGATGCGCCCCGCACCCACGATGCCCACGGTCTTGCCCGCGATGTCGTTGGCCAGCCATTTTTCCTCGGGCCAGGCCCAGCCGTCGGCATGCATGGCGCGGTCCAGCGGGATCAGCTTCTTGGCCAGGGCCAGCATCAGGGTGAAGGCGCCCTCGGCCACCGTGCGCTCGGCGTATTCGGGGATGTTGACCACGGGAATGCCCCGCGCCCGCGCGGCCTGCACGTCGATGGCGTCGATGCCCACGCCGTATTTGACGATGCCTTTCAGCCTGGGGGTCGCCGCGATCACCCGCTCGGTGATCGGCGTGTAGCACATGAGGATCAGGTCCGCGTCGGCGACGGCGTCGAGCAGCACGTTCTCCCCCGCCCCGTCGGGCACCAGCACCAGATCGACACCCATGTCGCGCAGGCCCGCGTCGATCACCGGGCATTGCAGTTCACGGTCCGTGCGGACGACCTTGACCATGGCGGTTCCCCTTTCCGGGTTGTTGTCGTTCAGGCCAGCCGCGCGGTGCGGGCGGCGTCGGTGATGGCGGTTTCCAGCACGTCGAGAGCCTGGTCCATCTGCGCCCGCGTCACCACCAGGGGCGGCGTCAGGGTCAGCGTGTTGCCCATGGAGATCTTGAACGACAGGCCGCCCGAGAGGCAACGGTAGAGCACGTCCTCGGCCAGATCCACCGCCGGCTCCTTCCCGGCTTTATCCATGACCAATTCGACCCCCATCAGGAAGCCCCGCCCGCGCACGTCGCCGATGACGCCGAGGCGCCCCTTCATGTCGTTGAGGCGTGCCAGGGCATAAGCCCCCAGGGTGGCCGCGTTCTCGACCAGGTTTTCGTCCTCGATGATCTCGATCGTCGTCAGCCCGGCTCGCGTGGTCACGGGGTTTTTTTCATGGGTGTAATGGCCGAAGGCATAGTCGCCGGCGACGTCCAGGCCCGGCCGCACGATCACGGCGGCGATGGGCAGGATGCCGCCGCCCAGCCCCTTGCCCATGACCAGGATGTCCGGCACCACGCCGTCATGGTCGCAGGCGAACATGCGCCCGGTCTTGCCCAGGCCCGTGGGGATTTCGTCGAAAATCAGAAGTGCCCCCATGTCGTCGCAGGCCTGCCTGACGGCGGCCCAGAACCCGGGCGGCGGCACGTAGGGCACGGCGCGGGCCGGCTCGGCGATCACGGCGGCGACGTCGCCTTCTTTTTCCAGCACATAGCGCACCATGTTGGCGCAGGTCATCTTGCACAGGTCCAGGTTCGGCCGGCCGTCCGTTTCCGGGTATCCATAGGGGCAGCGGTAGCAGGCGAAGGGGGCGACGTGCTCCGTGCCCACCAACAGCGGGCCGATCAGGTTCGATCTGAACAACTGTTCGCCGCCGACCGACGACGCCCCGAACCCGGCCCCGTGAAAGGCGTCCCAGAACGACACGGTCTTGAACCGCCCGGTCGCGGCGCGGGCCAGCTTCAACGCGACCTCGACCGCGTCGGACCCGCCCGTGGTGAACAGCACCTTGGACAAATCGCCGGGCGCGATGTCGGCCAGCTTGCGCGCCAGTGCCGTCGCGGGCTCACACGCAAATCGGCGGGGCGCGAACGGCAGCGCGTCCATTTGCTCGGCGATGGCCTTTTTCAGGCGCGGGTGGCCATAGCCGATGTGATGCACGTTGTTGCCGTGGAAATCGAGATAGCGCCGTCCCTCGGCATCCTCGATCCACGGCCCCTCGGCCTTCGTGATCACCGACAGGCAGGGCGTGGACACGGACTGATGCAGGAACAGGCCCGCGTCCTCGGCCAATGCCGCCCGCGATGCCGCCCCCAGGGCCCCCGCCGCCCAGTCCCGGCGCCGGGGCGAGGCATTGCTTTCGCCCTCGGACAGGGCCGGCGTGAACTCGCTTTCGAGGGGCATGGGGCGGCGCTCGGTCAGGGGTTGCGGTCGAGGGAGTCTCGCCACCGGTGGACCCATACGTCAAATCGCTAATGCCGATAGAATTTATCGGCGGAGCCTATGGCGAGCCCACATCGAATATTTTTCGTGACGCGCGCCTTGACCTTCCAGTGACTAGAAGCCTTATGTAAGGGGCCATGATGACCCCATGGGCCTTCCGCCCATGACGCAACCAAAGGTTTTCCGACATGTCCGCACATTCACACGCCCCCTCCGACACGCCGAAAAGTGGCGCTTCCTGCTGTGGCGGAGGCCATCACGGCCACGACCATGATGCCGAGACCGCCAAGGACCCCGTCTGCGGCATGACCGTCACCCTGGGCCGGGGCAAGCCGACCTTCGATCATGGCGGCACGACCTATCATTTCTGCAATCCCGGTTGCCGCGACAAATTCCAGGCCGACCCAAACCATTACCTGTCCGGCGCCCACAAAAAGCAGGCCGAGGAAATGCCCGCCGGCACCCAATTCACCTGCCCCATGCATCCCGAGATCGTCACCGACAAGCCCGCCGACTGCCCGATTTGCGGCATGGCGTTGGAGCCCATGGGCGTGCCCACGGGCGACGCAGGCCCCAATCCGGAACTGGTCGATTTCACCCGCCGCTTCTGGGTCGGCGCGGTTTTAACCGTGCCGATTGTGATCCTGACCATGGGGCCCATACTGGGCCTGGGCATCCGCGATGCGATCGGCGAAGAAGCCGCCCTGTGGATCGAACTGGGGCTTGCGACCCCGGTGGTCCTGTGGTCCGGTTGGCCGTTTTTCGTACGCGGCGTGAAATCCGTGATCACCGGCAACCTCAACATGTTCACCTTGATCGCGATCGGCGTCGGCGCCGCCTATCTGTTCAGCATCGTCGCCGTGCTGGCCCCCGGCATCTTCCCCGGCGGCTTCCGCGACGCCGGCGGGCACGTCGGCGTGTATTTCGAGGCCGGAGCGGTAATCGTCGTGCTGGTCCTGCTCGGCCAGTTGATGGAACTGGGCGCACGCGACCGCACCGGAGCCGCGATCCGCGCCCTTCTCGACATGGCCGCAAAGACCGCCCGGCGCATCGACGCCGACGGCAAGGAGACGGAGGTGCCGCTTGAAGACGTCAAGGCCGGCGACCATCTGCGCGTCCGGCCCGGCGAAAAGGTGCCGGTCGACGGCGTGGTGCTGGAAGGCCGCTCGTCGCTCGACGAATCGATGATCACCGGCGAACCCTTGCCCGTCGAGAAAACCGAAGGCGATGCCGTCACCGGGGCCACCATCAACGGCACGGGCAGCCTGATCATGGAGGCACAGCGCGTCGGCGCCGACACCATGCTGAGCCAGATCGTCGAGATGGTCGCCAATGCGCAACGTTCGCGCGCGCCGATCCAGAAGGTCGCCGACAGCGTCGCCGGCATCTTCGTGCCGGCGGTGGTCGCCGTCGCCGTCCTGGCATTTATCGCCTGGTCGATCTGGGGGCCCGCCCCGGCCCTGGCCTATGCCCTGGTCGCCGCCGTCGCCGTGCTGATCATCGCCTGCCCCTGCGCGCTGGGCCTGGCCACGCCCATGTCGATCATGACGGCGACGGGCCGGGGCGCCCAGGCGGGCGTGCTGATCCGGAACGCGGAGGCCCTGGAGCGCTTCGCCAAGGTCGATACGTTGATCGTCGACAAGACCGGCACCCTGACCGTCGGCAAGCCGAAGCTGGTCGCCGTGCTGCCCGAGCCGGGGCATGACGAGGATGAGGTCCTGCGCCTGGCCGCCAGCCTGGAACGGGGATCGGAACATCCCCTGGCCGACGCCATCGTCGCCGGGGCCGAGGAACGCGGCGTCGCGCTTGCCAAGGCCGATAATTTCGATGCCGTCACGGGAAAAGGCGTCACCGGCACCATCGACGGCAAGCAGGTCGCCCTGGGCAATGCCCGTCTGGCCGCCGACCTGGGCCTGGACGGCGACGCCCTGTCGAAGACGGCGGACGCGCGGCGCGACCAGGGCGAGACGGTGATGTTCGTCATCGTTGACGGCGAGATCGCCGGCCTGATCGCCGTCGCCGACCCGGTCAAGGACACCACGGCCGATGCCATCCGGGCGCTGCACGCCCAGGGTTTCCGCATCGTCATGGCGACCGGCGACAACGAGCGCACGGCCCGGGCCGTGGCGGCCAAGCTCGGCATCGACGAGATCCGCGCCGACGTCCTGCCCGAGGACAAGGCCCGCATCATCAAGGATCTGCAGGCCGAAGGGCGGCGTGTCGCCATGGCCGGCGACGGGGTCAACGACGCCCCGGCCCTGGCCCAGGCCGATGTCGGCATCGCCATGGGCTCAGGCGCCGACGTAGCCATCGAAAGTGCCGGCATCACCCTGATCAAAGGCGACCTGAACGGCATCGTGCGCGCGCGCAATCTCGCCCGCGCGACCATGCGCAACATCAAGCAGAACCTGTTCTTCGCCCTGGCCTACAACGCACTCGGCGTGCCGGTCGCGGCGGGGGTTCTCTATCCCCTGTTCGGCATTCTGCTGTCGCCCATGTTCGCCGCCGCCGCCATGAGCCTGAGCTCCGTTTCCGTGATCGGAAACGCGCTGCGTCTGCGCAGGGTCAGGATCGAGGAGGATTGATCCCATGAACATCGGTGAAGCGGCGAAACGGTCGGGCCTGCCGGCCAAGACCATCCGCTATTACGAGGAAATCTCCCTGGTCGTGCCGGGGCGCGGCGGCAACGGCTACCGCACCTATTCGCCGACCGACGTGCACAAACTGCAATTCGTGCAGCGCGCGCGGGGGCTGGGCTTTTCCGTCGCCGACTGCCGCGCCCTGCTGTCGCTCTACGAAGACGACCAGCGCGCCAGCGCCGACGTGAAGGCGATCGCCAAACAGCACCTGTCCGAGATCGAGGCCAAGGTCGCGGAACTCAGGGCCCTGCACAAGACGCTGAAACACCTGGTCGACACCTGCCACGGCGACAACCGTCCCCATTGCCCCATCATCGACGGTCTGGCGGGGCCTGACCATTGACCGCCGCGCGCGCCAAAATCATCTGGGGCGTCGCCGTCCTGGCCGCCGCCGCGCTGGGCGGAGCCGCGTGGCATGGACAGAACGCCGATGCCGCTCCGGATCTTCGCCCTGATGACGCAGGAGTCGTCGCCCTCGGCCAGACCGTCTATCGGGACCAATGCGCGAGCTGCCACGGCGCCAACCTGGAAGGGCAGACTAACTGGCGCGAGCGCCTGCCTTCCGGCCGCCTGCCCGCCCCGCCCCACGACCGCACCGGCCATACCTGGCACCATCCGGACGCGCAATTGTTCGACATCACCAAGCGCGGCCCCGCCGCCGTGGTCGGCGGCAGCTATGAAAGCGACATGCCGGGCTTTGACGGCGTGCTCACCGACGCCGAGATCATCGCCGTCCTGTCCTATATCAAGAGCACCTGGCCCGAGAGCATCCGCGACCGCCACGACGACCTGAACCGCCGCGCGCAATCCGGCGGCAAATGAAGATTGAACGGACAATGATTTCACCTTGACTTTCCCGCAGGTGGAACCTTTAGAGTTTCATGTGATACTGCAACACATGAGCCAATCACCGGACCGAACCCCCATGGCGCGCACGACTCCAGGACAAGCATTTGCAGGACGGCGCATGCGCCGCGCGTGCTTCGTGCTTCTGGCCATTGCCGTCCTGTTCTCCGGCTTCGGCGCCGGCCATGCGGCCATGGCGAGCTTCGCGGATGGGCCACACCAGGCCCATGGCGCCTCGGCCGGAACCCAGGCCACCACATCGGACCATCAGAAATGCCACGACCAGACGCCGGCCCAGGAACAGTCCCCGCCGCCGTCGCAGCACGACATGGGCGGTTGCTGCGTCAACGCCTGCTTCTCACCAGCGCTTCCCCGCGATGTTCTAAGCTTCACGCCCCCGGCTTTTGAAATTCAGAAGCTACAGCCGAGCACCGATCAGGCCCCCGCGCTGACCACGCCCGCCGGCCTGTTCCGGCCGCCGCGAGACCGCGCCTAGCCCCCGCTCGGCCAACATCGCCCGCACCGGACGCGGACTCCAGATCCGATCCTCCGAACACGATCCCCGAGCGGAAATCCGACAAGGCGGCGAAGCCTACGTCTTCGCCATGGCCGCGTCACAGACGCGATTCCGACGCAATAAGGATATTCCGATGAAGACCTTTCAAGATTCCACGTTCCACCGCTCCCTCCGCGCCGCCGCCGTCCTCGCGATGCTGACGGCTGCCTCCCCCGCCCTGGCCGGTGCCGGCCAGTCCGGCCACGGTCACGGCGATATGCCCAAGCAGGGCCATATGATGGAGGGCATGAAAATGGACGGCCACGGGGCACCCGGCCATCACGGCGCCATGGGCGCCATCGGCGAAGCCGGCAAGGCATCGGACGTGACCCGAACCATCACCGTCACCATGATGGACAATTTATATGACCCGGAGAACATCACCGTGAAGGCTGGGGAAACCATCCGCTTCAAGATCGTCAACAAGGGTGAATTCCTGCACGAATTCGGCCTGGGCACGGCCGCCATGCACAAGAAGCATCAGGCGGAAATGATGAAGATGTGGGAGCACGGCATGATCGAGGCCGACCGCATCAATCACGACAAGATGAAGATGGATCACGGCGACGGCCATGCCATGAAACACGACGATCCCAACAGCATTCTGCTGGAGCCCGGAAAGTCGGGGGAAATCATCTGGAAGTTCACCAAGCCGACGAAACTGGAATTCGCCTGCAACATCCCGGGGCATTACGAGTCCGGGATGATGGGCGAGATCCGCTTCAAGTAGCGGCAGAGGGAACAGGAGAAACCGATGCGACAGTCATATCGTTTCATCTTCGCGCTGGCGGCGTTTGCCGCCGGCGCCCTTGCCCTGGCGCCTGCCGCGCTGGCCGGCACCTATAACCTGGAAATCGACCGCGGCACCATAGACGTGACCGAGGACAACCGGGACGCCATGACCATCAACGGCACCGTTCCGGGGCCGGTTCTGCGCTTCAAGGAAGGCGAGGAACTGACCATCAATGTCGCCAACCGCATGGACGTGGATACCTCCATCCATTGGCATGGCCTGATCCTGCCCTACAAACAGGACGGCGTGCCGGGAATCAGTTTCCCCGGAATCAAGGCGGGCGAAACGTTCACCTACCGCTTCCCGGCGCAACAGGCGGGCACCTATTGGTATCACAGCCATTCGGGCTTGCAGGAACAGGCGGGGATTTACGGTGCGATCATCATTGAGCCGGAAAAACGCGAGCCTTTCCGCTTCGACAAGGAATACGTGGTCGTGCTGTCCGATTGGCATCAGACGGACAAGCCGGAAGCCATCATTACCAACCTGAAAAGGATGTCGGACTACTACAATTACCAGCAACGCACGCTTGGCACCTTCATCGACGACGCCAAAAAGATGGGCATCGGCGCGGCCCTGTCCGATCGCCTGGATTGGGGATCAATGCGCATGTTGCCGTCGGACATCGCCGATGTCTCCGGCTATGTCTTTTTGATGAATGGGCAGAACCCGGAACAGAACTGGACCGGCCTGTTCAAACCGGGTGAGCGTATTCGTCTGCGCTTCATCAACGCCGCCGCCATGACCTATTTCGATGTTCGCATCCCCGGCCTGAAGATGACGGTGGTGCAGGCCGACGGCAACAACGTGCGGCCCGTGCCGGTTGACGAATTCCGCATCGCCGTCGCCGAAACCTATGACGTCATCGTCCGCCCGACCGAGGACAAGGCTTATACGATCTTTGCCGAAAGCATGGCCCGCACGGGGCATGCCCGCGGCACCCTTACCCCGGAAATGGGCCGGACGGCGGATGTCCCCGATGCCCGCCCGAAACAGTTCCTGACCATGGCCGACATGGGCATGGCCCATGGCGATATGGCCGGCATGGATCATGGGGCCATGAAAATGGACCAGGGGAAAATGGATCATGGATCGATGATGAAGGGCATGGACCACGGCGCCATGAAGATGCCTGGGGGCGACCACAAAATGCCGGACGGCACCATGATGAAAGGCATGGATCACAGCCAGATGGGCCACGGCACGATGAAGGGCATGGACCATGGCGCCATGAAGATGCCCGAGGGCGATCACAAAATGCCGGATGGCACCATGATGAAGGGCATGGACCACGGCAAAATGGGCCACGGCGCCATGACGTCGAAACCCAAGGATGATCCGTTCTATGCCCCCGGCAGCGGGCTGATGCCCAAGGCGGCCAACGGTGGGAAATTCCTGTCCTATGCCGATCTGAAGGCGTTTAGGCCGCTTTATCCGGAACGCGAGAGCACACGGGTGATCGAGGTTCGCCTGACCGGCAACATGGAGCGCTACATCTGGTCCATCAACGACGTGAAGTATTCCGACGCCGAGCCCATAAAGCTCAAGTTCGGCGAACGGGTGCGCTTCAAGTTCATCAACGAGACCATGATGACCCATCCCATGCATCTGCACGGCATGTGGCAGATCCTGGACAACGGGTCCGGCAAGGACAACCCGGCCAAGCACACCATATCCATCGCGCCGGGCACCACGGTCGAGGCCGATATCGAAGCCGATGCCGAGGGCCAATGGGCCTTTCATTGTCACCTGATGTACCACATGGCGTCGGGCATGTTCCGCAAGGTCGTGGTCGAACGCGAGACGGCGGAGATTGCCCGATGAATTACTCAAACAGCTTCCTCACTGCCGCCATCCTGGCGACCGCCGTTTTCATCCCGGCACCCGAGGCCCGGGCGGCGGATATGGACGACGCCATCTATTGGCACGTCCAGGCCGAGCAGTTGGAGTATCGGGTCGGCGATGGCGCCGACGTCGTCGCCTGGGACGCCAACGCCTGGATCGGCAACGACGACCACCGCCTGGCGTTCAAGTCGGAAGGAGAGAACCCCGTCGGCAAGCGCCTGGAAAAGGCCGAGTTGCAATTTCTCTACCGCCGCCCGGTCTCCACGTTCTTCGACGTCAACGCCGGCATCCGCCACGACCTGCGCCCGGACCCGGACCGCACTTACGGCGTGATCGGAATCCAGGGACTGGCCAAGCAGTTCGTGGAAACCGACGCCAATCTGTTCCTCAGCGAAACGGGGGACCTGTCGGCCCGCCTGGAAGCTGAGGTTGACTGGCTTCTTACCCAACGCCTGATCCTGCAACCGACGGCGGAGATCAACGTCGCGTTCTCCGAGGACCGGCGCATCCATTCCGGGGCCGGGATCAACACCGTCGAGGCGGGCCTGCGCCTGAAGTACGAATTCCGCCGCGAATTCGCCCCCTACATCGGCGTGCACTATGAACGCAAGGTCGGCGCCACCGCCAATTTCGCCCGCGGGGATGGCGAGGACACGGACAGCCTGCGTTTTGTCGCGGGCGTCAGCTTTTGGTTCTAGATCACGGAGACAATCATGCCCCTTGCCCGACTTCGCGCCGCCCTGGCGGCGTTCCTCATCCTCTTCCCGGCCGCCGCCTTTGCCGCCGAGATCACGGTCTACAAATCGCCCTACTGCGGATGCTGCGGCGCCTGGGTCACGCATATGAAGGACCACGGCCACGACGTGAAGACGGTCGAGATGGAGGATCTGACGACGATCAAGAAAATGACCGGCGTCGCAGAGGCCCTGCAGTCCTGCCACACGGCGGTGGTCGACGGATACGTCATCGAGGGCCATGTCCCGGCGGCGGACGTGGCGCGGCTGCTGCGGGAGAAACCCAAGGCCAAGGGCCTCGCCGTGCCGGGCATGCCCGTCGGCTCCCCCGGCATGGAAGGCCCCAATCCGGAGGCCTTCGATGTCGTGGTCTTCCAGGCGGACGGGTCCTCGGCCGTCTACGCCCGCCACCAGGGAAAATCGGCGCCGTAGCCCCTAGGGCTCCAGTTCCGTGTCCCAGTACAGGAAATCCCGCCAGCTTTCGTGCAGATAGTTGGGCGGAAAGGCGCGGCCGTTTTCCTGCAGCAGGAAGTTGGACGGCTGTTCCGGTTCGCGCAAGGGCACCATGCCGCATTGCCGGGGCAGGCGGTGGCCCTTCTGCAGATTGCAGGGGGCGCAGGCCGTGACCACGTTGGACCATGACGTGCGCCCGCCGCGGGCGCGCGGAATGACGTGGTCGAAGGTCAGGTGATCGGCCGGGAAATGTCCGCCGCAGTATTGGCAATGGAAGGCGTCGCGCAGGAATACGTTGAACCGGGTGAAGGCCGGGCGCCGCCCCATGGACACGTATTCCTTCAGCGCGATGACGCTGGGCAGGCGGAATTCCTGGCTCGGCGAATGGACGATCCGGTCGTATTCGGAAACCACGTTGACCCGGTCGAGAAACACCGCCTTGAGGGCGTCCTGCCAGGACCATAGGGAAAGGGGGAAATAGCTCAACGGCCGGAAGTCGGCGTTAAGAACGAGAGCGGGACAGCTTTCGGCGGAAGCGCTCACGGGGTCGAAACCTCATATCTCCTACCTATTGGCGCGGAGGATACTACATATTGCGATTCCGCGCCAAATGTTCCCGCCGTGAAACTTTTCTGACAGCGTGCCTTGCCGTTCGGTTACAGATTTCAGACAGCTGCCGCCGCCCCCTGGGGTGCTACGGGCCGTCAGGGTAACGGAGGACCGGAGTTACTTATAGAGGTCGGCCGCGACGCGCACGGTGGTGATGCGTTCCGGCGCCTTGGGCCGGTTGGCGGGCTTCAGCGCCTTAAGGTACTGCATGCCGGCGACGACCCGGCCCCAAACCGTGTATTTGCCGTCCAAGGTCCGCGCCGTGGGCCCCAGGGCGAAGAAGAACCGGCTGTCGGCGCTGTCGGGATCGTCCTTGAGACGCGACATCCCGACCATGCCTTCGGTGAAGGGCGTGGGGGAGAATTCGCCCGCGATGGTCGTCCCGCTGCCCCTCGTGCTGCCCCCACCGCCCGGCGTGAACGACGGATCGCCCGTTTCCGCGACGTAATCCTGACGCACGAAATGAAAAGCGAGTCCGTCATAGAACTTCTGACGCACCAGCTGTTTGACCCGCCGCACGTGAACCGGGGCCAAATCGGGCAGAAGCTCGACATAGACCTTGCCTGTGGGAAGTTCGACGACCAGAAGGTTTTCCCTGTCCCGGCCCGCCAGGAACGGCGGCAGGACGGCCAGGCGGGTTTCCGTTTGCGGTTTGATTTGGGGGGCTCCGCCGCCGCCGTCCGCAAGCATGGTCACCATGAACTCGATGGCCTGGCTCATGCCCGGAGAGCGCGCGTCGGCGAAGGCCGCGCGCCGGGTCGTGACCTGATAGACTTGGCCGTTGCGCACGTCGACGATGCCGAACCGGGACTGCACGACGACCACGCCCTCGACCACCGCAACCTCGGTATTGCCGTCCTTGACCAGGACGTCGAACTGGGTACCGCGGATGCCGATGGTCGCCGTCGGTGTCTTGATCAGGAAATCCATGGGCACGCCGGCGGAGGCGAAACGGATCACCCCCGACATCATGCGGAAGGCGCCGGTGACTTTGTTCTGATCACGGCCGTAGACGAGATCGTCCAGGATCAGTTCGGAATTCTCACCGATGGTCAGCGAAGATTGATCGGCCAACCGGATGTCGATGGCGCTGCGGTTCCGGGTGATGACCGTTTCATTGGCGACCAGGCCGTCGCCGGTCTGCACCGACTGGCCGAACGACCGGGTGACGACGTCGTTGACCACGCGCTTCGCCGTGCCGACGTTTTCCGCCGCCGTGGCGACCCCCGGGAGGGCCGCCGACCAGCACAGGACGAACGACAGGCAAAGGACAGCGAAAAGGCGGGAAGAATTCATGATGCGGTCTTGGACTCAGGCGGTGTCTTAGGACGTGCGGCCGGCGACCTCGAGAACGTCGATGCCGAACATTTCAGCAAGGAATTCCATGCCCAACTGGATGCCCATGTCGTCGAGGCCATGGCCCAGGTTGGGGGAGAGATAGGCCGCCACGGGCACGCCCGCCGCCTTCAGGGTGTCTTCCGCATGGTACATCAGGTCCGGCGGCACGACGGGATCCGCCTCGCCGTGCATCAGCAGGACCGGGGGTTTCGACTTGATCTCGGCGGCCAGAAGTTCGCCCCCCGCAAGCGAGCCGGAATAGCCGATGATGCCGGCCAGCGGCTTGACCCGCCGGGGACCGACATGCAACGCCATCATGGTGCCCTGGGAGAACCCGATGAGCGCCATCTTGCTTTCGTCCAGGCCCAATTCGGCGAGCAGGTGGTCGATCAGCGCGTTCAGGATGGGGGCCGACATCTTGACGCCCTCAAGCTTCTGTTCCTTGGACGGATCGGCAAGGGAGAACCACTGATAGCCCATGGGCCCGCCGTCGAAGCGGAAGGGCGCGTTGGGCGCGATGAACACGGCCTTGGGCAGCACCTGTCCGAAATAGGTCGCCAGATTGATCAGGTCATCGCCGTCGGAGCCGACCCCGTGCAGCAGCAGCACGACCTGTTCCGGCTTGGAGCCGTCGCGCGGCAACACCATGGGTCCCGTGAGATGCGGGATGTCCTCTTCCTTGGGAAGATCGGGGGCGAGTTTCGCGGGCTTCTTGAATTTGCTCATGGCGGCGGGCTCGTCTAATCCATTACGTGAACGGTATTATGGCTGGTACCGGTTCACCTTGTTACCCCAGAATGGTTAACGAATGGTGCCATAGGGCGCCCAGTTCCGCAGAAAGGGCCGATAGACCTTCCCATGGCCACCGACACCACCGTCACCCGCTTCGCGCCGAGCCCGACAGGCCGTCTGCACCTGGGCCATGCCTATTCGGCCTGGTTCGCCTGGACCCAGGCGGCGGCAGGGGATGGGCGGTTTCTGCTGCGCATCGAGGACATCGATCGGGGCCGCTGCCGGCCCGAGTTCGAGGCCGCCATTGTCGAGGACCTGGGTTGGCTGGGCCTTTCCTGGGACCCCACGGTGCGCCGCCAGTCGGATCATCTTGAAGATTACGCAACGGCGCTGGGCCGTCTCAAGGACCAGGGGCTGATCTATCCCTGCTTCTGCACCCGCAAGGACATCGCGGCGGAGATCGCCGCCGCCGGGCACGCCCCCCATGGGCCGGACGGGCCGCTCTATCCCGGCACCTGCCGCGCCCTGGACCCGGTCATGGCCGAAGACCGCATGGCGGCCGGTGACGCCTTTGCGCTGCGCCTGAAGACGGACGCGGCGACGGCCATCACCGGCCCCCTCGCCTGGATCGACCTGGACCGAGGGCAGCAGACCGCGCGGCCCGACCTGTTTGGCGATGTCGTGCTGGCCCGCAAGGACACGCCGACCAGCTATCACCTGTCCGTCACCGCGGACGACCATATCCAGGGCGTGACCTGCGTGACCCGGGGTCAGGATCTGTTCGAGGCGACCCACGTCCACCGCCTGCTGCAGGCGCTGCTGGGCCTGGACACGCCGACCTACCGCCATCACGGCCTGTTGGCCGGGCCGGACGGCAAGCGTCTGGCCAAGCGCGACAGGGCCGAAACCATCGAAAGCCTGCGGGCAAGCGGGCATTCTCCTGCTAAAGTATGGGCCATGGCGGGCGTGACGGCGGAGACGATGCCATGAGATTCACGGCCATCCTGATCGGATGCGTTCTATGGGCCGCCCCGGCGGCGGCTCAGGATGCATTGACCGCCGGCGAACAGGCCGTGGTTTCCGCCGTGGTCGACGGTGACACGGTGTTTCTCGACCGGGATATCGTCGGCGCCTCGCAAGTCCGCCTGACCGGCATCCAGGCGCCCAAATTGCCGCTTGGCCGCGTCGGGTTCAAGGAATGGCCGCTCGCCAAGGAATCCAAGGCGGCCCTTGAGGCCATCCTGCTGAACCAGCCCGTGCAGTTGCTTTACGGGGGTGCCCGCATGGACCGCCACGGGCGGCTGTTGGCCCATCTGATCGGACGGGACGGCGCCTGGGCCCAGGGCGAGATGCTGACCCGCGGCATGGCGCGGGTCTATACCTTTCCCGACAACCGCGAGCGCGCAGCGGATATGTACAAGCTGGAAGCCGCCGCCCGCGCGGCCAAGCGCGGCATCTGGGCCGATCCGTTCTATGCGGTCCGCGCCGCCGATCCGGAAGCCCTGGCCCAGGACATCGACACCTTCCAGATCGTCGAAGGCCGGATCACCGACGCCGCCGATGTGCGCGGCGTGATCTATCTGAACTTCGGGGCCAACTGGCGCACGGATTTCACGGTGCGTGTGGACCGCAAGGCGGCGCGCCTGTTCAAGCGCGCGGGCCTGGGGCCGGAAACGTATCAAGGCCGCCACCTGCGCGTGCGTGGTTGGCTCAAGAACTGGAACGGCCCGATGATCGAGGCGACCCATCCGGAACAAATCGAGGTTCTGGCAAAGTAGCCCCGTTCGTTCCTATATTGCCCCTATGCGTTCGATCCTTTCCGCCCTGGCCCTGACCGCGCCGCTGCTGCTGGCGGCCGCCTGCTCGACCAACCCGGCGACGGGAGAGCAGAGCTTCACCGCCTTCATGTCGGAAAACGACGAACTGCGCGTCGGCGCCGAGGAACACCCCAAGATCCTCAAGGACATGGGGGGCACCTTCAAGCACCCGACAATCCAGACCTATGTCGACTGGGTCGGCGAGAAGCTGGCCAAGGTGTCCGACCTGCCCGATCTGAAATTCAAGTTCACGGTTCTCGACGATCCCAACATCAACGCCTTCGCCCTGCCCGGCGGATACGTCTACATCACCCGCGGCCTGATCGCGCTTGCCGAGAACGAGGCGGAAATGGCCGGCGTCCTGGCCCATGAAATCGGCCACGTCACCGCGCGGCACACGGCGCAGCGCTATTCCGCCGCCATGGCGACCAACCTGGGGCTGCTCGGCGCCAGCATCCTGGGATCGGTGTTCGGCGTGCCCGGCGACCTGAACCGCCTCGCCGGTCAGGTCGGCCAGCTTTACCTGCAATCCTATTCCCGCGAGCAGGAACTGGAGGCCGACATGCTGGCCGTGCGCTACATGTCCAAGGCCGGCTACGATTCCAGGACGCTCGAAACCTTCTTCCGCAAGATGGCGCAGCACACCTCGATCACCCAGCGCGTGCGTGGCCGCCCGGACGAAGACCCGGCGGGCAACATCATGTCGACCCATCCGCGCACGTCGGACCGCATCGCCCAGGCCATCACTCTGGCCCGGGTGCCGCCCAACGCCGACCCGCGCATCGGACGCGAGGACTATCTGGCCCGCATCGACGGCATGCTGTGGGGCGATTCACCGGACGAGGGCGTGGTCCATGGCCGCGTGTTCGAACATCCGGAACTGCGTTTCCGGTTCGAGGTGCCGCCCGGCTTCTACCTGATCAATTCGCCGTCTCAAGTTTCCGCCCACGGCCCGGACCGCACGGTCATCCTGTTCAATCAGCTGATGCAGAAGGAAGCGGCCCAGGTCCGCGACATGCAGTCATACGTGTCGTCATGGGGCGGCGGGCGCCTGCGCGGGGTCGAGCGCATCGACGTCAACGGGCTGGAAGCCGCGACCGGCAGTGCCCGCACCGACACCTCGGAAGGTGTGCGGGACGTGCGCCTGGTCGCCATCCGCTTCGCCAAGGACCGCATCTACCGTTTCCTGTTCCTGACCCCGCCCGAGGCGACGCCACGGCGCAGCGAGGACCTGCGCCGCGTGACCTACAGCTTCCGCGCCCTGACGGACGACGAAGCCAAGGCGGTCAAGACCTTGAAACTGCGCGTGATGACGGTCAACCCGGGCGACACGCCGGACAGCCTGGCCGGCATCATGCCGCTGGAATCCTACAAGCTGGACTGGTTTCTGGCCCTTAACGGCCTGGCGCCGGGGGACAAGCTGACACCGGGCACCAAGGTCAAGGTGGTCGCGCCGTGAAGCGGCTGGATCACAGAATCAGGTAGACCGATTCCAATTCCTCCTGCGCCGGGCCGAACACGACCACGCCGATCCCGTAATTGGCGGTCTTGCCGTCGGGCGAACAGGGGAAATACAGGGTCGTCGACTGCTTGTAGCGTTCCGTCGGCCTGCCCTGTTCGAACACGACCGACCGGCGCGCGAAAAACGGCCGGCAGGCCGCGATGGCCCGGTAATGGAGCGGGAAATAGTGCCCGGGGCCGTCAACGCCCGTGTAGACGTCCTCGACATATCGGCCCTGCAGAACCTTGCCATAATGCTCGTCGATGGCGGTGCCGGAAAATTTGACCCGCATGCCCTGTGCGACCCCGCCGCGGTAATCGTGGACGAAGACGTGCGGGGCAAGATGCGGCACCTGCATCAGATCAATGGTTTCATAGACCGGCAGCGGGCGGCCGCCGAGACCGGCGATGATGAAATCACAGAACTCCAGCACCATGGGTAAGTCCGTCAGCGCCGCGATGCGGTCGCGGACGGCGGCAAGCCCAAGGTCGTCGGGCGGTGTCTCCGTCACCTTCGTGCTCTCCCCATTCCCCGGAGTGAGCATATCTTTTTATGCGCAAAGGTGGAGTACTTTATTGGTCCGGGCATGCGACTCTTCGCAGCTGCCGCCCGGAAACGGAAAACGGCCGGGCTTCCGTCTCCGCAGGGAGATCAGAAACGCCGGCCGTTTGCCGTAACGGTCGCCCGCAAGCGGGCAACGCAGCCTGAAATCAGGCGGCGCGCAGGACTTTTTCGAGCTTCTCCGTCGCCTTTTCCACGTCCGTCTTGTCGACGGCGGCCAGTTCCGCGGCCAGACGGTCGCGGGCGGCTTCGTAGATCTGGCGTTCGGAGAACGACTGGTCGGGCTGGCCCACATTGCGGTGCAGGTCGCGCACGACCTCGGCAATGGACACCGGATTGCCCGAATTGATCTTGGCTTCGTATTCCTGGGCCCGGCGGCTCCACATGGTGCGCTTGACGCGCGCCCGGCCTTTAAGGGTGGTCATCGCCTCTTCCATGATCTTGCGCGTCGACAGCTTGCGCAGGCCCGAGGTCGGGGCCTTGGACACGGGCACCCGCAGGGTCATCCGGTCCTTATCGAAGGAAATGACGAAAAGATCGAGCTTGTGGCCCGCGATTTCTTCGGTCTCGACACCGATGACCTTGCCGACGCCATGCGTCGGATAGACGACGTAGTCGCCGGTATCGATCTGCAGTTCTTCTTGTTTGGACATAGGTGAGGTCAACTCCGATATTACCCTTCTTGTCATTGGGCGTCCCAAGCCCGCCGCGGTCCGCTCTCCCTGACGATTACGGTCCTGCGGCATGCTTCAGGGAGCACAAAATCCGTCCGGCGACACTGACCGTGGCCGCTGACCGATCCTATCCTGAAGCGGGCGGCTGTCTTCCCCGGCAGGCGCTTTGGCGCCTATCCCACAGCCGAATGTTGGCCGTAAAAATCCCCCCGGACGGACAGATGGGCGATTCCGAGGGGACATAGACCTTAGGGCCAACAATTGACGACTGTAACACAAATTTCGGGCAAAAACCACCCTCAGGTTCGCAAGTGCACAAATTCCGTGCAATCGGCGGGATTCCCGCCGATTTCGGGGCGACCAGGGACACACGCCCGACGGGCGCGCGGGGCGTCGGGTCAGGAACCCTGACCCGGATTCGGGCTCAGCAGTTCTTTCTTGCCGTCCTTGCCGTTCCATTCGTCGGCATCGGGGGGGCTATCCCCCTTGGACGTGATGTTGGGCCATTGGGCCGCGAACTTGGTATTGATCTCCAGCCAGTCCTCGACGCCGGGCTCGGTGTCGGGAACGATGGCTTCGGCCGGGCATTCGGGCTCGCAAACGCCGCAGTCGATACATTCGTCCGGATGGATGACCAGGAAGTTCTCGCCCTCGTAGAAACAATCCACGGGGCAGACTTCCACGCAGTCCTGGAATTTACATTTGACGCAGTTTTCGGTGACGATATAGGTCATTGCGGGCTCCGTAAGGTCGATGAGTTCGATAAATCCAGAAAGCCGTTAGGCCAACAAGCAATAAGTTTGCGAAACACCGGCAGGGGCATCTACTTACGCCCTATCCGCGCCGCGCTCAAGCCGCGCGCGGGCGCGTTTCCGGGCTTCGCCGCTGTCCCGATCCGAGACATAGAGCAGCCCCGCGACCCGGCGCGCCAGATTGGCCTCGAAATCGTGCAGATCGCCGTCGGCATAGGCCACGGCCCAGACCATCTCGAGCACCCGGATGCGGTCTTCGGGCGTCATGCGGTCCTTGATGGTACGGGTCATGCCGTAGAGTTCGACCGAGGTATCGGCCCGCGCCTTGGCGTCGGCGATCAGGGCGGCGGCCTCGCCGTCTTCCAGATTGAATTCATCGGTCAACAGGCCGTGGACGACCGTTTCCTCGCCCGCGTCGAAATCACCGTCGAGGGACGCCGCTTCGACCAGGAGCAGGGCCGTCGCGGCCTCCAGTTCCCGCGCCCCGGCCTCGGGGGCGGCGTCTGTATCGGCGGAAAGGCGGTCGGCCCAGGATTTCAATTTGGCAAGCATGGAAGTCAGTTAGCACGCAGGGACGATCCCCTCAACCACAGCAAAGTTGCGGGTTTTCCTTGCCCATGCCGACCGCCGCCCCTAAACCTCGGAGACCATGACCCCGCCACCCGACGATCCCCGTCTGAATTTCCCCGCGACCGCCCGCAACCAGGCCGCGATCCTGGACGTTCTCGCCCGCGTGCTGCCGGCGGCGGGCCGGGTGCTGGAGATCGGATCGGGTTCGGGCCAGCATGTCGCCGCCTTCGCCCAGGCCCTGCCCCATTTGGATTGGCAGGCCTCGGACCCGGACCCGACCTACCGGGCCTCCATCGATGCCTGGGCGCGCCATGCGGGGCTGGACCTGCCGTCGGCCCTGGCCCTGGATGCGACCCAAAGTCCTTGGCCGGCAAGCGATGCGGCGGCGGTGATGTCCGTGAACATGATCCATATCGCGCCCTGGGCCGCCTGCCTGGGGCTGCTGACCGGCGCCCGGGACATCCTGCCCGAAGGGGGCGTGCTGTACCTGTACGGGCCGTTCACTTTCGGCGGCGTCCATACGGCGGAAAGCAACGCCCGGTTCGACGCCAGCCTGCGCGCCGAAAACCCCGACTGGGGCGTGCGCAATCTGGACGACGTGGCCCTGGAAGCCCGCAAACGCGGCCTGCATCTGGTCGAAACGGTGAAGATGCCCGCCAACAACCTGTCGGTGATTTTCAGGAAACGCACGGGCATGGCATAGGCCGGCCTCACTCAGGCATCCGCATCCTCGCCGCGCAGGCGGTCCGTCTCCCGCCGCTCGCGCTTGGTCGGCCGGCCGCTGCCGGCGTCGCGCGGGGCGACGGCGCCCGGGCGGTCGATATCGGCGCCGTCTTTCGGCGGCGGCGGAGGCGACAGATCCTCGTACAATGCCTGGGCTTCCGGCGCCGGCCCGCGCCGCGCGCCCAGCTCCAGCACCTTCACCACCTTGATCCCCGCCCGCATGGGGAAGGTCAGCACGTCGCCGACCTTCACGGCATAATGGGGCTTGGCCACGGTCACCGTGTTGACCCTGAGCTTGCCCGACTGCACGTATTTGGTGGCGAGCGAGCGGGTCTTGAAGAACCGCGCGAACCACAACCACTTGTCCAGCCGCAAATTGCCGCCCGCGCCTTCCGTCATGACAGGACCAGATCCTTCAGCTTGGCGAAGGGGGAATGGGGATCGACCTTGGATGCCGTGGCCGGTGCCGCCGCTTTCGTCCTGGCCTTGCTTTTGCCCTGGCCCTTGGCCGGTTTGGCCTTGGGCTTCTTGCCGTCGGGGGCACCCGCCCCTTCGGGTGCTGCCGTGCGCGCCGCCGGGCGGAAGCGCAGGACGCCCTCGGTCTCCCGGCCCTTGAAGCCGAGACCCCGGAGAATCTGCGCCATGTCGGCCGCACCGCAACCGGCCAGGGACAACAGGTCCGGCGTGATCTCGAACCCGGCCTTGCCGCCCGCCTTGGCCAACTCCCAGGCCTTGGCGGCGATGCGTTCCACCATGTCGATGCGCAGCGCCGTCTTGCCGAACCGGCGGAACCCGACCTGTTCCCAATACTCCCCGGGCAGGCGCCCGGCGGGCAGGGAAACCCGGCCCGGCTGGGGCGGCGGCACGGGCCGACGGCCCTGGGCCAGGCACCACAGGAAGCCCCGCATGGCGGCCGGCGCGGGGCGCACCAGGGCCGGCAGGAACACGGTCTCGCGGCCGATGCGGATGCCGGCGGCGCGCAGATCGCGCCGCGCCTCCTTGCCGATCAGGGCAAGCTGCTCGTCGACCGCGGCGCGGGGCAGCGAGCCGTGGGCTTCGCCCAGGCGGAACGCCAGGCCCTTGGCCGGACCGGAAAGGGCCGCCTTGTCGAGGGCCAGAAGATCGCGGAACAGCTGCGCCAGATGGTCCGCGATCCAGCGTTCCAGCCGCCGGGCGACCCGGTCGCGGCCCTGGGCGTCCAGCAGGTCCGACGCCGTCACCCGCACGGCGGGCCGCAGCAGGGCCGCCCCCTTGACCAGCCGCCCGACCGGAATGCCGTCCCACAGGATCGTGCCCGCGCCGGGGCCGTCGAGCGGCGCCAGCGCGATGTCCTTGTCGGCGGCCTGCTCCAGGGCCTGGACCCGGCGGCGGAATTCACCCTTCAGGGCCCGGCCCGCCGCCGCCGCGATGGCCTTGCCGGCGGCATCGCCCCCGGCGCCCGCGGCGTCGAACAGAAAGCCCTTCAGATGGCCCACGGGATGGCCTTCGACCACCACGTCGCCCGATGCCGTGACGGCGGCCATCAGGTCCGGCGTGTCCTTCAACTTCATCATCAGATGCGCCGTGCTTTTGTCGACGAAGCGCTGGGTCAGGCGGTCGTGCAGGGCGTCGGACAGCCGATCCTCGATGGCGCGGGTGCGGTTCTGCCAATGCAGGGCGTCGCCGAGCCAGTCGCCGTGGAACGACACATAGGTCCAGGTGCGGATATGGGCGATGCGCTGGGTCAGGGCGTCGATGTCGCCGTCCGTGCGGTCCAGGCGCTTGACCTGGCCCGCCATCCAATCCTCGGGCAGGCGGCCCTCCGGCCCGGTCAGGTATTTGTAGATGGTGGCCAGCAGATTGGCATGGGCGTCGGTCATCACGCCCTGGAAATCGGGCACCTGGCAGACGTCCCACAACAGGCGCACGGCCTCGGGCGTGACCGCGCGGTCCATCACCGTCTCGTCGCGCAGCAGCAGGGTCAGGGCCTGTTCGTCCTCGGCCGCGCGGGCGCGGATCAGCCCGCCCCGGGGCGCCGGGCGGGCCAGGGTCTGTTTCAGGGCATGGACCGAGGAAAATTCCAGATCGCCGTTGCGCCAGTAGATCTTGGTCAGGGGATCGAACGTATGGCCTTCGATGGCCTCTGCCAGGTCCGGGTCGAGGACGCGCTGATCCGCCGTGGTGCCGAAGGTGCCGTCGTTCATGGCCCGCCCGGCGCGCCCGGCGATCTGAGCCAGTTCGGCCGGCGCCAGGTTGCGCCGGTGACGGCCGTCGAACTTGGAAATCCCGGCGAAGGCGACATGGTCGATGTCCATGTTGAGCCCCATGCCGATGGCGTCGGTGGCGATCAGGTAATCGACCTCGCCCGCCTGATACATGGCAACTTGGGCGTTGCGGGTGCGCGGACTGAGCGCGCCCAGAACCACGGCGGCGCCGCCCCGCTGCCGGCGCACCAGTTCGGCCAGGCCGTAGACCTGGGCGGCGGAGAAGGCGACGACGGCGGAACGCGGCGGCAGGCGGGTGACCTTCTTGTGCCCCGAATGGCGCAGCACGCTCATGCGCGGGCGGGTCATGAATTCGGCGTCGGGAACCAACTGCTGGATCAGGGGGCGGGCGGTCTCGGCTCCTAAGAACATGGTCTCGTACCGCCCCCGCGCCTTCAGCAGCCGTTCCGTGAACATGTGCCCCCGGTCCGGATCGGCGCACATCTGGATTTCGTCGACGGCAAGGAAATCGACCGGCCGGTCCAGTGGCATGGCCTCGACCGTGCACAGGAAATAACGCGCCCCTTCGGGCAGGATCTTTTCCTCGCCGGTGATCAGCGCGACCTGGCCCTTGCCTTTCTTCTTGATCGCCCGTTCATAGTTTTCCCGCGCCAGCAGGCGCAGGGGAAAGCCGATGATGCCGGACGGATAGGCCAGCAGGCGGTCCATCGCCAGATGGGTCTTCCCGGTGTTGGTCGGGCCCAAGACGGCGATGATGCGCCGGTGCTGCGTGGAGAGTTCCATGACCCCCTAAATGTCGCCCCGTCGGCGGCCCGGCGCAAGGGCGTTACGCCCCCTCTTTTCCCTTGACCATCGGCACGAAGGCGACGGCCAGGACGCTGTCGGCCCTGACCGTGCCGTCCATGCCCTTGACCACCAGGGTCAGGGTCTGGCGGTCGTGGGCGCGGCCGATGGGCAGGATCATGCGCCCACCGGGGCGCAACTGGCGGACAAGATCCTCGGGAATGCGTTCCGGCGCCGCCGTGACCATGATGGCGTCGAAGGGCGCTTCCTCGGCCCAGCCCCGGTAGCCGTCGCCGATGCGTACCGACACGTTGCCGTAGCGCAGGGCCTTGAGCCGTTCCGCCGCCGCCCGGCCCAATTCCGCGACAACCTCGACCGTGAACACCCGGGCCGCGGCATGGGCCAACACGGCGGCCTGATAGCCGGACCCGGTGCCGATCTCCAGCACCTTTTCCGTGCCGTCCAGGTCCAACAGATCGGTCATCAGCGCCACGATATAGGGCTGGGAAATGGTCTGGCCGTGGCCAATGGGCTGGGGCCGGTTGATATAGGCGATGACCGTGTCACCGCCCCGCACGAATTCATGGCGCGGCACGGCGGCAACCGCCGCCAGGGTGCTGTCGGAAAAGGCCTTGCGCCCGGTCCAGAACGCCGTGTCGCGGGCGTCCTGCGCGATTTCGTCCAGCAGGCGCCGGCGCTTGTCCGCGAAGGGGTCGTGTTCCGCCATGGTGCCGCCGCCGACCTCGGGGGTTGCAAACTTCGGCTCACCGTCACATATCTCGCCCTCCAAGAGCAAGACGCGCCGAAACCGGCGCCCCGCGACCACGAATTGGGGGTAAATGCGCCATGACCACGGAAACCACAGTCGAAACCCATGCCTTTCAGGCCGAGGTGGGCAAGCTTCTCGATATCGTCGCCCACTCGCTGTACAGCCAGAAGGAAATCTTCCTTCGCGAGTTGATTTCCAACGCGTCCGACGCCTGCGACAAGCTGCGCTACCGGGCGCTGACCGAACCCAAGCTGATCGAGGGCGATCCCGGGTTCCGCATCACCATTGCCTTGGACAACAAGGCCAAGACGCTGACCGTGTCCGACAACGGCGTCGGCATGGACAAGGACGACCTGACCGGCATCCTGGGCACCATCGCCCGGTCGGGCACCCAGGCCTTCGTCGAGGGCCTGTCCGGCGACGGGAAGAAAGATAAAGACAAAGCCGTGTCGTTGATCGGCCAGTTCGGCGTCGGTTTCTATTCCGCCTTCATGGTCGCCGATTTGGTCGAGGTCGTGACCCGCAAGGCGGGCACGGCGACAGCCTTCAAATGGGCCTCCGACGGGCGCGGCCAGTTCACCATCGAGGCCGCCGATCGTGACGCCCGCGGCACCGACGTCATCGTACATCTGAAGAAAGACGATAAGGAATATCTGGAGCCCACCCGCATCGAGCATATCGTGCGGACCTATTCGGACCATATCGGCATTCCCATCATCCTGGCCGGCGACGGCAAGGAGACAGCGGAAAAGACCCTGAACACGGCGTCGGCGATCTGGACCCGCGACAAGAAGGACGTGACGGCCGAGCAGTACACGGAATTCTACCACCACGCGGCCCATGCCTTCGACGACCCCTGGATGACCCTGCACAACCGGGTCGAGGGCGTGGTCAGCTACACCAACCTGCTGTTCATTCCCTCCATGCGACCGTTCGACCTGTTCAACCCGGACCGCGCGGGACAGGTGAAGCTGTATGTGAAGCGGGTGTTCATCACCGACAACTGCGAAGGCCTGCTGCCGCCCTATCTGCGGTTCGTGAAGGGGGTCGTGGATTCCGAGGATCTGGCGCTCAACGTCAGCCGCGAGATGATGCAGCACAACCCCGTGGTCGCGAAAATCTCCCAGGGCCTGACCAAGCGCATCTTCGGCGAACTGAAGAAGTCGGCGGAAAAGAAGCCCGAGGACTATGTGACCTTCTGGGAAACCTTCGGCCCCGTGTTGAAGGAAGGCCTGTACGAGGACGGCGACAACCGCGAGAAGATTTTGGAGCTCGTCCGCTTCAAAAGCTCGGAACGCGACGGCTGGATCAGCCTGGCCGACTACCTCACCGCCATGAAGGACGGCCAGGACGCGATCTTCTATATCGCCGGGGAAGACCCGGACGCCGCCCTCGCCAGCCCGCAGTTGGAAGGCTTCAAGGCCAAGGGGGTCGAGGTCCTGCTGATGACCGATCCGGTCGACGAATTCTGGCTGTCCCATGTCGGCGCGTTTCAGGAAAAGCCGTTCAAGTCGGCGACCCGGGGCGGCGCCGACCTGGCCAAGATCGCCAAGGCCAAGGACGCCGATAAGGACACGGCCGAGGACGATGCGGCCAAAGCCAAGGATGACGCCCAGAAGCCCGGCATGGACCAGCTGATCGCCGCGTTCAAGGTCGCGCTGGGCGACAAGGTCAAGGATGTGCGCCCGTCGGAGCGCCTGACCGACAGTGCGGTCTGCCTGGTCGCCGACGACGGCGACATGGACATCAACCTGGAACGGCTTCTCAAGCAGCACAAGCAATTGGACGGACGCAACCTGGCGCCGCGCATTCTGGAGATCAATCCGGACCACGCGTTGATCGGCAAGCTGGCCAAGCTGGCGGAAGACAAGAACGCCAAGGACCCAGCGCTCGACGACGCGGCCTTCCTGCTGCTCGATCAAGCGCGCATTCTGGAGGGCGAGCCGGTCATCGACGCGCAGGCCTTTTCCAGGCGGCTCAGCAAACTGATGGCCCAGGGTTTGGCCTAAGCAAAACGGCTGACGGCCCGGCGGTTTTGCCGCCGGGCCGCCCGGGCCGCGTTCCCAGGGAATGTTATTTAGAAGGAACTTTCCGCCGCCAGCATCTGGCGGAACAACAGCCGGGCGCGCGCCGACGACACCACGTCGCGCATGTCGTCCAGGGTCACGCCGTCGCGCGCCATGACCAGATGGACCAGGGGATCGCTCAGGACATCGTCCATCTGCGGTTCGCGCCGGGGGTTCAGGTAATATCGGGACATCATTGCCACTTCATTCATCGCGTGGGACTCCTCATTGGCCGCACTGTGAGTTAACGTCGGCGTCAGGCGTCCCGCATGCCCGCGTCCCCCCGGGTTCGGCCGCCATCGCCGCTTGCCGGGACCATAGATTTTCCACATGAACCGATGATGACAGGCCGGTGAAGCTCCGGCGGCATTTCGGCCACGGACAGTGACTCATGTCACCGCAGCAGTCGCCGGTTCATGCTGTTATGCTCAACTGGGTCAATTTTCAGATCTTTGCGCAACCGGAGGAACATCAGACAATGAACCGACAGATAATGAACCGACGCGATTTCATGGGACTGCTTCTGGCGGGCTCCCTCATCGCCCTGGCGCCGACCGCCGAGGCCAAGGACGACAAGGAAAACAAGGGCAACAAGGGCGGCAACTCGGCCGACCACCGCAAGGACGAAGAGAACAAGAAGAAGGGCCTGACCAAGGAAAAGAAAGAGAAGAAGGACAAGCCCGAGAAAAAAGCAAAGAAGGAAAAAGAGAAAAAGGACAAGGGCGACATGGGGAAGAAAACCAAGTAGCCCTTCCCTGCCCTTCGGTCACGGAAAAGGCCGGCCCTTACGGGCCGGCCTTGATCGTTTCATATCGCAGGGATCGGCCCCGGTGGGCCGTTACGCCGCGAGGCGCTTCAGCACGTACTGCAGGATGCCGCCGGCGAGGAAGTAATCGACCTCGTCCACGGTGTCGATGCGGCACAGCACCGGAACCTCTTCCGTCGTGCCGTCCTTGCGGTGGATCTTCAGGGCCAGGGTCATGCGCGGCGTGATGCCGGCGTTGAGGCCGACGACGTCATAGGTTTCCGATCCGTCGAGTTTCAGCGTCTGGCGCGTCACGCCGGAAGGGAACTGCAGCGGCAGCACGCCCATGCCGACCAGGTTGGAGCGGTGGATGCGCTCGAAGCTTTCGACGATGACGGCACTGATGCCCAGAAGACGCGTGCCCTTGGCCGCCCAGTCGCGGGATGACCCCGTGCCGTATTCGGCGCCGCCGATGACGACCAGCGGAATGCCCTGGGCCTTGTAGCCCATGGCGGCCTCGTAGATCGTCGTCGTTTCGCCGGTCGGCTGCAGGGTCGTGAAGCCGCCTTCCGTGCCCGGCGCCATTTCGTTCTTGATGCGGATGTTGGCGAAGGTGCCGCGCATCATGACCTCGTGGTTGCCGCGGCGCGAGCCGTAGGAGTTGAAGTCCATCGGGCGCACCTGATGTTCCATCAGGTAGGTTCCGGCGGGGCTGTCTTCCTTGATGTTGCCGGCGGGCGAGATGTGGTCGGTGGTCACCGACTGGCCCAACAGGGCGATCGGACGGGCGCCGATGATGTCCTCGGCCTTGCCTTCGTCGTCGATCGAGATGCCTTCGAAGAACGGCGGGTGCTGGACGTAGGTCGAACCGGAATTCCAGTTGTAGGTCAGCGACTTGGTGGTCTTGATCGCCTTCCAGTTATCGTCGCCGTCCAGCACGTTGGCATAGCGGGCGCGGAACATTTCCGGCGTCACGCAGGCGTCCATGACCTTCTTTACCTCGGCGTTGGAGGGCCAAATGTCCTTCAGATAGACGTCCTTGCCGTCACGGTCCTGGCCGATCGGATCGGTCAGCAGGTCGATGTTGACGTTGCCGGCCAGCGCATAGGCGACGACCAGCGGCGGCGACGCCAGATAGTTGGCGCGGGTCAGCGGATGCACCCGGCCTTCGAAGTTGCGGTTGCCGGACAGAACGGCGGCGACGCAGAGGTTCTGTTCCTCGATCACCTCTTGGATGTCTTCCGGCAGGGGGCCCGAGTTGCCGATGCAGCTGCCGCAGCCGTAGCCGACCAGGTTGTAGCCGATGGCGTCCAGATGTTCGGTAAGCCCGGCCGCGTTCAAATAGTCGGTAACGACCTGGCTGCCGGGAGCAAGCGAGGTCTTGACCCAGGGCTTCTTGGTCATGCCGCGTTCGTTGGCCGCCTTGGCGACCAGACCGGCGGCGACCAGCACCGCCGGGTTCGACGTGTTGGTGCAGCTGGTGATGGCGGCGATGACGACGGCGCCGTCGGACAGGTCGAAATCACAATGGGGGACGTCGACGGTTTTCTGCGTGTCGCGGCCGGCCGAGATTTCCTTGAAGTTGTCTTTGAAGGACGACGCGGCGTCGGTCAGCTTGATGCGGTCCTGGGGCCGCTTCGGGCCGGCCAGGGACGGCACCACGGTGCCGATGTCCAGTTCCAGGGTGTCCGTGTAGACGGGATCGGGCGTCGATGAATCGCGCCACATGCCCTGGGCCTTGGCATAGGCTTCGACCAGGGAGACGCGGCCGGCGTCGCGGCCGGTGAAGATCAGGTAATCGAGGGTCGCCTGGGTCACCGGGAAAAAGCCGCAGGTGGCGCCGTATTCCGGGGCCATGTTGGCGATGGTCGCCTGATCGGCCAGGGACAGGTGGTCCAGGCCGTCGCCGTAGAATTCGACGAACTTGCCGACCACGCCCTTCTTGCGCAGCATCTGGGTGACCGTGAGGACCAGATCCGTGGCGGTCATGCCTTCGGCCAGCGCGCCGGTCAGCTTGAAGCCGACGACCTCGGGGATCAGCATGGACACGGGCTGGCCCAGCATCACGGCCTCGGCCTCGATGCCGCCGACGCCCCAGCCGAGAACCGACAGGCCGTTGACCATGGTGGTGTGGCTGTCCGTGCCGACGCAGGTATCCGGATAGGCAATCTGCTTGCCATCGACCTCGGTCGTCCATACGACCTGGGCCAGATATTCCAGATTGACCTGATGGCAGATGCCGGTGCCCGGCGGCACGACGCGGAAGTTGTCGAAGGCGCCCTGGCCCCATTTCAGGAATTCATAGCGTTCCTGGTTGCGCTCGAACTCCAGATCGACGTTTTCCTTGAACGCCGTCGGCGTGCCGAAGTTGTCGATCATCAGCGAGTGGTCGATGACCAGATCGACGGGCGACAGCGGGTTGATCTTGGCCGGATCGCCGCCCAGGGTGTTCATGGCGTCGCGCATGGAGGCCAGATCGACCACGGCGGGAACGCCGGTGAAGTCCTGCATCAGCACGCGGGCCGGGCCGTAGGCGATTTCGTGGTCCGACGTGCGGGTGTCGAGCCACTTGGCCACCGCCTTGACGTCGTCGACCGTCACCGTGCGGCCGTCTTCGCGGCGCAACAGGTTTTCCAGCAATACTTTCAGGGAGAACGGCAGCCGTCCGACGGCGCCGATGCCGGCCGCCTCCGCCGCTTCCAGAGAGAAATAATCGTAGTCCTTGCCGCCGACCGAAAGGGTGCGGCGGGTTTTAAGGGTATCTTGGCCGGTGATGGACATATGGGGAACCTCCGCTTGGCGCTAGCGCATGATTTTGCGCATGCTGGACACAGCACTAATCCCCCTTCTGCCTATAGCTACGGTGCACCGTGGGCCAGGTCAACCGGGAAGCGGACAACTCTCTTCACGCCCGCGCGACAGTCAAGGAATGACGCGGTGTCAACCGGGGGGCCTCATGCAGGCGCGCCCCCGCTGTGACAAAGGTTTTACTGACGTTATGAATTAATCACCCGGGCGGAGAGAAAGGGGGTTTTCCAAGCCAATCGCTCCGTTTTCATCTGCACACGGCACGGCCGCAGATTCGGAATGAAACCGGGCTAAACCCTAGCATATCAAGCGATTGGATTCACCTTGCAAGCCGAACTAGGCTAAACTAAACCATCCCCGGCGTTTTTTCGGCGTGATCGTCCACCCGATCCGCCGTTGATTTGTCGAGAACACCCAGGATCGCGGAGCAATCATGAGCTTGTACACGGATTATTTGGCCGAAATCGCAGAACGTAAAAAGCAGGATTTGCATCCGAAACCGATCGAAGACGGCGCGCTTGTCGCAGAACTGATCGCGCAGATTAGAGACACCGGGAACGCGCATCGGGAAGACTCGCTGAAGTTCTTCATTTACAACACGTTGCCGGGAACGACGAGCGCCGCCGGCGTCAAGGCGGCCTTCCTGAAAGAGATCATTCTCGGCCAGGCCGACGTCAAGGAGATCACGCGGGAATTCGCGTTCGAGCTTCTGTCACACATGAAGGGCGGGCCGTCGGTCGAGGTGCTGCTGGATTTGGCGCTGGGCGACGATGCCGACATCGCCAAGGCCGCGGCCGAAGTTCTGAAAACGCAGGTCTTCCTGTACGACGCGGACACGGACCGCCTGCAGGCCGCCTACAAGGCCGGAAACCCGATTGCCAAGGATGTCCTGCAAAGCTACGCGGATGCCGAGTTCTTCACCAAACTGCCGGAGATCGAGGACAAGATCGACGTCGTGACCTATGTCGCGGCGGAAGGCGATATCTCCACCGACCTGATGTCTCCCGGCGCCGAGGCGCATTCCCGCGCCGACCGGGAACTGCACGGCAAAAGCTTCATCTCGGAAGCCGCCCAGAAAGAGATCCAGGCGCTCAAGCTCCAGCATCCCGGCAAGCGCCTGATGATGATCGCCGAGAAAGGCACCATGGGCGTCGGCTCGTCGCGCATGTCCGGCATCAACAACGTGGCGCTGTGGATGGGGGAACAGGCCAGCCCCTACGTCCCGTTCGTCAACATCGCGCCGATCGTCGCCGGCACCAACGGTATTTCGCCGATCTTCCAGACCACGGTGGGCGTCACCGGCGGCATCGGCGTGGACCTTAAGAACTGGGTCAAGAAAGTGGACTCGAACGGCAACGCCATCATCAACAACGACGGCAGCCCGGTGCTGGAGGAAAAATACTCCGTCGCCACGGGCACGACCCTGACCATCGATACGAAAGCCAAGAAGCTTCTGAACGAAGACGGCACCGAAGAACTGGCCGACGTTTCGAAGGCCTTCTCGCCGCAAGCGATCGAGTTCATGAAGGCCGGCGGCTCCTATGCCATCGACTTCGGCAAGAAACTCCAGATCCTCGCCGCCGAAACCCTGGGCGTGAAGCCGAAACCGGTATTCGCGCCCGCCAAGGTGGTTTCCCACCCGGGCCAGGGCCTGACGGCGGTCGAGAAAATCTTCAACAACAATGCCGTGGGCGTTCCGGAAGGAACCGTTCTGCACGCGGGTTCCGACGCCATGGTGAAGGTCAACATCGTCGGCTCCCAGGACACGACCGGCCCGATGACCGTCCAGGAACTGGAGGCCATGGCCGCGACCGTGATCTCCCCGGTTCTGGACGGCGCCTACCAATCCGGCTGTCACACGGCGTCCGTGTGGGACAACAAGGCGCAGGCCAATACGCCCAAGCTCATGGCCTTCATGAACAAGTTCGGGCTGGTCACCGGCCGCGACCCGAAAGGCGTCTACCCAGCCATGACGGATGTCATCCATAAAGTCCTGAACGACATCACCATCGATGACCGGGCGATCATCATCGGCGGCGATTCGCACACCCGGATGTCCAAAGGCGTCGCCTTCGGGGCTGATTCGGGAACCGTTGCGCTGGCGCTGGCCTTGGGCATGGCGAACATCACCGTCCCTGAGTCCGTCAAGGTGACCTTCAAAGGCAAGATGGCCGACCACATGGACTTCCGTGACGTGGTCCACGCGACCCAGGCCCAGATGCTGGCCCAGTTCGACGGGGAAAACGTTTTCCAGGGCCGCATCATCGAAGTGCACATCGGCACGCTGCTGGCGGACCAGGCCTTCACCTTCACCGACTGGACCGCCGAGATGAAGGCCAAGGCATCGATCTGTATTTCCAATGATGAAACCCTGATCGAGTCCCTGGAAATCGCCAAGTCCCGCATCCAGATCATGATCGACAAGGGCATGGAAATCCCGTCAGGGATGCTTCAGGGGCTGATCGACAAGGCCGACGAACGCATCGCGCAAATCAAATCCGGAGAGCAGCCCGCCCTGCGGCCGGATGACAACGCCAAATACCAAGCGGAAGTCGTCGTCGATCTGGACCAGATCAACGAGCCGATGATCGCCGACCCCGACGTCGACAACATCGATGTGGCGAAACGCTATACGCACGACACCATCCGCCCGATTTCCTATTACGGCGGCAACAAGAAAGTCGATTTGGGCTTCGTCGGTTCCTGCATGGTGCACAAGGGTGACCTGAACATCGTCGCGCAGATGTTCCGGAACCTGGAAAAGGCAAACGGCAAGATCGAGTTCAATGCGCCCCTGGTCGTGGCACCGCCGACCTACAACATCGTCGATGAGTTGAAGGCGGAAGGCGACTGGGAAATCCTGCAAAAATACGCCGGGTTCGAGTTTGACGACACGGCGCCCAAGACCGAGGCGCGCAAATCCTACGAGAACACCCTTTATCTGGAGCGTCCCGGCTGCAACCTTTGCATGGGCAACCAGGAAAAAGCGGAAAAGGGCGACACGGTCATGGCGACGTCGACCCGCCTGTTCCAGGGCCGGGTCGTGGCGGACTCCAACGAAAAGAAAGGCGAGTCGCTGCTGGCGTCGACGCCGGTCGTGGTGCTGTCGACGATCCTCGGGCGGACACCAAGCGTTGACGAGTACAAGTCTGCAGTGGACGGCATCAACTTGACCAAGTTCACGCCGCCGCGCGCGTAAGCGTTGGCCGGGTTCGCCGCACCGTTATTGGCCGAGGATTAGGGCGGGAGTTTGAGCCCCGGTGAGACGCGTCGACGTTCTGAGACGAGTCTCACCGGGCGCCCCCTAGATTCGGCGCGGCCGCCTGCGCATAAGGCGCAGAGGCACCATCCCCTCTTCATTGTCGATAGTTTCCGGAATGGCGTCAGCAGGGATAATTCTCCCCGCATGGCCCCCGCCGAACGGCAGGATGACGTAGCGTCAACCGCGAAAACTCACACATGTGTGTTCAGTGCCGGGACTTTTCGGCTTGCGTCTTGCGGGCCAATCTGCATCCTATTTCCTCATAGCGCCCGGCAAGAGGCGACAAATACACAAAAATCCTAAAGCACGTCTGAACAAAGAAGGCTGAGGATTTACAGGGAGACATCGATGTCCGGCGATCAAGCGGCGGGCCTAGACACTTTTCCCAAACTGTTGGCCGCGAACGCGCGCATCCGGGGGGGCAAACCCGCAAGCCGCGAGAAAGATTACGGGATCTGGCAAACCTGGACATGGTCCGAGGTCGCCGACGAGATTCGCGCACTCGCCTGCGGTCTGGCGGCATTGGGGTTCAAGCGGGGTGACCGGCTGGCCATCATCGGCGACAACCGGCCGCACCTGTACTGGGCCATGCCCGCGGCCCAGGCCGTGGGCGGCGTGCCCGTGCCGGTCTATCAGGATTCCGTCGCCGACGAGATGCAATACGTCCTGGAGCACGCGGAATGCCGCTTCGCCCTGGTCGAAAACCAGGAGCAGGTCGACAAGCTGCTGGAGATCAAGGACCGCCTGCCCCAATTGGAAACGATCATCTATCATTTCCCGCGCGGCATGCGCCATTACACCCAGGATTTCCTCCACCTCTACGCCGACGTGCAGGCCAAGGGCCGCGCCTTCGACGCGGCCACCCCCGGATTCTATGACGGCGAGGTCGCCAAGGGCACGGGCCAGGATCTGGCCATCATGGTCTATACTTCCGGCACCACGGGCCGGCCCAAGGGCGTGATGCTGAGCGCCGAAAACCTGATCCAGACGGCGCGCAACGCCGCCGACTGGGAAGGCCTGACGGACGACGACGAGATGCTGGCCTATCTGCCCATGGCCTGGGTCGGCGACCATATCTTCTCGGTCGCCCAGGCGTTTACCCACGGGTTCTGCGTCGCCTGCCCGGAAAGTGCCGAGACGGTGCTGCAGGACCTGCGCGAGATCGGCCCGACCTATTTCTTCGCGCCGCCGCGCATCTTCGAAAACATCCTGACCACGGTGATGATCCGGATCGAGGACGCGGCCCCCTGGAAACAGCGCATGTTCCATTATTTCATGGGCCTGGCCGGCCGGGTCGGCCGCGACATTCTGGACGGCAAGCCCGTGCCCCTGATCGACCGCGTGAAATACCGGCTCGGTGAATTCCTGGTCTACGGGCCGCTCAAGAACGTTCTCGGCCTGACGCGCATGCGGCTCGGCTATACGGCGGGCGAGGCCATCGGCCCCGACATCTTCGATTTCTACCGCTCGCTCGGCCTCAACCTGAAACAGTTGTACGGATCGACCGAGGCATCCGTGTTCATCACCATCCAGCCCAACGGCGACATCCGCTCCGACTCCGTGGGCGTGCCGGCACCCGGCGTCGACATCCGCGTCGCCGACACGGGCGAGGTCCTGTTCAAAAGTCCCGGCGTGTTTCAGGCCTACTACAAGAACGACGAGGCAACGCGCGAGACCAAAACCGCCGACGGCTGGGTCCATACCGGCGACGCCGGATTCCTCGACGCCGACGGACATCTCAAGATCATCGACCGGGCCAAGGACGTGGGCAAGCTGACCGACGGCACCCTGTTCGCACCCAAGTACCTGGAAAACAAGCTTAAGTTCTTCCCTTATGTATCCGAGGCCGTGACCTTCGGCGATGGCCGGGATTATGTCGCGGCGTTCATCAACATGGACCTGGAAGCGGTCGGCAACTGGGCCGAGCGCCGGGGCCTCGCCTATACGGGCTACACGGATCTGGCCGGCCGGCCCGAGGTTCTGGAGCTGATCGCCGACTGCGTCGACAAGGTCAACGCCGACCTGGCCCAGGACGACAAGCTGGCGGGATCGCAGATCAAACGGTTCCTGATCCTGCACAAGGAACTGGATGCCGACGACGGCGAGCTGACGCGCACGCGCAAGGTGCGCCGGTCCGTCGTTTCGGAACGCTATGACGACCTGATCGCAGCGCTCTATTCGGACCGCGACCATTGCGAGGTCACCGCGACCGTGACCTTCGAGGACGGCCGCACGGACACCATTCACGCCGACCTGAAAATCCGCGAAGCCACGATCGTACAGTCCGGCGCGGGCCAGGCCGCGGCATGACCGGCATCGGCGGCACATAAGGGATGAAGGGAAGCACCATGCCGGAAGGCCCCGCTCAGAGCGCCCCCCATCGCGTCGTCGGCGACGTCATCATGAAGGTGGAAAACGTGTCGCTGTCGTTCGGCGGCGTGCGGGCGCTCGACGACGTGTCGTTCGAGGTGCGCGAGCATGAAATTCTCGCCATCATCGGGCCCAACGGGGCCGGCAAGTCGTCCATGCTGAACTGCATCAACGGCTTTTATCACCCGCAGCAAGGCGCCATCACCTACAAGGGCAAGCGCCGCGACACGGCCAAGACCTACGAGGCGGCCGAGGAAGGCATCGCCCGCACGTTCCAGAACATCGCCCTGTTCAAGGGCATGTCGACGCTCGACAACATCATGACCGGGCGCGGGCTGAAGATGAAAAAGAACCTGTTCTGGCAGGCGCTGTATTACGGCCCGGCGTTGAAGGAAGAGCTCGAGCACCGCGCCAAGGCGGAAGAGGTCATCGACTTTCTCGAAATCGAGGCGATCCGCAAGACGCCCGTGGGCCGCCTGCCCTACGGCCTGCAGAAGCGGGTGGAATTGGGCCGGGCCCTGGCGGCCGAGCCGGACCTGCTGCTGCTCGACGAGCCCATGGCCGGCATGAACCACGAGGAAAAAGAGGACATGGTCCGCTACATCCTCGACGTGAACGACGAATTCGGCACCACCATCGTCCTGATCGAACACGACATGAGCGTGGTCATGGACATTTCCGACCGGGTCGTGGTGCTGGATTACGGCAAGAAACTGGCCGACGGCACGCCGGACGAGGTCAAACGAAACCAGGACGTGATCGACGCCTATCTTGGCGTGAGCCACGAATAGGGCCGGGGGAGAAGCAGCAACCATGGATTTCCTGACCGCCGTCTTCGTCACACCCTTCATCGAGATCTACGAAAGCCCGTTCTTCTTCATGGAACTGGTGCTGGTCGGGCTGTCCACGGGCGTTCTCTATTCGCTCGTCGCCCTCGGCTTCGTGCTGATCTTCAAGGCGTCGGGCATGTTCAACTTCGCCCAGGGCGCCATGGTGCTGTTCGCGGCCCTGACCCTGGTCGGCCTGATGGAACACGGGGTGCCGCTTTGGGCGGCCCTGCTGCTGACCATGGCGGTCATGGTCGCCCTCGCCTTCGTGGTCGAGCGCTTCATGCTGCGCCATCTGGTCAACCAGGAAGGCCTGATCCTGTTCATGGCGACCATCGGCCTCAACTTCATCCTGGAGGGCACGGGCCAGTTGATGTGGGGCTCCGACGTCAAACGCCTTGAGGTCGGCATCCCGGACCAGCCGTTCGACATACTCGGCGGCAAGATCCTGCTCAATACCTTCGATGTGACCGCCGCCGTGATCGGCGCACTCCTGGTGATCTCGCTTGCCGTGTTCTTCCAGAAGACGCCCATGGGCCGCGCCTTGCGCGCCGTCGCCGACGACCATCAGGCGGCCCTCAGCGTCGGCATTCCCTTGAAGACCATCTGGATCGCCGTATGGACCATCGCCGGCATCGTGGCGCTGGTCGCCGGCATCGTCTGGGGGGCGAAATCGGGGGTGCAGTTCTCACTGTCGCTGATCGCGCTCAAGGCCCTGCCGGTGCTGATCCTGGGCGGCTTCACCTCGGTCCCCGGCGCCATCGTCGGCGGCCTGATCATCGGCGTCGGCGAACAGGTCGCGGAAGGGTTCTGGGGCCCAGCCTTCGGCGGCGCCATCGAAAACTGGTTCGCCTACATGCTGGCCCTCGCGTTCCTGGTGTTCAGGCCGCAGGGGCTGTTCGGCGAAAAAATCATCGAGCGCGTGTAGGGAGAGACCGGTCAGATGTTTTACAGAGAAGCCGGGCAGTTCAAGACCACCTACCAGGGCGACCAGGCGGTCTTCCCCATCCTGCAGGACAAGATCGCGGTCTTCATCGTGATCGCCGCCGCCTATTCGGTGCCGCTGTTCGCCAACGAATACTGGCTGCAGGCGATCTTCATCCAGTTCCTGGTGTTCGCCCTGATGGCCATCGGCCTCAACATCCTGATGGGCTATGCGGGGCAGGTTTCGCTCGGCACCGGCGCCTTCGCCGCGGTCGGCGCCTATGCCTGCTACAAGCTGACGACGAATATCGAAGGCATGAACGTGATCGTCGCGATCCTGCTGTCGGGCGGCTGCGCCGCCGCCGTCGGCATCCTGTTCGGATTGCCGAGCCTGCGCATCAAGGGCTTCTACCTGGCGGTCGCGACCCTGGCCGCGCAGTTCTTCATCCTGTGGCTGTTCAACAAGGTCGGCTGGTTCTACAACGACAATCCCTCGGGCACGATCACGGCCCCGCCGCGCGAGGTTTTCGGTGTCCTGATCACCGGCCCCTCGGCCTCGCCCGAAGCCCGTTACTTCGTCTGTCTGACGGCCCTGATCATCGGCGCCTGGGTGGCCACGAACCTGGTGCGCGGGCGCATCGGCCGAAACTGGATGGCGATCCGCGACATGGACATCGCCGCCGAGATCATCGGCATCCGCCCGCTGCAGACCAAGCTTCTGGCCTTCGCTGTGTCGTCCTTCTACATCGGCGTGGCCGGCGCCTTGATGATCTTCTGCTGGCTGGGATCGGCCGAAACGGAAGCCTTCGACCTGGCCAACGTATCGTTCCGCGTGCTGTTCATGATCATCATCGGCGGCCTGGGGTCGATCGGCGGCTCGATCCTGGGCGCCGCCTTCATCATCCTGGTGCCGATTTTCCTGACCAACTTCCCGCCCATGGTCGGGCTGGATATCTCGACCGCCCTGCAGAAGCATCTGGAGGAAATCATCTTCGGCGTGATGATCGTCGCCTTCCTGATCATCGAGCCGGAAGGGTTCGCCCGGTTGTGGCAGATCCTGCGTGAGAAGCTTCGGAAATGGCCGTTCCCGTACTGATTGGTACGGGCTGAAACGAATTACGTAACGCGGCACCCGATGCCGCCAAGACCAAGAACAAGCGACGTTGGAAACCGGGTTGTGCGCGTTGGGGCTTCCTGCCCCGCCGTGCTACGATCCGAGGGATAATCAGGAGGACCAAGCCCCAAAAAAACCGGGGCGTCCGCAACTGGGAGACACAACCATGAAGTTCCGTAAACTGGTATTGGCCACGGCTGCGACCGTGGTTGGCCTCGGCACATTCGCCGCGGCGGAGACCGCCAAGGCGGACGAACAATTCTTCCCCATGCTCGTCTACCGCACCGGCGCCTATGCGCCGTCCGGCATTCCCGTGGCGAACGGGTTCCGCGATTACTACACCCTGCTCAACAAGCGCGACGGCGGCATCAACGGCGTCACCGTGACCTTCGAAGAATGCGAAACCCAGTACAAAACCAACTTGGGCGTCGAATGCTACGAAAAGCTCAAGGGCAACGGCCCGACGGGCGCCTCCTTGTTCAACCCCTATTCGACCGGGATCACCTATCAGCTGATCCCCAAGGCCAGCGTCGATAAGATTCCGATCCTCTCCATGGGCTATGGCCGCACCTCGGCCGCCGACGGGCGGGTGTTCGAGTGGATCTTCAACCCGCCCGCCACCTATTGGTCGCAGGCATCGGCGGTCATCAAGTACTTTTCGCGCCGGGTCGGCGGATACGACAAGCTGAAGGACAAGAAGATCGTCCATCTGCACCACAACTCCGCCTACGGCAAGGAAGCCAACCCGACGCTCGAGGTTCTGGCCAAACGCTACGGCTACAAGCTAACCCTGGTCCCGGTCGACCATCCGGGCCAGGAACAGGCCTCGCAATGGCGCCAGATCCGCCGCATCAAGCCCGACTTCATCTTCATGTCCGGCTGGGGCGTCATGAACCAGGTCGCCATCAAGGAAGCCTCGGGCATCCGCTATCCCATGGATCAGTTCGTGGGCAACTGGTGGTCCGGTTCCGACGCCGACGTGGTGCCCGCCGGCGACGGCGCCAAGGGGTATCTCTCGACCACCTTCCACGGCGCGGGTAGTGACTTTGCCGTTCATGCCGACATCATCAAGCACATCTACGGCGGTGACGCGGCGGCGGCCAAGGAGAACAAGGTCGGCGAGGTGCTGTACAACCGCGGCGTCGTCAACGCCATGTTCGCCACTGAAGCCGTGCGCACGGCCCAGGCCAAGTTCGGCAACAAGTCCCTGACCGGCGAACAGGTCCGCTGGGGTCTCGAGAACCTGAACATTACCGATGAAACCCTGGCCAAGCTCGGGTTCAAGGGCATGGTCAGCCCGCTCAAGATCACCTGCGAAGACCACGAAACCATGGGGCCGGTGATCATCCAGAAGTGGGACGGCGCCAAGTGGTCCTACGCCAGTGAATGGCTGACGCCCATGCGCGACATCGTCCGCCCCATCGTGGAGGCCGATGCCGCGGCCTATGCGAAGGAAAACAACATCACCCCGCGCGACTGCAAATAAGCGGTCGCGACGGGTCCCCTGCCGGCAAACGAAAGGCGAGACTGATGGCACAGGCAATCGAACAAAAGGCACCGGCTTCCGCCGCAACGGCCGCCGCCAAATCGCCGCTCGTGGTCAACAACATCGAGGTCATCTACGACCATGTGATCCTGGTGTTGAAGGGGGTATCGCTTGAGGTTCCCGAGGGGGGCATCGTCGCCCTCCTCGGGGCCAACGGCGCCGGCAAGACGACGACGCTGAAGGCCATTTCCAACCTGCTGGGGGCCGAACGCGGCGAGGTCACCAAAGGCGAGATTCTGTTCCGCGGCGAGCGGGTCGACAGCCTGACGCCCAACGAACTGGTCAAGCGCGGCGTCATCCAGGTCATGGAAGGCCGCCACTGCTTCGAACACCTAACCGTCGAAGACAACCTGATGACCGGCTCCTACACCCGCCGGGACGGCGCCGCCGCCGTCGCCGAAAGCCTGGAGAAGGTCTACCACTATTTCCCGCGCCTGAAGGAACGCCGCACCTCGCAGGCGGGCTATACCTCGGGCGGCGAACAGCAGATGACCGCCATCGGCCGCGCCCTGATGGCCAACCCCAACACCATCCTGCTGGACGAGCCCTCCATGGGCCTGGCCCCGCAGCTGGTCGAGGAAATCTTCGAGATCGTCAAGATGCTCAACGAGAAGGAAGGCGTGTCCATCCTGCTCGCCGAACAGAACACCATGATCGCGCTGAAATACGCCGATTACGGCTACATCCTGGAAAACGGCCGCGTGGTCATGGACGGGGATGCCGCGGGCCTGCGGGAAAACCCGGACGTGAAGGAATTCTACCTGGGTCTGGCCGGGGAAAGCCGCAAAAGCTTCCGCGACGTCAAACACTACCGCCGCCGCAAGCGCTGGCTCTGACGCAAATCCCGAGCAACCCGGAACGGGTTGCGACGACGCATTTGCGTGAAACCAACATCAAGAGGCGCATGATGGCCGACCATCCGCACTACGACGATCTGGAAACACGGTCCGCGGACGCCCGCGAGGATGCCCTGTTCCGGGCCCTGCGCCTGCAGATCGCCCATGCCCAATCCAATGCCCCCTATTTCCGCGGCCTGCTGGACGGCGTCGATCCGAACGGCGTGACCGACCGCGCCGCACTCGCCAACCTGCCGGTCACGCGCAAATCCGATCTGGTCGATATCCAGACGCCCGGCAACGTGCTGGGCGGCCTTGCCGCCGTGCCCGATGGTGCCCTCCGCCGCATTTACCAGAGCCCCGGGCCGACCTACGACGCCGAAGGCTTCGGCGACGACTGGTGGCGCACGGCCCGGGGGCTCTATGCCGCGGGCTTCCGCCGGGGCGACGTGGTGCACAATTCCTTTTCCTATCACCTGACCCCGGCCGGCGCGATGCTGGAGGCCGGCGCCGGCGCCATCGGCTGCGCCGTGGTGCCCGCCGGGGTCGGCAACACGGACCTGCAGGTCCGCGCCATCGCCGACATCCGCCCGGCCGCCTATTGCGGCACGCCCTCGTTCCTCAAGATCATCCTGGACAAGGCGGCGGAGGGAGGCACGGACGTCTCGTCGCTGACCAAGGCCTCCGTCGCGGGCGAACCCTTCCTGCCCGACCAGCGCGCCGCCTTCGACGCCGCCGGGATCGCCGCCCATAACCTCTATGCCTCCGCCGACATCGGCCTGATCGCCTATGAATCAGCCGCCCGCGAGGGCCTGATTTTGGACGAGGGCCTGATCCTGGAAATCGTCACCCCCGGCACGGGCGATCCGGTCGAACCGGGCCAGGTCGGCGAGGTCGTCCTGACCATGCCGTTCAATTTGGAATATCCGCTGATCCGCTTCGCCACCGGCGACATGTCGGCGGTGATGCCGGGGGCCAGCCCCTGCGGGCGCAGCAACACCCGCATCAAGGGCTGGATGGGCCGCGCCGATCAGGCGGCCAAGGTCAGGGGCATGTTCGTCCACCCGCGCCAGATCGCCGACATCCTGAAACGCCATCCGGAGATCGTCCGCGCCCGCCTGGTGGTGGAACGCAAAGACGGTGCCGATACCATGACCCTGATGTGCGAGACCGCCCCGCCCGCCCCGGACGGCCTCGCCGCCGCCCTCGCCGAGACCCTGCAGGCGACCTGCAAGCTCAAGGGCGGGATCGATCTCGTCGCCCCCGGCAGCCTGCCCAACGACGGCAAGGTGATCGATGATCGGCGGGGGGCGGGGGGTTAGCTTGTTCGGATTGTCCGCTTATAGCCAGAAGCGGACCAACCCAAACTCAAATAGCCCCCCTCTCCTTGCACCTGATGGGCAATTTATATTAATTTATATTTTCTAATGTACCGTCAATGAGGCTAAAAATGTGGCTCCATTCAATCAAAATTTTCCCGGGTATTTTTGCTCTGATGTCACTTGTTGCAGGGCTGGGGATACCGATCGAGGCTGGCGCTGATACGGAAAAAGCGATTTGGGAAAGAGGCCGTGTTTCCTTGCCTGTTTCGATGATCCGCGCCGGAGAATGCAGGTCCGGGATCATTCGAAATCTTGAACCCGTATGTTCCGCCCAGAAGGTCCCGGCCGTTATATTCATACATGGTTGCAGCGGCTTGAACTTCAGGCAGTTCGATCACATGGATATGTTTTCCAAGCTGGGCTATCCCGTGTTCGCACCCTCTAGTTTTGCTCGGCCCGGGCGCGAAAAATCCTGCGGAAAAGCGGATTCGGTCATGGATTGGCGATTAGAAGAAATCAAGATCGCCATCGAAAATGTTCGCAAGATGTCCTGGATTGATCAAAGTAAATTGATCTTAGCAGGGTTCAGCGAAGGCGGCATCGCGACGGCCGAATATGGTGGCAACGAATTTATCGCCCATATCGGGATGGGGTTCGGTTGTGACAGACGCCAGTTCTCAGTATCAAACGATACACCTGTTCTTCAGATAAATGGCAAAGACGATCAAGAGGTCAGTGAAATAGAACTCTGTACGCAAGGATCCCGGAAAAAATTCAAAGCGATCTATGTCGACACTGGGCATCCAGTGGACAAAGACCCAGTTACCATAAAGACAATCGGCGAGTTTTTAGACGACGTGCTTGGAAAATCTTAGCTGCATAGGGCGGCTTTGGGGCAAAAGCAGACCTTACTTCCCCCCACCGAATTCCTCCGCCAGCCGCAGCCAGTCCTGCGGCGTGACCTGGGCGACGAACACGAAGCCCAGGCCCGATCCGGGGTCGGGGCGGAGCACAACGGCCCCGGCCTCGTCCGTATACTGGCCGGTCGTCGCGCGCATCAGGTTGCCGTGGCCGACGATCACCCGGTTGGTGCCGGAGGCAAGCGGGCGGGTGAAATGGGCGCGGGCGTTCTTGACCGCCGCGTCATGGCCGCCGACGTACGCCTGGGACCGCAGGTTCATGATTTCCGTCGTCGTGCGCACCGCGCCCAGGCTCATCAGGCGGGCGGTTTCCGCCGTGCGGCAATATTCCGAGGACAGGACCTCGCCCACCGGGACGGCGAGGGTGCGGAGCGCCAGGCCGATCAGCTGCGCCGTCATCCGCCCCGCGTCGGACAGCTGGCGCATCTTGTCGCCGTCGCAGCTTTGCCAGTCGCCGGCCTGCCGCACCTGGTCGTTCTGGGTCCAGTCCGTGTCGGCGTGGCGGAAATAGAGGACATGCCCGCCCGCGCGCAGGGCCGCGACCAGGGCGGCGTCACGGGGCTCCGCTGCCAGGGCCGGGGGCACGGCCAGGGGCCCCAGGAGCAGCAACAGCAGGACCGGGGCGGCGCGAAGCCCCCCGAAACGGCGCGGATTTGCCATGGGATTCAGGATATCGCCAAGGCGCCCCCCGGAAAAGACCGGAATCTCAAGCGTTTGGCGGGTACAAGAAAAGATCACATTGGGGACATAATCTCGCCCCAATCCGGAGGCTAAATAGGAACCATAGACCTCCTCGTCTATTAACCAGAGACCCCCCTCTCTGGTCCCCTTAATCGGCACCAGCCGAACTTAAAGCCGGGCTCTCCCCAAGAGCCCGGCTTTTTTTCGTCCCCACTCAAACCATAAGCCCCTGTATTCGCGCGGCTTTCCGGGGTATCTATGGCCGGAGGCTCCCGTCATCCGGCAAAACAGGATCATCGCCCCCGTGGACCGTTTCGAAGGCACATCGCTCGACTGCCTGCGCAGCGCCCGGCCCGTGTTCCGGGGCCTGGATTTCGCGCTGAAAAGCGGCGGCGCCCTGGTGCTGACGGGGCCCAACGGGTCCGGCAAATCGTCGCTGCTCAGGCTCATGGCCGGGTTGCTGCCGCCGGCGGGGGGTCGCCTATCCTGGAGCGGGTCACCGGTCGCCGACGACCCCGACGCCCACCGCATGCGGTTGCGCTATCTCGGCCATCTCGACGCCGTGAAGCCGGCCCTGACCGCATCGGAAAACCTCGCCTTCTGGGCCGGGCTGATGGGCGGCGATCCGAACGACGCCGTGGCCCCGGCCCTGGACGCGTTGGGCATCGGCCATCTGGCCGACCTGCCGGCAAGGTTTCTGTCGGCCGGGCAGAAGCGGCGGCTGAACCTGGCCCGCCTGGCCCTGGCGCCGGCGGCGCTCTGGCTGCTGGACGAGCCGGCGACGGCGTTGGACGCGGAAACCACCGACCGTCTGCGCAGCCTGATCCAGCGCCACCGCGACGCAGGCGGCATGGCCGTGGTCTCGACCCATTCGGACCTGGGGCTCAAGGACGCCGACAGTCTCGATCTCGCCGGCTTCGCCGCCCGCCCGTCGCTGGATGCGGACACCGCCGCATGACCGGCTTCCGCGCCATCCTGATGCGCGACCTCCGTCTGGCCCTGCGCCAGGGCATGGACAGCGCCCTGGTCGTGATGTTCTTCGTCATCGCCGTGGTGCTGTTTCCGCTCGGCGTCGGGCCGGAAGCCAACATCCTTGCCCGCATCGCGCCGGGCGTGCTGTGGGTCGCGGCCCTGCTGTCGGTGCTGCTGTCGCTGGAGCGTCTGTTTCATACGGATTTCGAGGACGGATCGCTGGAACTTCTGGCCCTAAGCCCGCCGCCGCTCGAGGTCGTGGTGCTGGCCAAGGTGCTGGCCCATTGGCTGATCACCGGCCTGCCGCTGATCGTCGCCGCCCCCGTGCTGGCGGTCCTCCTCAACATGCCGGCGGACGGCTTCGCCCTGCTGCTGCTGGCGCTGCTGCTCGGCACGCCGACGCTCAGCCTGATCGGCGCCGTGGGCGCCGCCCTGATCCTGGGCTCGCGGCGGGGCGGCGTGCTGCTGGCGCTGTTGATCCTGCCGCTGTTCATTCCCGTGCTGATCTTCGGCGTCGGCGCGGTCGAGGCCGCCATCGGCGGCTTCCCGGCCCGCGCCCCCCTGCTGCTGCTGGGCGCGATCTTCGCGGGGGCGCTGGCACTCTGCCCCTGGGGGGCGGCGGCCGGGTTGCGCCAAGCCTTGGAATAGCAGGGCCCTGGAATAATTCAGACGAAGGGGGTAGCTTCCCGGCCATGTTCAACTATTTCGCCAATCCGCGCCGCTTTATGAAATTGGCCACGGTGCTGAGCCCCTGGCTGGCCGGGGCGACGCTCGTGCTGGCGGCGGCCGGACTGTACCTGGGCCTGGTCGCCTCGCCCGCCGACTATCAGCAGGGCGAGACCGTGCGCATCATGTACGTGCATGTGCCGGCGGCCTGGATGGCGCTGTTTTGCTACACCGGTCTGGCGATCTCCGCCGCCGTCGGGCTGATCTGGAAGCATCCGGTGGCCGACGTGGCGGCCCGGGCGACGGCGCCCATCGGCGCCTGCTTCACCTTCCTGGCGCTGCTGACCGGGTCGCTCTGGGGCAAGCCCATGTGGGGCACCTGGTGGGTGTGGGACGCGCGGCTGACCTCGGTCCTGGTGCTGTTCTTCCTCTATCTCGGCTACATGGCGCTGAACAGCGCCTTCGACGACCCGCAGCGGGGGTCCAAGGCCTCGGCGATCCTGGCCATGGTCGGCTTCGTCAACGTGCCGATCATCAAGTTTTCCGTCGACTGGTGGAATACGCTGCATCAGCCGGCGTCCATCGTGCGCATGGACGGGCCGACCATCCACCCCGACATGCTGTGGCCCCTGTTCCTGATGATCGGGGCGTTCACGACCTATTACCTATGGGTGCTGATGCTGCGCATGCGCCGGGAGCTGACGGAAACCCGCCTGCGCGCGCGGCGCCAGATCCAGGCCGAGGAAGCGGAGGCCTGAAAAACATATTCAATAAAATGCAATCTTGCCCTCGGGGGCGGGACCGCTAAACTGGATGCAATAAAGAACGGTGCCGCCTTGTTTCAATGATCCCAACGGTGCGGATCCATCTGCGGACGCCACATAATTGTCTTAATCTGAAGGCCCTTTCCAGTACCATGACCAAGATCGGCACATTCCTCGACATGGGCGGCTACGCGGGCTTCGTGTGGCCCAGTTACGCCGCCGTGATCGGCGTGCTGGCGGCCCTGCTGTGGCTCAGCCTGCGCGGCCTCAAGGCCGCCGAACGCGAGCTGGCCCGCCTGGAAGAAGACAGCCCGCGCGCCCGGCGCGGCGCGGCGGACGACGGAGCAGCCGGGCCGTGAAGCGCAAACACAAACGCCTGACCTTTGCCGCCGTCGGCCTGTGCCTTCTGGGCATCGCCGCCGCCCTGGTGCTGACGGCGTTCGAGGAAAGCATCGTGTTCTTCCATTCCCCGACCGACATCGCCGAGGGCAAGGTCAATATCGACCGCCGCGTGCGCCTGGGCGGTCTGGTCGAGGAAGGCAGCGTGACGAAACCGGGCGGCGCCGTGACCGCGTTCCGCATCACCGACGGCGCCAACGTCATCGACGTGACCTACAAGGGCATCCTGCCCGACCTGTTCCGCGAGGGGCAGGGCGTGGTCACCGAAGGCCGCCTGCTGGGCGGCCGCTTCGTCGCCGAGGAAGTCCTGGCCAAGCATGACGAGAACTACATGCCGCCCGAGGTCGCCGAGGCGCTGAAGAAATCCGGCCGCTGGCAGGAAGGATCGGGCAAAGGGGAAACCGCCAAATGATCGCCGAACTGGGGCATTTCGCGCTGATCCTGGCGCTGTTCGTTTCCGCCGTGCAGGCGACCCTGCCGCTGATCGGCGCCCATCGGGGCGACGCCGGATGGATGGCCGTGGCCCGCCCGGCGGCGCTGATGCAGTTCCTTCTGGTCGCCGTCGCCTTCGGCTGCCTGACCCATCTGTACATTACGTCGGATTTCTCGGTCCTCAACGTGGTCCAGAATTCCCATACGGACAAACCGCTGATCTACAAGATTTCCGGCGTGTGGGGGAACCACGAGGGCTCCATGCTGCTGTGGGTGCTGATCCTGGCCCTGTTCGGATCGGCCGTCGCCGCCTTCGGCGCCAACCTGCCGCCGTCCTTGCGCGCCCGCGTGCTGTCGATCCAGGCGCTGATCGCCGTCGGCTTCTACCTGTTCATCCTGCTGACCTCGAACCCGTTCGAGCGGCTGATCCCGGCTCCCGTCAACGGCAACGACCTGAACCCGCTGCTGCAGGACCCGGGCCTCGCCTTCCATCCGCCCATGCTCTATCTGGGCTATGTCGGCTTTTCCATGGCCTTTTCCTTCGCCATCGCGGCCCTGATCGAAGGCCGGGTCGACGCCGCCTGGGCGCGCTGGGTGCGGCCCTGGACCCTGGCCGCCTGGTGCTTCCTGACCGCCGGCATCGGATTGGGCAGCTGGTGGGCCTATTACGAACTGGGTTGGGGCGGCTGGTGGTACTGGGATCCGGTCGAAAACGCGTCGTTCATGCCCTGGCTGGCCGGCACGGCCCTGCTGCATTCGGCGACGGTGGTGGAAAAGCGCGACACCCTGAAGGGCTGGACCATCCTGCTCGCCATCATCACCTTTTCCATGAGCCTCTTGGGCACCTTCCTCGTCCGTTCGGGCGTGCTGACCTCGGTCCATGCCTTCGCCACGGACCCGACGCGGGGCGTGTTCATCCTGATCCTGCTGATCATCGTGATCGGCGGCTCCCTCGCCCTTTATGCCTGGCGCGGCCCGCAGCTGGTCTCGACCGGCCTGTTCCAGCCGATCAGCCGCGAGGGCGGGTTGCTGTTCAACAATCTGGTCATGGCGACGGCGACGGCGGTGGTGCTGCTCGGCACGCTCTATCCCCTGCTGCTGGACGCCGTCGGCGGCGGCAAGGTTTCGGTCGGCGCGCCGTTCTTCAACGCCGTGTTCATTCCCATCATGCTGCCGATGATCCTGATCATGGCGATCGGCCCCATGCTGAATTGGAAACGCGGCGACTGGCGCGCCGCCGTCCTGCGCCTGTGGCCCGCCATGGTCGCCGCTGCTATCGCCGCCGTCGCCGCCTGGGCCCTGGTCACCGACGGCCCGTTCCTCGGCATCGTCGGCATGGCGCTGGCGGCCTGGCTCGCCATCGGCACGCTGGTCGAACTGGCCGAACGCTCGCGCCTGGGCCGCGACGGCCTGGGCCGCGCCCTCGGCCGCCTGGCGCGGCAGCCGCGCGCATCCTGGGGCATGACCCTGGCCCATCTGGGCCTGGCCGTGACCATCGCCGGGATGACCGGCGCCGGGGCCTGGGTCAAGGAAAGCATCCAGGTCATGGCGCCGGGCGACACGGTGACCCTGGCCGGTTACGAATTCCGCTTCGACGGCGCCAAGAACGGCCAGGGCCCCAACTACGCCTTCACGGCGGGCCACTTCACCGTGTCCAAGGGCGGGCGGGTGCTGGTCGTCCTCGCCCCGGAAAAGCGCGTCTACAACGTGTCGGGCCAGCCGACCACCGAGGCCGGGATCGAGCCGACCCTGCTGGGCGACATCTACGCCGTGATCGGCGACCAGGGCACCACGCCCGAGGGCAAGCCCGGCTTCGTCACGCGGCTCTACTTCAACCCGCTGGTCGCCTGGATGTGGGGCGGACTGATGATCATGGTCGCGGGCGGGGCGCTCAGCCTGTCGGACCGCCGCCACCGCGTCGGCGCGCCGGCGCGGCGCGGCGCCGTGGCCCAAGCCGCGGGCGCGGACTGAGGCCGCCATGAAATCGCGCCTGCCCTATCTGCTGCCGCTCGGCCTGTTCCTGGTGCTCGCGATATATTTCGCGGTCGGCCTGACCAAGGATCCGAAGATCATCCCCTCGGCCCTGATCGACAAGCCGGCGCCGGAATTCACCCTGCCGCCCGTGGCCGGCGGCAAGACCCCGGGCTTTTCCACGGCCGACCTGAAACAAGGCCGGGTCAGCGTGGTCAATGTGTTCGCCAGCTGGTGCGTGCCCTGCCGCGCCGAACATCCCGAGATCAACAAGCTGGCCAAGATGGGCATCGTTGCCGTCTACGGCCTGAACTACAAGGACACGCCCAAGGCGGCGCGGGCCTGGCTCAACGAAATGGGCGACAACTACACGGCCACGGGGGCGGATGAAAGCGGACGCGTCGGCATCGACTGGGGCGTTTACGGCGTGCCGGAAACCTTCATTGTCGACGGCACGGGGCGCATCCGCTTCAAGCATGTCGGCCCCATCGTCGGCGACAAGCTGGAAACGGAAATCCTGCCGCTGATCCGCCAGATCCAGGGGGCCGGCAAATGATCCGCGTCCTGGTTCTCGCCGCCCTGCTGCTGGCCGTTCTGCCGCCGTCGCCCGCCCGCGCCGTCAATCCGGACGAGATGCTGGCCGACCCGGCGCTGGAAGCCCGCGCGCGGGTCATCTCCAAGGACCTGCGCTGCCTCGTCTGCCAGAATCAGTCGATCGACGATTCCGACGCGGGCCTGGCCAAGGACCTGCGCGTCCTCGTGCGTGAACGCATCAAGGCCGGCGACAGCAACACCCAGGTCATCGACTACGTGGTCGCCCGCTACGGCGATTTCGTGCTGTTGAAGCCGCCGGTTAAGGGCTCGACCCTCGTGCTCTGGGCCGGGCCGGCGGTGGTCGCCGTGTTCGGCATCCTGGCCCTGATCCTGTTCTACCGCCGCCGCCGCGCGGCACCGCCGGCCGCCGCCCAGCCGCTGTCGGCGGAGGAACGGGCGCGCCTGAACAAGCTGCTTGAGGGAGACGCCCCATGACCGTCCTGGTCATCGCCATGTCGGTGCTGGCGGTCGTCGTGGGTCTTGCCCTGGCCGGTCCCCTGATGCGCCGCAATGCCGCCCCCGCGGCCCGCGCCGAATACGATCTGACCGTGTTCCGCGACCAGTTGAAGGAGATCGAGCGTGACGCGGCCCAGGGCCTGCTGGATGCCGAGGCCGCCGAGGCCGCGCGCCTGGAAGTCCAGCGCCGCATGCTGGCCGCCGACACGGAATTGCAGGCCGGGACAGGCGTCGCCGGCAGCGGCGGCCCCCGCCGCCTGACCGCCGTCCTGATCGGCGCCGGCGTGCCGCTCGCCGCGGCGGCGCTCTATGTCGTTCTCGGCTCGCCCGAACAGCCGGACCGGCCCTTCGCCGCCCGCGACCTGCCCGCCGAACAAGAAACGGCGCGTGCCGCGAACCGCCCGGAAGCCAGTCCCGAAATGACCGCCATGGTCGGCCGTCTGGCGGAACGGTTGAAGGAAAACCCGGACGATATCGAGGGCTGGTTGCTGTTGGGCCGCAGCTACATTTCCATGGAACGCTTCACCGACGCCCTGAATACCTTCGCCCACGCGCGCAAGATCGCCGACGGCCGGGTCGACGTGGACATCGCCTATGCCGAGGCCCTGATCCTGACCGGCCAGATGAAGGTCACGGACGACGCGGCGGCTATCTTCCGGGCCGTGCGCGACAGAGCGCCGTTCGAGCCCAAGGCCCGCTATTACCTGGGCCTGAAGAAGGCCCAGGCGGGCGACGTCCGGGGCGCCCTGCAGGATTGGTCGGACCTGGTCGCCATTTCGGCCGAGGACGCCCCCTGGGTGCCCGTGGTGCGCCAGCAGATCGCCCGCGCCGCCGAGGAACTGAAGATCGATCCCCTGACCCTCACCATGTCGGAGGACGCGCGCAAGCTGATCGCAACCCAGCCGCCCGTGCTGCGCCCCTCGACCCCCATCATGCGGCCCGAGGGCGACGAGCCCCATGCCGGCCACCCCCATGCCGAGGACCGCGACGCCCCGCCGGGACCCAGTCGCGAACAGATGGAAGCCGCCCAGGACATGACCGCCGAGGACCGCGACGCCATGATCCGCGGCATGGTCGAGCGTCTGGCCGACCGGCTGAAGGAAAATCCGGACGATCTGGCCGGCTGGCGGCGGCTGGAACGGGCCTACCGGGTGCTGGGCGATACGGCCAAGGCCGACGCGGCGGCGGCCGAGATCAAGCGGCTTTCTCCCTAATTGGCCACTTGGCGTCACCGCCGTGACCGCCTATAACCCCCGGCAAATCCCACCGATACCGACCCAGGGGACAGCCTGACCATGCGCCAATTCAAAACCATCGACGATCTCGACGTCCGGGGCAAAACCGTCCTGGTGCGCTGCGACCTCAACGTGCCCATGAAGGACGGCGAGGTATCCGACGCCACCCGCCTGGAGCGTTCCGCCCTGACCCTGACCGATCTGATCACGGCGGGGGCCCGGGTCTGCGTGCTGTCCCACTTCGACCGGCCCAAGGGCAAGGTCGTCCCCGCGATGAGCCTGAAGCCCGTGGCCGACGCCCTGTCCGGCATTCTCGGGCGCGAGATCGCCTTCGCCCCCGACTGCGTCGGCGCGGCGGCACAGGCCGTGGTCGATGCCCTGAAGGACGGCGAGGTCTGCGTGCTGGAAAACCTGCGCTTCCACGCCGGGGAAGAAGCCAACGACCCCGCCTTCGCCGCCGATCTGGCCGCGCTGGGGGATTTCTACGTCAACGACGCCTTTTCCGTGTCGCACCGGGCCCATGCCTCGACCGAGGCCATCGCCCGTATCCTGCCGGCCGCCGCCGGCCGCCTGATGCAGGCCGAACTGGACGCCCTGACCCAGGCCCTGGAAGCCCCGGAACACCCGGTCGCCGCCGTGGTCGGCGGCGCCAAGGTCTCGACCAAGATGGAGGTTCTGGGCAATCTGGTGGCAAAGGTCGATCTGCTGATCATCGGCGGCGGCATGGCCAATACCTTCCTGCATGCCCAGGGCATCGACGTCGGCAAGTCATTGTGCGAACACGACATGGCCGACGCGGCCAGGGACATTCTGGCGCGGGCCGAGGCAGCCGGCTGCGAGATCGCATTGCCCGTCGATGCGGTGGTCGCCCGCGAATTCAAGGAAGGGGCCCCGTCGGACGTGGTCGACGTGCGCGCCATGCCCAAGGACGCCATGATGCTGGACGTCGGCCCGGTCACCGTTCAGGACCTGACCAAGCGGCTGAAGGACTGCCGCACCCTGGTGTGGAACGGCCCGCTCGGCGCGTTCGAGATCAAACCTTTCGACGCCGGCACCAACGAACTGGCCCGCGCGGCCGCAAAGCTGACCCGGGACGGCACCCTGATCTCCGTCGCGGGCGGCGGCGATACGGTGTCGGCGCTGATCAACGCCGGGGTTGGGGCTGAGTTTTCCTACGTTTCCGCCGCCGGCGGCGCATTCCTGGAATGGCTTGAGGGCAAGGACCTACCCGGCGTCGCGGTCCTTCGGACCTGAGGCCTGGGCCGCCGCCGGCCCGGTGATGGCCTGCGGCTGGGAGCGGTGGCCGAGGGTGTCCAGCAACGCCCGCAGATAATCGGATTGGGCCGCCAACTGGTCGGTCGCCAGACGTGCCTCGTCGGACGCCGAGGCGGCCAGGCGCTGCGCCGTGTCGGTGACGCGCTCGACCTCGCGGGTGCAGGCGCCAAGGGCGCGCTCGGCACGGTCGACGGCATCGCGGATGGCGGCCAGGCGGGCCCGCGATTCCGGATCCTTCAGACTGGCCTGACGCACGGCCCCGCCGTTCAAGGCGACGGTCTTGTCGCCGTCGGCCCCGCCGGGGGCCTGCGGGCCGAACAGGAACTGATTGAACTCTTCACGCACGGCGACGACATGGCCGCCCAGGCCGTCAAGCTGTTCGCGCGCGGCGGCGATGTTGCGGATCAGCGTATCGGTCAGTTCGACATCGACGATCGCGGCCGATGCCTGGCGGCTGACCTGCGACAGATGGTCGGACACCTTGCCGAGCGCCGCGTCGCCGCCGGCCGCAGCGGCCTGAACCTGAGCCTGAGCCTGCGATTGCACGAGGGCCTGCGCCTTGGCCAGGGCCGGCACCGGCGCCTGATTGCCCTGGTCCTCTTCCAATTCGGCCAGGATGTTTTCCATCTCGTCCATTTCCCGGCGGTAGTCGGCCAGCGTGCGGCGCATGACCTCGGCGTCGTCGGACGCGGCCTGGGCGCGGCGCGCCTCGGCCTCCATGGTCTCGACCGCCTGCAGGGTCTTGGCCTGGGCATGGTCCAGGTCCTGGCGCAGGTGTTCCGCGTCGGCCATGGCCGCCATCCAGTCGTCGAACGCGCGGGCCAGCTGGCCGACGGCATCGCGGTTGCCGCGGCCGGGAATCATCACCGTGCGGTCGCCCTGGGCCAGCCGGTCGGCGGCCTCGGCCAAGGCCTGAACCGGGCGGGTGATGGTGCGCATGACGACGAGCCCGAGCGTCAGCACCCAGAGAATGATCGCGGCCCCGCCGCCGACCAAGGCCGCGGCGGCGAACTTGCGGACCTCGGCCAGGGCGTCCCAGCGTTCGCCGGTCAGTTCGCCGGCGACACTGGTCAGCGCCGTCAGGGACGGCGCGATGTAGGTCAGGATGTCGTCGAAGCGCTGGGCGTCCTCGTTGACGCGCACCCGCGCCGTGATCAGGGCCATCATGGCGTCCTGGTGACGGGCCAGCAGGTCGGTGATCGCCGTGCGGTCGCCCCGCGGCAGGCCGGCCTCCGCAATGCGGTCCGTCAGTTCCTTATAGGTGTTCTGCAAATCGACCAGATGCACCGGGTCGCCGGTCAAAACCATTTCGCTGCCCAGCTGGTTGGCCCGCGACAACAGTTCCGGCAGACCGCGCCGGCCCGAGGCGGCCAGCCGGGGGGCCAGGGCCTGGTCGGCGTCGCGCAGAGCGCCGCCCGCCGCTGCCGGGTTGCCGGACAGTCCCTCGACAAGCGCCGACAGGTGCTGATCGTACTGCACCAGACCGTCCTTCAGGGTCGCGATGGGCCGTGCCAGATCGCCCGCATCCGCATGGGCGCCGAGGGCGTCGAGGGTACGCGACTGCTCATCCAGAAGGCCGCGCATGTCCTGCGCCGCCGCCGCGTCGCGGGTCAGGATGTAGCGTTTCTCGTCGGTCTGCAGGGCCGCCTGACCGCGGGCCACGGCCGTGACCAAGGCGTTCAGGTTCTGCGCCCGCTCAAGCCCCAGGTGTGCCGCCGACACGCGGTCGTTCACATGCACGATCAGGCCGGCATAGACCATGACCGCCAACAGGCCGACGATCACGAACAGCCCGGTGCGTGTGGACAACTGGGTCCCACCCAGGAACGTGCGGCTGGCGTAGGTCGGGCGGCGAAGCGCCAGGTAGGTATGATCGTAGTCGCGGTCTGCCACGGGTACCTTCAATTTGGTCTCTTGCCTATCAGCGTGTGCGCCCAATCCCAGGCGCTGTCCAGTCCCTGCGCACTTTCGCAGTTAGGTCCGAATATTTCCTTAAAATACAACGGTCCCAGCCCTTGGAAACCAGACCTTAAGGCATATTGAAATCTACGGCGTATCTGCCATGATTTGAGACCGATTCGCAAAGGGGGATTCCTATCATGGTCGGACCCGCCGGGCCTCTGGGCGCCGTCGCCAATCTCATGGGCCTGAAGCGCACGCTGAAACAGGAACAGCTGGCCGCTGATCTGTTGCAGGACGCGCAGAACAATCTCAAGGAATTCAACGCCCAGGCCGGTGCCGTTCCCGAGCTTGACCCCAATGCACCTGTGCGGCGCGGCCAGATCATCGACGTCATCGCCTGAGCCAATTCAGGCGGCGCTTGACGCCTCTTTGCCGCCCGGGCCGACATTCGGCTACAGTCCCCTTCATGAGTGACGATGCGCGCAAATCCGGCCCCAGCGTATGGACCGTGCCCGAAGGCGACGAGCGCGAGCGCCTGACCTGCCTCGACTGCGGGTTCATCCATTACGACAACCCAAAGATCATTGCCGGCGTGGTCGCGACCTGGGACGGCCGCTACCTGATGTGCCGGCGCGCCATCCAGCCCCGGGCCGGGTTCTGGACCGTGCCGGCGGGGTTTCTCGAACTCAACGAAACCACCGCCGACGGCGCCAAACGCGAAGCCTGGGAAGAAGCCCGCATCGATGTCGAGATCACCGGCCTGATCGGGGTTTACGAAATCCCCCGAATCTCGCAGATCTACGTCCTCCACGCCGGGCGCATGACCACGGGCGACCATGCCCCAGGCCCGGAAAGCACCGATACCCGGCTGCTCGCCTGGGACGACATTCCATGGGACGACCTGGCCTTTCCCTCCATCCGCTGGGCGCTGGAGCGCCACAGGGACGGCCTGCCGCCGGACATCACCCAGGCCCCGCCCCGGCCTGCCGGCGCCCCCCGCTGACCGCCGCAACGCCCAACTGGGCAAAATTTTCCGGGCTTTGAGACTCCGTTAACTTTTGCCCGATTATTCTCGGCCCATGGACAGCGTCAATACTCCCGCCGGCGGATCAACTGCCCTTCCCGCGAAGCCCTCCGGACGGGCGGCGGTGAATTACGAGTCGGAGTCCCTGCGCGAGGTTCAGGCCCGCGCCAGCCATATCCGCCAGGGCGAAACGGCCATCGAGCGGCGCGGCATGCGGCGCCTGAACGAGGCCATGGCCACCGGCCATGACCTGCGCCGCGACGTGCCGCGCGGATTTTACCTGAACATCACGGTTTGACGACCTGTCCCCGGGCGGCGTCCTGCGGGCTTGATCCGGGCGCGATCCCTTCATAGCTTCATCGCAGACGCGCGAAACCGATCCCTCGAAACCTGATGCAGGATCCCTGACCGGTGTTCAGAACTGCCCTGATTTCCCTATTGATGGCATGCACGCTGGCGGCCGGTGCTGCCCGCGCCGCTGATCTGACCGTGACGGTAACGGGGCTGCGGTCCGACGAGGGCGACGTGCATATGGCATTATATGACCGGGCGGAAACCTTCCCCAAGGGCGACGGCATGCTGTCGGAAGGCGTCATCGCCCCATCGGGCCGCCGCGCAAGTTGGGTGTTCAAGGACGTCAAGCCCGGACGCTACGCCGTCGCCGCGTTCCACGACGCCAACGGCAACCATTCCTTCGACCAGGGCCTGTTCGGCATTCCGTTGGAGGATTTCGGGTTTTCCATGGGCGCCCGCGCGATCCTGAGCGCGCCGGATTTCGCCGATGCGGCCTTCTCCATGACCGGAGAAGACCGCACCGTCACGATCGATCTCGGGCATTAGCGCGAAAAGCGCGCGCCCTTATCTGTTTTCATTATTGCCGTTGCCCAGGCGATCCGAATAGATGCGCGCGATATCGAGCGGAAACACTTCCATGCCGGCGGCACCCGCCGGCATGCCGCGCTTCACGGCTTCGGCGAGTTGCGGATTGTTGATGAGTTGCTGAAACGGGCGTTCGGCGACCACCGCAGGGGCGCGCTTGGTCACCCCGGCGATATCCAGATGATCGACGGTCGCGATCATGTCTTCCTTCGACAGCTTGGTTCCCTTCGGCGCGCAGTAATAGCCGAACAGATGGTTGTCGAAGCGGCCGCTGTCATCGTGCGGATCGCTGTTGAATTCGGCATGGAATCCAAAGCAACTTTGCGCCGTGTCCTGGCGCTCGAACGGCAGCAGGTAATACGGCAGCTTGCCCTTGTAGGCGAAACTGTCGGCGTCGTAGGCGAACTTGCCGGTCTTGGACATGTTCCAAAGTTCCAGGGTGCCCCGGGTGGTCTTCTCGAATTCCAGGACATGCTTGTCTCCGCCCTGGGCGCCGTAGCCGTAGGATGAGGCCTCAATGGTAATGACTTCCGCCTGGGCGCCACCGGCGCCCCGGAACAGGGCGTATTCCTCTTCCTGGTAGTTGTCCTTGTACTCGGCGCGCAAGGTGCTTTGCGGGGCCAGGCCCGGGGCATCGAACGACAACAGTTCGCTGCCCGGCGGCACCGGGGCGACGGCGGGAGAGATGTTCCAGGTTGCGTTCGTGGTGCAACCGGCGATCAGCAGTGCCGCACAAGCAGCGGCGGCGCTTTTGCATATCAACGTCGTTGACGATTGCGAACGGGAGGATTTCATCTGCGGATACTCCAATAAATGGCTGACGACTCCGGAAACCGCCCCTTCCCGGACATACGTTCAATATTGCATTTATAAATTGTGTCCGCGGATGGGGGAAATCAAGTTTTCGCGCGCGAAACAGACGGCTTTATTTTCAATCTGTTACGGATCAAAACCCGCGCCCGTTCTCGGCCAGGAAGGCGGTTTCAGCCTCGGTCGACGGACGGCCGAGCACGGCGTTGCGGTGGGGAAAGCGGCCGAATTCGCGGATGATCGCGTGATGCTTGAGCGCCGATTCGACGCAGGCATCGACGGGAATGGTGGCGAACAGCAGGACCGAGCGTTCCTGCGCCGCCAGATCCTCGGCATGCATGAAGGGCATGTAGAGGAACATGCGCTGCGCCCAGTCGAGCCCCCGGTCGTGGCGCGCCATCAGTGCCTTGCGCGCATGGACCAGGGCCTGGGCGTCGGTGGCGTAGGCTTGCGCGTCGTCGCGGAACAGGTTGCGCGGCATCTGGTCGAGCAGAATGACCAGGGCCAGGCTGCCCAAGGGTTTGCGCGCCAGACTGTCGTAGTGGCCCTTGGCCGCCCAATGATAATGGTCTTCGAAACGGGCCCGGATGTCGGCGTCGAACGCGGCATCGGTCTGGAACCACAGGTCGCGGAACAGAGGCTCGCCCGTGTCGTCCCGCACGAACCAGAAATCCAGAACCTCTTCGATCACCGCCGCCCGTGACATGCGGTCCTCCTCCGCCCCTTTCCGTCAAACCATCATAACAGGTCCGCAGGCCCTTGTTATGTCCCCCTCTTTAGCGATAGCGTACACGTCCTGCCGCGCAAGCGGCGTGTTTTTTCCGGCCCCGGCATGGAACGGAAGGAGTCCCGCGCATGACAATCCGCTTCCGCACGCCCTTGGGCCTTGGCGCCTTGCTGCGCGGAACCCTGTGCGCCGCCGCCCTGGGCACGGTCGCCGCATGCCAGCCGACCGTGCAGGTGGCGGCCCCGGAAAAACCCATCGTCATCAATCTGAACGTGAAGATCGAACACGAGGTCCGGGTGAAACTGGAAAAAGACGTGGACGACCTTCTCAAGAAAAACAGTGATTTGTTCTGATGAAGCGCATGATGAAATCGATCGCCCTCGCGGCGGTTCTGGTCATAACCCTGACCGTCAATGCCTTCGCCCTGGATCTGGGCGCGGCCAAGGGCCAGGGGTTGGTCGGCGAACGGCCGGACGGATACCTGGGCGCCGTCGCCGCCGGGCGCGCCGACGTGCAGGCCCTGGTCAACGACATCAACGCCCAGCGCCGCGCCAAGTACCAGGGCATCGCGCAAAAGCGCGGCACCACGCTGGCCGCCGTCGAACAGTTCGTCGGCCAGAAACTCATTTCCCGCGCCGGCCCCGGCGAATACGTGATGACGCCGGGCGGCCAATGGGTCCGCAAATAATCTCATGACCCCATCCGACACCGACACCGGCGACGTCCAGGCCCTGTTCGACTGGCTCGACCAGTTCCAGGGCTTCCGGCCCCGGGACGTAAACCTGACCGATCCGGCGGGCGCGTCCCGCGCCGCCGCCAAGGTCGGGCGCGACGCCGCCCGCGATCTTCCCTTCGATGCCGACCCGGCGGGCTTCACCCGCCTGCTCGAATCCCTTGCCCGCAAAGACCCCTGATTCCGTGACCAAGCCCCCTGCCGATCCCGCCTTCATGACCCTGGCCGAGGCCGCCGCCGCAATCGCCGCGGGCGACATCTCGTCCCGCGAGTTGACCGAGGCCTGCCTCACGCGCATGACGGCGTTCAACCCCAAGGTCAACGCCCTCGCCGGATTGGACGAGGCCGACGCCCTGGCCCAGGCCGACGCCGCCGATCAGGCCCGCGCCAAAGGCGGGGACCTGGGCGCGCTGCACGGCGTGCCCCTGGCCCATAAGGACATGTACTACCGCCGGGGCCGGGTTTCCGCCTGCGGCTCCGCCATCCGCAAGGATTTCCGCCCCGACCATACGGCGACGGCGCTGGAACGCCTCGACGCCGCGGGGGCGCTCGATATCGCGCGGCTCAACATGGTCGAATTCGCCTTTGGCGTGACCGGCCATAACGACGTCGCCGGCACGCCGCGCAATCCCTGGAACACGGACCATATGACCGGGGGATCGTCCTCCGGCTCCGGCGTCGCCGTGGCGTCGCGCATGTGCTTCGGGGCGCTTGGCTCGGACACCGGCGGCTCGATCCGCCTGCCCGCCGCCTGCTGCGGGCTGGTCGGCATGAAGCCGACCTACGGCCGGGTCAGCCGCCACGGCGCCATGCCGCTCGCCCATTCGCTCGACACCGTCGGGCCCCTGACCCGCACCGTGCGCGACAACGCCCTGATCATGCAGACCATCGCCGGACAGGACGCCAACGACCCGGTGACGGCCGGGACGCCCGTCGGCGACTATCTGGCCGGGCTGGACAAGGACGTGCGGGGGCTCAGGGTCGGCCTGCCGGAAAGCTTCTTCTACGACGGCGTGGCGCCAGAGGTGCGGACCCTGGTCGAAGCCAGCCTGAAGGTGTTCGAGGATCGGGGCTGCGAGATCGTGCCCGTGAAGATCCCGGACGCCGTCGCCGTCATGAACCGACTGACCAACCTGATCACGGCGACGGAAGGGGCCGCCGTGCATTCCCGCTGGATGGAAACGCGGGCGGCCGATTACGGCCCGCAGACCCGGGCGCGGCTGGCCATCGGCCTGTTCACGCCGGCCAGCCTCTATCTCCGCGTCCTGACCCTGCGCAAGCAGCTGGTCCGCGAATTCTGCGGTCAGGTGTTCGGCAAGGTCGACGTCCTGCACACGCCCCTGATGGTCATGCCCGTTCCGACCCTGGCGGAAAGCAACATGTCCGCCAATCCCGGCTTCGCCGATTACCTGTTGAAGATCGGCCACAACACCCGGCCGGGGAATTTCCTGGGATTGCCCGGCCTCAACGTGCCCTGCGGCTTCACGCCGGACGGCCTGCCCTGTTCGTTCCAATTGATGGGCCGGCCCTTCGACGAAGGGCTGCTCTATCGCCTGGGCCACGCCTATCAGCAGGCCACGGACTGGCACGACCGCGCGCCCGACCTGGGCTAATTCAGGAAATCCAACAGCGGCGCAAAGGTGCGTGCGTCCATGACCACGGGCGCGCCCCCGTCGCCGGGCGCCATGCCCGCCTGGTTATGCCAGAACACGTCCATCCCCGCGTTATGGGCGCCGGCGATGTCGAAGGGCGAGCCCGCGACGTACAAGGTCCGTTCCGCCGTGGCGCCGAGCGCCGCCAGGCCCGCCGCATAGGCCTTGGGATTGGGTTTATACCAGCCCGAGGTCTCGGCGATGGTCACCGCGTCGAAATCAACACCGACACCGGCCACGGCCTTTGCGCCCAGGGCGACGGAACAATTGGTGACGACGCCGACGGAAATTCCGCGGGCCTGTACGGCCTTCAACGTTTCCGCCACGCCCGGCCAGGGCCGCAGGCCGCCGTAACCGTCGAACAGCGCCTGCACGGCGGCGGCGGAAATGTCTTCCTGACGGGCCGCCTCGCGCACCAGGTCCTCGTAGGACACATAGGGTCCCGGCTGGGCGAAGGTCACGCGCAGATAGGCCATGCGCCAGCGGCGGCCGGGGGCCTCCCCGCCGGCGGCGTCATCCCACAGATCCCAGGAATTCAGCAGGCCCGTCAGCAGGTCGCAGAGGACCGCGTCGTAGCGGCCCGCCGCCATCAGCCGTCCAGCCCCATGAGCGAGCGGGCGAAGCTGCGCGCCTCGAACGGCTTCAGGTCGTCGATGCCCTCGCCCACGCCGACCGCATGGACCGGCAGGCCGAACTTTTCCGCCAGCGCCACGACCACGCCGCCCTTGGCCGAACCGTCGAGCTTGGTCATCACCAGGCCCGTGACCTCGACCGCGTCCTTGAACGCCTCGACCTGGGCATGGGCGTTCTGGCCGATGGTCGCGTCCATCACCAGCAGGCAGGCATGGGGGGCGGTTTCGTCCTGTTTCTTGATGACGCGGACGACCTTTTCCAACTCGGCCATCAGGTCCTTCTTGTTCTGCAACCGTCCGGCGGTGTCGATGATGACGATGTCGTGGCCCTGGTCGCGGGCGTCGCGCACGGCGTCGAAGGCCAGGCCCGCCGGGTCCGCCCCCTGGGCGCGGGCGACGACGGGACAGCCCGTGCGCTCGCCCCAGACCTGAAGCTGTTCGATGGCGGCGGCGCGGAAGGTATCGCCCGCGGCCAGCAGCACCGATTTGCCCTGGGCCTTGAACTGGGCCGCCAGCTTGCCGATGGTCGTGGTCTTGCCCGACCCGTTGACGCCGCAGACCAGAAGCACGAAGGGTTTGGCCCCGCCGTCGACGGAAAGCGGCCGGGCGGCGGGTTCCAGCAGGGCCGCGATTTCGTCGGCCAGGGCTTCCCGCACTTCGTTGTCGGTCACTTCCTTGTCGAACCGCCCCTTGGCCAGGGCCGTGGTCAGGCGGGCCGCCGTGGTCACGCCCAGGTCGCCACGAATAAGAATATCCTCAAGCTCGTCGAGGGCGGCCTGGTCCAGCTTGCGCTTGGTGAAGACGTCGGAGATGGCGCCGCCGACCCGGTCGGCGGATTTCGCCAGGCCCGACCGCAGGCGGGCGAGCCAGCCCTGGGATTCCTCCGCCATCAGGCGGGGGTGCCCGTCAGGCCGCCGGGCCGCACGCCGGTGATGCGTGCGACGACGACCGTGCCCTCGGGCGCCGGCGCATCCAGATGCACGGGCGCGTAATGGGGGCTGTAGCCCATGGCGTCCCGTTCGATCAGCACGGGGACGGTCTGTCCGACGCTGGCGTCCAGGAAACGGGCCAAGTTGGCCTCGCCCTCCCCGCGCAGCTCCGCCGCGCGGGCCTTGCGTTCGGGCACGTCCACGGTCGGCATCCTGGCTGCCGGGGTGCCGTCCCGTTCCGAATAGGGAAAGACGTGCAGGTGAACAAGGTCGAGGTCGCGCACGGCGGCTAGCGTATTGTCGTGCATGGCCTGTGTCTCGGTCGGGAAACCGGCGATCAGGTCGGCGCCCAGCACCAGGTCCGGGCGCAGGGCGCGGGCCCGTTCGGCAACCTTGTAGGCGTCATCGCGGCTGTGGCGGCGCTTCATGCGTTTCAGGACCATGTCGTCCATGGCCTGGAGCGACAGATGCAGATGCGGCATCAGACGCTCTTCCTCTGCAATCGCGCGGAACAGCTCGTCGTCCATGGCGGCGGGGTCGAGGGACGATAGGCGCAGGCGGTCAAGCTCCGGCACCGCCTTCAGCAGTCGCCGCACCAGATGGCCCAGGGTCGGATTGCCCGGCAGGTCGGTGCCGTAGGAACAGATGTCGACGCCGGTCAAAACCACCTCGCGGTAGCCGCGCGCGACCAAAGCCCGCACCTGATCGGCGATGGCCCCCATGGCGAGGGAGCGGTTGTTGCCCCGCGCGAAGGGAATGATGCAGAAGGTGCAGCGGTGGTCGCAGCCCTGCTGCACCTGGACGAAGGCGCGGGCGCGGCCGTCGAAGCCGTCGATCAGATGGGCCGCCGTCTCGCGCACGGTCATGATGTCGGCGACCTGGATTTCCGGGCCGTCCGGATTGCCCAGGGCGGCATAGGCGGCGGGGTCGAGCTTTTCCTCGTTGCCCATGACCCGGTCGACTTCCGGCATGGCGGCGTATTTGGCGGGGTCGAGTTGCGCCGCGCAGCCGGTGACGATGACCTTGGCCCCCGGGCGGTCGCGGCGCGCGCGGCGGATCGCCTGGCGGGCCTGTCTTTCCGCTTCCTTGGTGACGGCGCAGGTATTGACGATGATGGTGTCGGCCAGCCCGGCGCGGGCGGCGTTGGCGCGCATCACTTCGCTTTCGAAGGCGTTCAGGCGACAGCCCAGGGTGATGACATCCGCACCGCTCATGGCATCACGCGCCGGCGGCGGCGCCGTTCAGCAGCCGAGGGTCCAGGGTGCCGGTGAAGCTGGTCGCCACGGGCCCGGTCAGCAGCACGTGATCGTCGGGCAGCCATTCGATGGTCAGGGTGCCGCCGTCGACGATCACGTCGGCCTTGCGCCCGGCGATCAGCCCCCGGCGCACGGCGGCGACCAGGGTCGCACAGGCCCCCGTGCCGCAGGCCTGAGTCACGCCGGCGCCCCGTTCCCACACCCGCATGCGGATGGACCCGTCGGGGCGCACCGTGGCGGCCTCGACATTGGTGAACTGGGGAAACATCTTGTGCTGTTCGATGACCGGGCCGAACACCTCGATCGGCACGGCATCCGCATCATCGACGAAATAGACCGCATGGGGATTGCCCATGGAAACACAGACCGCGTCGGCAAGCGGCCCGGCGCCGGCATCGACATGCAGGGTGTCGACGGCTTCGGACAGGGGGATTTCCCGCCAGTCGAGGCCGGCCGTGCCCATATCCACGGTGACCAGGCCGTCCTTGCCCTTTTCCGCGTCCAGCAGCCCGGCGCCCGTTTCGACGATCAGGTGGTCCGAGGACTTTTCTTCCATCAGCATGGCGGCGATGCAGCGGGTACCATTGCCGCAGGCCAGCGATTCCCCGCCGTCGGAATTGTGGAAGCGCACGAACACGTCGGCGATGTCCGAGCGCGGCCGTTCCAGCACGATCAGCTGGTCGCAGCCGACGCCGCGCCGGCGGTCGGCGATGGCCGCGGCCTGACCGGCGGTCAGGGGCATCGGCGTCTCGCGGGCGTCCAGCACCACGAAGTCGTTGCCCAGGCCGTGCATCTTTATAAAGGGCACCTGTTCCATGGATGGCTACATAGGCCCGACGGGCCCAGAAGTCCATGACCTTCGCCGTCAGGACCCGAAGGTGGCGCGGAAGGAATTGGCGAGAAACGCCTGATGATCCGGGCCATAGGCCCGGTCCGCGCCGACCGGGCAGGCGCGCCGCGCCAGACAGCCGCCGGTCATGCAGTCCTCCCCTTCGGCCGCCCGCAAATGCCCCAGGCAGGCCGGAAGGTCGAAGCTCTTATCCCCGAAGGCGCCCACGGGACAGGCCGCGAGACAGGGCCGGTCGGCGCAGCCGTCGCAGGAATGGATCGGCGCCGGCGGCGGGCCCAGATCGATCATCCCGGCGAACAACAGCGCCCCGCGGTAGCTGTGCCACAGGCCGAATTCGGGATGGACGAGCGGGCCGATGGGCGACGGCCGCAGCCCTTCCGCCCGCATGGCCCATTGCTGGAACGGATGATATGGCGGGCCGTCGAAGGGATAGACCACGCGGGCGTCCAGGTCCGCCGCCGCCGGGGCCAGGACCCGTTCCGTCCAGGCGTCCAGCGGATCGGGCTCGTCCCGGCGGCCTGCCTGGTAATGGGGCCACAGGCGCCCGCCCAAGTCGCCGACCAGGATCAGGGTCCGCGTCCCCCCCGGCACGGCGTCCGCCGCCGCCGGATGGAAGCCGCCCCGCAGGGCAAGGCCCGTGGCCGCGATGCGGCGCTGTACCGTGATCAGATCCATGGCCGAGTTGTCCTCCCGGCGCGCCCCGGGGTCAAGACGTCAGGCCGGCTCGCTCGCTGCCCGCGCCAGGGCGCGGATCGCCTCGGTCACGCTGCGGCGCAGGTGCGGATCGCGGATGCGCACCAGTTGGCGCAGGAACTCCTCGGCTTCGTCGGCGAGGGCCCCCGCCGCCCCGATCCCCGCATCCGGCCCCGGCCAGGCACCGTCCGCGCCGTCGAACAGATCCACGGGATCACAGGCCAGCAACTCCGACAGGATTACAATTTCGGCGGCCTTGACCTCGGTCACCCCGGTTTCACGATTGGCATAGGCCTGCACGGATATGCCGAGCGCGCAGGCGACATCCGCGCGGGAAAAGCCGCCCCGTTCGCGGAGGGCCTGCAGCCGCGCGCCGATATGTGAAGCCAGTTTCCCGTCGTCCGTACCGTCCGCCGCCATCTGCCGCCTAGAAAATCGTGCTATATCCAGCCAAGATTGAAACTTTTGGTTGTATATAGATGAGTATTTTTATTCCTATAGCATGGGCATGCCCGTTGGCAAAACTTTCGAATGCGCCGCGCCTGTCAGCCGGCGGTTGACTTCCCGGGCCGCGGTCCATAGATTGCGCGCCGACATTCCACTGGGTGTACGGAGTTTTCCGTCCCGAGGGGCGACGCCAGTCCGCGAGTTTCGCGCACTGGCGCGTTTGTCGTTGGGTTTTTGAGTTTACGACTTGAGTTTGGACCGAAAAGGGTAATCAGGCGCATATGTTCGAGTCTCTAAGCGAACGCCTGTCCGGCATTTTCGACGGCCTGAAGCGGCGCGGCGCCTTGAAGGAAGCCGACGTCGAGGCGGCGCTGCGCGAAATCCGCGTCGCCCTGCTGGAGGCCGACGTCGCCCTGCCCGTGGTCAAGGACTTCATCGACGGCGTCAAGGAACAGGCCGTCGGCCAGGATGTCCTGCGCTCCGTCACGCCGGGACAGATGGTCGTCAAGATCGTCCACGACGCCCTGGTCGGGATGCTGAGCCCCGCCGATCCCGAAGACGCCGGCCTGGCCATCCACGGCAATCCGCCGCAGGCGATCCTGATGGTCGGCCTGCAGGGGTCGGGCAAGACGACGACCAGCGCCAAGATCGCCAAGCGTCTGGTCGAACGGGACAAGAAACGCGTGCTGATGGCGTCGCTCGACGTCTATCGCCCGGCCGCCCAGCAGCAGTTGCAGGTTTTGGGCGAGCAGACGGGCGTGCCCGTGATGGCCCCGGTGCTGGGCGAACTGCCGGTCGCCATCGCCAACCGGGCCATGACCACGGGCCGCCGCGAAGGCTATGACGTGGTCATCCTGGACACCGCCGGGCGCCTCGCGCTCGATCAGGAGATGATGACCGAGGTCATCAACGTGCGCATGGCCGCCGTGCCGTCCGAGGTGCTGCTGGTCGCCGACTCCATGACCGGCCAGGACGCCGTCAATCTGGCCAAGGAATTCAACGACCGGGTCGGCATCACCGGCATCGTGCTGACCCGCGTCGACGGCGACGGCCGCGGCGGCGCGGCCCTGTCCATGCGTCAGGTCACCGGCAAGCCGATCAAGCTGATGGGGACCGGCGAAGGCGTCGACGCCATCGACGGGTTCGATGCCAACCGCGTCGCCGGCTCGATCCTCGGCATGGGCGACGTGGTCGGCCTGGTCGAAAAAGCCGCCCAGGTGGTCGAGCAGGAAGACGCCGAAAAGCTCGCCAAGAAGATGATGAAGGGGCAGTTCACCCTTGAAGACATGGGCGAACAGTTCAAGCAGCTGCGCAAGATGGGCTCCCTCGACGGCATTCTGGGCATGCTGCCGGGTGCCGCCAAGGTCAAGAACGCCTTCAACCAGCATAACGTGGACGACAAGATGATCGCCCGCCAGGAAGCCATCATCCTGTCCATGACGCCGAAGGAACGGCGCAACCCCAAGGAAATCAACGGCTCGCGCCGCAAACGCATCGCCGCCGGTTCCGGCACCTCGGTGCCCGAGGTCAACCGGCTTCTGAAACAGCATCGCCAGATGGCCGACATGATGAAGAAAGTCGGCAAGAAGGGCGGCCTCAAGGGCCTCATGGGCGGCATGCCGCCCGGCATGATGCCCCCGGGCATGCCCCGCTAAGCAGATTTAAAGACAACCAGAACAGCAACCCGTTTTAAGACATCAGACCAGACAAGGAATGAGCAGAACATGTCAGTGAAAATCAGACTCGCCCGGGGCGGCGCCAAGAAGCGCCCCTACTACCAGATCGTCATCGCCGACAGCCGCCGCGCGCGGGACGGCAAGTTCATCGAGCGTGTGGGCTCCTACAACCCCATGCTGCCCAAGGACAGCCCCGACCGGGTCAAGCTGAACGAAGAGCGCATCAAGCATTGGCTCGGCGTCGGCGCCCAGCCGACCGACCGCGTGCACCGTTTCCTGGGTGCCGCCGGCCTGACCGACGCCCGTCCGGCCCCGGAAAATCAGACCAAGCGTGCAGCACCCAAGGCCAAGACGGTCGAGCGCATGAAGGAACGCGAAGACAAGCTGAAGGCGGCCGAGGAAGCGGCGGCCGAAGCCGCGGCGGCGCCGGTCGAAGCGGAAGCCCCGGCCGAGGAAGTCGTGGCCGAAGCCGAAGCCCCGGCGGAAGAAGCCGCGGCCGAAGCGCCGGCCGAGGAAGCGGCGGCTGAAGAAGCCCCGGCGGCAGCGGAAGAGGAGACGAAGGAGTAACCGGCGAAGCGCGTCACGAGCGTCAGGGAGGTCGGGCCATGACGGACGACGATGGGAAAGCCCCGGAACGGGTCTGTCTCGGCGTCATCGTCGGGTCCAGGGGCCTGAAGGGTGATCTCAAGATCAAGAGTTTCGCCCAGGTTCCGGAAGACCTCACCGCCTATGGTCCGCTGGAGGACGAAACCGGCAGCCGCCGGATCGACCTTCGGATCACCGGCCAGACCAAGGACGTTCTGATCGCCCGCGCCGAGGGTGTCGGCGACCGCACGGCGGCGGACAAGCTGAAGGGCCTGCGCCTTTTCGTGGACCGCGACCGCCTGCCGCCGCCCGACGAGGACGAATACTATTATTCGGACCTGATCGGGCTGACGGTCGAGGCACCCCGGGGCAATCTGGGCACGGTGCGCCAGGTGTTCGATTTCGGCGCCGGCGACGTATTGGAGATCGCGGGCGGGGATTTCGGAACGGTCATGGTGCCCTTTACCCGGGCCATCGTGCCGGTGGTGGACCTCGACGGCGGCCGGCTGGTGGTCGATCCGCCCGACGGGCTGCTGGACACCGGTGACGGCGGCAAGGGCGAAAATGGGCCGGGCGAAGACGGACAGGACGCGTGATGAGCGGTTGGACGGCCAAGGTAGTGACGATCTTCCCGGAAATGTTCCCGGGACCGCTTGGCTGCTCGCTTGCCGGAACGGCGCTTGAAAAGGGCATCTGGGCCCTGGAAACGGTGGACATTCGCGACTTTGCAAGCGATAAACACCGCTCCGTGGACGATGCCCCCTTTGGCGGCGGCCCCGGCATGGTGATGCGGCCCGACGTGGTCGATGGCGCCATCCGGAGCGCCCGGGAAGGCGCCCGGGATCTGCCGTTCATCTATCTGACCCCCCGGGGCCGGCCATTGGGCCAGAAACGGGTGGCGGAACTGGCGGCGGGACCCGGGATGATCCTGCTCTGTGGTCGGTTCGAGGGCGTCGACCAACGGGTGCTGGAGGCCCAGGACGCGGAAGAGATATCGCTCGGCGATTTCGTCCTGTCGGGGGGCGAGCCGGCGGCCCTGGTGGTGTTGGATGCCTGTCTTCGGCTGTTGCCGGGCGTGATGGGCAAGGATGCATCGCTGGAGGAAGAGAGTTTCGAGCGGGGATTGCTGGAGTATCCCCACTACACGCGGCCCCAGGAATGGCAGGGCCGCAAGGTGCCGGAGGTTCTGGTCTCCGGGCACCATGAGAAAATAGCAACCTGGCGCCAGCGCCAGGCGGAGGAAATCACCCGCGACCGGCGGCCCGATCTTTGGGCAGCGCACGAGCGGACCTAGGAATTGCCGGCGACGGCAGAGCGTTTGTAAGGAAAGGTTTGAACCATGAACATGATTGAACAACTGGATCAGGAACAGATTGCCCGCCTGACCGGCGACAAGGAAATGCCGAAGTTCGCCCCGGGCGACACGATCCGCGTCAACGTCCGCGTCGTCGAAGGCGAGCGGACCCGTCTGCAGGCCTTCGAAGGCGTGTGCATCGCGCGCAAGAACGCCGGCGTCAACTCGGCCTTCACCGTGCGCAAGCTGAGCTACGGCGAAGGCGTGGAGCGTGTGTTCCCGGTGTATTCCCCGAACGTCGACTCGGTCGAGGTCGTGCGCCGTGGTGACGTCCGCCGGGCCAAGCTGTATTATCTCAGGGGCCTGACCGGTAAGGCCGCGCGTATCGCGGAAAAGACCGACGGGTTCTCGGGCAAGGTGTCGCAGGAAGAAAAGAAGGCCGCGCGCGAAGCCAAGGCCAACCGCGACGAAGCGTCGAATAAAAAAGGCGGCAAAAAGTCCGCCGAATAGGAAGTCCAGGCCGAGGAACAAGCCCCAGGGGATACCCCCAAGGGATTTTTCCAAGGTTGGCACGCAGGGCCCGGCTTGTTCCGGCCGGGCCGGCGCGCCACATATTAAGAAACCAAGGAACCGCAGCGCCGTCGGGGGCCGGCGTTCGTGCACACGTCGGAGGATATAACACCCATGGCACAACCGAAAACGCTGTTCGAGAAGATCTGGGACAGCCATCTGGTCGAAGTACAGGAAGACGGCACCTGCCTGCTGTACATCGACCGCCACCTGACCCACGAGGTCACCAGCCCCCAGGCTTTCGAAGGTCTGCGTAACGCCGGCCGCAAGGTCCGCCGCCCGGACCTGACGCTTGCCGTCGCCGATCACAACGTCCCGACCAAGCGGGGCGAAACCATCGACAATCCTGAATCGGCGCTGCAGCTGGAAATGCTGACCAAGAACTGCGCGGAATTCGGCGTGCCTCTGTTCGACATGGGTGACGTCCGCCAGGGCATCGTCCACGTGATCGGCCCGGAACAGGGCTTCACCCTGCCCGGCACGACCATCGTCTGCGGCGACAGCCATACGGCGACCCACGGCGCCTTCGGCGCCCTGGCCTTCGGCATCGGCACGTCCGAGGTCGAACACGTGATGGCGACCCAGACCCTGCTGCAGTCTCCGCTCAAGAACATGCGCATCACCGTCGACGGCGACCTGCCCTTCGGCTGTACGGCCAAGGACCTGATCCTGGCGATCATCGGCAAGATCGGCACCGCCGGCGGCACCGGCCACGTCATCGAATACGCCGGCAAGGCGATCCGCGACCTGTCCATGGAAGGCCGCATGACCGTGTCCAACATGACCATCGAGGGCGGTGCCCGCGCCGGCCTGATCGCGCCGGATGAAACCACCTTCGCCTATCTGAAGGGCCGCCCCATGTCGCCCAAGGGCGCCAACTGGGAAGCCGCCGAAGCCTATTGGAAGACCTTGCCGTCGGACGATGGTGCGACCTACCAGAAAGAGGTCACGATGGACGCGTCCACCATCGAACCGCAGGTCACCTGGGGCACCAGCCCGGAAGACGTGGTGCCGATTTCCGCCGTCGTCCCCGGACCGGGTGATTTCGCCAATCCTGACAAGCAGGAATCGGTCAAGATGGCCCTCAACTACATGGGCCTGGAACCGGGTACGCGCATGGAAGACATCAAGATCGACTACATGTTCGTGGGTTCCTGCACCAACGGACGGATCGAGGACATCCGCGCCGTCGCCGAGGTCGCCAAGGGCCGCAAGGTCGCCGACCATGTGACGGCCCTGATCGTTCCCGGATCGGGCTTGGTCAAGGAACAGGCCGAACAGGAAGGTCTGGACAAGATTCTGCTGGAAGCCGGCTTTGAATGGCGCGAGCCGGGCTGCTCCATGTGCCTGGCTATGAACGAGGACAAGGTGCCCGCGGGCATGCGCTGTGCCTCCACGTCGAACCGCAACTTCAAGGGCCGCCAGGGTGCCGGTGCGCGCACCCATCTGGTCAGCCCCGCGATGGCCGCAGCCGCCGCCGTCACCGGCCATCTGGCCGACGTGCGCAAGCTCTGACCCCGTTCGCAGAAGGAATCGTTCAAATGGAAAAATTCACCAAGCTGACGGGTGTCGCGGCACCCATGGACATGATCAACGTCGATACCGACATGGTCATCCCCAAGCAGTTCCTGAAAACCATCAAGCGCGAGGGCCTGGGCAAGCACCTGTTCCACGACATGCGCTATGACGCCGACGGCAACGAAAACCCGGATTTCGTGCTCAACAAACCGGCCTACCGGGGCGCGGAAATCATCGTCGCCGGCGACAACTTCGGCTGCGGCTCGTCACGCGAGCACGCCCCCTGGGCGCTCAAGGATTTCGGCATCAAATGCGTGATCTCCACCTCCTTCGCCGACATCTTCTACAACAACAGCTTCAAGAACGGCATGCTGCTGATCAAAGTGTCCAAGGAAGAATTGGACAAGCTGATGGACGATGCCGACCGGGGCGCCAACGCGACCCTGACCATCGATCTGGAGAACCAGACCATCTCCGGGCCCGACGGCGGGGAAATCTCGTTCGACGTCGATCCCTTCAGGAAGCATTGTCTGATCAACGGCCTGGACGACATCGGCCTGACCGAACGGAAGGCGTCGAAGATCGACAGCTTCGAAGAAAGCCGCGACGCCGCGCAGCCCTGGATCCCGGGCGCAGCAACAGTCAGCTGACCCCGCCCGCACCGGCCTGAAATCAGAAAAGACGAGGAAACAGCCATGGCTGCCAACAAGAAACTGCTGATGCTGCCCGGCGACGGCATCGGCCCCGAAGTGATGAAACAGGTCCAGACGATCATCGATTGGATGGACAAACGCCGCCACGTCTCGTTCGACGTGGCGGAGGACGTGGTCGGCGGCGCCGCCATCGACAAGTACGGCCAGCCGCTCGGCGACAACACCCTGGCCGACGCCATGGGTGTCGATGCCGTGCTGCTGGGCGCCGTCGGCGGACCCAAGTGGGACAACGTGGAACGCGACCTGCGCCCGGAAATGGGCCTGTTGACCCTGCGCAAGGAAATGGACCTTTACGCCAACCTGCGCCCGGCGACGGTCCTGCCGGCCATGGCCAAGGCGTCGAGCCTGAAGGAAGACCTGGTGTCCGGCCTGGACATGCTGATCGTCCGCGAACTGACGGGCGGCGTCTATTTCGGCAAGCCGCGCGGCATCGAAAAACTGGCCGACGGCACCCGCAAGGCCGTCGACACCCAGATCTATTCGGAAGGCGAGATCGCGCGCGTCTGCCGCCTGGCCTTCGAGCTGGCCGGCAAGCGGTCGGGCAAGCTGCATTCCGTGGAAAAAGCCAACGTGATGGAGACCGGCGTGCTGTGGCGCGCCGTCGCCACCGAGGTCGGCGCCGACTTCCCGGACATCGAGCTCAACCACATGTACGCCGACAACTGCGCCATGCAGCTGGTGCGCCAGCCCAAGCAGTTTGACGTGATCGTCACCGACAACCTGTTCGGCGACCTGCTGAGCGACTGCGCGGCGATGCTGACCGGCTCCCTCGGCATGCTACCGTCCGCATCGCTCGGCGCCGAGGACCCGACCACCGGCAAGCGCCACGCCCTGTACGAG
>JAVJVP010000003.1:0-630314 GCA_040221095.1 Rhodospirillales bacterium
GCTGGCGGCCTCCGCGGCGGCAACAGTGGCCGCCTGGGCCGCGGCCTCGGCGGCGGTGGCGGCAGCCGCTTCACCGGCGGCCCGGGTCGCCGCTTCGACAGCCGCCTGGGCAGCCGCTTCGGTGGCGGCGGCGGTCGCGGCTGTGGTCGCGGCGGACGTCGCTGCCGTCCGCGCCGCAACGGTTGCCGCCTCGGCCGCCGCTTTGCTGGCGGTTGCCGCAGCGGCGGCGGCGGCGGGCGCCCGGATTGCCCCGGTGATATCCGCCGGCGCCGGAACCGCCGCGCTCACGGCCAGAGCCTGTTGCTCAACGATTCCAAGAACGTTCTCGCCCACTTCCAAACGGCTGCCCAGTTCCGCGTTCAAGGCGTTCAGTTCGGCCTCGATCACGTCCTTGGCCGGGCCGGTCGCCGTGGCGGCGTCCTGCTCCAGCCCCTTGATCTGCGCGGTCAAAACCGTCCGCACCTGGGCAATGGATTCCTGCGCCTCCGTAACGGCGATTGCCGCAACGAATGTGTCCTGGACATTGATCGCGGCAAGCGACGCCGTTTCGACCCCGCCCGTCGCGGGCGCCGTGGCGCTGTCGCCCGGCGCGATTGAAACCACACTGCCGTCAACCAACGATTCGACATCGGCGGCCCCCTCGATGACGCCGACCGACGTGGCACCGTCCGCCGCGACCTTGATCAGAAGCTTGGTCCCGCGCACGCCGATGGTCGACGTCGGGGTCGTGATCATGATTCCCTTTTTGTTCATAGAGCCGGATACGTAAAGGAATGTCCCGGCGGCAAGCTTGAGCACGGAATTTCCGTTCTTGGTCTTCGGGTCATAGACCATCTCGTCAACGACCAGGGACGCCCCGCCCCCCAAGGTCAGGGTCGTGTCGTCGATCAGGGCGACCTGCAGGCCGCCGTCGGTCACGGTTTCCAGGGTCTCACGCATGACCACCCCGTCCGTCAGCACCTTTTCGGTCTTCCGGCCTTCGGGAGCAATGCCGTATGCCGTCAACTGGACCTTGGACACCTTTCCGACGGCGTCGGCCCGCGCATCGGCGGCCGTCAATCCGATCAAAGCCGACCATGCGAGGCAAAAAACCATGCCGGCCGCGCGAAGACTGAGGAACTTAGGGGTACGTTTCATGATTGTGCCTATCTCTGGGTTGTGTGGTGCGCATGACCGACATGCGAAAGTCCGCAGGACCGCGCCCTGTTTAGGCCGCCGCAATAAACATGCCAGCGGGGCGATTAGATGACGCCCGACTTTAAACACCAGACATGGATGCGGACCTGCTATGGGCGACGGGGCTTATAACTGATTTGCTTAAAATAGATTAATACTTAGAAGAGATATATACGACATAAGGCATATGTTAGTTTTTATTTAAATAAAGCCCGCCAGGCCCTAAAGTAATAAATGATAATTTTTTAATTCTATTTTTGATTGCATCGCGCCGCACCGCCGATGGCCGCCAGGCGGCATCCGGGACACAGTAGGCCGATTTTCTCATTTTGCATGCCCCTTAATGGCAATTTGGCATTAGGCTTCATTCTGTACGTCAACGACATCGGACACATGGCAATGAAGACGCCCATCTGGATACATGGCCGACAGCGGTTTGCGGAAAGGTCCGCGGACCGGCGACCGATGCGGCGCGGCCATGTGCGCCATGCCACGGCATGGCTGTGCGCGGCCGGCGCCCTCGTCGCGGGGCTCGCCCTGCCCGTCGCCAATGCCGCGGACCCAGACCCGGACACCAAATCCGACAAGCCATGGTCCGTCACCCTTGAAGCCGGCATGCAGCACGACGACAGCGTGTCCATTGACGCCCTCGACAACCGGTCCGGGCAGGCCGACCGGGCACGCGTGTTCAATCTGGGCGGGGACTACACCCTGCTTCAGAAGTCAGCTCTGCCCATCAAGCTTTCATACGCCTTCGCCAAGACAAGCTATCGCGACCTGAAGGCCTTCAACCTGCAGTCGCATACCGCCTTCGTATCGACCCGGAAGAAGGTCGCCGGACTCGACGCCGGGTTCCTGTACGGGTTTTCCCATACCGACCTGGACGGCAAACCTTTCTTGAATTTTCATACGGTCACGCCGACCCTGGGGCACGGGCTGACCACGAACTGGTACATGCTGGCCGGCTACAACTACCAGAACAAGACCTTCCACACGGCCAAGTCCAGGAACGCGCAGGTCAACGGCCTGTCGCTCGACAACTTCTTCTTTTTCAACGAGACCCGGTCCTACATCAAGGCCGGCTACCGGTTCGAAATGGAGAACGCGGCCCGCAACGAATTCGACTTCGCCGGGCACTACCTGAACATCGGCCTGAAGTCGGCCTTGGGCGCGTCGCCCGGCGACGCCACCATCCGCTTCAGTTATCAGTACTATCTGCGGGACTATACGAACGAGACCCCGTCCATAAGCCGGGAGCGGGAGGACCAACGCCACACGGCCAAGGCGGAAATCGCCGTCCCTGTCCACGAACATGCGCAGATGAAGTTCTCCTACAAGTACATCAAGGCCCATTCGAACCTGTCGACATCCGATTTCGACGAGAACGTCATCAACGTCTCCCTGGCGCTTAAGTTCTAGCGCGGGAAGGCCGTTCCGGGCATCGGCCCGACCCAAGACTTTCGGCCTAATTGAGAACGGTTCGCGGGCGCAATATAATGAACGGCTGTGGGTGGCATGGACCGTTGCGTACCGGGGAAATTTGGGCGCGGCGGATTGGAGAAACAAAATGCCGAGAGTCCTGGTGGTCGATGACAACGAACTTGCGCGTAACCTGATCGCCAATCCGTTGACGGAAGTCGGCTTCAACGTGGAAACCGCCGCGGGCGGTTTTGAGGCACTTGAGAAGTTCAAGGCCGGGCACCACCAGATGGTGATCACCGACATCCTGATGGCCGACGGCGAAGGCATCGGCCTGATCCGTTCGCTGCTGGAAGACAGTCCGGACCTGCCCATCGTCGCCGTATCGGCCGACCCGCGCACCAGCGAAGGCTCGTCCCTGGCCATGGCCGCCAAGATGGGCGCCCGCAAGACCCTGTCCAAGCCGTTTTCGGCGCTTGATCTGCTGGCCGTGGTCGGCACCCTGCTGGCCGCCGAGGACGAACCGTCCCAGGCACAACCGGCCTGACGCCTGCCCCCAACCTTCTTCCCGCGGCCTCTCAGCCGTCTTCCCGGCGGCCTTCCTGCACACCGTCGCCGGACAGGACGTCGGCCAGGACCGCCGGCTGCACGCCTGCCAGCATCGGCACCCCGGCCCCGCGCAAGGCGTCCAGAATCGCCCGGTTGACCGCATAGCGCAGCTCGTAATAGCGGCTTGACGGCACCCAGAACCGCACGCCCAGGATCAGCCCGCCGAAGGTGAAATCGTGCAGCCCGACCTGGGGCCGGGCCCCGCCGGCATCTTCCTCGGCCGGGGGAAGGGCACTGGCGACGGCCTTCTGCACGGCCTGGGCCGCGCGCTCCAGGTCGGCGTCGGCGGCCAGCGCGATCTTGGTCTGCACCACGCGCCGGGTTTCCGAATTGACGATGACCCGGCCGACGATGTCCTTGTTGGGGATGGTGATGCGCTCCCCGTCCTCGCCGAGCAGGCGGGTATGGGCCATCTTGACCTCGTCGACCACGCCCGAGGTCTCGCCGACCGTAATGGTGTTCCCGACCACGAAGGGCCGGGCCAGGATGATCGACAGCCCCGCCCCATAGTTCGACAGCGGCCCCTGCAGCGCCATGGTCGCGCCGAACGCCCCGGCCCCGGCAAGCGCGATCAGGGGGGCGATGGAAATCCCGAAATTACCGAGAGTGATGATGGCGAGCACGGTCAGGATCAGCATCTTGACCGCGTTGCCGATGAAGCGGGACAGGGTGACGTCGATGCCCTTGGCCTCGCAGGCGGCCTGAATGCGCCGCGACATCCAGCCGCCGGCCTTGAGCCCGACCAGCAGGAACAGCAGCGCGCCCAGAATCTGAAACCCGTAGGTCACCCCGAACTGGATCAGCACGTCGACCCATTTGGCGACCTGCTCGACATTCTGTTCCAGGGTCTTTTCGACGTCGTTCATGGATGCCCCCCTCAATCTCGCCGCCCCGCCTCCGGCCGGGCGCGGAAAAGCATACCTGAAATCGGGCGGGTGATAAGCGGAAACGGTTGCGGCGCTAGCCCTCGCCGGTGGCCTCGGCCTGTTCCTCCAGGGCTCCCATGTCGGCGTCGGAAAAGCCGAAGTGGTGACCGATCTCGTGGATCAGCACATGGCGGATCAGATGCGTAAGGTCTTCCCCCGTCTCGCACCAGTAGTCCAGGATCGGCCGGCGGTAGAGAAACACCATGTCGGGCGTGCCCCCCGGATCGGTGACGCTTTTGTCGGTCAGGGCGACGCCGCTGTACAGACCCAGCAGATCGAAGTGGCTGTCCAGTTCCATGTCGCGGGCGGTCTCTTCGTCAGGGAAGTCCTCGATGCGGATGATGACGTCGGCGGCGAGGGCGCGCAGTTCGGCGGGGATCAGGGCCAGGGCGTCCTCGGCCATGGTCTCGAAATCGGCAAGGCTGGGTGCGGTCAGGGTCATGCGTTAAGCTAGCGTCAAACGATCCGGCTGCAAACGTAAACAGGGAGGCATGAAATGACCGACAAACTGACCGGCGCCGCACGGGAGACCGCGATCGGAAACCTGGACGGCTGGGCCGAGGCGCCGGGCCGCGACGCCATCGCCAAGACCTTCACCTTCAAGGACTTCAACGCCGCCTTCGCCTTCATGACGCGGGCCGCCCTGATGGCCGAGAAGACGGACCACCACCCCGAATGGTTCAACGTCTACAACCGGGTCGAGGTCACCCTGGCGACCCACGACGCCGGCGGCGTGACGCAAAAGGACATCGACCTCGCGGCCTTCATGGACAAGGCGGCGGGGTGAAGGATTTAAAGAAAACCGCTGAGGCGATGAGGCGGTGAGGGTTCTGGATTCCCGCTTTCGCGGGAATGACACAATGTGACCAAGACCCGTCACCCCCGCGCAGGCGGGGGTCCAGGTCTTTTTCTGTTCTTCTCTCTGCCTCACTGTCTCTGTGGTCAACCTTGTTTCAAATCGGCTGCATGCGCAAGGCACCGTCCAGGCGGATGACCTCGCCGTTGAGCATGGCGTTGGCGCAGATCGCCAGCACCAGGTCGGCGTATTCCGCCGGATCGCCCAGGCGCGGCGGAAACGGCACGCCCGCGGCCAGGCTGGCCTGAACCTCATCGGACAGGCCCGCCACCATGGGCGTCTTGAACACCCCCGGGGCGATGGTCATGACGCGGATGCCCGACTTGGCGAATTCGCGCGCCGCCGGCAGGGTCAGGGCCGCGACCCCGCCCTTGGACGCCGCATAGGCGGCCTGGCCGATCTGGCCCTCGAAGGCGGCGACGGAGGCGGTGTTGACGATCACCCCGCGCTCGCCCGTCGCCAACGGGTCGAGCCCCTGCATGCCGTGGGCGGCCAGGCGCATCAGGTTGAAGGTGCCGATCAGGTTGATCCGGATGGTCTGGGCGAACACGTCCAGCGCCTGCGGCCCGTCGCGCCCGACGATGCGCTTGGGCGGGGCGATGCCGGCGCAGCTGACGGCGACGCGGGCCGGGCCATGGGCCTCGGCGGCGGCGGCGACGGCGGCTTCCAGCGAGGCGGCATCGGCGACATCGGCCTGGAACGCCGTTCCGCCGATGGCGCTTGCAACTTCCTCAGCACCGGCCAAATTAAGATCAAGGCAGGCGACCTTGGCCCCCTTCTGGCTGAGGGCGCGGGCGGTCGCGGCCCCCAGGCCCGATGCGGCGCCGGTGACCAGGGCCGCGTGACCGGAAATGTCCATGGATGTCCTCCGTCATTGGAAGTGTTCTGATAGGGTGGATGACTTCTAACAAAGCAAGGGTGTGGCGACAACGTGACACGCAGACCGGATGACCGCGACCCCGGCGACGAAGGCCTGGTCGCCCAGGACCTGGGCGGCAAGGTACGCCGGACCATCGGCAAGGTGCCGTTCACCCGCGACGCCGTGGCCGCCTTCTACGCGGCCCGCGATCCGCAGACGCCCACGGGCGTGAAGGCGGCGGTGATGGCGGCCCTGGCCTATTTCATCGTGCCCGTCGACCTGGTCCCCGACTTCATCGCCGCCCTGGGCTATACGGACGACGCCACCGTGTTCTACGGCGCCTGGCGGCTGCTCGCCCCCTACCTGAAGCCGGCGCATGAAACCAAGGCGCGGCAATTTCTGTTGCAGGAAACGGACGGCGACGGGCACCCCGGGGATTAAGTAAAGGCCGCGTCCAGGGCGTCCATGTCGAGATGCCTTTCCAGATGCGCCGCCAGGGCGTCGAGGGTGTCCTCGACCCTGGCCGCATGGGATGCCACCGCATAGTCACCCGCCCGCAGGGCCGAAAGGAACGCGGCGCGAAACCCGTCCGCCGCGAACAGGCCGTGGACATAGGCCCCCATCACCCGGCCGTCGGCGGACACCGCGCCGTCCGTGCCCCCGGCAAGGTCAAGCCAGGGCCGCGCCAACCCCGCCCCCGTCGTCGCCCCCATGTGCATCTCGTAGCCCGTGATGGCCTGATCGAAAATCGTGTCGCGGCCCTGGGCCGGGCGCAGGGTCTTGGCCCGGCCGATCACCGTCGCCACATCCAACAGCCCCAGGCCCGCCACCGTCGCCGCAGCACCCTCGATCCCGTCCGGGTCGGCGACGGTCTGGCCCAGCATCTGATAGCCGCCGCACAGCCCGACGACGACGCCGCCCCGGCGGTGATGGGCCAGGATGTCGATGTCCCAGCCTTCGACGCGCAGGGCGGCAAGATCGGAAAGGGTCGCCTTGGAGCCCGGGATCAGGATCACGTCGGCGTCGCCGGGAATGACCGCCCCCGCCTCGACGATCACGACCTCGACCCCGTCCTCGGCGTTCAGGGGGTCCAGGTCGTCGAAATTGGCGATGCGCGGCAGGCGCGGCACGGCGATGCGGATGCGGTCCGGCGCGGTCTGTTGTTGCCCGGCGCCCGCGTCCAGCGTCACCGCATCCTCGGCCGGCAGCAGGCGGGCGGGCGCGAAATGGGGCACCACGCCGAAGCAACGCATGCCGGTACGGTCCTGGATGATCCGGATGGCATCGTCGAACAGGGTCACGTCGCCGCGAAACTTGTTGATGACGTAGCCCTGCACGCAGGCGCGTTCGTCCTCGGTCATCAGCTCCCAGGTGCCGACCAGGCTGGCGATCACGCCGCCCCGGTCGATGTCGGCGACCAGCACCACGGGCACCTGCGCCGCCAGGGCGAAGCCCATGTTGGCGATGTCGCCGGCCCGCAGGTTGACCTCGGCCGGGCTGCCCGCCCCTTCGACGATGACCAGATCGGCGCCGTCGCGGACGATGGCGAAACTGTCCAGCACGGCGGCCAGCAATTCCGGCTTCATCGCGTGATAGTCCCGCGCCTTGGCATTGCCCCGGACCTTGCCGTGAACGACGACCTGGGCGCCGGTCTCCGTCTGTGGTTTCAGCAGCACGGGGTTCATGTGCACGCTGAGCGGCTGGCGCGCGGCCTGAGCCTGCAAGGCCTGGGCCCGCCCGATTTCGCCGCCGTCCTCGGTGACGGCGGCGTTGTTCGACATGTTCTGCGGCTTGAACGGGCGCACGGCGCGGCCCCGGTTGGCGAACAGGCGGCACAGGCCGGCGACGATCAGCGACTTGCCCACGTCGGAGCCGGTGCCCTGAACCATCAGGGCCTTGGCCGGCCCCCCCTTGGCGTCGGGGTCTTCGCCGGCGGGCATGTTACTTGTGGGCGGCAAGGGCCTGGATCAGGGGATCGGCGACGGGGTTGGACTGCCGGCCCGCCAGGATGCTGTCCGGCGTGGCGCCCGTGCCGTAGAAGGCTTCGTTCAGGTCACGGCGGCGGATGAACACGGCCCCTTCCAGGGAGAACCCTGCGTAGAGCCCCGATTTTGAATTGGCGAAGGCGACGATGTCGGCGCCGGCGTTGGTCGTCGTCGCCCCCTCGATCCCGGCGCCGTAGACGGCGACGGTCAGGCCCGTGTCGGCGCCGATGGAGCCCTGGTTTTCCAGGACCGCCTTGAGCGCCCCGTCGGAGCGGATGACCAGCACGACCTCGGTCTGCTGGATGCCCGCCTGCAGGCCGAAGCTGGCGACGCCGAGGGACAGGAACACCGGGGCCGACCAGGACCCGTCGGGGGCCCGCGCCAGCAGCACGCCGTTGCCGCCCTCGCCGCCCGCGATGAACCCGGCCTTGACCAGATCGGGGAACACCACGACGGCGCGCGCCGTCGGGATATGCTTGGCCGCCTCGGCCAGTTGCTTGACCGTGGTGAAGCGTTCCACCGTCGCCGTCGCCGCCGCGATGACGTGGCGCGCGGCCACCGGCGGTTCTGATTCCAGGCGGGCGCAGCCGGCCAGGACCATGAGGGCCAGGGCCAGGGCAGAAAGTCCGCGAATGCCTTTGGTCATCGTCCCGTCCTCCGCCCGGTCAAAACTCGATCCCCGCCTGGGCCTTCACGCCCGCGCGGAACGGATGCTTGATCATTTCCATTTCCGTCACCAGATCGGCCGCCTCGATCAGCGCCTCCTTGGCGTTGCGCCCGGTGACCACGACATGCAGGTCGCGGGGCTTGTTGCGCAGGGTCTCCACCACCTCGTCCAGCGGCAGGTTGTCGTAGCGCAGCACGATGTTCAATTCGTCGAGAATCACCATCTTGTAGCTGGGATCGGCCATCAATTCCTTGGCCGAGTCCCAGGCCTGGCGCGCGGCGGCCAGGTCCCGCTGGCGGTCCTGGGTTTCCCAGGAAAAGCCCTCGCCCATGGCGCGGATGGTGACCTGATCGGGGAATTTGGCCAGCACGTCGCGCTCGCCCGTTTCCCACACGCCCTTGACGAACTGCACGATGGCGACGCGCATGCCGTGGCCGACGCAGCGCATGGCCATGCCCATGGCGGCGGTCGACTTGCCCTTGCCCTTGCCCGTATGGACGATGAGCAGGCCGCGCTCCTCGGTCTTGGTCGCCAGGATCTTGTCCCGGGCCGCCTTCTTCTTGCGCATCTTCTCGGCGTGGCGGGCGTCGAGCTCCGCCTCGGTCATCGTGTCCTTGGGTTTTCCGTCCATCGGGGCATGCCTCATCTGTCGGCTGATCGTAACTTATCCCGGCTTCCGGCACCCGCCGTCAACCGTCACGGGCAAGACGCTCCAAGAGCGGGCGCGTCGAGTTGAGCCGCGGGCGCCACAGCCCCCGGTCCTGGGCCTCCAGGAAGCGGTCGGCCATGTCCTGCAAGGCCGCCGGATTGTGCTCGGCGAGGAAGTCCCGGACCTCGGCATCTTCCAGATAGGCCTGAAATACGGCATCGAAATGGTGGTCGGCGACGCAGCGCGCCGTGGCGGCGAAGGCGAACAGATAGTCGACCGTGGCCGCCATCTCGAAGGCGCCCTTGTAGCCGTGGCGCATGACGCCCTTGATCCATTTCGGATTGGCGGCGCGGGCGCGCACGACGCGGGAAATCTCTTCATCCAAAGTACGCACACGGGGGCTTTCCGGGCGTGCGTGATCGCCGAAATAGACGGCGGGCTGGCTGCCCTTGAGGGACCGCACGGCGGCGGTCAGCCCGCCCTGGAACTGGTAGTAGTCGTCGGAATCCAGAATATCGTGCTCGCGGTTGTCCTGGTTCTGCAGCACCGCGTCCGTGGACTTGAGCCGCGCCTCGAACAGGCCGTGGGCGGCCCGGCCCTCGGCCCCGGCGCCATAGGCATAGCCGCCCCAGGCGACATAGGCGCGGGCGAGATCGTCTTCCGTCTCCCAGCCCTTTTCGTCGATCAGCGCCTGCAACCCGGCCCCGTAGGCCCCCGGCATGGAGCCGAACACCCGGTGGGTCGCCATGCGAAGCGCGTCGTCGCCGCCCAGTGCCGCCGCGTCCTCCTTGACCCGGGCGGCGAGCGGATTGTCGGCCGCCGTTTCGTCCAGGGCGGCCACGGCGCGCACGGCGGAATCGAACAGATCGATCAGCCCGGGAAAGGCGTCGCGGAAGAAACCCGAGATGCGGAGTGTCACATCGACGCGGGGCCGGCCCAGGACCGACACGGGCAGCACCTCGAACCCGGTGACCCGGCGGGACGGGCCGTCCCATTGCGGTTTCACGCCGAGCAAGGCCAGAGCCTGGGCGATGTCGTCGCCGCCCGTGCGCATGTTCGAGGTGCCCCAGGCGGAGATGGCGATGGATTTCGGCCAGTCGCCGTGATCCTGGGCGTGGCGTTCGACCAACAGCGCCGCCGCCTTCCAACCCAGTTGCCAGGCCGCCGGGGTCGGCACCGTGCGGGTATCGACGGAATAGAAATTGCGCCCCGTGGGCAGCACGTCGGGGCGTCCCCGCGTCGGCGCACCCGAGGGACCTGGGGCGACGAACCGCCCGTCCAGGCCCGCCAGCACGCCTTGTGTTTCCGCGGCACCCGAGGCCCGGACCGCCGGGCGCAGACGGTCGCGGATGAAATCGAGCACGGGCAAGGTCGCCGTCCAGGCGGGGTCGGCCACGGCGTCGCCGGCGACCAGGGCCGCCGCCAAAATCTCCAGCCGCTCCACCACGTCGCCCGCCGTGCGCCAGGGGGCGTCCGTGGTGTCGAGCGCCGCCGGGCGCGGGCCGTCCCAGGGGGCGGCCATGGCGCAGTCGAGGGGATCGAAATCCCGGCCCAGACCCAGATCCGCCGCCAGGGCCCGCAACAGCGAGGCGTCTTCCGGCGCGGCCCCGCGCGGCACCCGGGCCAGCGCCACCAGCAGGTCCGTGAGCAGGCGGCCCTCGGGCGAGACCCCCAGAACATGCAGGCCGTCGCGGATCTGCATTTCCTTCAACTCGCAGAGATAATTGTCGAGCTTGGCCAACTGGTCGCCGGAGGCGTCGTCGGCCGTCATGCCGCAGTCGGCGCCGATGCCCGTGGCGGCGCAGAGTGAGAGGATGTCCGCTTCCAGCACCTTCAGTCGCCGGCGGTCGACCCCGGCGGCCTCGTAATATTCATCGACCAGGGCTTCCAGGTCCTTGAGCGGCCCGTAGCTTTCAGCGCGGGTCAGGGGCGGGGTCAGATGGTCGACAACGACGGCGGCGGCGCGGCGCTTGGCCTGGGTGCCCTCGCCCGGGTCGTTGACGATGAAGGGATAGATGTTGGGCAGCGGCCCCAAGGCCGCTTCGGGAAAGCAATCCTGCGACAGGGCGAGGGACTTGCCCGGCAGCCATTCCAGATTGCCGTGCTTGCCCATATGGACCACCGCGTCGGCGCGGAAATTTTCCCGCAGCCAGGCGTGGAAGGCGAGATAGCCGTGCGGCGGCACCAGGTCCGGGTCGTGGTAGCTGGATTTGGGGTCGATGTTGTAGCCGCGCGCCGGCTGCAGGCAGACCGCGACGTTGCCGCAGCGAAAGGCGGCGACGGCGAAATGGCCGCAGTCGAGCGAGCCCGGGCGGAAGAAGGGATCGGTTTCCGCCGGGCCCCAGCGATCAATCACCGCGTCCTGCACGGCCCGGGGCAGGCCGCCGAAGAACATCTGGTATTCGTTGAAGGGCAGAACTTCGTCCCAGGCGCGGGACGCCAGGGCCCGCAGGTCGTTGGTCGGCCCGGCCAGAAGACGGCGCACCAGGGCGTCGCCGTCGGCGGGAACGTCACGTAGCGCATAGCCCGCATCCGCCATGTCGTTCAGCAATTTGACCGTCGCCGCCGGGGTGTCCAGCCCGACACCATTGCCGATGCGCCCGTCGCGGTTGGGATAGTTGGCGAGCACCAGGGCGACGCGGCGATCGGCCGATGTCTTGCCGGCAAGGCGCGCCCAGCCGGCGGCCAGGTCGGCGACGAAATCGATGCGGTCGGCCACGGGCTCGTAGCGCACGATGTCGGTCTGGGTCGCATCGTCGCGCCGGGCCCGGCCCTTGAAGGACACGGCGCGGGTGAAGATGCGCCCGTCCACTTCCGGCAGGGCCACGTTCATGGCGATGTCGCGGGGGCCGAGGCCGAAGGTCCCCGCTTCCCAGCCTTCCCGGTTGCCGCCGGAGAACACGGCCTGCAGCACCGGCGCCCCCGGCTTGTCCAGCGGTCCCGCCGCGCGCCCGCCGCCCAGCTTGTCCGTGCCCGGTGCCGTCACCGCGAAGCCCGTGGTGTTCAGGACGACAGCGGGCGGCGCGTCGGCGAAGAACCCTTCCAGGGTCGCCGCCGAGACCGGGTCCTTCAGGCTTTTCACGTAGACCGGCAGGGCATTCAATCCGGCGCGGCCGAGGGATCGGACCAGGGCATCGACGGCATCCAGGTTCCCCGCCTGCAGCAGCGCGCGGTAGAATACCAGCGCCGCCACGGGCGCCCCCGCCGTCCACTGGGCGCGGAGAGACTCCAGATCCGGCACGGCCGCATCGGTCCAGTAGAGCCCGCAGGCGAGCAAAGGTTCCGGCTCCAGCCAGTCATCCTTGCCGCCGCCGATCATCGCCGCGGCGTAATCCAGGAACCGCCCCGCGTTGGCCGGCCCACCCTGCACCAGGTATTGCCACAGGCGGTGCTGGGCCTCGCGCGGCAGGGTCGACCAGTCGGCCAGTTCCGCGTCGGGCGCGTCGTCGCCGGGCAGGACCGCCAAGGGAATGCCCTGGGCCATGGCCGCCTGGGCGATCTGCTCCACCCCGTAGGGCCAATAGGCCCGCCCGCCCAGAAGCCGCACGACGATCAACCGCGCGTGGCGGACCACGGCGTCGACGTAAAGATCGACGCTCATGTTGTGGCTGAGGTGCATGACGTTGGCGAGACGCAGGGAGGGTGCTTGCGCATCGGCCTCAAGCCGCCGCGCCTGGGCGTCGGCCAGGGCCGCCAGTTCGGTGTCGGCGGCGGACAGCACGACGATGTCGCCCGGCGTCTGGCCCAGGTCGAGGGCGTCGGTTCCGTCGTCGACGAGGCCGGGCTGGGCGGCGAGAAGATGCAAGATCAGGCTCCGCTGTTCAGGACGCTGCGGTCATTTATATAGGAGAGGCGGGGGGCGAACCTAACCCCGGAACCGCTACCCTTGGAGGGCGCGGGTCACCGCATCCCGGTCCAGGCCCTGCAGGCCGATCACGACCAGGCGGGTCTGCGGCGTCTCGCCCTCGGCCCAGGGCCGGTCGTAATAGCCGTCGACCCGCGACCCCACGCCCTGGATGACATGGCGGCGCGGCTTGCCCGCGACATGGACGAAGCCCTTCACCCGCAGGATGCCGTGGTCGCGGGCGGCGGCCTCGATGCGGGATTTCAGGGCGTCCGGGTCGGCGGCCCCTTCGATCCGTACCTCGAAGCTGTCGAACTCGTCGTGATCGTGGTCGTCGTCGCCCTCGTGATGGGACGGGCGGGCATTCAGGTCGTCCTCCGCCCCGGCCTTGAGGCCCAGCAGCACGTTGGCGTCGATCTGCCCGTGGCGGGTTTCGACGATCTTCACCTGACGCGGCAGTTCAGCCTCGACGATGGCCCGCGCGGCGGCCAGTCCCGCCGCATCGGTCAGGTCGGCCTTGTTCAGCAGCACCATGTCGGCGGACAGCAATTGGTCCTCGAACACCTCTTCCAAGGGCGAATGGTGGTCCAGGTTGTCGTCGTCTTCGCGCTGTGCCGCGACGGCGTCCGGATCGTGGGCGAAACGGCCCGCTGCCACGGCCGGCGCGTCGACCACGGCGATCACCCCGTCGACGGTGACACGGGCGCGGATTTCCGGCCAGGTAAAGGCCTTGACCAGGGGCTTGGGCAGGGCCAGGCCAGATGTTTCGATAACGATATGATCTGGCGGATTGGGCCGGTCGAGCAGCATTTCCATGGTCGGCAGGAAATCGTCGGCGACGGTGCAGCAGATGCAGCCGTTGGCCAGCTCGACCACGTCGTCTTCGGCGCAGCCCTCGATGGCGCAGCCGTTGATGACCTCGCGGTCGACCCCCAGATCCCCGAATTCGTTGATCACCAGGGCGATGCGCCGCCCGCCGGCGTTCTGCAGCAGATGGCGGATCAGGGTCGTCTTGCCGGCGCCGAGGAAGCCGGTGATCACGGTGGCGGGAATTTTCATGAAGTCGGGAACCCTTGTCAGAATTAAAGAGGATGGCCCTTGAGCACGAGCGGCAGGCCGGCCGCCGTGAATACCACACGGTCGGCGCAGGCGGCCAGCCGTTGGTTGGCCAACCCCGCCGCATCGGCGAAGGATCGGGCCAAGGCGTTGGCGGGAATGACCCCCAGGCCGACCTCGTTGGACACCAGAACCACGGGACCGGCGAGGCCCGCGAGCCCCCGGGCCAGGGTTTCGACCTCGGATTCGGGATCGCGCCCGGCGGCCATCAGGTTGGACAGCCAGAGCGTCACGCAGTCGACCAGCACCGGGCGGCCAGGGGCGGCGTGTTCGCGAATCTGGCCGAGAATGTCCAGGGGCTCCTCGATGGTTTCCCAATCGGGGCCGCGCCGCGCCCGATGGGCGGCGATGCGGTCGGTCATCTCGCCGTCCCGGGCCTCGGCCGTGGCGAGATACAGCCCGCCCCCCGCCGCGTCCTCGATCAGGGTTTCCGCAAGCCGGCTTTTGCCCGAACGCTGGCCGCCCAGGATCAAGGTGATGGGAGGAAGAAATTCATTCATCGGATTTCCATGTGTTTGTTTCGCGCAAATCGTCGTCGCGTGCCTGGATTCGGCACGCTCGGGATTTGCGTCAATGCCCCCCCTTGACCAGCGGCATCACCGCATGGGGCGGGGCGTTGACCCGCACGATGCGCCAGGCCCCGCCGCGCCCGCGCAACAGCCCGCCCTGGACATGTTCCAGGCAGGTCACGGACAGGGTCGAGACGGAAAACGACATGGCCCCTTCCGGCGTCAGGCCGAGCGAATGGGCCATGGCGGCGCGGATGGTGCCGCCGTGGGTCACGGCGACGATGTCGCGGCCCGCGTGATCGGTGGTGTAGCGGTCGATCACCCCGGACACGCGGGCGATCTGGTCGGCGAAGCTTTCGCCGCCGGGCGGGCGCGACCGCGCCGGGGTTTCCCAGAACAGGCGGAAGGCGTCGGGGTCGCGGGCCTCCATCTCGTCCCAGGTCGACCCCTGCCACTCGCCGAAGGACTGTTCGCCCAGATGTTCCTCGGCGATGGGGTCGGGAAAGGTCAGGCCTTCCTCGCGGATCGCCTGGGCGGTCTTATGGGTGCGTGACAGATGGCTGGTCAGCCAGACCGCATCGGCGGGCAGGGCCCCCGCCAAGGCGCGGAAACTGTCGCGGTCGGAGACGTCGCAGGGCACGTCGTTGCCACCGTAAATGGTGCCGACCACGGAGGGCACCGGCGCATGGCGGACCCACCACCAGCGGGTCACGGGGATGTCGGATTGCTTGGTCACAGGCTGATCTCCGCCGTTGCGGCCGCCAGATAGACGGCGATTTCCACAATCTGTTGCTGGGCGCCCAGGCTGTCGCCGGTGTGGCCACCGACCGCCGCATGCATGGCCCAGCAGGCGAACAGTCCCGCCGCCAGGCCCGCCGCCGCCAGGGTGCCGACCCCGGGGCCCAGAAGGGGTGCCAGAGGGACCAGGGCGGCAAACCCCAGCACCAAAGCCAGCCCCGCCGCCCAGACGGGCGGGCGGCCGGCGTCCCGGGCCAGGCCGTCGGCCCGCGCCGGGGGAAGGGCGATCATCGTCGGCACCAGGGCCGCGCGGGACAAGGCCCCCGCCGCGACCAGCACCAGGGCCGCCGCGCCCGGCCCGGCGAGGGACGCCAGGGCCGCCGCCTTCAACCCCGTCGCGAACACCAGGGCCAGAACCCCGAAGGCGCCGATGCGGGAATCGCGCATCACGTCGAGCCGCCGGTCACGGCCCGCGACGCCGAGCCCGTCGGCGAAATCGGCCAATCCGTCTTCGTGAAGGGCCCCCGTCACCACCGCCATGACGGCCAGCGCCAGCAGGGCCGAGGCCAAGGGATGCAGGCCCGAGCCCGCCGTCGCCAGGATCACCCCCGCCCCCAGGCCGCCGACCACGGCCCCGGCCAGGGGAAAGGCCCAGGCGGCGCGGCCGAGCGCGCCCGCCCCGGCGTCATGGCGCGCGGGCACCGGCAGGCGCGTGAGAAAGGCGAGCGCCAGCAGGGCGTCGTCCCACGGCCGCCGCGGGGCGGCGGGGGCCGGATCGGCATCGGGAGCGGGATCGTCCGTCGCCACGGGGCAACTCCTGAAGTTATGGGGGCCGGGCCGAAAGGGCGGGCAAATTCCCGTCCCCTTGGCGAATGATTGCGTTATATGTGACCGACCCCGGAAAAGGAAACAAGACCTCGTGCCCCAATTCGACCCCCCGCGTGATCCCGCCGCCTTTCTGACCCGCCTGCCGGAACCGGACGCCGCCGCCCAGGCCGCCGTGCGCGCCCGCGAGGCGGTGCTGACCAAGCCCGCCGGATCGTTGGGACGGCTGGAAGAGATCACCCAATGGCTGGCCGGCTGGCAGGGCCGCGCGGTCCCGCGCGCCGACACCGTCCAGGCCCTGGTGTTCGCCGGCAATCACGGCGTCGCCGCCCAGGGAGTGTCCGCCTTTCCGCCCGAGGTCACGGCCCAGATGGTCGCCAACTTCCAGGCCGGCGGCGCGGCCGTGAACCAGCTGTGCCGCACCTTCGGCGTCGATCTTGCCGTGATTCCCTTGGATCTCGACACCCCCACCGCCGACATCACGCAAGGCCCCGCCATGACGGCCGATGAATTCGCCGCCGCATTTCAGGCCGGGGCCGACGCCGTCGACCGGGAGGCCGACCTTTTATGTATCGGCGAAATGGGCATCGCCAACACCACCGCCGCCGCCGCCGTCTGCCTGGGCCTTTACGGCGGCGCGGGGGCGGATTGGGCCGGGCCGGGCACGGGACTGCACGCGGCGCAGGTTTCCGCCAAGGCCGCCGTCATCGAGCGCGCCGTCAGGGTCAATGCCGTCCCGCCCGGGAACGGTCTCGGCGTGCTGCGGGCATTGGGCGGACGCGAGCTTGCGGCCATGGCCGGGGCCGTGGCGCGGGCCCGGCATCTGGGCGTGCCCGTGCTGCTCGACGGTTTCGTCGCGGGGGCTTCAGCCGCCTGTCTTCAGGTCCAGCAGCCGGGGGCCCTCGACCATTGCCGGGCGGCGCATCTGTCGGCGGAGCCGGGGCACGCGCGGCTTCTCGAGCGCCTGGGAATGACGCCGCTGCTGCAATTGGGCATGCGCCTGGGCGAGGCGTCGGGCGCGGTGCTGGCGGTGGGGATCGTGCGGGCGGCCCTGGCCTGTCATACAGGGATGGCGACCTTCGACGGTGCGGGGGTCAGCGGCAAGGGCTAGGCCCGACGGGTCAAGTCCGGCCTAGTCGACCATTTCCTCGTCTTCGTCGTCGCCGGCCGTGCCGCGCTGGATGCGGTGTTTCAGCTTAAGCAAGTCACGGCGCCGGCCGTCCTCGGCGATCAGGCCTTCGATGAACCGGCCCTGGAACCGGTCGATGCCGACGGAGCGGCCGAATTCGACGGATTCGCGGGTGTCGCAGCGGCACATGATCATCCGCCCGCCGCCGCCCGAGGCCGCGATCTGGCGCAGCCGTTCCTTGACGTCGTCGCCGGAATCGGCGAGGGCCGGGGTCCAGATCAGCTTGGCGTGGTCGCAGCCCAGCTTTTCCCGGTCGACCAGGAACATGGTCTGCATGGTCAGGCCGTCGAGCAGCACCCGGTAGCCCCTTTCCTGCACGTATTCGCGGGCGATCAGGAAGGCCGGCAGGTCGGAGAAGATGTCCTCCTTCTGCAATTCGATGACCATGGCCCCCCGCCGCGAGGCCGAGACGTTGTCGTCGAACACCTGGAACTCGTCGGACAACAGGGTCTTCACGTTGGCGTTGATGGAAATCTCGCCGGTGATGGTGATGGCGTCGGTCTTCGACAGCATGGACAGCATGCGCTTATCCAGGGTTTCCGTCAGGTGATAGAACAGCCAGCGGTTGGAGGTCAGGTTGACCCCCGGCATCAGGGTTTCGCGCAGGTCGTTGATGGAGATGAACAGCTCGGAAAATTCCTGTTCCGGGATCAGCTTGCTGTCGACCTTGCAGACGAACTGGCGGCGCACGTAGTTGGACAGGTCGGCGCGGCCCAGCGCGTCCTCGACCCGGGCCAGCACGTCGGGGGTCAGGGGTTCGCCCTGTTCCTGCTTGGCGCGCAGCGACGAGCGCGCGTCCATGCGCGAGCGCACCTTGGTCAGGCGCACTTCCTCTTCCTCGGCCAGGTCACGGGCCAGGCGCAGGATGTCGTCGTAATCGTTAACCGCGTCGTACCAGGTCGCGAAGGGTTTTTCGTGGGTCGAGACCTCGGCGATCAGGGGGTCGTCGGAAAACAGGAAGCGCACCTTCTGGACCACGTTTTCCACCTGATGGCGGGCTTCCGCCTTGAAGGCGAAGATCAGGTCGGCGCTGCGCAGGGCGAACAGCTGGCCGACCGTGGTCGAGATCAGGGGATCGAAGCTGGAGGTCGCGGCCCGGATATGCTGTTCGCGCCGGTTGAACGGGCGCAGCTGCGACAGATGGACGTGCACGACCTGGCGCCCGCCCCGGTGCTTTTCCAGGCGGCGCACATAGTCCAGCAGCAGGTTTTCCTGACTGGGGATCGCTTTCTGTGCGTCGGGCGCCGTCGCCATGGTTCCGCGTTTCCTGTTTCGTTTCCGGGTACCGCCGCGCGCCTCAGCGCGCCGCCGCCGCCCGTTCCTTCTTGATGCGCGCGCGCCGCCCCTGCGAGCGCACGGTGTCGATCAGCCGGTCCATGAGGAAGCCCTGGAACCGGGTGATGCCCAGGTTCAGGCCCCATTGGATCGCCTGCTCGGAATCGACGCGGGACAGGATGATCGATTCCTTACCCGCGTCGCGAATGATGCGACGCAGGTCCGCAACCTTGCCGTCGTCTTCGTCGTCGTTCTCGAATTCCTTGCCCCAGCCGACCTTGATGAAATCGGCCCCCAGGATCGCCGGATCGAAGAACTGCATGGACACGGGCGAAATGCCGTCAACCAGCACGCGGTATCCGTTCTGCTGCAACATGTTGCGGGCGATGGTGAAGGCATCGACGTCGGAGAAGATGTCGATCACCTGCATCTCGATGATGACGTTGTCCTCGTGCCCGGCGACGGCGCGGTGGAAGTTCTGGAAATCGCGCGACAGCACGGTGCCGATATTGAGGTTGAGCGAGATCGGCTCGTGCATCTTCTCGAAGTTGCGCCCGGCCATGTTGGCCAGGATGACCCGGTCCAGGCCCTCGGTCAGATACTGGAACAGCCAGATCGAGGAGAACAGGTTGACCCCCGGCGCCACGCGCTTCTTCAAATCGCCGATGGAAATGAAGTGCTCGCGGAAAATCACGCCCTCGGGCCCGTGGGCGCCGATGTGCAGGCACAACTGCTCGCGGATCAGATCGTCAATCGGCACCCGCGGCAGAACCTGGGAAAGCGCCGTCAGATGCTGCGCCGTGAGCGGCTGGCCCACGGATTTCTGCTGCGCCACCGCCTCGGCGGCCTCGCGCTTGGCGGTTTCCTCGGCCTCCAGCACCAGGGAGCCGACGATGCGCACGAAGGACCGGAAATCCTCGTTCTCCGACAGGTCGTACCAGGTCGACAGGCGGTCCTCGCCCAGGCCCGTTTCGTCGATATGGGTCAGCGGATCCTCGGAAAACAGCGCCCGGATCTTCTCGACGGGGGTTTCCGCCTCATGCACGGGGACCGTGCGGCACAGCAAAATCTGGTCCGCGTTCTTCATCTGGAACAGGGTCGCTTCGTGCTGATTGGTCAGGTTGTCGAAATTACGCGCCGCCAGTCGGATGAAATGGGGCTTGCGGTTCGAACTTTTCAGCTCCGAGAGATGCAGATGCACGGCGTAATAGCCGGTACCCCCCGCCTCCATGCGGTTGAGGCGGTCCAGCAGAAGTTTTTCCTCGAGCGTATCCGGTGAAGGAATCTCGGCCATGATGCTCCCGTTCGCCCCCGGACCCCGCACAGGCGGAAACCCGATGTCGACAGTCTTTCCGGGGCCCTTCCCGCGGCTCCGGAGGTTTCGCCGTAATCGGCAAGTTGCGCCAATGCTAAAGTGAAATCGTTAAAAAAGTCATTTCATTTCCGACGCTTGGTTGGGCGCCCTCGGCCCCGGCCGAGGCCGCCTTGGATCGCGGCGGCGCGGCGCGTCACACAGCTTGACCTCGGCCCTGCTTGAGGGTCATAAGCGACGGTTTCTTAATACTTGGCGGGCACAATAGATCGCGGAATTGGCGGTTTTTTGCCCACAATGCGGCAAAACTGGAACGGGTGACCCATTCATGGCCCTACGCAAGACCATCCTCGTCACCGGCGGGGCGGGCTTTATCGGCTCGCACCTCTGCGCGCGCCTGTTGGAGACCGGCGCCGGCGTGATCTGCGTCGATAACTTCTACACCGGCTCCAAGGACAACATTCTGGGCCTGCTGGACCATCCCCATTTCGAGGTCATGCGCCACGACGTCACCTTCCCCCTCTATGTCGAGGTCGACGAAATCTACAACCTGGCCTGCCCGGCGTCGCCCGTGCATTACCAGTACGATCCCGTGCAGACGACCAAGACCTCCGTGCACGGCGCCATCAACATGCTGGGCCTAGCCAAGCGCACCGGCGCCAAGATATTGCAGGCCTCGACCTCCGAGGTCTACGGCGACCCGGAAGTCCACCCGCAGACCGAGGATTACCGCGGCCGGGTCAACCCCATCGGGCCGCGCGGCTGCTATGACGAGGGCAAGCGCTGCGCCGAAACCCTGTTCTTCGACTATTACCGCCAGCACGCCCTGAACATCCGGGTCGCCCGCATCTTCAATACCTACGGCCCCAACATGCATCCGTCGGACGGACGCGTGGTGTCCAACTTCATCGTCCAGGCCTTGCAGGGCCAGGACCTGACCCTCTACGGCGACGGCGGACAGACGCGGTCGTTCTGCTATGTCGATGACCTCGCCGACGGGCTGATCCGGCTGATGAACGCGCCCGACGCGGTGACCGGGCCGGTCAATCTGGGCAATCCCAACGAATTCACGATCCTGGAACTGGCCGAACTGGTGATCGAAATGACCGGCGCCAAATCAAAAATCGTCAAGATGCCGCTGCCCCAGGACGACCCCATGCAGCGCTGCCCGGACATCTCGCTCGCCAAGAAGGAACTGGGCTGGCAGCCGACCATCCAGCTGCGCGACGGCCTGACCAAGACCATCGCCTATTTCCAGGGGATCCTGTGACCGGCCCGGGCCGGCGCGTGGGGTAAAACAGGGCTTTCTCATGGGCTTAGCGGAATTTTTTGAAAGCGAAATGGAAGAACACGCGGCCGTCGCCGAAGCGACCCGCGGGGCCCTCTCGGCACCTTTCCAGGCGCTGGTAACAGTCTCTGCCAAGTCTTTGAGAGACGGCGGAAAATTGCTGTTCTTCGGCAACGGCGGCAGCGCCGCCGATTGTCAGCATCTGGCGACGGAACTGACCGTCCGCTACAAGACCGACCGCGCGCCCATAGCCGCCGTCGCCCTGACCACCGATACCTCCGCCCTGTCGGCAATCGGCAACGATCTGGGCTTCGAGCAATTGTTCGCCCGCCAGATCCAGGCCCTCGGCAAACCCGGCGACGTGGCGATCGGCATTTCCACCTCGGGCCAAAGCCCCAACGTCCTCGAGGGCCTGCGGGCCGCGCGGGCGGGTGGTTTGATCGCCGCGGGCCTGAGCGGTCGTGGCGGCGGCCAGATGCCCGGCCTCGCCGACCCGCTGCTGGTCGTGCCTTCGGACGTCACGGCCCGTATCCAGGAAATGCACATTACACTTGGCCAGATGCTGTGCGGCGCCCTTGAGATCGAACTGGGCCTGATATGATGGACACGGTTGACGGGCGCCTTGGGGGCCAAATGCTGTGCGGCGCCCTTGAGATCGAACTGGGGCTGATATGATGGCGTGCGCGCTTGAGGTAGACTTGGCTCCGGTGACGTTGGACATGGGACGATGACGGAACGCGCTGACCTGATCCCCCTGGTCGAAGCCCTGACGGCCGCCAGGGTGTTCTGCCTGGGCGACGTCATGTTGGACACCTTCGTCCATGGCGAGGTCGAGCGGATTTCCCCCGAAGCCCCGATTCCCGTTCTGCGCGTGACCGGCGAGACCCGCATGCTGGGCGGCGCCGGCAACGTGGTGCGCAATCTGGCGGCGCTGGGGGCCAAGACCCGGTTCCTGTCCGTCGTCGGCGACGACGACGCGGGGGCGGAAGTGCGCGGCCTGCTGGCCCGGGAGCCCGACGTGATCGGCGACCTGAAGACCGCCGCCGGGCGCCAGACCACCATCAAGACCCGATTCATCGCCGGGACCCAGCAGATGCTGCGCGCCGACCGGGAAACCAGCCGGCCCACGGGCGCCGAGCTGCAGGACCAACTGGCCGCCGGGGCCGAGGAGGCGCTGCGCGACCACAAGGTCGTCGTGCTGTCCGATTACGGCAAGGGTGTCCTCGCCGACGCCACCCTGGCCCGCGTCATCAAGGCCGCCAATGCGGCCGGAGCGACCGTGATCGTCGATCCCAAGGGCAACGATTATGGGCGCTACCGGGGGGCCGGGATCCTGACCCCCAACCTGAAGGAACTGGCCGCCGCCACGGGCAAGCCCGTGGACACGGACGACACCGTGATCGCCGCCGCCCGCGGGCTGGTCGACGGTCTGGGCCTGACCGCCGTGCTGGTCACCCGGTCGCGCGACGGCATGACCCTGGTGCCCGCCGAGGGCGCCGTCGTCCATCTGCCGGCCGAGGCCCGCGAAGTGTTCGACGTGTCCGGCGCCGGCGACACGGTGGTCGCGACCCTGGCCGCCTGCCTGGCCGCAGGCGCCGACCTGGGCCGTGCGGCGGCGCTGGCCAATCTCGCCGCCGGGATCGTCGTCGCCAAGGTCGGCACCGCCGTCGCCTATGCGGGCGACCTCATTGCCCAACTCCATCACCAGGACCTGAGCGACGCCGAGGCCAAGGTGCTGACCCTGGAACAGATGCTCGAGCAGGCCGCCGCCTGGCGCCGCCGGGGTCTGACCGTCGGCTTCACCAACGGCTGTTTCGACCTTTTGCATCCGGGCCATGTGTCGCTGCTGCGCCAGGCCAAGGGCCAGTGCGACCGGCTGGTCGTCGGGCTCAATTCCGATGCCTCGGTCAAGCGCCTGAAGGGGGAGGACCGCCCAGTCCAGGGCGAGGCCGCGCGGGCCGCCGTGCTGGCGTCCCTCGCCGGGGTCGATGCCGTGGTTCTGTTCGCCGAAGACACCCCGCTGGCCCTCATCGAGGGGCTGCTGCCCGAGGTTCTGGTCAAGGGCGCCGATTACCGCGTCGATCAGGTCGTCGGCCGCGAGGCCGTCGAGGCCGCCGGCGGGCGCGTGCATCTTGCCGATCTGGCGCCCGGCCACAGCACCACGGCGACCATCGCCCGGCTGGCCGGGCAAGGCTGACCGGGGGCGCCCGTCCTTCCGTCGGCGGATACCGCACAAGTGATTTAACCACAGAGACAGTGAGACGGTGAGGACCCTGGATTCCCGTATTCGCGGGAATGACGGTCATAACCAAGACCCGTCACCCCCGCGCAGGCGGGGGTCCATGCTTTTTATGTTGGTCTCGCCGCCTCCCTGGTTTCCTGAAATCAGTCCCCCGACCGGTTTTCTCCCACGGGCTCGACCGTTTCGGGTTCGGAACCGATGATGTTTTTCAACCGGCTCCAGAACGATCCCGATCCGGGTTTGCCGTCGTCACCGATGTCGTCGAAGGCCAGAACCGGCAGGCCCTGGTGCGCCGCGCCCATCAACACAGCCCAGGTGCGGGCCGGCAGGCCGCCGCCGGTGACCCGCTTCATGGGCGACCCGTCGTCGTTGCCGAACCATACGCCGGTCACCAGCTGCGGCGTGAAGCCGACGAACCAGGCATCGCGGTGGTTCTGGCTGGTGCCCGTCTTGGCCGCCGCCGGGCGGCCGATGGCGGCGCGCTTGCCGGTGCCGCCGTCGATCACCTTGGTCATCATGGCCGTCAGGGTGCGGGCGGCAGGGGCCGGGACGGCGCGGCCCGGGCCGGAACCCTGGCGCCGGTACAACGGCGCGCCGCCGGGGCCGATGATTTCCGTGATCGCATGGGGCCATACCCCCATGCCCGCCCGCGCCAGCACGGCATAGGCGGTCGTCAGTTCGAGCAGCGAGACCTCGCCGGTGCCGAGCGCCAGGCCCGCGTCCCGGGGCAGGTCCGTGGTGATGCCGAGTGCCCGGGCGGTGTCGATGATCTTGCCCGGGCCGACCTTCTGCGCCAGTTGCACGGCGATCGTGTTGACGGAATGGGCCAGGGCGTATCCCAAAGTCATGCGGCCTTCGTACTTGCCGGAGAAGTTGGAGGGCTGCCAGCCGCTCAGGGACACGGGCTTGTCGACCACCGGGGTCGCGGGCGTCATCCCCGCTTCCAGCGCCGCCAGATAGACCACGGGCTTGAACGCCGATCCCGGCTGGCGCAGGGCCTGGACGGCCCGGTTGAACTGGCTTTTGCCGTAATCCCGGCCGCCGACCATGGCGCGCACGGCGCCTTCCGGCGTCAACGTGATGAGCGCCCCGTCGCCCGCCTGCATGCCCGCCCGATCCGCCGCCAGAAAGGCCCGGCCCATGGCCGTTTCCGCCTGGCGCTGCAGGGCCAGATCGAGGGTCGTCTTGACCACCAAATCGCGGCCGCCGGCGGTGACGTAATCGGAGACCGCGTCGAGCACCCAGTCGACGAAATGCCGCGCGTTGCCCGTGGGGGCGGAAACGACGGCGACCTGGATGCCGCGGGCCGCCTCCGCCGCCTTGGTTTCCGTCAGGTATCCGGCGGCGACCATGTTGGCGAGCACGGTGCGGGCCCGGGCATGGGCGCGTTCCGGCGAGGCCACGGGGTTGTAGCGCGACGGCGCCTTGAGCAGGCCGGCCAGGACCGCCGCCTCGTAGGTATTGATGCGGGCGGCGGGTTTCTGGAAGAACCGTCGGGCCGCCGCGTCGACGCCGTAGGTGCCGGCCCCGAGATAGACCCGGTTGAGGTAGAGGGTGAGAATCTGATCCTTGGAAAATTCCCATTCCAGCCATAGGGCCACGACCATTTCCTGGACCTTGCGCGTGATCGTGCGGGCCGGGGTGAGGAACAGATTCTTGGCCAGCTGCTGGGTGATGGTCGATCCGCCTTCGACCACCCGCCCGGCCCGGACGTTGCGCACCAGGGCCCGGCCCAAACCGATTGGATCGATTCCGAAATGGTTATAGAATCGGCGGTCCTCGGTCGCCAGCACGGCCTGCACCAGATGCGGCGGCAGGTCCTTGAGGGCCACTGTCTCGCTGACCAGATCGCCCGCGCGGTAGATTTCCGTGCCGTCGTCGGCCAGGATCGTCACCGTCGGCCGCCGTTCGGTCTTCAGCGCCTCGTCCATGTCGGGCAGGCCGATGGACACCCAGACCCCGGCGCCAAGGGCCGCGATCACCCCCCATACGGCCACCGCCCCGGCCCATTTCAGGATCGTGCGCAGGGTGCTCCGGCGGCGCCCGGAAGGGGCGCGGTCCGGGGTCTTTTGGGGACGCGGTCGGGGACGCGGTGATTTGGCCATTTGCGTCTTATGGAGAGGCGGACGTTAGTATTTCGTTAACGCAAAATAGGCAGAGGATTGGTCGGGTTCGCGGCAGTCGAGCAGGGTGTGCAGGGTGATCGGATCGATCACCGCCCCCTTCAGGTTGGCCCGCCACATGTCGATGCCGTTGAGGGACGCCCCCGTGAAATTGGCCCCGCGCAGGTCCGTGTCGGTCATATCCGTGAAGTCGAGCAGGGCGTTGGTGAAGTTGACCCCCACCATGACCGAGGACACCAGGGACGAGCCCCGGAGGTCCGCCCCCGACAGGTCCGAGCCCGTCAGATCGCATTCCCGGATATTGGCGTTGGCCAGGGACGCCCCCCGCAGGTCGAGATCGCGCATGTTGAGGCGCAGCATGTCGCCGCGCTTGCCCGTATCGCCGCCGCCGCGCAGCCAGGTCTCGTGGGCCTCGATCAGGGCCGCGACCGACGTGTTCATATCCGCCATTGGAAAACCCCCCAGTGAAAGCCTGGCCGCCCTTCCCCCCGGGTTGGCCCGGTGCTGGGGCGATCATAGGCGGAACGCAGTCCCCGAGTAAACCGCTCCGCCGGACGGGCGGGCCGGGCGTCAGATGTCCAGGTTCGCCACCTTCAAGGCGTTTTCCTGAATGAATTCGCGGCGCGGTTCCACGATGTCGCCCATAAGGGTAGAGAACACCTCTTCGGCGTCGTCGATATGGTTGATGCGGACCTGCAGCAGGGAGCGCGCGTTGGGGTCCAGCGTGGTTTCCCAAAGCTGACCCGGGTTCATTTCGCCGAGACCCTTGTAGCGCTGCACGCCGATGCCCTTCTTGCCGGCGTCCATCACCGCGTCGACCAGGGACACGGGGCCGGTGATGACGTGCTCCTTCTCCTTCAGGACCAGCACTCCGTGGCGGGCATAGCGCGCCTGCAGGGCCGGCGCCATGCCGTCGAGCTTGCGCGCCTCGGACGAGCGGATCACCTGGCCGTCGATGAGGTGGCTTTCCGAAACGCCGCGCAGCGTGCGGTCGACGGAGAACCCGCCGTCCGGCAGGGCCGAACCGGTCCAGCCGCGTTCGGCCTCGGGCACCAGGGCGTCCATGCGCTTGGCGATGTATTCGGCCGTCGTCTGCGCCAGTTCCCGGTCGGACAGGATTTCCGGGTTGAAGGCGCCCAGGATCGCGGCCTGTTCGACCAGCGCCATGGGCACATGCTGGGACAGGCGCCCGATCATGGTTTTCACGTCGCGGGCCTCGCGCACCACGGCGTGTAGTTCCGGGCCGGCGATCTGGCTGCCGTCGTAGGGCCGCATCACCGCCCCCTCGTCGATGGCGCTGGCGAACAGGTATTTCTCCATCGCCGCGTCGTCCTTGAGATAGACCTCGGAATTGCCGCGCTTCGCCCGGTAGAGCGGCGGCTGCGCGATATAGAGATAGCCGCGCGTCACCAGTTCGGGCATCTGGCGGAAGAAGAAGGTCAGCAGCAGGGTGCGGATGTGGCTGCCGTCGACGTCGGCGTCCGTCATGATGATGATCTTGTGGTAGCGGCATTTTTCGACGTTGAAATCCTCGCGTCCGATCCCGGTGCCGAGGGCCGCGATCAGGGTGCCGATTTCCGCCGACGACAGCATCTTGTCGAAACGGGCGCGCTCCACGTTGAGGATCTTGCCGCGCAGCGGCAGGATCGCCTGATTGGCGCGATGCCGCGCCTGCTTGGCCGAGCCGCCGGCCGAGTCCCCTTCGACGATGAACAGTTCCGACAGGGCCGGATCCCGTTCCGAACAGTCGGCGAGCTTGCCGGGCAGGGTCGAGATGTCGAGCGCCCCCTTGCGCCGCGTCAGTTCGCGGGCCTTGCGCGCCGCCTCGCGGGCGGCCGCAGCCTCGGTGATCTTGCCGATGATGTTGCGGGCGTCCGCCGGATGTTCCTCGAACCAGCGGTCCAGGCCCTCGCCGATCAGGTTTTCCACCGCCGGGCGGACCTCGGACGACACCAGTTTTTCCTTGGTCTGGGATGAGAACTTGGGATCGGGCACCTTGACCGACAGCACGCAAGTGAGACCCTCTCTCGCGTCGTCGCCGGTGATCGTCACCTTGGCCTTCTTGGCGATGCCCGATGCGTTCGCGTAGTTGTTGATCATGCGCGTGAGCGCCCCCCGGAACCCGGCCAAATGGGTGCCGCCGTCCTTCTGCGGGATGTTGTTGGTGAAGCACAGCGTGGTCTCGTGGTAGCTGTCGTTCCACTGCATGGCCATTTCCACGGTGATGCCGTCCTTTTCGCCGGTCACGGCGATGGACTCGGTCAGCAGGGAATTCTTGGACCGGTCAAGGTATTTGACGAATTCCTGCAGCCCGCCCTCGTAGCGCAGCTCCTTGGTCTGCGGCTCGACGCCCCGCGTGTCGGTCAGCGTCAGGCCGACGCCGGAATTGAGGAACGCCAGTTCGCGCAGGCGGTGTTCCAGGGTCGCGTAATCGTATTCGGTCTGGGTGAAGGTTTCCGTGGACGCCAGGAAGGTGACCTCGGTGCCGGAGATCGGCTTGCCGTCGTCGCCCAGGGGCGCGTCGCCGATGACCTTCAGGGGGGCCTCGACCTCGCCGTCGCGGAAGCGCACGAAATGCAGTTTTCCGTTGCGGCAGATGCGCAGTTCCAGCCATTCGGACAGGGCGTTGACCACGGACACGCCGACCCCGTGCAGACCGCCCGAGACCTTGTAGGAATTCTGGTCGAACTTACCGCCGGCGTGCAGCTGGGTCATGATGACCTCGGCCGCGGAAACGCCTTCTTCCGTATGGATATCGACGGGAATGCCGCGGCCGTTGTCGGACACGGTCACCGAGCCGTCGCCGTTGAGAGTCACGCGCACGGTGTCGCAATAACCCGCAAGCGCTTCGTCGATGGCGTTGTCGACGACTTCGTAGACCATGTGATGCAGGCCCGAGCCGTCGTCCGTGTCGCCGATGTACATGCCGGGGCGCTTGCGTACGGCGTCGAGCCCGCGCAGGACCTTGATGGAATCCGCCAGGTATTCGTTGCCGTTTTCCGCGCGGCGCTGGGCGGCGGCGTCGATTTCGGGGGCTTCGGGTGTTTCGGGTTCGTCGGTCATGGTCGTTCACGCTCTTCAGATTGGGGCCGGCGAAAGTGCGGCCCGGGAAAATTCATCGTTGTCCGGTCACGGGTCCTGACGGTGGACCTTGGCCTCGGCGACATGGAAAAAGGCGGCCCGTCCGGCCAGCGGGCCGAACAGGTCCAGGTCCGTGCCGGTCATCCAGGCCTGCAGGCCCAGGGTCTCGATCTCGGCAAACAGGGCGGCGCGGCGCTCGGCGTCGAGATGGGCCGCGACCTCGTCCAGCAGCAGAATGGGGGCCCGGCCCTGTTCCGCCGCCTGCAGGCGGGCCTGCGCCAGGACCAGGGAAATCAACAGCGCCTTCTGCTCGCCCGTGGAACAGTCGGCCGCCGGGCGGCCGCGGCTTTTGTAGGCGACATGCAGGTCCGAGCGGTGCGGCCCATGGGCCGTGCGCCCGCTGTCGCCGTCGCGCCCGCGCGCGGATTTCAACGCCGCCTTCAGGCGGTCCTCGGCGTCGAGCGCGGACCCGCCATTGAGCCAGGCCTCGACCTCGCCCTCCACCGCCAGATCGGCGGCCGGGAAGGGGCCGTCACCGGCCGCTTCCAGCTGGCCCGCCAGACGCCCGGCCATGTCGAGCCGGGCCGCCGCGATGGCGACGCCGCGTTCCGCCATGGTCGCCTCAAGCGCCGAAACCCAGGCATCGTCGCTTGGCCCCCGCGCCGTCAGCAGACGCAGGCGTTCGCGCATGGCCTGCTCATACCCGCCGACGCGGCCCGCATGGGCCGGGTCGCGGCCATAGACCAGGCGGTCGAGAAAGCGCCGCCGGGCCGAGGCGCCATCCAGGAACAGGCGGTCCATCTGCGGCGTCAGCCATTGCAGGGAGACATGTTCGGACAACACGGCCTGGGCCCGCTGGGCCTCGCCGTCGACATGCACCAGACGTTTTTCCGCGTCGCCCGCCTCACTGGCGGCAAGGCCCGTGCCGACATCCGTTTCGCCGCCCGGCCCGGCCACCGTCGCCGCCACGGCCCAGGGCCGGGGGCGGGCCGCCGCGTCCTCGCCGGGATCGCGGCGGGCGGCTTCCGACAGGCGGGCGCGGCGCAGGCCGCGGCCCGGGATCAGGAACGACAGGGCTTCGAGAATGTTGGTCTTGCCCGCCCCGTTGGGTCCGGCCAGCACGACCGGCCCCTCGGGCAGGTCGAGCCGCAGGGCGGCATAGCAGCGGAAGTCGCTCAGCGTCAGCCGGCGTACCGCGAGAGAGCCCGTAGTGGCGGCGGTTTCAGGATATGCCCCATCGGCGGCAAATGTGGGTTGGACGTACAGGATCGTTCCTTAAAGCCCGTTCAAACACGCATGGGCATGAGCACGAACAGGGCACTTTCGTCGCCCGTTTCGCGCAGCACCGTCGGCGAGGCCGCATCGGCCATGGCCAGCGACGCCGTGTCGCCTTCGATCTGGCGGGTGATGTCGAGCAGATAGGCCGCGTTGAACCCGATCTCCAGGCCGTCGCCGTTGTAATCGACCTCGATCTCTTCCTCGGCCAGCCCGTGTTCGGGGCTGGAGGCCGACAGCTTGAGCACGCCGGACCCGAGGGTCAGCTTCACGGCGCGGGATTTTTCGGAGGAGATCGCCGACACGCGGTCGACGGCGTCGGCCAAAAGCTTGCGGTCGACGTCGAGCATCTTGTCGTTGTCGCGCGGGATGACCCGCTCGTAATCGGGGAAGGTGCCGTCGATCAGCTTGGAGGTGATGACGATCTCGTCGACGGCGAAGCGCGCCTTGGTTTCCGACAGGCCGACGAAGACCTCGCCGACGCTTTCGTCGATCAGCTTGCCCAGTTCGGTGACGACCTTGCGCGGCAGGATCACGCCGGGGATGCCGTCGGCCCCTTCGGGCAGGGGCACCTCGGCCGAGGCCAGGCGGTGGCCGTCCGTGGCGACCGCGCGCAGCACCTTGGTGCCGTCCCGCTCGGCCACGTGCAGGTAGATGCCGTTCAGGTAGTAGCGCGTTTCCTCGGTCGAGATGGCGAACCGGGTGCGGTCGAGCAGGGTGTTCAGATCATGCACCGGCATCTTGAACTGATGCGGCAGTTCGCCCGATCCGAGAACGGGAAAATCCTCGGTCGGCAGACAGGAAAGCGCGAATCGGGAGCGCCCGGCCTTGAGCACCAGCTGTCCGCCGCCTTCCTTTTCCATCACCACCTGCGCCCCTTCGGGCAGCTTGCGCACGATGTCGTAAAGGGTATGGGCGGGGGCCGTGGTGGCACCGGCTTCGGACACGTCGGCGGCCACGCCCTCGACGATGTCCAGATCCATGTCCGTGGCGTTGAGCGCCAGCTTGCCGTCGCCGGCTTCGATCTTCACGTTGGAAAGGATGGGGATGGTATTGCGGCGCTCTACAACGCTTTGCACGTGCCCGAGGCACTTCAGCAAGGCGGCCCGCTCGATTGTCAGTTTCATATGTGCCGTCTATCGCCGTTCAAAATTACATGCCGTTATGACGCTTTCGACGGGATGTTCCGGCTTCCGGCCGGCCCATTTTCGGGCCGCTCCGGCGGCAACGAAACCGGGGCTGGAACACTCCGCCCCGGGCGCTGAAATGCCGGTCCAAAGCCCCCACCGAGAGCAGCGTGAAGGCGCCCGGACGGGCGCCCTCTGACCAAGTCGGCATTATAGCAGAGGCCCTTGGATTCCGAAGCCTTTTCCCCGAATTTCGGGGCCGCGGGCGAGACTTTTCGGACGGCCCCGGCGGGAGCCCCGAAGGGATCAGCCCTCAAGCATCCGGCGCAGCAGTTCGACGTCCTCGTTGAAGCTGGAATCCAACTCGCGCAGTTCCTCCACCTTCTTCACCGCATGCATCACGGTGGTGTGGTCGCGGCCGCCGAATTTGCGCCCGATTTCCGGGAGCGAGCGGGACGTCAGCTGCTTCGAGAGGTACATGGCGACCTGACGCGGGCGGGCGACGGAGCGCGCCCGACGGGCCGAATGCATGTCGGAAACCCGGATATTGAAGTGGGTCGACACCCGCTTCTGGATTTCCTCGATGGTGACCCGCCGTTCCGACGCCTTGAGAAGGTCGTGCAGCACGTCCTGGCTGGTTTCCAGGGTGATGTCGCGGCCGACCAATTGATGATGGGCGACGACGCGGTTGAGCGCCCCTTCAAGCTCGCGCACGTTCGACGTGATCTTATGAGCGAGGAATTCCATGACCTTCAGCGGCACCTCGACGCCCATCTGCTCGCCCTTGGCCTGCAGAATGCCGAGGCGCAGCTCGTAGGTGGTGGCGTGAATGTCGGCCACGAGGCCGCAGTTGAGGCGCGAGATCAGGCGCTCTTCCATGCCTTCCAGGTCGTTGGGCGACTTGTCGGCGGAGATCACGATCTGGCGGCCCTGATCGACCAGGGCGTTGAAGGTGTGGAAGAACTCTTCCTGGGTCGATTCCTTGCCCGAGATGAACTGCACGTCGTCGACCATCAGCACGTCGACGGAGCGGAACTGCTCCTTGAAGTCGACGGTGTTGTGTTCGCGGAGGGCGCGCACGAAGCGGTACATGAACTTTTCCGCCGACAGATAGATGACGGAGCGGTCCGGCCGCGTCTTGCGCAGATGCCAGGCGATGGCGTGCATCAGGTGGGTCTTGCCGAGCCCGACCCCGCCGTACAGGAACAGGGGGTTGAAGGGCACGACCTCGGCCTCGGCCACGCGGCGCGCGGCGGCATAGGCGAATTCGTTGGGCTTGCCGACGACGAAGCGGTCGAAGGTGTAGCGCTGATCCAGGGGCGCGCCGATGTCGTCGGCATGGGGACCGTTGCCGATGCCCGTGCCGTTCACCGGGCCGGCGGGGGCGGTTTCTTCCTTGCGCGCCTCGGCGGGCTTGGTTTCGGGGCGGCCCGACGCCGCGTGTTCCTGATGGATCACCACGTCGAGTCCGCCGGACAGCCCGCGGCCGCCCAGCAGTTCCGACAAACGGTCCTGGTAATGAGCCTGGATCCATTCACGCATGAAGCGGGTCGGCACCCCGGTGCGCACGGCGTTGCCGTCCTTCCCGATGAGCCGCATGGGCTTGATCCAGCTTTGATAGGAGGCTTCGCCGATTTCGGCGCGCAGGGATTCACAAATTTCCGACCAGGTTTCCTGCAGGTCCTGGTTGGGCACCACGTCTCGGCTCTGCTGTTCCGTCATCTTGCCACCAACATTCGGTCCCGCCCATTCGGACGGTGCTTGTTTTCATTATCAGGGGGGACCGGCGGCCATACAGCCATGGTTCCCCCTCCCTGGGTGTTGGGAGGCGATGAGGTCCGGTGGGGACAACCACCGGCCGGCGCTGTCGCGGGTTTGCCTTTTTCGCGTCCGCCGCCATGTCGGGAAACCGGATACGGTTCCTTCACGCCGCCGCCTCTCGAGAGCCGCAAGAGACGACGCCGCATGAGCGACGAACACATCAGACCTTGTCCGCGACACACCCCCCTTAGATTTGGCTTTTTAGCCTATTATTAAATAACGAATTATTTAGATCTTAAAATAATAAAAGTAACGGCTTTAAGGGTTACTGAAGCCATGGGAGGCCGCAAAGAAAAAAGGGTTGTCTTTCTTTAAAAGCTCCTTTCTCTTTATTAGCTCGCGTCGGCCGAACGGCGTCTTCGTGAGTCCGTCGGCGGGCGCGAAGCCCCCAACGACGACGGGGATATTACGGACGTGATCCGCCGATGGCAATGAGACGAATCGCGAACGCCCCCCAAATTCGCAAAATAATTCCCTTGACAAAAATGGCCCCGAGAGTCCCCTCGACCCCCCTCGCGGCAGGCCTCGGCGGCCCCATTTTACAGAGTCCCGGCAAGGGTTTGGGAGGCCGTCCAGGCAATGAAAAAGGCCGTGCTTTCGGCACGGCCCTTTCGGCATTCGATCGTCGTCTGAGGCAGCCCTTAGGCGGACATGCCCTTGATCTGCTTAACCAGGCGCGACAGCTTACGCGACGCCATGTTGGTGTGCAGGATACCCTTCTGCGCACCGCGCATGACGAGCGGCTCCGCGCTCTTGAATGCTTCCTTGGCGGCGGCGGCGTCGCCGCCGGCGATGGCCAATTCGACCTTGCGGATCGAGGTGCGCACGGCGCTCAGGCGCGTGCGGTTGACCTGCGTGCGGCGGGCCGTTTGACGAATGCGTTTCTTGGCCGAGGCATGATGTGCCATCTGGACACCCTTTTCTAACTCTGGGTCTGAATTCGGAAGGCGCGGTTATATCGGCGGGCCGGACCCAGGTCAAGCCCGGAAAACAAGGCCCCGTTCCGCCGTTTCGCGGGGCCCCACGCCGCCCGATCAGCGGTTGTTGAATTCCGGCTTCCGCTTGTCGGCGAAGGCGGCCATGCCTTCCTTCTGATCCTCGGTGCCGAAGGTGGCGTGGAACATGCGGCGCTCGAACCGCACGCCTTCGGACAGGGTCGTCTCGAAGGCCCGGTTGACGGCCTCCTTGGCCAGCATGGCAAGGGGCCGCGACATGGCGGCGATGGTCTCAGCCGTCTTGACCGCGTCCTCGACCAGATCGGCCACGGGCACGATGCGCGCGACCAGGCCCGACCGCTCCGCCTCTTCCGCGTCCATCATGCGTCCGGTCAGGCACATTTCCATGGCCTTGGCCTTGCCCACGGCGCGGGTCAGGCGCTGGGTGCCGCCGGCCCCGGGGATGGTGCCGATGGTGATTTCCGGCTGCCCGAATTTCGCATTATCACCGGCGATGATCAGATCGCACATCATGGCGATCTCGCAGCCGCCGCCGAGCGCATAGCCCGCCACGGCGGCGATCACCGGCTTGCGGCAGGAGGCGATGCGCTCCCAATCCTTGGTGATGAAGTCGCTTTTATAGGCGTCCATCCAGCTTTGGCCCTGCATCTCCTTGATGTCGGCGCCGGCGGCGAAGGCCTTTTCCGAGCCGGTGACGACGATGGCGCCGACCGCGTCATCGGCCTCGAAGGCGTCGAGGGCGTCGCGCATCTCGGCGACCAGGGCCTTGTTCAGGGCGTTCAGGGCCTTGGGCCGGTTGAGGGTGATGATCCCGACGGCGCCGCGGGTTTCAACGAGAATGTTTTCGTAAGCCATGACGTTACTTTCGTTCCTTAAGTATGAGTGGTCTCGATGTGGCGGCGGCGCGGGCCGGTCAGGGGCCCGGTGCCAGGCGGAACCGCACGGTCGGCACGGGGCCGTCCGGAAATTCCAGATGCAGGGTTTCCCCCTCGCGGCGGTACTGGCCGCTCGTGATCTTTTCCCAGCCCAACTGCGGCAGGCTGGCGTCATAGAAGTCCAGCACCAGGGCGCGGGACTGGCCGCCGGTCAGGGCCTGGGCCTCGACGATGCGCCCGGCCGGGGTTTCGAACACCACGCCGGCGTCGGGGATGTCGGTCAGCCCCGGCATCAGCGGCAGATCGTCGATGCCGCCGACGAACTGCGCGGCCGCGGGCAGCGCCGCCGCCAGCCACAACAGGGCGGCGACGAAACCGGGACGCAGGCGGGCAATCAGGGTCATGGCCCGGTGATACCCTACCTCTGGCAGCGGGAACAGTAGAAAGTCGACCGCCCGGCCTGGGGGATCTGGAGGATCGGCGCACCGCAGGCCGCGTTGGCGCAGGCTTCGCCCGTGCGCCCGTAGACGTCGAAGGCGTGCTGGAAATAGCCCAGCTCGCCATCCGGGCGGATATGGTCGCGCAAGGATGAGCCGCCCGACGCGATGGCGTCCGTCAGCACCGCCTTGACCGCCTGGGCCAGTTTTTCCGCCCTTGCCCCCTGCACCGTATGGGCCAGGCGCTTGGGCGAAATGCCGGCGCGGTACAGCGCCTCGCAGGCATAGATGTTGCCGACCCCGGCGACCACGCCCTGGTCGAGCAGCGCCGCCTTGATCGGCGTCTTCTTGTCCTTGAGCCGGGCCGCCAGCACGGGGCCGGAAAAGGCGTCGTCGTCGAGCGGCTCCGGCCCCAGCTTGGCCAGCATGGGATGGTTGGCCAGGTCCGCCGCCGGCCACAGGTCCATGAACCCGAAGCGGCGCGGGTCGTTGTAATGAACCTCGCCGCCGCCGGACATCTTGAAGATCACATGGTCGTGCTTTTCCTCCGGGAAGGCCTGGGCTCCTAAGCGAAAGCTGCCCGACATGCCGAGATGGGCGATCAGCACGTCCGGGCTGTCCAGGTCGACCATCAGGAACTTGGCGCGGCGGCGGATATCGACCACGGTGCGGCCCGTAAGCCGCTGGCCGAAGCCGTCGGGCAGGGGAAAGCGCAGGTCCGGGCGGCGCGGGATCACCGCGTCCAGGCGCTGGCCCTGCATGGCGGGCATCAGCCCCCGGCGGACGGTTTCGACTTCGGGCAGTTCGGGCATGGCGCGTCTTTGGGCAAGGAAACGACGGGGACGGTCCAAGGAACGTAGCCTGTCCCGGCCGGTTACGCTATGTTCCATCGCCATGATCAAAGACACGCCCGAAACCCCTGATAACGCGGACACATCCGCCTCCCCGGGCGCCGCCCCCGGCACGACCCACTTCGGCTTCCGCCAGGTCGCCGAGGACGAAAAGGCCGGCCTGGTGCGGGGCGTGTTCGACAGCGTCGCCTCGAAATACGATCTGATGAACGACCTGATGTCGCTGGGCGTCCACCGGCTGTGGAAATCGGCCATGCTGGACTGGCTGCGGCCACGGCCGGGCATGACGCTGCTCGACGTCGGCGGCGGCACGGGCGACATCGCCTTCCGGTTTCTGGAACGCGGCGGCGGGCCGGTCGCGGTCTGCGACATCAACAGGGAAATGCTGAAGGTGGGCAAGGCCCGCGCCATCGACCGGGGCATGCTGAAGGGCCGGGACGAGGGCGGCATCGACTGGGTGACCGGCGACGCGGAGCGCCTGCCCTTTCCCGACAATTCCTTCGACGCCTATACCACCGCCTTCTGCATCCGCAACGTGACCCATCCCGAGAACGCCCTGGCCGAGGCCCGGCGGGTGCTGAAGCCGGGCGGGCGGTTCCTCTGCCTGGAATTTTCCAAGGTCGCCCTGCCGGTGCTGGACGAAATCTACGACCGCTGGTCCTTCAAGGTCCTGCCCGTGCTGGGCGAAAAGGTCGCGGGCGACCGGGACTCGTACCAGTATCTCGCGGAAAGCATCCGCCGCTTCCCGCCGCAGGAGGAGTTCAAGGCCATGATCGGCCAGGCCGGCCTGGCCCGGGCCGAATACCGCAACCTGACGGGCGGGATCGCGGCCATCCATTCCGCCTGGCGCACCTAACCGAGAATTCATGAGCGGTCATCTCTCCAACCTCTGGCGTCTGTTCGCCATCGCCCGCCTCCTGGCGCGCCACGATGCCCTGTTCCCGCTGGAAGACCTGGGCGTCGCCCCGGCCGTGGCCAAGGCGGCCAAGCTGTTGTCCAAACGCTCGGTCCCGGGCCGGCCGGGCCAGCGCCTGGCCAATGCGCTCACCGAAGCCGGGCCCAGCTTCATCAAGCTGGGGCAGGCGCTGTCGACCCGCCCGGACCTGTTGGGCGAGGACATCACGGAAGACCTGGCCCAGTTGCAGGACGACCTGCCGCCCTTTTCCAGCGCGCAGGCCCGCCAGACCATCGAAGACGAATTTCAGGTCCCGGTGGAAACCCTGTTCGCCGCCTTCGACGACGAGCCCGTGGCCGCCGCCTCCATCGCCCAGGTCCATTTCGCCGAAACGACGGAGGGCGCCAAGGTCGCCGTCAAGATCCTGCGCCCGGGGATCGAGGCCCGGTTCCGCCGCGACCTCGACCTGTTCCGCTGGGCCGCCCGGGTGATGGAGCGCGCCCGCCCGGACTTGAAGCGCCTGAAGCCCCGCGAGGTGGTGGAAACCATCGCCCAGTCGGTGGAGCTGGAAATGGACCTGCGGTTCGAGGCCGCCGCCGCCGCCGAAATGGCCGACAACTTCGCGGGCGACGACACCTTCATTATTCCCGCCATCGACTGGGCGCGCACGGGATCGCGGGTGCTGACGACGGAACGCATCGACGGCTTTCCCATCAACGACGTGGAGGGCATCACCGCCGCCGGGATCGACCCCAAGACCGTGGTCGAGAACGCCGCCCGCGCCTTCTTCAACCAGGTGTTCCGCGACGGCTTTTTCCATGCCGACCTGCACCCGGGCAATCTGTTCGTGATGGACGGCGGCGCGATCGGCGCCGTCGATTTCGGCATCATGGGCCGGATCGACAGGAAGACCCGGCGCAATCTCGGCGAAATGCTGCTGGGCTTCCTCACCCGCGACTACCGCCGCGCGGCGGAGGTGCATTTCGAAGCCGGCTGGGTGCCCCGCGACAAATCCGTCGACGCCTTCACCCAGGCCTGCCGCTCCATCGCCGAGCCGATTTTGGACAAGCCCCAGCACGAAATTTCCATCGGCCGCCTGCTGGGCCAGCTGTTCCAGGTCACGGAAACCTTCGCCATGGAAACCCAGCCGCAATTGCTGCTGCTGCAGAAGACCATGCTGACCGCCGAGGGGGTGAGCCGCAGACTCTACCCCGACACCAACATGTGGGTGCTGGCCCGGCCGCTGATCGAGGACTGGATGCGCGCCAACCTGGGGCCGGAAGCCAAGATCATGGACACCTTCCAGGGCCTGGCCGAGGCGGCGGAACGCCTGCCCCGCGTCATGGAAGATTTGGAGATCGGCGCCCGCAGACTGGCCGAAGGCCGCCTGACCCTGGACCCGGAAACCGTGCGCCTGCTCCGCGACGGCGAGGACAAACCCCGCACCCCGGTCCTGCTGTGGATCATCGTCGCCGTCCTGGCGGTGATCTTTACCTATAACCTGATGGACTAGGCGGCGGCGCTCGGTATTGCCCGGGGGTAATATTTACTTTAAGTACACTGTTCTTTGCGTATTTATAGGGGGCCGGGATTTTCCGGGCTGCAAGGGACACACACGGGACATGCTTTCCGGAAAACGCATCCTGTTGATCGTCACGGGCGGGATCGCCGCCTATAAGACGCCGGATCTGGTGCGCCGCCTGCGCGAGCGGGGGGCATCCGTGCGCTGCGTGCTGACCGCCGGCGGGGCGCAGTTCGTGACCCCCCTGGCGCTCGGCGCCGTCACCGGCGACACCGTTTATCAGGACCTGTTCGACCTGACGGACGAGCGGGAGATGGGGCATATCCAACTGTCCCGCGACGCGGACGTGCTGCTGGTCGCCCCCGCCACCGCCGACGTGCTGGCCAAGATGGCCCATGGGCTGGCCAGCGATTTGGCGACCACGGCGCTGCTGGCCACGGACAAGCCCGTCATCGTCGCCCCCGCCATGAACGTGCGCATGTGGCAGCACGCGGCGACCCAGGCCAATCTGGACACGCTTAAATCCCGGGGCGTCACCGTGATCGGCCCGGACGAGGGCGACATGGCCTGCGGCGAATTCGGCCCCGGGCGCATGTCCGAGCCCATGGACATCGTCCAGGCGCTGGTCGACTTTTTCCACGGCGGCCGGCCCCTCGCCGGGAAACACGCCCTGGTCACCAGCGGCCCGACCCATGAGCCCATCGACCCCGTGCGCTATATCGCCAACCGGTCGTCCGGCAAGCAGGGCCATGCCATCGCGGCGGCGCTCGCGGCCCTGGGCGCGCGGGTGACCCTCGTCACCGGGCCGGTCGCCCTGAAGGACCCGGTCGGCGTCGCCACGGTGCATGTGGAGACGGCCCGCGACATGCTGGCCGCCTGCGCCGAGGCCCTGCCCGCCGACATCGCCGTCTGCGCCGCCGCCGTGGCCGACTGGCGCACCGCCGATCAGGCGGCGGAGAAGATGAAGAAGGACGGCAAAAGCCTGCCGGCCCTGGCCTTGGCCGAAAACCCGGACATCCTGGCGACCCTGTCCGCGCCCGGCAAGAACCGTCCGGCCCTGGTCGTCGGCTTCGCCGCCGAGACGGAAAACGTGGTCGGCCACGCCCAGGCGAAACTGGCCCGCAAGGGCTGCGACTGGATCTGCGCCAACGATGTGTCGCCGGAAACGGGCACCTTCGGCGGCGACATGAACCGGGTGCATCTGGTCACCGGGGCCGGGGTCGAAGATTGGCCCGCCCTTTCCAAGACCCAAGTCGGCGAAAAGCTGGCCCGGCGCATCGCCGATCATGTCGCGGCCGCCGCAACCACGGACACGACCGCCGAATGAGCGGCCCCACCGCCCCCGTCTCCGTTCCCGTTCAGCGCCTGGCCCATGGCGCGGACCTGGCCCTGCCGGCCTATGCCACGGCGGATGCGGCGGGATTGGACCTTTTGGCGGCCTTGGATCAACCGATAATGCTTGAGCCCCTGGCCCGCGCCCTGGTGCCCACGGGCATCGCCATCGCCCTGCCCGAAGGGTATGAGGCGCAGGTGCGGCCGCGCTCCGGCCTGGCCGCCAAGCACGGGATCACGGTGCTGAACAGCCCAGGCACGATCGACGCCGACTACCGCGGCGAGATCAAGGTCATTCTGGTGAACCTAAGTGGGGAATCCTTTGAAATCGAACCCGGCATGCGCATCGCCCAGATGGTGATCGCGCCGGTGACGCGGATCGCCTGGGACGAGCAGGCGGACCTGGAAGCCACGGCCCGGGGGGCGGGCGGCTTCGGATCGACCGGTACGGGGGGGACCTGACCACATGCTGCGACTGTCGAAAAAGACCCTTTACGCCATCGAGGCGGTGTTGGACGTGGCCTATCACATGGGCGCGCAGCCCGTGCAGAGCCGCGACATCACCCGCCGCCAGGGCATTCCCCGGCGCTATCTGGAACAGGCCCTGCAGCAATTGGTGAAGGCCGACATCCTGGTCGGCGTCAGAGGGCCCAAGGGCGGCTACCGCCTGGCCCGCGAGCGGCGGCGCATCACCGTGGGCGACATCGTGCGCGTCATCACGGGGGCAGACGGCGGCGACGACATTCTGGAAGACGCCGACGGCTCGGACCTGGGGCTCAAGGTTGTGCGGCCCCTGTGGGCGGAACTACGCGAAGCCGCCATGGTGCGCCTGGACGCCACCTCGATCGACGAGCTCTGCCTGAAGGCCAACGAGGCCGGCGTCGACAGCGAAGGCCGGCCAAACCTGGATTTCACCATCTAGCATCCTCATCTAAGAGGACAGCCAATCGGAGGACACGGATTCCATGGACACGGCAAAGGACGCCCGGGCGGTCGGGGAATTCAGGGGCCGCATCTACGACAGCATCGTCGACACCGTGGGCGCCACTCCCCTGGTCCGCCTCAAGCGCATGGCCGAGGACGCGGGCGTCACGGCCGACATCGTCGGCAAGTGCGAGTTCTTCAACCCGCTGGCCTCCGTCAAGGACCGCATCGGCCTCAACATGATCGAGGCGGCCGAGCGCGACGGCCGCATCCAGCCGGGCGCCACCCTGGTCGAGCCGACCTCGGGCAACACAGGCATCGCGCTGGCCTTCGTCGCCGCCGCCAAGGGCTACCGGCTGATCCTGACCATGCCGGAAAGCATGTCCCTGGAGCGGCGCAAGATGCTCTACCTTCTGGGTGCGACACTGGAACTGACCCCGGCGACGCTCGGCATGCGGGGCGCCATCGAGCGGGCCAAGGAGATCGTCGCCACCACCGACGGCGCCATCATGCTGCAGCAGTTCGAGAACCCGGCCAATCCGGAGGTTCACCGCAACACCACGGCCGAGGAAATCTGGAAGGACGCCGGCGGCAAGGTCGACGTGCTGATTTCCGGGGTCGGCACGGGCGGCACCCTGACCGGCTGCGCCCAGGTGCTGCGCAAGTACAATCCGAACCTCAAGGTCGTCGCCGTCGAGCCCGAGGACAGCGCCATCCTGTCCGGCGGCCTGCCCGGCCCGCATAAAATTCAAGGCATCGGCGCCGGTTTCGTGCCGCCGATCCTGGACACCAAGGAAATCGACGAGGTTCTGCAGATCGGCAACGACCGGGCCATCGAGACGGCGCGTAAGATCGCAAGGCTGGAAGGCCTGCCCTGCGGCATCTCGTCGGGGGCCGCCGTGGCGGCGGCGCTGGAACTGGCCGCCCGCGACAATCTGGTGGACGCGCGCATCGTGGTGATCCTGCCCAGCTTCGCCGAGCGCTATCTCTCCACCGACCTGTTCGCGGGCCTGGGGGAATAGGCAGGCCGATGGATTTCACGGACTTTTCCGAGGATCAGGTCAACCGCTACGCCCGGCACATCCTGCTGAAGGAAGTCGGCGGCGTCGGTCAGGCCAAGCTGCTGTCGAGCCGCGTCCTGGTCATCGGCGCCGGCGGGCTCGGCTCGCCCGTGCTGATGTACCTGGCCGCCGCCGGGGTCGGCACCATCGGCGTGATCGACGACGACAGGGTGGACCTGTCCAACCTGCAGCGCCAGATCGTCCATCAGACGGCGTCGGTCGGCACGCCCAAGGTGGAGAGCGCCCAGGCGACCCTGGCCGCCATCAATCCGGACGTCACCCTGGTCCCCCATTTCGAGCGTATCACGCCGGCAAACGCCCTCGACCTCATGGCGCAATACGATCTGGTCGCCGACGGCTCCGACAATTTCGAGACCCGGTTCCTGATCAACGACGCCGCCTATTTCGCGAAAAAGCCTCTGGTCACCGCCGCCATCCTGCGCTTCGACGGCCAGTTGGCGACCTTCAAGGCCCATGACGTCGACGGCGAGGGCCATCACGGTCCCTGCTATCGCTGCATCTTCCGCGAGGCACCGCCGCCGGGCCAGATTCCGTCCTGTGCCGAGGCCGGGGTGCTGGGTGCCTTGTGCGGCACCATGGGATCGTTGCAGGCGACGGAAATCCTCAAGGAACTGCTCGGCACCGGCGACAGCCTGTCCGGCCATCTCATGGTCTATGAAGGGCTCGCCGCCAATTTCCGCAAGATCAAGGTCAAGGCCGATCCGGGCTGCCCCCTGTGCGGCGACCATCCGACGATCACCGATCTCAGCATTCACGAAGGCATGCCCGATGGCCGAACCTGCGCCGCCGGCTAGCACGACGCCGCCCGACAAGCTGTCGGTCATCGTCTACGCGGGCGAGTACGACAAGATTCACTATGCCCTGGCAACGGCGGCGGCGGCGGCGGCCATCGGCCGCGCCGTGACCCTGTTCTTCACCATGGACGCCTGCAAGGCGCTGGGCGCCGACGCCGCCTGGCGCGGCCTGCCCGTGGGTCAGGGCGGGGCGAAGGACGGCGGCACCCTGGACGACCGCTACGAGGCCCAGGGGGTCGCGACCTTCGAGGTCCTGATCGCCGCCTGCGTCGAAATGGGCGCGACCTTCATGATCTGCGAGATGGGCCTGCGCGCCCGCGGCCTGGACGCCATGCCGCTGCGCGACGACGTGCCGGTGCAGCCGGGCGGGCTGGTCACCTTCCTGAACGACGCCTCCAAGGACGGCGCGATCATCTTCATCTAGAAAACAGCGCCCCAAGAGACACGCCTGCTCTGTGATCTCTGTGTCTCCTCTGTGTTCTCTGTGTCCAATTACTCAGTCAATCCCGGGCACGGGCCCCGTCCGGGAACGGCTTATTAATGGGTCACAGAGAACACAGAGGAGACGCAGAGCACACCGAGAAGAAGGCTGGACTGTTCAGCCGACCAAAGCCTGCGCCTTTTGCGTCATCGGCCCGGGCAGGGGGGCCAGCATGCGGCCGTCGAGCACGGCCACGGGGCGCACGCCGAAGCTGTTGGTGAGGAAGATTTCCGTCGCGCGGGCGAGGTCCTCGGGCTTGAGGCTTTGCTCCGCCCCGCCCAGCGCCGCCAGCACGCGGCCCCGGGTCACCCCCGGCAGGGGGCCGTCGGCGAGCGGCGGCGTGACCAGGCGGCCGTCCACCACCGCGAACAGATTGGCGTAACAGGCCGAGGCCACGCGGCCCGCCGTGTTCAGCAGCACCGCGTCCTGGGCCTCCTGGGCCTGGGCTTCCGCCAGGGCGACGATGCTGTCGAGATAGGGCGTCGCCTTGACGCGGGAAAAGGGCGAATGCTCGTTGCGCCGGGTCACCGTCGCCGTGATCATGCCGACCACGGCGCCCCGCGTCGGCGGCAGGGGGTGCAGCGACATCACCACCGTGGGCCGGCAGTCCTGGGACTTGGGGGCGGCGACGCCGCGGGCGGCGGCCCCCCGGCTGACGGTCAGGCGCAGCGCCGCGTCGGCCAGACCGTTGGCCGCGATCAGCCGCGCCATGCGCCCCATCGCCTGATCCTCGGTGAAGGGCAGGGGAATGCCGGTGACGGCGGACGCCTGGGCCAGGCGGGCCAGATGTTCGCCGGCGAATTCCGGCACGCCGCCCCGCACGCGCAGGCTTTCGAAAATGGCGTCGCCCAGGGTGAAGCCCCGGTCGAAGGGATCGAGACGCGCATTTGCCGCCTCGGACAAATCGCCGTTGAGATCGATGATCATGGCAGGGCCACGCGGCCGTCGAGGGCCGCCAGCAGCGGTTTGATCTTGGTCATGCTTTCCTCGTATTCGTCCGCCGGGTCTGAGTCGGCGACGATGCCGCCGCCGGCCTGGGCGGCGACCACGCCGTCCGCATAGGTCATGGTGCGGATGGCGATGGCGGAATCCATGGCCCCGTCGAAGCCGAGCCAGGCGACGGCGCCGCAATAGGGCCCGCGCGACACGGGCTCCAGTTCGTGGATGATTTCCATGGCGCGGATCTTGGGGGCGCCGGTGATCGAGCCGCCGGGGAAGGTCGCGCGCAGCAGGTCGACCGCGTCCAGGCCCTCGGCGATGTCGGCCTGAACCTCGGACACCAGATGATGGACCCGGGCGAAGGTTTCCAGCTCGAACAGCTTGGACACCCGCACGGAGCCAAGGCGCGCGACCCGGGACAGGTCGTTGCGCAGCAGGTCGACGATCATCAGGTTTTCCGCCCGGTCCTTTTCCGAGGCGATCAGGGCGGCGGCCAGGGCCCGGTCCTCGTCCGTGGTCACGCCGCGCGGGCGGGTACCCTTGATCGGCCGGGTTTCGATGACCCCGCCCGGGCCCAGCGACAGGAACCGTTCCGGCGAGGCGGAAATCACCGCCCGGCCCTTGCCGCAATTGAGGAACGCCGCGAAGGGGGCCGAGGAAATGCGCCGAAGCCGCCGGTACACGTCATAGGGCCGGGTGTCCGCCGGCAGGTCGGCCAGGAAACGCTGCGCGATGTTGGCCTGGAAGATGTCGCCCAGGTGGATGTAGTCGATGGCGCGGGCGATGCGGGCTTCCATTTCGGCCCGGGTCTGATCGGCGCGCCAGGTCAGGTCCAGGCCCGGCGGCTCGGCCACGGGCTGGGCATCCCGGATGCGGGCCGCCATGGCCTTTGCCCGGGCCTCCCGCCCCGGCCGGCGGCGGCCGCCCGTGCGGCTGACGTCGCTGGCCAGGACCCAGGCCTTGCGCAGCTTCATGTCGAACACGGCGACCGTGTCGTAGAAGCCCATGACCATGTCGGGGAAGTTCAGGCCGCCCGGCTTGCGCGCGGGTAGGCGTTCCAGGGCGCTGCCCAGCTCGTAGCCCAGCACCCCGACGGCCCCGGTCTGGAACGGCGGCAGGCCGGGCACGGTTTCCGTGCGCACCCGGGCCAGTTCGCGGGCCAACTGTCCGAACGGGTCGTCCCCGGCTCCGGCCTCCAGCACGTGGTAGGGGTCGCCCGCCAGGAAGGCATAGCGCCCGCGCCCGCCGACCGCGTCGGCGCTGTCGAGCAGGGCCGCGACGGGATCATCGGCGAAGGCCTCGAAGGCGTCCACGGGTTCGACGAAGGGGATCGGCTGGACGTGAAGGGGTTGGGCGATATGCATGGCGGTGTCGGCGCCGCGGCAGGGCGCGGTCCCTGTTGCGATCCGGCCCCGGTCGGGCCGGGCGGGATCAGAAGGCGTCGCCCAGCACGCGGTCCGGCGGCTTGTGCCCGTCGACGAAGGTCTTGATGTTGATCAGCACCTTTTCCCCCATGTCGACGCGGCCTTCGACCGTGGCGCTGCCCAGGTGGGGCATCAGGACCGTGTTGTCGAGGGCCAGCAGCTTGGGGTTCACGGCGGGTTCGTGTTCGAACACGTCCAGGCCCGCGCCGGCGATGTCGCCTGCCTCAAGCATGCGGGTCAGGGCGTTTTCGTCGATCACCTCGCCGCGCGCCGTGTTGACGATGATGCAGTGCGGCTGCAGCAGCTGCAGGCGCCGCGCCGACAGCAGGTGGTATGTGGCTGGCGTATGCGGGCAGTTGACGGACACCAGGTCGACCCGGGCCAGCATCTGGTCCAGGCTTTCCCAATAGGTCGCTTCCAGCTCGTTCTCCACGGACTCGTGCACGCGCTTGCGGTTGTGATAGTGCACCGCCATGCCGAAGCCGCGTGCCCGGCGCGCCACGGCGCGGCCGATGCGGCCCATGCCGATGATGCCGAGACGCTTGCCGTTGATGCGGTGGCCGAGCATCCAGGTCGGCGCCCAGCCCTGCCATTCGCCCGTGCGCATGACGCGTTCGCCCTCGGCGATGCGCCGCGACACGGCGAGGAACAGGGCCATGGTCATGTCGGCCGTGTCCTCGGTCAACACGTCGGGGGTGTTGGTCACGGTGATGCCGCGCTGGCGGGCGGTCGCAAGGTCGATGTGATCGACGCCCGTGCCGTAATTGGCGACCAGGCGCAGGCGCTCACCGGCCTGGGCCAGGATGGCGGCGTCGATGCGGTCGGTGACCGTGGGCACCAGGACGTCCGCATTGGCGACGGCGGCGATCAGCTGCGCCTTGGTCATCGCCTTGTCGTCCAGGTTCAACTGCACGTCGAACAGTTCCATCATGCGGGTTTCGATGGCGTCGGGCAGTTTCCGCGTAACGACGACGCGGGGTTTCTTGTTGGGCATGGCGGGTTTTCTCCGTTCCGCTGGGCCATAGCAAGTTATCACATCCCTTGTCTATAGCATCATGAAACGGCGGGCGGCGGCGCAAGACGCATATCCGGGAAGGGCCTTGACGGCCCGCGCCGTGATGGCGATAAGTCCCCAAGACCGACGCCAAGGACCGGCTTGGGCGCAGACGCTGATTCCCCCGGCGCCCCAGGACCCGAGGACCCGAATGAACCGGCTATCCGACCGCCGCAGCCAAGATGCACGCCCCGTCGCCGTCCGGCGCCTGGGCCTGATGCTGGCCGTGGTCCTGCTGGCCGCCGCGGTTCTTGTCCCTTCCGTTGCCCCGGCGCAGGTGCCGGGACAGGCCTCGGGCGCCACCTCGAACACGCCTTCGGGCCTGCCGCTGCCGCGTTTCGTCAGCTTGCGCGCCGGCGAGGTCAACATGCGCTCCGGCCCCGGCGTGCAGTATCCCGTCGACTGGGTCTACAGGCGCCGCCATCTGCCGCTCGAGGTGATCGCCGAGTTCCAGACTTGGCGCAAGGTGCGCGACCACCAGGGCACCCAGGGCTGGGTCCATCAGACCATGCTGGACGGCGACCGCACGGCCATCGTGCTGGGCCGCACGCGTACGCTGCGCGCCGAGGCCAGCGCCACCGCCCGCGCCTTGGCGCGTCTCGAGCCCGACGTCATCGTGCGCATCGCCGTCTGCCCCAGGGACGGCGGCTGGTGCCGGGTCCGCGCCGCCGGCTTCGAAGGCTGGATCCGCCGGGTCGAACTGTGGGGCGTGCGCAAGGACGAGGCCGTCGAATAATTCCCTCCGCCCCCGCGGAAGCGGGACGTTTGGCAACCATGTTTGATATCCGGATTCCCACCGCGCGGACATGACGAGGAAGCTCCGTGCTCTCCGTGTCTCCTCTGTGTTCTCTGTGTCCCATTAATCATCCGTTCCCGGACAAGCCCGTGCGCGGGTTCGGCCGAGTAATTGGACACAGAGAACACAGAGATTAGCCAGAGGACACGGAGCGGCCGAACCCGGCCTGCCACAACCGTCACCCCCGCGAAGGCGGGGGTCCAGCCCTGGAGTCCCGCCTTCGCGGGAATGACGGGATGGTTCAGTCGAAATCGCCGGCCAGGGCGTCCTTCACGGCGCCGGGCAGGATCGCGATATGGCCGTATTTTTCATGGCCGATCTGCAATTGCACCTGGGTCGCCGCGTCCTTGAACTTGGCGACCTGGGCGTCGGTGAAGGGAAAGTGCAGGAACTGCACGCTGGACGCCTTGCCGTCGGCGGTGGTGCGGTCGATGTCCGCCTCGGGCAGGCCCTTGACGGTTTCGCCGGCGAATTCGAAGGACACCGTTTCCTCGACCCCGCCCAGGCCGTTCAGGAACTGGGCCCGGCGCACGGGATCGTCGATTTCGAACATCAGGGTCGCGACCAGTTCCCGGCCCTTGGGGATCAGGGGGTTGTAGGCGGACAGCTCGTCCGCGATCTGTTCTTCCCCGCCCTTTTCGATGAACAGCATTTCGTGCACCTGATGGAACATGGTGTCGAAGCTTTCGAAATAGAACGTGGCGTCGGGGCCGACGGCGATGCGGCGGTTGCGCTTGATCGCGGTCATGGCCTTGCGGCGCTCGGCCCGTTCGCGGCCGTAGGCCTCCATGGTCAGGATGTCGGCGGGGGTGATCTCGTGCTTGTTGGGCATGTGTCAGTCTTTCAGGCCGTAGGCGATGGCCATCAGTTCAATGGGATGCTGGGCGTGGTTGATGCCGGTGACGTCCGCCTCCAGCTTCTCCATGCCCTGGATGATGTGGTCACGGGCAAGCGGGCATTCCGAGACCACGAAGGGGGTTTCGTTCTTGGCCGCCTGGCGGGCGACGGGCTTGCCGACCTTGAGGCCGACCTCGAAGAACTCCTTGGTGATGCCCCAGGACCCTCCGTGGCCGGAACAGCGCTCGATCACCTTGACGTCCGTATCGGGGACCAGGCGCAGCATCTCGGCCCCCTTCTGGCCCATGTTCTGGGCCCGGGCGTGGCAGGCGATATGGGCCGTGACGCCGCCCGCCAGGGGCGTCATGCCGGGGGCCAGGCCTTCCTTTTTGGCGATGGCGACGACGTATTCGGTGATGTCCGAGGTATGGGCCGCGAGCTTTTTCACGTTGTCGTCGTCGGGCAGGATCAGGGGCCATTCGAACTTCATCATCAGGGCGCAGGACGGCACCAGACCGATGATCTCGTAGCCCTTGTCGATCCATTGACAGAGTTCGGCGGAAATTTCCCGCGCCGCCTCGGCGACGGCGGCGATGTCGCCCTGTTCCAGTTGCGGCATGCCGCAGCAGCGGGGGTAGACCACTTCCGTCTCGACCCCGTTCCGGGCGAGCACGGCCTGGGCCGAGGTGCCGATGCCCGGATTGTTGAAGTTGGCGAAGCAGGTGGCGTAAAGCACCGCCTTGCGGCCATGGGCCGGGGCCGCCGCATCCACGGCGGGCGGCGTCTTGGCCAGATCCTGGAAGGTTTTCGAGTGGAATTCGGGCAGCTTGGCGTCGCGGTGAATGCCGGCCAGGCCTTCCATGGCCGGGCGGGTCAGGCCGTTGTCGCACTTGCAGGCCCAATTGACGGCAGGCGCCACGGCGGAGGCCAGCTTGCCGTTGCGGTCGGTCTTGGTCATCTCGCGGGCGGCGAAGGGAACCTTGCCCTTCTTCTGGTCGATGGCGCGGGCGCGCAGCATCAGATGCGGGAAATCCAGATTGAATTCATGGGGCGGCACGTAAGGACATTTGGTCAGGAAGCACATGTCGCAGAGCGTGCAGGCGTCGACCACGGGCTTGAAATCGGCGCTGTTCACCGTGTCGAGTTCGCCCGAATCCGCTTCGTCGATGAGGTCGAACAGGCGGGGAAAGCTGTCGCACAGATTGAAGCAGCGCCGGCACCCGTGACAGATGTCGAACACCCGGCGCAGTTCGGCGTCGAGCTTTTCCTCGTCGTAGAAATCAGGGTCCTGCCAGGGGATGGCGTGGCGGGTCGGGGCTTCCAGGCTGCCTTCGCTCATGTCATGTCCTCTCAGTGCGGCCCGGATTCGTTCCGGGCGGCGGATCGACAGGGACGCGCCCCCTCCCCCCGGGAAGGGCGGCCTGATCACTTTGCGCGGGGTCCGTAACGGCCGGACGTAACGGCCGGACATGGGTGGACGGCGCCGCCCCGCACGCAAGAACCGGAATACCGGCGCGGGGCGGGCGGCAACCGCTCACCCCGCACCGGTCGATGCGGATTAGATCAGACGACTTAGTCCAGAGTGTCGAGCGCTTTCTGGAAGCGGCCGGCATGGGACTTTTCGGCCTTGGCCAGGGTTTCGAACCAATCGGCGATTTCGTCGAAACCTTCGTCACGGGCCGTCTTGGCCATGCCGGGGTACATGTCGGTGTATTCGTGGGTTTCCCCGGCGATGGCCGCCTTCAGGTTGGCGCCGGTCGGGCCGATCGGCTCGCCCGTGGCCGGGTCACCGGTTTCTTCGAGGAATTCCAGATGGCCGTGGGCATGGCCGGTTTCGCCTTCGGCCGTCGACCGGAACACGGCGGCGACGTCGTTGTAGCCCTCGACGTCGGCCTTCTGGGCGAAATAGAGATAGCGGCGGTTGGCCTGGGATTCCCCGGCGAACGCGGCTTTCAGGTTTTCTTCGGTCTGGCTGCCTTTAAGGCTCATGGCATGACTCCCTTGGTTCGTTTGGTGGACAAGATTATTAAGAATAAAGGTTATGCAATGACAGTCAGTTGCTGTCAAGTTTAGAATTATTGTAAGTTAATGTAGGCACGCTTCCCCGGCCCCGGGACCGGGGCGGAAACCGCTGCTTCAAGAGACCGCGAAAGGCGGCATGGGGGCGATTGCCGGCGGCGCGCCGGACGGCGCGTCAGTCGCCCTGGGGGCGAACCCGCACGACCACGTCGATGCGCGACACTTCCATGCCGTCCGGGGCCGAGGGCAGGGCCGCGATCGCGACCTGATCGCCCGGAATGTCCGCCAGTTCGCCCGACTGGTCGAAATAGAAGTGGTGATGATCCGACATGTTGGTGTCGAAGTAGGTGCGTTGGGAATCGACGACGATTTCGCGCAGCAGGCCGGCGCGACGGAACTGATGCAGGGTGTTGTAGACAGTGGCGAGGGACACCCGCACGTTGGCCGACTGGGCGTCGGCATGCAGCATTTCCGCCGTCAGATGGCGGTCGCCGCCTTCGAACAGCAGCTTGGCGAGCGCCATGCGCTGGCGCGTCGGGCGCAGGCCGACGCCGCGCAGCCGGTCGAGAATCTGGCTGAAGGGCCGGGCGTCCTGCCGCGTGTCGGGGCTGGTGTGCATCTTCATCATTCGGTCACGCACCTATGGTTTGCGGCGCCTCCCCGGCACCGTCTTCAAAATTAGAATGATTATATAAAGATGCGTAAGATTTTTTCCAGGCTTAATTGTTCCGCCCGGACGGCCTGAAAATCCCGCGCAGGCGGCAATCCGCCGATCAATCCTCGATCATGTCCTCGGGATTGGGCAGGCCGATGATGTTGTAGCCGGAATCCACGTGGTGGACCTCGCCGGTGACCCCGGCGGACAGCTCGGACAGCAGGTAGAGCGCCGCCCCCCCGACATCCTCGAGCCGCACCGTGCGCTTCAGGGGCGCGTGGCGCTGATTCCATTTGTAGACGTGCCGCGCCCCGCCGATGGCGCTGCCGGCGAGCGTGCGCATGGGCCCGGCCGAGATCGCGTTGACCCGGATGCCCTGCCCCCCCAGGTTGGCGGCGAGGTAGCGCACGCTGGCTTCCAGCGCCGCCTTGGCCACGCCCATGACGTTGTAGTTGGGCATCACGCGGGTCGACCCCGTATAGGTCAGGGTGATCAACGATCCGCCCTCGCCCATCATGCCGGCGGCGGCGCGGGCCAGGGCCGTGAAGGAATAGCAGCTGACGTCCATGGTGCGCAGGAAGTTGTCGCGGGACGTGTTCAGGTACTGGCCCTTGAGCTCGTCCTTGTCTGAATAGGCGACCGCATGGACCACGAAGTCGAGTCCGCCCCATTCGGCCTTGAGGCGCTGGAACACGCTGTCGATGGAGGCCTGATCCTCGACCTCGCAGGGCATGACCAGGGCCGAGCCGAGCGATGCCGCGAGCGGGGTCACCCGCTTGGCGATGGCGTCGTTCTGATAGGTGAAGGCGAGTTCCGCGCCGTGCTGGCTCAGGGTCCGGGCGATGCCCCAGGCGATCGAATGGTCGTTGGCGACGCCCAGCACCAGGCCCCGGCGGCCGGCCATGAGGTTGGAGTGCAAGGCAGGCGCATCGGGAGTGTCCTGCGGGGGCACGCCAGATCCGTCAACGGGGCCGTTCATGGGACTTCTCCTGCGCGGGCCGGCGGCGGCCCGCCGATTATGCCTCGAGCCGCTTGAACGCCAGCGTGGCGTTGGTGCCGCCGAAACCGAAGGAATTGGACAGCACGCAGTTCAGGCCCGCGCCGTCGATGCGCTTGGTGACGATTTCCGCGTCGCCCGCTTCCGGATCCAGGTTTTCCACGTTGGCGGAGGCGGCGATGAAATCGTTGTTCAGCATGATCAGGGAATAGATCGCCTCATGCGCCCCGGTCGCCCCCTGGGAATGGCCGGTCAGCGACTTGGTAGAGGAAATCTTCGGCTTGTGCGCGCCGAACACTTCTTGAATTGCCTTGAGCTCGGTCATGTCGCCGGCCGGGGTCGAGGTCCCATGCGCGTTGATGTAATCGACCTTGGTGTTGCCGAGGGCCGCCGTCGCCAATCGCATGCAGCGCATGGCCCCTTCACCCGAGGGCGCCACCATGTCGACGCCGTCCGACGTCGCGCCATAGCCGACCACTTCGCCGTAGATCTTGGCCCCCCGGGCCCGGGCGTGCTCCAGTTCCTCAAGCACCACCACCCCGGCGCCGCCGGCGATGACGAAGCCGTCACGGTCGACGTCGAAGGGACGCGACGCGCGCTCCGGCGTGTCGTTGTATTTGGAGGACAAGGCGCCCATGGCGTCGAACAGCACGGTCAGCGACCAGTGCAGTTCCTCGCCGCCACCGGCGAACACCACGTCCTGCTTGCCCCATTGGATCAGCTCCGTCCCGTTGCCGATGCAATGGGCCGAGGTCGAACAGGCCGACGAAATGGAATAGCTGAGACCGCGCATGTGATAGGCCGTGGCCATGTTGGCCGACACGGTCGAGCACATGGCCTTGGGCACCGCATAGGGGCCGATGCGCTTGGCGCCACGGTCGCGGGCCGTGTCGGCGGCATCGATCTGGGCCGAGGTCGACGGCCCGCCCGAACCCATGACCAGGCCCGTGCGCTCGTCGGACACGTCGGCGTCAGACAGCCCGGCGTCGGTGATCGCTTCCCGCATGGCGATGTAGGCGTAGGCCGCCCCGTCACCCATGAAGCGGCGCAGCTTGCGGTCGATCTTGTCGTCCATGTCGATCGTCGGCGCGCCATGCAGGTGGGAGCGGAAGCCGCGCTCCGCATATTCCGGGCAGAACACGATGCCCGAGCGCCCCGCGCGCAGGCTGTCCGTCACCTCGGCAACGTTGTTGCCGATCGGTGACACGATCCCCATTCCGGTAACGACCACACGTCTCATGGGCTTCTCTTACTACCCTTCGGGGTCGGTAAACAAGGTTACGCGTAAATCCTCGGTTTCGTAGGCGGTTTTGCCGTCCACGAGCATCACGCCGTTGGCGATGCCGAGGGTGATCTGGCGCGCCATGACGCGCCGGATGTCGATGCGGTACTGGACCAGCTTGGCGTCCGGCTGGACCTGGCCGGTGAACTTGACCGAGCCGACGCCAAGTGCGCGGCCGCGTCCGGGCGCGCCCGTCCAACCCAGGTAGAAGCCCAGCAGCTGCCACAGGGCGTCGAGGCCGAGACAGCCGGGCATCACCGGGTCGCCCTCAAAGTGGCACTTGAAGAACCACAGGTCCGGATTGATGTCGAATTCGGCCTCGGCATAGCCCTTGCCGTTGGCGCCGCCGTCGGCATGAATCGCCGTGATGCGGTCGAACATCAGCATCGGCGGCAGCGGCAACTGCGCGTTGCCGGGGCCGAACAGGTCCCCTTTCCCGCAGGCGATCAGATCTTCATAGGAATAGGCGTTTTTCTTGGTCACGCGCTTGCGGCCATTCCTGCCCGCCTCCCTTGGGCAAGCCGTCTTGAGTGCGGGCATTCCCCCCGGCAACACGGCTTTGAGTTTCTGTTTTGTCCGGGCCGTTTAGAACCGGATTCTTGAGCTTGGTCTCAGGCGCACAATAGCCAGAGAATCCGCCCCAAGGCAACCGTAGCGAACAGCCGGACGACAAAGGGCGGCGCCGCTTCCGGCACCGCCCCTTGAGGCACTTCTCGTATGCAGGGCGGATGCCCGTTAGGCGTCCTGCCGCTCGCGCGGCTTGCCGCCCCGGCCGCCACCGCCGCCGCCGGACCGTTCACCGACCTGGTCGGTGATGTCCGCGCCGGTTTCCTGGTCGACGACCCGCATGGAGAGCTTGACCTTGCCGCGGTCATCGATGCCGATCAACTTGACCTTCACCTGGTCGCCTTCGTTGATGACGTCGGTGACCTGACCGACCCGCTCGTTGGCCAGTTCGGAGATGTGGACCAGACCGTCCTTGGCGCCCATGAAGTTCACGAAAGCGCCGAAATCGACGACCTTCACGACCTTGCCGGTATAGATGGCGCCGATTTCCGGTTCCTGGGTGATCGACTTGATCCAGTCGATGGCGGCTTCGCCGGCGGCCGCATCAACGGCGGCGACACGCACGGTGCCGTCGTCTTCAATGTCGATCTTGGCGCCCGTCACCTCACAGATTTCGCGGATCATCTTGCCACCCGGGCCGATGACTTCGCGGATCTTATCCTTGTTGATGGTGAACTGGGTGATCCGGGGTGCCGTATCCGCAACCCCTTCACGGGCCGAAGTCAGGCCCTTGGACATTTCGCCCAGGATGTGCAGGCGGCCGTCCTTGGCCTGGCCCAGGGCGATCTTCATGATTTCCTCGGTGATCGAGGTGATCTTGATGTCCATCTGCAGGGCGGTGATGCCCTCGGACGAGCCGGCGACCTTGAAGTCCATGTCGCCCAGGTGATCTTCGTCACCCAGGATGTCCGACAGGACCGCGAATTCGTCGCCTTCCTTGATCAGGCCCATGGCGATGCCCGCCACCGGACGCGGCAGCGGAACGCCCGCGTCCATCAGCGACAGCGAGGTGCCGCAGACCGTGGCCATCGAGGACGAGCCGTTGGATTCGGTGATTTCCGAAACCACGCGGATCGTATAGGGGAATTCCTCCTTGGACGGCATCAGCGGGTTGAGCGCCCGCCAGGCCAGCTTGCCGTGGCCGATTTCACGCCGCCCGGTAAAGCCGAAACGGCCCGCTTCACCGACCGAGAACGGCGGGAAGTTGTAGTGCAGCATGAAGGTGCGGCGATGGTCGTTGGCGAGATCGTCGATGATCTGTTCGTCCTGGCCGGTGCCGAGAGTGGCGACCACCAGGGCCTGGGTTTCCCCACGGGTGAACAGGGACGACCCGTGGGTCCGGGGCAGGGCGCCCACTTCCACGGCGATCGGGCGCACGGTCTTGGTGTCGCGGCCGTCGATGCGCTTGCCGGTGTCCAGGATGTCGCGGCGCACGATGTCGCTTTCCAGCTTCTTCAGAATGCCGCCGAGGGCCGCCCCGACCAGATCCTGGTCCAGGCTGTCGTCGGCCGCCAATTCTTCGGAAACCTTGGCCTTCACGGCCGAGATCTTTTCCTGACGCAGCTGCTTGACGGTTTCCTTGTAAGCGTCGCGCAGGCCGCCTTCGGCCAGGGCCTTGACCTTGTCGGCCAGGGCCTTCTTGCCTTCCGGCTCGGCCGGCAGGTCGACGGGATCCTTGGCGCAGGCCGAGGCCAGCTCGATGATCCCGGCGATGACTTCCTGGTTGGCCTTGTGGCCGAACATCACCGCACCCAGCATGTCGTCTTCCGACAGCTCGTGGGCTTCCGATTCGACCATCAGCACGCCTTCCTGGGTGCCGGCGACGAACAGGTCCAGCTTGGTTTCGGCCATCTGGTCACAGGTCGGGTTGAGCACGAAGGCGCCGTCGATCAGGCCGATGCGGCAGCCCGAGATCGGGCCCATGAAGGGGGCGCCGGAAATGCACAGCGCCGCCGAGGTGCCGATCATGGCCGGCACGTCCGGATCGTTCTCCAGATCGTGGGTCAGGACCGTGCAGATGACCTGTACTTCGTTCTTGTAGCCCGGCGCGAACAGCGGCCGGATGGGCCGGTCGATCAGGCGCGAGGTCAGAACTTCCTTTTCGCCGGGGCGGCCTTCACGCTTGAAAAAGCCACCCGGAATCTTACCGGCGGCATAGGCCTTTTCGACGTAATGGACGGCCAGCGGGAAAAAATCGATGCCCGCGCGGGGCGTCTTTTCCGCGACCACGGTGCACAGCACCTTGGTGTCGCCGTAGGTGGCAAGCACGGCGCCGTCGGCTTGCCGCGCGATCTTGCCGGTTTCCAGGATCAGCTTGCGCCCACCCCAGTCGATTTCCTTACGAAACTCTTGAAACATAATCTTTCTACTCTTCCTACAAACGTACGTGGGACCGGAAGCCCGCGCCAATCGCGGACCCCTGCCCGTTGGACCCCCGGCACCCTGCCGCAAGTCCGGCCCCGAGGCGTCTTCCGCGGGCCGTTACGGCGGCGGAAGACGGCGGGGCGAAAGGCGGCATCCGTACCCTGGCCGCCCACGGAGAACATTCCGTCACATGACGGATGCACGCCCATTCATGCAAACTAGCGCCGAATACCCAGGCGCTTGACCAGCTCTTCGTAGCGGCCGTCGTTCTTCTTTTTCAGATAGTCCAACAGGCGCCGGCGCTGGCCGACCATCATGAGAAGACCACGGCGGGAATGGAAATCGCGCTTGTGGGTTTTCATGTGTTCGGTGAGATTGGCGATCCGTTCGGTCAGAATGGCGACCTGAACTTCGGGCGATCCGGTATCGCCGTTGCCCGATTGGAACTCACCAATAAGTTCCTGCTTCCGCTCAGCGGTAATCGACATCGTCATACTCCTGTTCTTGATTGTTGAAGATCAGGTATCCGGATCATTCAGATTCAGAACCCGTACAGGACGGATTTCACCGCCCTTGATCTCCGCCAGAGCCACCAGCCGGTCGCCGAGCATGGCCGAAACCATGTCGCCTTGGCGGATGCTCTTGAGCGGCGAACGGCTGGCGACGGGAAGGGCCGCAATGGCCTGTCCCTGGGCCAGCCGCCGGGCCTCGGCTTCCGTCAGGGCCAGCGCCGGGATGTCGTCCAGCGCGGTCTCGACGGGCAGGAGGTGCCCGGAATCGCGCGCACTATGCCCCAGAGCCTCCAGATTATCTAGCGAAATCGACCCCTTTTCCGTGAACGGCCCGACCGCCGTGCGGCGCAATTCGGAAACATGCCCGACGGTGCCAAGGTCCCGCGCCAGATCGCGGGCCAGGGAGCGCACGTAGACCCCCTTGCCCGAGCGGCAGCGGATCACCGCATGGTCGGCATCGGGGCGGCTTTCCAGGGTCAGGGCGAGGACCGTGACGCGGCGGGACTGCAGTTCGAAATCCTCGCCGCCGCGGGCCAGGTCGTAGGCCCTGGCGCCATCCACCTTGATCGCCGAATAGCGCGGCGGCACCTGGTCGATCTCACCCAGGAACCCGGGCAGGGCCGCCGTGATGTCGGCATCCGTCGGACGCGCGCCGCTTTCCGCCGACACGGCGCCCTCGCGGTCGCCGGTTTCCGTCTCGGTTCCGAAACAAACCGTGAAAACGTATTCCTTTTCCCCGTCCATGGCATAGGACACGGTCTTGGTCGCCTCGCCCAGCGCAATGGGCAGGATGCCCGTGGCCAGCGGATCGAGGGTGCCGCCGTGGCCGACCTTGGCGGCGTTGAACAGGCGCTTGATGCGGCCCACGGCCTGGGTCGAGGTCACGCTCAGCGGTTTGTCGAGATTGATCCAGCCGTGAATGGCGAGACCCTTGCGGCGGCGGCCCATCCTCTGCCGGGCCTATTCGTCGTCCGCCGGGTCGCCCGGGGCGTCCAGGTCGCGGCGCACGCGGGGGTCATGCAGGATGGCGCCGATGCGCCCGGCATGCTCGAAGCTGTGGTCCAGGCGGAAGGAGAACTGGGGCAGGAACTTGAGGCTGATCTCGCTGGCGACCTGGCGGCGGATATAGGGCGTCGCGTGGTTGAGCGCCTTGAGGATGCCGTCCGTGTCGGTGTCGCCCATCACGCTGCCGCCCAGCGGCACCACGAACACGGTGGCGCGGCGCAGGTCCGGGCTGGCGTCGACGCCGGTCACCGTGAGATTGGCCTCGGCCAAAAGCGGGTCGCGGAAATCGCGGCGTTCCAGGATGCGCACCAGGACATGGCGCAGTTCCTCGCCGACGCGAAGCTGGCGCTGCGAGGGAGGCTTGGCCCCGGCCTGCCGTTTACGTGATTTTTCTGACATGGCAATGCGTTACCAATGGCCGGCCGGCGGAGCCCCCTGGCCCCGCCCGATACCGGACGGATCGGTGGTTGTGCGGCCCGAACCCTAGAGCTCCCGGGCCACTTCCTCGGTCTCGAAGCATTCGATGACGTCGCCGACCTGGATGTCCTGATAGTTGGCCAGCGCCATGCCGCATTCCGTGCCCGACTGGACCTCCTTGGCGTCGTCCTTGAACCGCTTCAGCTGGCTCAGGTCGCCCTCGTGGATCACCGTATCGTCGCGCAGCAGGCGCACCTTGGCGCCGCGCTTGACGGTGCCTTCGGTGATCATGCAGCCGGCGACCTTGCCGACCTTGGACACGTTGAACACTTCGCGCACTTCGGCGTAGCCCAGGAAGTTTTCCCGGATGGTCGGCGCCAGCAGGCCCGACAGCAGGGCCTTGATGTCGTCGGTCAGGTTGTAGATCACCGAATAATAGCGGATATCCAGGCCGTCGCGTTTTGCCAGGTCGCGGGCCTGCGGGTTGGCGCGCACGTTGAAGCCGACGATCACCGCGTTGGAGGCACGGGCCAGGGTCACGTCGCTTTCGTTGATGCCGCCGACGCCCGAATGCAGGACCTGCACCCGAACTTCGTCGGTCGACAGCTTCTCCAGGGCGCCCACGATGGCCTCGGCCGATCCGTGCACGTCCGCCTTGATGACCAGCGGCACGGCCTGGGCCTCGCCTTCCTGGATCCGCTCGAACATCTGTTCGAGGGTGCCGCGGCCGCCGGCCGCCGCCTGCTTGTTGCGTTCCTGGCGCTGGCGGAATTCCGTGACCTCTCGGGCGCGGGATTCGGAATCGACGACGACGAAGTCGTCGCCCGCCTGCGGCGTGCCGTTGAGACCCAGAATTTCGACCGGCATGGAGGGGCCGGCTTCGTCCAGCTGGTTGCCATGGGCATCCATCATGGCGCGCACCCGGCCCCATTCGCCGCCGGCGATGAAGATCTCGCCGACCTTGAGCGTGCCGCGCTGGATCAGCACCGTGGCGACCGAGCCCTTGCCCTGCTCCATGCGGGCCTCGACGATGACGCCTTCGGCGGCATGGTCCGGATTGGCCTTGAGGTCGAGCAGTTCCGACTGCAGGACGATGGCTTCTTCCAGCTTGTCCAGATTGGTCTTCTTCAGGGCCGAGACCTCGATGGACAGCACGTCGCCGCCCATTTCCTCGACCTGCACGTTGTGCTGCAGCAGTTCCGTGCGCACCCGGTTGGGGTCGGAGCCCGCCACGTCGATCTTGTTGATGGCGACGATGATCGGCACGCCCGCGGCCCTCGCATGGTGGATGGCCTCGATGGTCTGCGGCATGACGCCGTCGTCGGCGGCGACGCAAAGCACCACGATGTCCGTGACCTGGGCACCGCGCGCACGCATTTCGGTGAACGCGGCATGGCCCGGGGTGTCGATGAACGAGATCTTGGCGCCGGACGGCGTCGTCACCTGATAGGCGCCGATGTGCTGCGTGATGCCGCCGGCTTCGCCGCCGGCCACGTCGGTCGCGCGCAGCGCGTCGAGCAGCGAGGTCTTGCCGTGGTCGACATGGCCCATGACCGTGACCACGGGGGCGCGGGACCGGAGGTCCTTCGCGTCGTCCTGGTCGCGGCGCAGGCCCTGTTCCACGTCGGACTCGGACACGCGGCGGATGCGGTGGCCGAATTCCTCGACCACCAACTCCGCCGTATCGGCGTCGATCGTCTGGGTAATCGTCGCCATGACGCCCATTTTCATGAGCGACTTGACCACGTCGGCACCCCGTTCAGCCATGCGGTTGGCCAGTTCCTGAACGGTAATGGCTTCGGGAACAATGACTTCTCGCACGACCTTGGCACCTTCCTGCAGCAGTTCACGCTGCTTTTGTTTTTCCCGCTCGCGGGCCCGCCGGACCGAGGCGATGGACCGCTGACGCTCTTCCTCGCCTTCGAGGGCGTCGGAAATGGTCAGCTTGCCGCGGCGGCGTTCATTGTAGCCCCGCGTGGGCGCGGCGCGGCGGACTTCGGCCGGGCCCTTCTTGCCGCGGCTTTTGTTGCGCGGGCCGTCGTCGTCTTCCTCTTCGCGGGCCGCCGGGCGCGGCCGCACGGGGCGCGCATCGTCGCCGGGGGCCGGCACGGACGCCGGGTCGACGGCCACGGGGGCCGGCGCCGGGGTTTCGGCCACGGCCGGCTCGGAGGCCGCTTCCACGACCGGTTCCGGTTCGGGCTGGCTGCGGTCGACCGGCGTCGGGCCGAGCGGACGGGCCGGCGCGGCTTCCGTCACGTCGTCCTTGGTCTGCTGCGCGGTCTCCAGGGCCTTTTGGCGGGCCTGAAGTTCCTGATCCGTGAGATCGCGGATCGGCGTTTCGCCATCGCCCTCGAACTGGGCGTCGCCGGCGCCCGCCGGGCGCGCGTCGTCCCTGGCCGGCGTGATGGTGCGGCTTTTCTTGACCTCGACGGTGACCATCTTGGACCGCCCGTGGGAGAAGTTCTGGCGCGTCTGGCGCTTTTCCACGGTCTTGTTCAGCGTCAGCTTTCCGCCGCCGCCCAGACCCAGCTTGCCGCTGCCGCCCTTGTCCGCTTTGTCTTTTTCAGTCGTCTCAGCCATCAATACCTTCCGATCGGCACGGTCCGGAGCCCCGGATTTTCGGGCTCCGATGAACCCGGCCTAGTCATGCGAGGGAGAAGTCTTTCCGGCCGGGGCGCCCTCGCGAAACCCCAAAAGCCGGTTTTGTTCGAAGACCAGGCGATCCGCCAAGCCACCGGGCGCGACCGCCGCGTGGACCACATGGTCCCGGCCCAACGCACGGCCCAGTTCAGCCGCGTCCAGGACCGTGAATTGCGTCAGTCCCGGCGCCAGGGCCCGCAGCTTGGATTTGCCGTCCTCGCTGCCGTCCCGGGCCGCAACCAACAGACCGCGTTTGGCGGTCCTCAGCCAGGCGTCGGTCTTTTCAAACCCGGCGACGACCCGGCCCGCGCGGCGCGCCAGACCCAGCGCATCCATGCAGCGGCGGACCATCTGCGCCTCGATATCGTCCGCCAGATGGGGCGGAACGGTGACCTTGCGCTTGGCCGCCTTGGCAAAATGGTTCTTTTCGCTGGCTGTATTTACCACATCGCGGCGGGCACTCAACCATATTCCCCGCCCGGGCAGGTTGCCCGCCAGGTCGGGAACGATGCAGTCGTCGGGACCGACGACGAAGCGCAGCAGTTCCGGAACAGGCCTTTTCTCCCCGGTGACGACGCAGCGGCGAACGGGCCCGCCGTCCTCATCGGACGCCGGGGCCATATCGTCTTCCGCGTGGGTCAGTAAACCACCGGTCATGCCTGTCTCCGGACTCTAGCTCATCGTGCCGTCTCTGCCGTGCGCCACGACCGCCCCCTAGGAAGCCTGCGGCGCGTCGCCGCCGTCTTCCGCGGGGGTTTCCGCCTCACCCTCGGCGGCCGCGTCTTCATCGGCGAACCAATGGGCGCGGGCGGCCATGATGATCTGGTTGGCGGCGTCGAGGGTCATCGTGCCCTGGGGCGCGATTTCCAGAAGCTCGTCGCCGGCCAGGTCGCCCAGGTCGTCGCGGGTCTTCACCCCGGCCTCGCCGAGCGCCACCATCATCTCGTTGGTGATGCCCTCGATCTCGCCCAGGTCGTCCTCGACGCCCAGTTCGCGGCGGCGCGCCTCGAATTCGGCATCGCGGGTTTCCAGGAAGGTCTGGGCGCGGGCCTGCAGTTCGCGGGCCACGTCCTCGTCGAAGCCTTCGATGTCGGTCAGGTCCTCGATCTGCACGAAGGCCACTTCCTCGACCTTGGAAAAGCCTTCGGTGACCAGCAGGTGGGCGATCACGTCATCGACGTCCAGGGCCTCCACGAACAGGGCGGAGCGGGCGCGGAATTCCTCGTTGCGGCGCTCCGATTCCTCGGCTTCCGTGAAGATGTCGATGTCCCAGCCGGACAGCTGCGAGGCCAGGCGCACGTTCTGGCCGCGTCGGCCGATGGCCAGCGACAGCTGATCGTCGGGCACCACGACCTCGATGCGGTGGGCGTCCTGGTCCATCACGACCTTGGACACCTCGGCCGGCGCCAGGGCGTTGACGATGAAGGCGGCCTCGTCCGGCGACCATTGGATGATGTCGATCTTCTCGCCCTGCAGTTCGCCGACCACGGCCTGCACGCGGGAGCCGCGCATGCCGATGCAGGGGCCGACGGGATCGATGGATGAGTCATGGGACAGCACGGCGATCTTGGCGCGCGAGCCCGGGTCGCGGGCCACGGACTTGATCTCGATGATGCCGTCGTAGATTTCCGGCACTTCCTGCTTGAACAGCGCCGACATGAACTGCGGATGGGTGCGCGACAGGAAGATCTGCGGGCCGCGGGTTTCCTCGCGCACGTCCATGATATAGGCGCGCACGCGGTCGCCGTTAGAGAAATGCTCGCGCGGGATCGACTCGTCGCGGCGCAAAAGCGCCTCGGCGCGGCCCAGGTCGACGATCACGTTGCCGTATTCGATACGCTTGACCAAGCCGTTGACGACCTCGCCGATGCGGTCCTGGTATTCGTCGTACTGGCGCTTGCGCTCGGCCTCGCGGACCTTCTGGACGATGACCTGCTTGGCGGTCTGGGCCGCGATGCGCCCGAAATCGATGGGCGGCAGGGGGTCGATCAGGAATTCGCCGACCACCGCGTCGGCCTTGCGCTGCTTCGCCTGCTCCAGGGTCAGCTGGGTGACCTCGTTCTCGACGGCCTCGGCGTTTTCGACGACTTCCAGGAAGCGGGCCAGGGTGATCGCGCCCGACACCCGGTCGATGACCGCGCGGATATCGTGTTCATGCCCGTACTTGGAGCGCCCGGCCTTCTGGATCGCCTGTTCCATGGCTTCCAGGACCTCGTCCCGCTCGATGCCCTTGTCGCGGGCGGCCTGATCGGCGGCAGCCAGGAGTTCCGGGCGGGCGTGGACGGCTTCGTTTTGCATGACGTCGCTCATTTCCGATGTTCCTTCAAACTCACAAAAAGTCGGTTTCCGGCGGGACGGCCTATCCGTCCGCCTGCTGATGGGCCGCGATCAGCTCGTCGGTCATCAGCAGTTTTGATTTCTGAATGTCGGCGAAGGGCAGGCGCACCTCGCCTTCCGTCACGTCCATCACCACGTCCGTGCCGTCGACGCCGAGCAGGCGGCCGGAAAACCGGCGCCGGCCCTCGACCGCGACGTCCATTTCGACGCGCGCGTCGAACCCGGCATAGCGCTGGAAATCGGCCAGCTTGACCAGCGGCCGGTCGATGCCGGGGGACGAAACCTCAAGCACATAGTGATCGTCGATGGGGTCTTCCACGTCCAGCAGCGCCGACACGCTGCGCGAGATGACCGCGCAATGATCGACGTTCATGGCCGAGCCGTCCTTGGGTTCGGCCATGACCTGCAGCTTCTTGTTGCGCTGGCCGGACACCAGGACACGGACAAGCTCGAAGCCCAAATCCTCGATGGCCGGGCGGATGATCTCGGCGATGCGCTGTTCCAAGGTCACGTGGTCGGGGTCCCAATCGGTCGCGGCGCCGGGGCGGCCGCGATGCACCTGAGGCAAAAAACACAAAAGGCGGGCCACCGGCCCGCCCCATCAATTCCGCTATCGGACTTAACGAAGCGCATTTCCTTAAACGTGAAATGCGGGGCCTATATAGTCCGAAATCGCCCGCAAGACAAGCCTTGCCGTGATTTTCCCGGCGCTCATCCGCTCCGGCGGCGGAACTCCAGATAGACCCGGTGCGGGCCGGCCAGGCCCTTTTCCTCGTAGCGGGTGGGATAGCCGTCGGCCCAGCGGGTCCGCCAATCCTCGGGCCCCCGGGCCGTCCATTGAAAGTCCGGGTGGTTGGCCGCCAGCCCCAAGGCCCAGCGGGCATGTTCCATGTGGTCGGTGGCGACGCGGAACAGGCCGCCGGGGGCCAGGATGCGCGCCAGCTGATCCAGGGTCTCCCGCTGCACGAAACGGCGGTTCCAATGGCGTTTCTTGGGCCAGGGATCGGAATACAGCAGGTACACGCGGTCGAAGGACCCCGACCGAAGGCGCGTCAGCAGGGGCCTCGCGTCGTCGTCATGCAGGCGGATATTGTCCAGCGACCGTTCCGCGATCTGGGCCAGCAGGGTCGCGACGCCGTTGACGAAGGGCTCGCAGCCGATGAAGCCGATATCGGGATGGGCCTGGGCCTGGTCGGCCAGATGTTCACCGGCGCCGAAACCGATTTCCATCCAGCAGGCGGTTTTTTCGCCGCCGAACAGGGCCGCCGGGTCGAGCGGCCCGTCCCCGGGCGGCACCCGCAGGGTCGGCAGCAGGTCCGCGATCAGGGCACGGCGGCCGGGGCGGAGCTTCTTGCCCCGCCGCCGGCCGTAAAACCGTGGTGGTTCCTGTGGGTCCATACCCGTCGCCCCCGAAAGGCCGCGCCGGACTTAGGCTCCGAAAGCGGCCTTCAGGCCGGCGACCAGATCGGTCTTTTCCCAGGAAAAGCCGCCGTCGGCATCGGGCTTGCGGCCGAAATGGCCGTAGGCCGCGGTGCGGGCGTAGATCGGCTTGTTCAACTCCAGATGCTCGCGGATGCCGCGCGGGCTGAGGTTGACCATTTCCTGCAGCTTGGCCGAGATCTGCTCCTCGGCGACGCGGCCCGTACCCTGGGTGTCGACATAGACCGACAGCGGCTTGGACACGCCGATGGCGTAGGCCAGCTGGATCACGCATTTGTCGGCGAGGCCCGCCGCCACCACGTTCTTCGCGAGGTAGCGCGCACCATAGGCGGCCGAACGGTCGACCTTCGTCGGATCCTTGCCGGAAAAGGCGCCGCCGCCGTGGGGGGCCGCCCCGCCGTAGGTATCGACGATGATCTTGCGCCCGGTCAGGCCGACGTCGCCGTCGGGCCCGCCGATGACGAAACGGCCCGTCGGGTTGACGTAGAATTCGTCCTCATCGCACATCCAGCCCTCGGGCAGCACGCCTTCGACGAAGGGACGCACCATCTCGCGCACCTCGTCCGTCGACAGCTCGCCCGCATGCTGGGTCGAGACGACGACCGAGGTCGCGCGCACGGGCTTGCCGTTTTCGTACTGCAGGGTGACCTGGCTTTTCGAATCGGGCAGCAGCCCCGGGGTCTTGCCGGCATGGCGGGCGTCGGCCATCTGCTTCAGGATCTGATGCGAGAAATGGATCGGGGCCGGCATCAATTCTTCGGTTTCCGTGCAGGCGAAGCCGAACATGATGCCCTGGTCGCCCGCACCTTCATCTTTGTTGCCGGCGGAATCGACGCCAACGGCGATGTCGGCGGACTGGCCGTGCAGGTAGACCTGCACCTTGGCGCTGTCCCAATGGAAGCCGTCCTGTTCGTAGCCGATGTCCTTCACGCAGTCGCGCGCGATCTGTTCGATCAGCGCCGCGTCGGCGTCGCCCTTGTCGTCGAACAGGGGGCCGCGCCCGTCGTCGCCGCAGCGGCCTTCGCCGCCGACGATGATGCGGTTGGTGGTGGTCATGGTTTCGCAGCCAAGACGGCAGTTCAGGGGATCGCGGCGGATGAATTCGTCGAGCACCGCGTCGGAAATGCGGTCGGACACCTTGTCCGGGTGACCTTCGGAAACGGATTCGGACGTAAAGAGATAGTTGGATAGAGTCACGGGTGTAGCCTCCGGTAACGTCGTTTACAGATGTAGGACTATGAGGACGAAACGTGCGGGGGCGACGCTCGTCCGCTTAGCGCGTTGTTTTTCGTGGCGGCAAACGGTCCAAATACGCCACGCCCGGACCGCGTGTGTCCGGGCCGCCGTTTGTGCCAGCGTTACGGGTCCGCGTCAAGGTGATATTGGCGGAAACCCTAGGGTATGGAGGGGGATTCCCCGGTTCCGGCCCGGCGCCGGGCGGCACATCCCAGGACCATGAACAGGCCGGCCAGCAGCAGCGACAGGGCGTTTCCGAGCCGGGAAAACAGGGTCCGGGCCTCGATCGGTTCGGGCAGACCGGCGTCGATCGTGCCGGCCTGGCCGAGCCCCAGGGCGGCGACCGTGCGGCCCCAGGGATCGACGATGGCGGAAATGCCGGTGTTGGCGGCGCGGACCAGGGGCAGGCCTTCCTCGACGCTGCGCAGGCGGGCGGCGGCAAGGTGCTGGTAGGGGCCGGGCGAAATCCCGAACCAGCCGTCGTTGGTGATGTTGAGAAGCCAGCGCGCGCGGGGCCCCTCGAGGTTTTCCCCGGCGGCGGGCAGCACGGCATGGGGGAAGATCACTTCGTAGCAGATGAGCGGCGAAAAGGGCGGCAGGCCCTTGACCTCCAACACCCGCGGACCCGGTCCCGGGGTGAAATTGCCGCGCCCCTGGGTGATCTTGAGAAAGCCGAGCCAGTCCTGAAACGGCACGTATTCGCCGAACGGCACCAGATGGTGCTTGTCGTAGGTCAGGGCGACGCGGCCCGAGGCCTCGACCGCATAGAGGCTGTTGTAGACCCGAGGGTCCCCATCCGGCGCGTCCTCCAGACGGAGCGATCCGGTCAGCAGGGCGCCGTCGACCGGTGCGGCATGCGATAATGCCCGCAGCAGCACCGGCTCGCGCCCCAGCACATAAGGCACCGCCGTCTCGGCCCAGATGACATGGGTGGGCTCGGGGGCCGGCTCCCGGTCCTGCATCCCCGCCGGATCGCCGTTCAGGCCCTTGGGGTTGAGGCTCAACTCGATCTGATGGGTGACATGGCCGGCACGCAGGCCCGGCCGCCATTTGTCCGCCTGGGCGATGTTGGGCTGCACCAGGCGCAGGTGGACGCCGGGGGCGAACGCCGTTTCCGCCCCCGCGAGACGCCACAGGCCGCCGCCCCACATGCCCAGAAGGAAGGCCGCCGCGAAGGCGGCCGCCAGCCAGGGCCGCCGCCCGCCGCCCGCAAGCGCCGCCGGGGCCGCCGCGGCCCAGACCGTGAACAGGCCAAGGCCGTAGACGCCGACCACCGAGGCCGGCTGGATCATGGCGTCGGCGAAGGTCCAGACCGTGCCCATGAGATTCCAGGGAAAGCCCGTGAACAACCAGCCGCGCAGCCATTCCGCGGCGGTCCAGGCGCCGGCCAGGATCAGCGCGTCGCCGCCGCCGGGGGCCGCGCCCGTGCGGCGCAGGCGGTGCAGCAGGCCGGCGGCCAGGGCCGGGAACAGGCCGAGCACGGCCGCGAAGCCAAGCACGGCGATGGGGATCAGCCAGCCGTGGCGGGCCAGATCGATGGTCAGGGAATGGGAAATCCAGAACGTGCCGGCCGCCGCGTGCCCGGCGCCGAACCACCAGCCGTCGGCCAGGGCCCCGCCCAGGCGGGGACGCGAGGCGACCAGCCAGATCAGGCCCGCGAAGGCGGGCACCAGAAGGACCACGAGATGTAGCGGCGGCAACGCCCCCGCCGCCAGCACGCCGAGCGCCGCCGCCAGCCCCCGCCGCCGCCAGCCCGTCAGGCCCGCGGCGCCGTCATGCAGGCGCCGGAACCCGGCCCGGGCCCCGGTCATCCGGCTGTCGCGTCCTTGTCGGCGGCGGTGCGGCGGCGCACCCGCAGGCGGTGCACCCGCCGGGGATCGGCCTGCAGAATCTCGAACTCGAAACCCGAGGGATGGGCGACCAGTTCGCTGCGGATCGGCACGCGGCCGGCCAGGGCGAACACCAGCCCGCCCAGGGTGTCGATGTATTCCCGCTCCTCGTCCGTGGCGAAGGCGCCGACTTTTTCCTCCAGGGCCTCGATCTCGACCCGGGCGTCGGCCGTATAGGAGCCGTCGGGGTTTTCCTTGAGCACCGGTTCGGACGAGCGGTCGTGTTCGTCCTCGATCTCGCCGATGATTTCCTCGACCAGGTCCTCGATGGTGACCAGGCCGTCGACGCCGCCGTATTCATCGACCACCAGGGCCATGTGCGAGCGCCGGGCACGCATTTCCAGCAGCAGTTCGAGAACCTCCATGGAGGGTGCCACGAACAGGATGCGGCGCAGGTGTTCGGACAGCTTGAAGTCCTTGTCGTGGCCGTCCCACAGGAACAGGTCCTTGATGTGGGCCATGCCGATGACGTCGTCCAGTGTGCCCCGGTAGACGGGCAGGCGCGAATGGCCCTGTTCGCCGATGATGCGCACGATCTCGCTGAGCGGCGTGTCCGCCTCGACCGCGACGATGTCGGCGCGCGGCACCATGACGTCCTCGACGGTGAGGCCGCGCAGGTTGAGAATGTTGGACAGCAGCGCGCGTTCGTCGTCGCCGATGGGGGCGGCGGGCTCGGCGCGTTCCTCGATGATTTCCTCGAGCGCCTCGCGCACGGAGCCGTTCTGTCCGCCGCGGAACCGGCGCATCAGGCGCTGCCACGGAGAGATGCTCCGCGTCTCGGCCGGCGGGGTTTGGGATTCCTGCGACGAGGAACGGGGAGTGGCCCCGGTTTCCCGGGGCGGGGGACTCGATGATTGATCGTTCATGTTACCAGGATAGATGCCCTTGCGATCGGGCGGTCACCGCTCCTTTCCATATGGATCCGGGACGCCGAGGCCCCCCAGGATATCCGTTTCCAGTCGTTCCATCCTGTCGGCCTCGTCCGCGTCGATATGGTCGAAGCCCAGAAGATGCAGCATACCATGGACGCAGAGATGCGATAAGTGGTCGGCCAGGGGGATGCCCTGGTCCCCGGCCTCGGCCGCCGTGACGCCGAAGGCGATCACCACGTCGCCCAGCATGTCGGGCATCCCGGGCAGGCCCCCGGCGGGGGCATCACCGTCCTGCTGCGGGAACGACAGCACGTTGGTCGGCCCGTCCTTGCCCCGGTAATCGCGGTTGAGCGCCGCCACCATGGCGTCGTCGGCAAGCACCAGGGAGACCTCGGCCGGGCGGGCGTCGGCGCCGTGGTCCAGGGCCCCATAGGCGGCGGCCAGGGCGCGTTCGGCGATCGCCTCCGCATCGGCGAGCGCCGTCGCCCATTCGGGGGACGCGATGTCGACCGCGATCTCCAACACCGGCCCGGGCATCATGCCCGCGCCGTTATTCGTCGCTCTGTTCGCGTTCGCTTTCATAATGCTCATATCGCGCGCCGGCTCGGCGCGAGGTTTCCACGTTCTGATAGGCATGAACGATGCGCGACACCAGGGGGTGGCGGACGACGTCCTGTTCCGTGAACTCGACGAAGCGGATGCCCTTGGTGCCGACCAGCACCTCCTGGGCGTCGCGCAGGCCCGACCGGGTGCCGCGCGGCAGGTCGACCTGGCTGAGGTCGCCGGTCACCACCATGCAGGAATTCTCGCCGAGGCGGGTCAGGAACATCTTCATCTGCACGGGCGTCGTGTTCTGCGCCTCGTCGAGGATGACGAAGGCGTTGGACAGGGTGCGGCCGCGCATGAAGGCGAGGGGCGCCACCTCGATCTCGCCGCTTTCCAGGCGCTTTTCCACCTGCTGCTGCGGCAGCATGTCGTAGAGCGCGTCGTACAGCGGGCGCAGGTAGGGATCGACCTTTTCCCGCATGTCGCCGGGCAGGAAGCCGAGCTGCTCGCCGGCTTCGACCGCCGGGCGCGACAGGATGATGCGGTCGACCCGGCCCTGGACCAGGCGTTCGACCGCCTTGGCCACGGCCAGATAGGTCTTGCCCGTGCCCGCCGGGCCCTGGCCGAACACCAGAGGGCATTCGTCGATGGCGCCCAGGTAATCGGCCTGGGTCGCGGTCCGGGCGGTGATCACCTTGTTGCGGGTATGCACGGCGACGCCGGCATCCTTCAGCCCTTCCTTGGGGTCGCCGTCGCCGCCGGCGCGCGCGCCGTTGGACATCCGCAGCATGGCGTCGACCTCGGGCGTATCGACGCCGTGGCCGTGTTTCAGGCGGTCGTAAAGGGCCGCCAGAATCGCCGCCGCGCGATCGACGGAGGCCCCGTCGCCGGTGATCGCGACCTCGTTGCCGCGGGCGTGGATGGTCACGCCCAGGCCCTGTTCGATCTGCGCCAGATGGGCGTGGTGGGAGCCGAACAGCGCCGCCGCGAGGCCGTTGTTGGCGAAGGTCATCTGTTCCGTGACCATGGCCGCGGCCGGGCCGCCGCCGGTCGCGGGGGCCATGGGGATCACGGCCTCGACGCCGCCGCGCGCCTGTCGGCGGGAGCGCCCGCGGCTCATGCCGATCTCCGTTCGGCGGACTGGCGGGAAGCGCCCGCAAGGACCCCGCCCAGGCTGTTGCCGCCGGCCGAGACGATCTCCAGGTCGGCGGTGCGGCCCAGCCAGTCGGCCGGGGCCTCGACATGGACCGCCTGCATGTAGGGGCTGCGGCCGAGCAACTGGCCCGCGTGGCGGCCGGGCCGGTCGAGCAGCACCGGCAGGGTGCGCCCGATACAGGCTTGGTTGAAGGCAAGCTGCTGCGTGTTGAGAAGATCCTGGAGCTCTTTCAAGCGTGCGTCCTTCACGTCTTCGGGCACCTGCAATTCCATGGCGGCCGCCGGGGTGCCGGGTCGCGGCGAATACTTGAACGAATAGGCCTGCACGTAGCCGACCGCGCGGACGAGACTGAGCGTGTCCTGGAAATCGGCGTCCGTTTCGCCGGGAAAGCCGACGATGAAATCCGACGACAGGCCCAGGTCGGGGCGCGCGGCGCGCAGGCGTGCGACCAAGTCGATATAAAAATCGCGGCCATGGCGGCGGTTCATGGCCTTCAGCACCCGGTCCGATCCCGACTGCACGGGCAGATGCAGATAGGGCATCAGTTCGGGCACGTCGCGGTGGGCGGCGATCAGGGCGTCGTCGACCTCGGCCGGATAGGAGGTGGTGTAGCGCAGGCGCTCGATCCCGTCGATGCCGGCCAGCAGGCGGATCAGCCCGCCCAGGCCGACTTCCACGCCGTCGGCGCCCGTGCCGTGGTAGGCATTGACGTTCTGGCCCAACAACGTGATCTCGGCCGCTCCGGCCGCGGCAAGCTGGCGCGCCTCGGCCACGACCTGATCGACGGGCCGCGAGAATTCGGCGCCCCGCGTATAAGGCACGACGCAGAAGGTGCAGAACTTGTCGCAGCCTTCCTGCACGGTCAGGAACGCGGCCCGGCCTTCAACACGGGACAGCCCCGTCAGATGGTCGAACTTGGATTCCTCGGGAAAATCGGTGTCGAGCTGGGCCCCCTTTTCGCGGTGCAGGCGGGCGACCATTTCCGGCAGGCGGTGATAGGTCTGCGGCCCGAACACCATGTCGACGTAGGGGGCGCGCTTCAGGACCTCCTCGCCCTCGGCCTGGGCGACGCAGCCGGCGACGCCGAGGATCATGGCCCCGCCGCCGGCCTGACGCGCCTGCTTGACCTTGTTGATGCGGCCGAGCTCGGAATAAACCTTTTCCGCCGCCTTTTCCCGGATGTGACAGGTGTTGAGCAGCACCATGTCGGCGTCGTCCACGGCATCCGTCAGGGCATAGCCCAGGGGGGCCAGAAGCCCCGCCATACGCTCTGAGTCGTAGACGTTCATCTGGCAGCCATAGGTCTTGATATGGAGTTTTTTGGGCGTCGCGTCCGTCACCGGTTACCTCACGCCCCGCTTGTCGCCGGTCCCGAAACCGCGGTTCGGGGAAATGTCGCGTCGGGTCATTCCTATTTGTCGGCGCCTTTCTTCAGGGGCACGCCGTACAGTTCCAGCTTGTGCCCGACCAGGCGCATGCCGTGGTCGCGGGCGATGATGTCCTGCAGACGTTCGATTTCCGTGTTCTGGAATTCGATGACCTCGCCCGACTGCACGTTGATCAGGTGATCGTGGTGCTCTTCGGTGACCTCTTCATAGCGCGCGCGGCCGTCGCCGAAATCATGGCGTTCGATGATGCCCGCTTCCTCGAACAGGCGCACGGTCCGGTAGACCGTGGCGATGGAGATTCGCGCGTCAATCGCCGAAGACCGGCGGTGCACTTCTTCGACATCGGGATGATCATCGGATTCGGACAGCACGCGCGCGATGATGCGGCGCTGGTCCGTCATTTTCATGCCCTTGTCGATGCAAAGCTGCTCGATACGTGATTCCGACATCTTCTCCCCACGGATTGCCAGCAGGCGTCTGGATTCGCTCAATTACTATACCCCTAACGGGGCATGTGCCAAAGCCCGAGGATCAACCCGAGGGAAAGGTTCAGCGTTTGCGCCGGGGTTTGGTGCCGAGGCCGATCTTCTTGGCCAGGTTCGAGCGGTGTTTGGCGTAGCTGGGCGCGACCATGGGATAGTCGGCGGGCAGGCCCCAGCGCTCGCGGTATTCCTCGGGCGTCAGGTTGTAGGCCGTCTTCAGGTGCCGCTTCAGCATCTTCAGCTTCTTGCCGTCTTCCAGGCAGACGATGTAATCCGGGAACACGGATTTCTTCGGCGGCACGGCCGGCTTGGGACGCTGCGCCTGGGCCGGAACGGTGCCGACGTTGGAAAGGGCGGTGTAGACCTCGTTGATGAGGGCGGGAATGTCGCTCGGCGCGATCGTGTTGTTGCCGACATGGGCCGCGACGATTTCCGTCGTCAGTTCAATCAGATCGGAGGCATTGGGTTTTTCAGTCATTCGTTCGCCTAGTCCTTGAAAAGCGTGTCTGCTGGGCGCCGTCGGCAGAACAGAGTCCCATTCAGGGGAGATCGCCGAGATGCGGGGAAGTTTCCATGCCGTAACGGCCAGAAAACATCGGTCAAAACATTTTATTTGACCCGGCGGCGCCTATATAAAGTAGGTGTGTATTGTACACAAGAGTATACGATGGGAAAACCGGAAGAAATGGCCGACTCGCCTGAAATTGCGCATTTTTTGGATATTTCACACGACATCTGCCCGATGACGTTCGTCAAAACCAAGCTTTTCCTGGAACGCCTGGAAACAGGCGCGGTACTTGAAGTACGCCTGAAAGGGCCAGAGCCGCTGAACAACGTGCCCCGTTCCGTGCGCGACCACGGCCACGAAGTGGTGTCCCTGACGCCGGAAGACCCGGGCCGCCCGGAAACCGACGCCCCCCACCGCCTGATAATCCGCAAGACCGCCTGACCCCCTGGAATTCTAGGGCCGCAGCCGGCCGCCATCCTTCGGCCGGATGGCGTCGGGCGGGCGCAGGTAGATGGGGGCCGGCGCCCGGCCCACGGGCGGCAGGCCCCGGGCCAGGGCGATTTCGCCGACCACGGCCGCGTCGGGCACGCCGGAACCGCCCACCCCCCGGGCGGCGATGCCCGCATCGGCCAGGGCCTCCAGGGCGCGGGGTGCCGCGTCGCCGGCGACGGTCAGCGGCCCGCCGGCCACGACATCCGCAAGGGCCTCGGCCATCAGGGCCGCCGGCTCAGTGAGCGGCGCCAGGTCGCCGTCGAACAGTTGCACATATAAATCGGCGCGCTTGGAATCGAGGGCGACCAGAACCCGTCCGCCGGCCCGGCTGTCCGCCGGCACGGCATGGGCCACGGCGTCCAGGGTCGTCACCCCGGCGCAGGGCACGGCCAGCGCCAGGGCCAGGCCGCGGGACGCCGCCAGGCCGATGCGCAGGCCCGTGAAGGCGCCGGGCCCGACCGTCACGGCCAGGCCGCCGAGATCGCCGTAGGCACAGCCGCCCTCGGCCAGGACCTCGGCGATCATCGGCATCAGGGCTTCCGACTGGCCGCGCGCCATGGCGGCGGCGCGGCGCGCCGCCAGGCGGCCGTCCACGAACAGGGCCGCCGAACAGCCGGTCGTCGCCGTGTCGAAGGCGAGAAGGTTCATGACATGCGGTCCTTCAGGGCAGGCCGCCCAGTTTCCAATAGGCCATGGCCACGGCGGCCACGACCACGGCGCCCGACAGGGTATACAGGGGGGCGCGCCGCCAGGCGAGGCGGAAGCTGCTTTCGCCGGTCAGCCGCCCGATCACCAGGGTCGTGCCCGACACCGGCGACGAGGTCGTCGACAGGCCCCAGGTGCCCAGCATGACCAGCGCCATGACCACGGGCGGCATGCCGAACACCTCGGGCGGCAGGACCGAGCCGACCAGGATGACCAGGACCACCGGATGCAGGCCGATGCCGCCGGCCAGGATGATGAAGCCCGCCAGCGCCAGCGGCTTGGCCAGGTCGGGCCAGGCGCCGATGTTGAGCAGGCCCGCCACCGCCGCCGGGTCGAGCACCCGCGAGACCCCCGTGCCGAACAGATTGGCGCCGATGAAGATCAGCGCCTCGCCGCGCAGACCCGGCAGGGAGGCGACGACGCGTCGCGGCAGGCCCGGCGCCTCGTGCTGGCGGCCCTTGGAAATGAACAGCCAGATCATGGCGAAGGGCGGCGCCAGCATGGCCAGGACCACGGGGATCGACAGATGCAGCTGCGATTCCAGGGTGACGACCGAGACCATCAGGGCGCCCAGCAGCAGCGACAGCTTGCGCCAATTGGCGTTTTCGACCTTGGGCCCCGGGGCCGGGCGCGGACGCGCGCCGCGCACGAACACGCGGTCGATCAGTGCCGTCACGGCGACCACCAGAATGCCCATGATCAGGCCGGGCACGGCGATGTCGACCCATTTGAGCCCGGGCAGCGCCGCCAGCACCACGGTGACGCTGACATAGAACGGCGACCAGCAGGACGCCGAGGTGAAGCCGATCATCAGGGCCACGGCCAGGCGGTCCTTCAACTGACGGTCCTTGGGCCGGGCGACCATGTCCGACAGCAGGGTCAGGGCCGCCAGGTTGAGAAAGGCGCCCAGGAAATGCGCCGCGTAGGACAGGATGAGAAAGCGCCGGCCGGCCGGCTGGTCGAGCACGAACTGGCGCGCCGCCATCAGGGTCGGGCTGACCTTGGCGGGAATCTGCATCCAGGCGACGGCGAAGAACACGAGCTGAAATTTCAGCGCCGCCGCCATGCCGTCGAGCAGGACCGCCGACCCCTGCCCGGCCTGCAGGCCGAGGGCCAGGCCGCCGAAGGCGAGGCCGTAGCCGACCAGCCGCTGCACCGCCGAGGTGCGGGTGAATTCCAGGATCAGGTAGCCCGCCCCCAGGACCACGGCGACGACCTGCCAGCCGTCGGGGCGCCAGAACACCTGCAGGATCGCGACGGCGCAGAGGGCGAGATAGATCCAGGCCGACAACGACGGGCGCGGCGGCGCGTCCTCGGGGGCCTGGCCCGGCGGCGGGGTGGCGAGATCGATATCAGCCATGGCGAAGAACAGCCCGACGCGTCAGGCGACGCGGCAGGCGTCTTCGAAGGCGAGACGGGGAGAGCGCGGGAACAGATCCTCCGTCGTGCCGTGGCCGATGTTGCAGAGGAAATTGGCCGTCACCTTGGTGCCCGCGAAGAAAGCGGCATCGACCTTGGCCGCGTCGAACCCGGACATCGGCCCGCAGTCGAGCCCGAGTGCGCGCGCCGCCATGATCAGATAGCCGCCCTGCAGGGTCGCATTGCGGAAGGCGGTCGCGGCGATCAGGTCGTCGTTGCCGGCGAACCAGGACTTGGCGTCCGTATGGGGGAACAGCTGCGGCAGTTTTTCGTAGAATTCCATGTCCTGGCCGATGATCGCCGTCACCGGGGCGGCCATGGTCTTGGCCACGTTGCCGTCCATCAGGCAGGGTTTGAGCTTTTCCTTGGCGGCGGCGGAGGTCACGAACACGAGGCGCGCGGGCGAACAGTTGGCGCTGGTCGGCGCCATTTTGACCAGATCCCAGAGCCGGCGCAGCAGATCCTCGCCCACGGGTTCATCCGTCCAGCCGTTGTGGGTCCGGGCGTCGCGGAACAATTGGTCGAGGGCCGATTCGGCGATTTTGTCCGACATGAGAGGGGGACCTTTCGTTCGATTGCGGAATGAATTATGGGGGTCCGACCCTAGGACACTTGTGCTGCAGCGCGGAAGGGGGAAAAATCACGTCATAATATGGGATAACCATACACATTCGGGGTGAGGTGAATGAAAGACGATTCTTCATGACCGGCGGTCCTCGGTCCGTCGGGGCCCGCGACCGCCGCCGGGGCCGATGGCCGCGGGCGGCGGCGCTTCTGCTGCTGGGACTGCTCACGGTATGGCCGGACGTGGCGCGCGCCGCCGACCAGGCGGTGATCATCATGTATCACCGGTTCGGCGAACAGGACTATCCGACCACCAACATCCGCCTCGACCAGTTCGACGAGCATCTGGCGGAACTGACGTCCGGCAAGTACACGGTGATGTCCCTGCCCGACATCATCGCCGCCATGAAGGCCGGCACGGCCCTGCCCGACCGCACGGTCGGCATCACCATCGACGACGCCTATGCCTCGGTCTACGAGCACGCCTGGCCGCGCCTGAAGAAGGCCGGGCTGCCGTTCACCCTGTTCGTCGCGACGGAACCGGTGGACCGCAAGCTGGGCGGCATCATGACCTGGGACCAGATCCGCGACATCCGGGACCAGGGAGCGACCATCGGCCACCATACGGTCAGCCATGCCCATATGGCCGGGGCGGCCCGGGACAACAACCTGGCCGAGTTCACGGAGGCCAGCGAACGGTTCAAGGCCGAGCTGGGCGGCGTGCCGGCAATCTTCGCCTATCCCTACGGCGAGGCCTCCCTGGAATTGGAGGCCATGGCCCGCGATCAGGGTTTCACCGCCGCCTTCGGCCAGCATTCGGGCGTCGCCCATCCCTCGCTCGGCTACTTCTATCTGCCGCGCTTCGCCATGAACGAGACCTTCGGCGGGATCGGCCGGTTCCGGCTGGCAATCAATGCCCTGGCCATGCCGGTCACCGACCTGACGCCGGCGGACCAGCTGGTCACCGGCGCCAACAACCCGCCCGCCATGGGCTTCACCCTGGTCCCGCCGGCGCCCCAAGGGATCGACCGGCTGACCTGCTTCGCGTCCCACGAAGGGCGCGCACGGTTGGAGCGTCTGGGCGAGGTGCGGGTCGAGGTGCGGGTCAATCAGCCGTTCCCGGCGGGCCGCGGGCGCATCAACTGCACCGTGCCGGGGCCGGACGGGCGCTGGTACTGGCTGGGCCGCCAGTTCTTCATCACCAAGTAGGCGGCATCAAAGGGGTGGTGGAAAGCCGGCGCCTCAGGCTTCCGGGCGCTGACCCTTCAGCAGGCGGGCGTCGTCCAGGCGGTCGAGGCCGTTGGCATCGATCATCGCGCGGATGGCGCTCACATAGTCGTCCCCGCGCTCCGAATAACGGAACAGGAAGCGCGCCAGCGTATGGCCGTTGAGCGGCTCGCCCGAGCGGCGCAGCGCGGCGCGGGCCCGGCGCAGTTCGCGGTAGGCGCGGTGGGTGTTCAGGTTGAGCATGTAGGCGCGCACGGAATCGATCAGCTTGTTGAACGCCCGCACCTTGTGGTCCTTGTCGCCGTCCCGCTCAAGCGGCACCAGACCGGGGCCGTCGGCGGTCGTCCATTGGCCGAAGATGGCGTTGCCCTGTCGGGCGAAGCGCGAGGTGCCCCAGCCGCTTTCCTCGGCCGCCTGGGCCAGGGCCATGGACGGCGGGATCACGTCGACGCGGCGGATCAAGAGCGCCAGATTGTCCGCCGGCACCTTGTAGCGTTCGGCCATGGCCGTCAGCCACAGGCGGTCGGCCGGGGCGATGCGGCGGCCCAGGCGCTGGTCGGCGTGCAGCTGCCACAGGCGCTTGCGGTCGCTCAGGATGTCCTGGTTGGCGCGCAGGATCAGCGGCAGCACGGCCTGAAAGAACAGGCGCTTGCGCATGGCCGTTTCCGGCACGTTGCCGAGATCGGGCGGCAGCGCCGCCAGGAAGGCCGGCGGGACATGGGCATTGCCGTTCTGGATGTGCTCGAGGTCGTAGTTCAGTTCGACGAACCAGTCATGCAGCGCCGTCACCGAATCCTTGGGCTGGCGCTTGAATTCGGGCCGACGGGGCGGAATCACGAGATTGCCGCCCGCCCCGGTCGCCATCATCTGAAGATCGGCGCCGTCATCAAGAGCCAACCCGCCGGCGCGCGCATGGGCGCCGGCCTGACCGGCCGTCACGGCGGCCGCGTGCATCGGGGGGACGGACGCCTGGGGCGCGCGTTCAATGGCAAGGTAGCCGGCGGTGACCGCGGTCGTAAGCACGACCGTCATCACCGAGCGTTCAAGAAACTTGTTCATGTGATCTTCGAATCGGCCAAGGCCGTCTTCCGCACCTATTTCACAGCAGTGCCCAGGGTGCTTGGATGGAAGAACGTTTCTGAAGGTAGAGAAGGAGACCTGATTGCGAAGGCCGCCCCTGGTCCGATTGTCAAATTCTCCCTCAAGGATTCGACAAAGCCCGGTCCGAGCGTCAGTGCGCCGGTTTGGTCCGGGATGGGCTGTACACCGCTTCCTCGTATTATAGTTAACGGCGCGCCTTATATCACTAAAGTCATAGGCCGCACCAAAGAATTTTATCCCCTGGCCCGGGATGGATTAAGGCGGGTCCCCGAAGGGGCCGGCCTACATGACGGCCTGGACTTCCTTCACCTCAGGCACGTAGTAGCGCAGCATGTTCTCGATGCCGTGCTTCAGCGTCGCCGTCGACGACGGGCAGCCGGAGCAGGCGCCCTGCATCTGCAGGTAGACGATGCCGTCCTCGAACCCGTGATAGATGATGTCGCCGCCGTCCTGGGCCACCGCGGGGCGCACCCGGGTTTCCAGCAACTCCTTGATCTGGATCACGATTTCCGTGTCGTCGGCGGTCGATGCAGCCGCCTCCTCGGCGCCCTCGGTGATCACCGGCAGGCCCTTGGTGAAATGTTCCATGATGCCGCCCAGGATGCGCGGCTTCAGGGTGTCCCATTCCTTGTCTTCGCCCTTGGTCACGGTGATGAAGTCGTGACCGAAGAACACGCCGGTCACGCCGTCGACCGCGAACAGCGCCTGCGCCAGGGGCGAGCGGGCGGTCGCCGTCGGTTCGGCGAAGTTGGCGGTGCCTTCGGCCATCACCGTGCAGCCGGGCAGGAACTTCAAGGTCGCCGGATTCGGGGTGGTTTCGGTCTGAATGAACATGGGTCTTTGGTCTCCGCGCTTTTCGGCCGCATGGCCGTTATTCGGTGCCGGACGGTCTCCGGCGGTGCTTGGGCCTAACATGGGGCCAGGGACGCCCGCAATCAAGTCCGACAAGCGGGGTCAAGTATATCAGATCTGTCCGCTCAGGGCCGCAGAAAGCCGACGATGTCGTGAACCTCGGCCATGATCGGCTCGGACAGGGCCCGCGCCTTCTCCGCACCCCGCTTCAGCACGCCGTCGATATAGCCGGGATCGGCGGCGAGGCGGCGCATTTCCGCGGTGATGGGCTGCAGCTTGTCGACCATCAGGTCGGCCAGGTCCTGCTTGAACTGGGAAAACTGGTGGCCGCCGTGGTCCTGGATGACCTGGGCCAGGTCCTGGCCGGCCAGGGCGGCGTAGATGCCCATCAGGTTGGCGGCCTCGGGCCGGCCCTCGAAGCCGTCCTTCGAGGTCGGCAGAGCGTCCGGATCAGTCTTGGCCTTGCGCACCTTCTTGGCGATGGCGTCGGCGTCGTCGGTCAGGGTGATGCGCGACTGATCCGACGGGTCGGACTTGCTCATTTTCTTGGAGCCGTCGCGCAGGGACATGACCCGCGTCGCCTCGCCGAAGATCAGCGGTTCGACCACGGGGAAGAAATCGACGCCGAAGTCGTTGTTGAACTTCTGGGCGATGTCGCGGGCCAGTTCCAGATGCTGTTTCTGGTCGTCGCCCACGGGCACATGGGTGCCCTTATAGGCCAGGATGTCGGCGGCCATCAGGTTCGGGTAGGCGAACAGCCCGACGGAAGCGTTCTCCTTGTTCTTGCCGGCCTTTTCCTTGAACTGGGTCATGCGGTTGAGCCAGCCCATGCGCGCGACGCAATTGAAGATCCAGGCCAGTTCCGCATGGGCGGGCACCTGGGACTGGTTGAAGATGACGGATTTCTCGGCGTCGATGCCGGCGGCGATCATGGCGGCGGCGACCTCGCGGGTCGAGGCCCGGAGCTGCGCCGGGTCCTGCCACACGGTGATGGCGTGCAGGTCGACGACGCAGAACAGGCAGTCCTCGTAATCCTGCTGCAGGTGCACCCAGTTGCGGATGGCGCCCAGGTAGTTGCCCAGGTGAAGGTTCCCCGTCGGCTGAACGCCGGAAAAGATGCGCCGCATGTGGCCGGTCCTTGAAATGAGTAGTCGAAAACGCGCGCCGGTTATCGCCGTTGGGCCGGAATTGGTCAAGCCTGGGCCGCTACAGGTCCTTCGCCCGCAGCATGGATTTGGCGTCCCGCAGCCCCGCTGCGCGCAGCGCCAAGGCGAAGGCGGCGAAGGCGGCCAGGCCCAGGGCGACCAGCAGGACCAGGCCCAGCACCTGCTGCGCCGTGGTGCCGGTCATCAGAAAGTCCAGGTTCTGGCGCGCGATCTCGAGCACCCCGACCATGCCCGCCGTGGCCAGCAGGATGCGGGGCAGGCGGCCGCGCAGGCGGGCGTCGAGGGCGAAGTGCCCCCGCCGGACCAGCACGATGGCGAGCAGCAGGGTGTTGAGCCAGGCCGAGACGGAGGCCGCCAGCGCGATGCCGACATGGCCCAAGGGCTTCATCAGCACCAGCATGAGGGCGATGTTGACCACCATGGCGGCGATGGCGATGCGCACGGGGGTCGACGTATCCTCCCTGGCATAGAAGCCCGGGGCGAGGACGCGGATCAGCACATAGGCCGGCAGGCCCGTGGCGAAGGCGAACAGGGCCGAGGCCGTCGCCGCCGTGGCCTCGGCGCCGAAAGCACCCCGTTCGAACAGGACGCGGATGATTTCGTCCGGCATGACCAGACAGGCGGCGGCGGCCGGCAGGGTCATCAGCAGCGCGAATTCCAGGCCCCGGTTCTGGCTGTTCAGAGCCGCCGCGGTTTCGCCGGATTTGAGCTGCCGCGCCAGCAGCGGCAGCAGCGCCGTGCCGACGGCGACACCGACCACGCCCAAGGGCAGCTGCGTCACCCGGTCCGCATAATAAAGGTAGGACACGGCCCCGTCGGACACATAGGTCGCGAGGATGGTGCCGATCAGCAGATTGACCTGATAGAGCGAGGCGCCGAACACCACGGGCAGGATGCGCTTGATGAGAAGCGCCACCTTGTCCGTCCAGCGCGGCCGCACCAGCCGCAGGGGAAATCCCTGGCGGCGGCAGAACCAGGCGAGCCAGGCGAACTGCGCAACGCCCGCCGCGAACACGCCCCAGGCGAGCGCATGGCCCGGCGTTTCCACATGGCCCGTGAGGCCGAGCAGGGCCGCGATCAGGCAGAGGTTCAGCAGCACGGGTGCGGCGGCGGCGGCAGCGAACCGGCCCAGGGAATTCAAGATGCCCGACTGCAGCGACACCAGGGAGATGAACAGCAGATACGGGAAGGCGATGCGCGACAGTTCCGTCGCCAGTTCCATCTTGCCGGGCACGGCCTCGAAGCCGCCGGCCAGCACGACCATGGCCCAGGGCATGACCATTTCCATGACCGCGACGAAGGCGACCAGGACCAGGGCCAGCAGGGTCATGGCCTCGTCGGCGAAGGCGCGGGCCCGGGCCCGCGCCGCCGCCGTGTCGGGATCGCCCTCCAGCTCGCGGGCGAACAGGGGCACGAAGGCGGCGGCGAAGGCGCCCTCGGCGAACAGGCGGCGGAACAGGTTGGGCAGACGGAAGGCGACGACGAAGGCGTCGGCGACCATGCCGGCGCCCAGGAAATTGGCGATCAGCATGTCGCGGACGAAGCCGAACACGCGGCTCAACAGCGTGAAGCCGCCGACGGTCGTGATGGCCTTCAACAGGTTCATGGCACGCTGGTACGCCGGGATTGGGGCGATGACAAGGCTTTAGGCGGGCCGGGCGGGGCGCCCCCTATTCGGCCGCTTCCACGGAATTGCCGGACGCCTTGCCGCCGGGCTTGGCCTTGGCCGCGGCCGGCTTCTTCGCCGGCTTCGTCTTGGCGCTTTCCTTGGCCGGGGCTTTCGCGGCCGTCTTCGCCTTGCCGGCCGCTGCGGGCTTGGCGTCCTTGGCCGGCTTGGCAGGTGTCTTGGCGGGCGCTTTTGCCGCGCCCTTGGCGGGGGTCTCCGCCTTGGCGGCCTTGTCGGCCTTGGCCGCCGCCTTCACCGCCTTCTTGCCGCCGATGCGTTCCAGCAGCCGGTTCTCGATGGATTTCAGCTTGTCCCCGTGGCGGATCTTGAGCCCGAAGATGTCCTTCACATAGAACACGTCGACCACCCGCTCGCCGTAGGTGGTGATCTGGGCCGAGGCGATCTGCAACCCTTCCTGGGTCAACGCCGTGGTCACGTCGTACAGGAACCCCGGCCGGTCGTGGCCGTTGATTTCGATCACCGTATGGGTGTTGGACGCCTGGTTGTCCATGAGCACGCGGGGCGATATGGCGAAGGCCCGCGACTTGTCGGGGAATACGGCGTCCGGCTCCTTGCGCAGTTCGCGGGCCGGGTCGCGCTTGCCGCGGAGCGCATCCTCGATGCGCTGGGTCATGCGGCCCATCTGGCCCTTTTCCTCGATCGCCATGCCGCCCCCGTCATGGACCCAGAAGGTGTCCAGCGCCATGCCGTTGGTCAGGGTCGCGATCTTGGCGTCGAGCACCGACACCCCGGCCAGCGACAGGGCCCCCGCGATGTTGGCGAACAGGCCCGGATGGTCGGCGGTGTAGACGGTGATCTCGTTGGCGGCGCGGGTCTTGTCCACGGCCATGGCGATGGTCAGGTCGGCCTTGTCCTTTTCCGCCTTGCGCACCAGTTCGGCGTGGCGCACCTGGGCCGCCGTGTCGGCGGCCAGCCAGTAGGTGTCGGTGCCCCGGGCGAGATGATCCTCGCGGTCCTTGGCGGGCCATTTGGCCAGGGCCTGTTCCAGCGCCGCCTTGGCGCGGGCGACCCGGGTCTTGCGCCGCTCGCCCGGCGCGTCGCCGGTGAGGACGGCCTTGGCCTGCCAGTACAGTTCGCGCAGCAGGCCCGCCTTCCAGTTGTTCCACACGTTGGGGCCGACGGCGCGGATGTCGACCACGGTCAGGCACAGCAGCAGGCGCAGGCGTTCCGGCGACTGCACCAGATCGCAGAAATCCTGGATCGTCTTGGGGTCGTCCAGATCGCGCTTGAACGCCGTCGCCGACATCAACAGGTGATAGCGCACCAGCCAGGATACGGTTTCCGTTTCCCAGGCGTTGAGGCCGAACCGGGGACACAGCTTCATGGCGACATCGGCGCCCAGTTCCGAATGGTCGCCGCCCCGGCCCTTGGCGATGTCGTGCAGCAGGACCGAGACATAGAGCGCCTCGCGGGACTGGATTTCGCCGATCACCTCGCAGCTGACCGGATGGTCTTCCTTGAGGCGCCCGGTCTCGATCCCTTCCAACAGGCCGATGGCCCGGATGGTGTGCTCGTCGACCGTATAGACGTGATACATGTCGTACTGCATCTGCGCCACGACGCGCCCGAAGTCGGGAACGAAGCGGCCGAACACCCCGGCCTCGTTGAACCGCATCAGGGTCGCGACCGGATCCTTCCCCGTCAGCATTTCCAGGAACAGGCGGTTGGCTTCCTTGTTGCGACGCAGCTTGGCGTCGACCAGCTTCAGGTTCTGGGTGACCAGGCGCAGCGCTTCCGGATGCACGTCCAGGCCGTGCTTCTGCGCCGCGTGGAACAGGCCGACCAGCTTGACCGGATCGTCGGCGAAGGCCTTCTTGTTTTCCACGGTCAGGCGGCCGCTGTCGATCTTGAAGCCGGGCACGTCCGGTTCGGAAAAACGGAAGAACGGCAGGCGGAACCGCTTGGCCGCCTTCTTGTGCTGATGTTCCAGAACGGCGCAGAGGATGCGGGTGATGTCGCCCACGTCCTTGGCGATCAGGAAGTAGTGCTTCATGAAGCGCTCGACGCCGTTGGTCCCGGCGTGGTCGCGGTAGCCCAGGCGCTTGGCGATGTCCTTCTGCACGGAGAAGCTCAGGCGCTCCTCCGGCCGGCCGTTCAGGAAATGCAGGTGGCAGCGCACGGTCCAGAGGAAATTTTCCGCCTTCTCGAACAGCTTGAGATCGTCCTTGGTGAACACCCCCTCGCCGACCAGGTCGTTCATGTTGCTGACGCGGTACAGGTACTTGGCGATCCAGATCAGGGTCTGCAGGTCGCGCAACCCGCCCTTGCCTTCCTTGATGTTGGGCTCGAGCACGTAGCGGGTGTCGCCCATCTTGTCGTGGCGGTTGTCGCGTTCGGCCAGCTTCTGGTCCACATAGGCCATGCCCGAGCCTTCGGCAACGTCGTCCCAGAACGCCTGTTTGAACTTATCGAACAGGCTTTCGTCGCCCCACAGCCAGCGTGCTTCCAGCAACGACGTGCGGATGGTCAGGTCTTCCTTGGCCAGACGCACGGCCTCGTCGACGGAGCGCGTGGCATGGCCGACCTTGAGCCCCAGGTCCCACAGCATGTACAGCGTGAACTCGACGATCTGTTCCGTGCGCGGCGTCATCTTGTAGGGCAGGAGGAACATCAGATCGATGTCCGAGAAGGGGGCGAGCTCGCCCCGTCCGTAGCCGCCCGTGGCGATGATGGTCAGCGTCTCGCCCGTGGTCGGATTGGCAGAGGGATAGACCCATGTGTCGGCGAAGTCGTGGACCGTGCGGATGATCTGGTCCATCAGATGGGCATGGGCGCGGGTCGCTTCCGGCCCGGTCAGCTTGCCCGCCTCGAAGCGGCGCTTGACCTCGTCCCAGCCCTGGGCGTGGGCGTCCTTGAAGATGGCCAACACCTCGCCCTGGCTTTTCGGCGTATAGCCGGACCAGCCGGCCAGGTCGTCCAGCTTCTTGGTCAGCGCCTTGCGGTCGATGATCGCGCGGGGGTCTTTGACGGTGGTGCGGCTCATGGTGCCCTTATATAGCACGCGGACAGGCGAAACACCCGCGCCGTTGGGGCGTTCGCGGCGAAACCGGGCGGCCGTCAGTCCCTGCCGGGCGCCAGATTTTTCAGATTATATAGAAAGTCGAGCGCCTGTTTAGGCGTCATTTCGTCGGGGTTCATGGACCCGACCGCGTCGTCCACGGGCGACGGGCCACGCATGGCCCCCTTGCCGCCGGATGCCCTTGGCGGCGTCGCGGAAAACAGCGGCAGGTCGTCGGCCAGGTCGGCGGCGCGGGGGCTGCCGTCGCCGGCCTCCAGCTTTTCCAAAACCTGTTCGGCCCGCGCCGTGACGGCGGCGGGCAGGCCCGCCAGTTGCCCGACATGAATGCCGTAGGACCGGTCGGCGGTGCCGGGGGCGACCTCGTGGAGGAACACCACGTCGCCCTGCCATTCCTTCACGCGCATGGAATGGGGCGCCAGTTCGGCGAGGCGGCCCGACAGCTGCGTCAGTTCGTGGTAGTGGGTCGCGAACAGGCCCCGGCAGGCGTTGACGTCGTGCAGATGTTCGACCACGGCCCAGGCGATGGACAGACCGTCATAGGTCGCCGTGCCGCGCCCGATTTCGTCCAGGATGACCAGGGCCTTGGGCCCGGCCTGGTTGAGGATGGCCGCCGTCTCGACCATCTCGACCATGAAGGTGGAGCGTCCGCGCGCCAGGTCGTCGGCGGCGCCGACGCGGGAGAACAACTGGTCCACCGCGCCGATATGGGCCGCGGCGGCGGGCACGAAGGCGCCCATCTGGGCCAGCACGGCGATCAGCGCGTTCTGGCGCAGGAAGGTCGATTTACCCGCCATGTTGGGTCCGGTCAGCACCCAGAGCCGCCCGCCCTTGCCGTCTTCCCCGCCGCCCGCTTCATCGGCCGGGGTCAGGTCGCAGTCGTTGGCGACGAAAGCGCCATCGCCCTGACGGCTGAGCGCCGCCTCGACCACCGGATGGCGGCCGCCTTCGATGCGGAACACCTTGGAGGCGTCGACCAGAGGCCGCACGTAGCGCCGCTCCGCCGCCAGGGCGCCCAAGGCCGAGGCGGCGTCGAGCCGCGCCAGGGCGTCGGCGGCCAGCGCGATGTCCCGGGCCCGGCCCGTGATCTCGTTGACCAGATCGGTGAACAGTTCGAGTTCCAGGGCCAGGGCCCGGTCGGCGGCCTTGGCGATGCGGGATTCCAGATCGGCCAGTTCCACCGTGGAAAAGCGCATCGCATTGGCCATGGACTGGCGGTGGATGAAGGGGCTGTCGCCGTCCGCTGTCTTGCCGGTCTTGATGCGGTCGGCCTGCTTGGCCGCGACCTCGATGAAATATCCCAGCACGTTGTTGTGCTTGATCTTCAAGCCCGCGATGCCCGTTTCCTCGGCATAGCGCGCCTGCAGACCCGCGATCAGTTTGCGGCTGTCGTCGCGCAGCTGGCGGTGTTCGTCCAGCGCCGGCGCGTAGCCCTGGCGGATGAAGCCGCCGTCGCGGGCCAAAAGCGGCAGGTCGTCGGCGAGCGCCCGGCCCAGGCGGTCGGTCAGTTGCCCGTGTTCGCCCAGGTCGGTCATGGCCTCGGCCACGGCCTTGGGCACCAGCCCGCGCGCCCCCTGCAGCAGGCCCCGCAGCGCCGCCGCCTGGATCAGCCCGTCCCGGACGGCGGCGAGATCGCGGGGCCCGCCCCGGCCGAGCGAAATGCGCGACAGGGCGCGGGCGACGTCGGGCACCTGGGCCAGGGCGGCGCGCAGGTCGTCGGTCAACCTTGCGTCGTCATGAAAGAATTCGACGGCGTCGAGCCGTTCGGTGATGGCGGCGGGATCGGTCAGCGGGGCCGACAGGCGGGCCGCCAAAAGACGCGCCCCGGCCCCCGTCATGGTGCGGTCGATGACGTCGAGCAGCGAGCCCCGCCGTTCGCCGGTCATGGTGCGGGTCAGTTCCAGGTTGCGCCGGGTCGCCGCATCGATGCCCATGACGGCACCTGCGGACAATTGGCGGGGCGGGGCCAGGCGCGGCACCTTGCCCTTCTGCGTCAGCTCGACATAGTCGACGAGGGCACCGGCGGCGGCCAGTTCGGCCCGGGAAAAATTGCCGAAGCCCGCCAGCGTGCCGACATGGAACAGGTCCTTCAGGCGCTTTTCGCCGTTGGCGCTGTCGAAGCGGGCGGCGGGCAGGGGCGTCAGGCGCTCCTTCCAATCGGCGAAGGTCTCGTACAGCTCCGGCGTTTCCAGAATCCGGTCGGCGCAGAGCAGTTCACCCGCGTCGATGCGGGCCAGCGCCGCGCCTAAGGAGGCCGCCGTCACGGGCTGGGTCAGGAAATCGCCCGTCGACATGTCGATCCAGGCCAGGCCCAGGTCCGCCTGCGCCGAGGCCACGGCGCAGAGATAGTTGTGGGACCGCGCGTCCAAGAGCGTGTCCTCGGTGATCGTGCCCGGGGTGACGATGCGCTGGACCGCCCGCTTGACGACGGATTTCGATCCGCGCTTCTTGGCTTCCGCCGGATCCTCCACCTGCTCGCAGATGGCGACCTTGTGGCCGGCCCGGATCAGGCGGGTCAGGTAGCTTTCGTGGGAATGCACGGGCACGCCGCACATGGGGATGTCGTCGCCGAGATGCTTGCCCCGCTTGGTCAGCGCGATGTCGAGGGTCGCCGACGCCTTCACCGCGTCGTCGAAGAACATCTCGTAGAAATCGCCCATGCGGTAGAACAGGATGGCCCCCGGATGGGCCGCCTTGATCTCCAGGAACTGGGCCATCATCGGCGTCACGCCGGCATCGCCGGACGCGGACGCGCCGCCGCCGTCGCTTGCGGCCGGTGTCAGATCGTCGTCGTCGGATAGAGGCGCGATGTCGTCGGGAGGCATAACTCGCCTGATCTAAAGTGTTCACTACAGCGCCCAGGATGCGGCGAGCCTACCACATCTTGGCCCGCCGGGGGCAAGGGAAGGCGGGGGGCGGGTTGTGGAAATCTGTTCCGGACCGGGTCGGGAATTCATGGCTTTGCAGGACCAGTTAAATACGATACTTTCAAATATCGTCTTGCAAATGTAATTTAGTTACGCATAAACGACATAAAGCGAACACGTACGGGGAGCATTCTGGGTATCCCGGCGGACCATGCGGCTCCGCCACCGTCCAAAGGAAACCGAACCGGCCCTTGGCCGCCGCCCGCGACGGGACGGAGGCAGGGCCCGACGCACGCCGGATGAACGCGGCGGCACGACCAAATGGGAAGAGACACGATCACCATGAAAAAACAAGCCGACGACATGATGTACCAGGATGCCCTGCGCATGCACGCCAGGGGCCGTCCGGGCAAGATGGAGGTCTCGGCGACCAAGCCGCTGACCACCCAGCGCGACCTGACCCTGGCCTATTCGCCGGGCGTCGCCGCCCCTTGCCTGGAAATCCAGAAGGACGAGGCCAAGGGCTACGAGTACACGGCGCGCGGCAACAAGGTCGCGGTCATTTCCAACGGCACGGCGGTGCTGGGGCTCGGCAACATCGGCGCCGCGGCGGCGACCCCGGTGATGGAAGGCAAGTCGGTGCTGTTCAAGCGCTTCGCCGACATCGACGGCATCGACCTCGAGCTCAACACCGAGGACGTGGACGAGTTCGTCAACTGCGTGCGCTATCTGGGCAAGGCCTTCGGCGGCATCAACCTGGAAGACATCAAGGCCCCCGAATGCTTCATCATCGAGGAACGTCTGAAGGAACTGTTGGACATCCCCGTGTTCCACGACGACCAGCACGGCACGGCGATCATCACGGCGGCCGGGCTGATCAACGGCCTGCATCTGACCGGGCGCGACATCAAGGACGTGCACATGGTGATCAACGGCGCCGGGGCGGCATCCATCGCCTGCGTCGAGTTGTTCCAATCCATGGGCCTGCCGGCCAGCCAAGTGATCCTGTGTGATTCCAAGGGCGTGATCTTCGAGGGCCGCACCGAGGGCATGAACCAGTGGAAGTCCAAGCATGCGGTGGCGACGGACGCCCGCACCCTGGCCGACGCCCTGAAGGGGGCCGACGTGTTCGTCGGCCTGTCCGGCCCCGACACGGTGAAGAAGGAAATGATCGCCGAAATGGCGGCCAACCCCCTGATCTTCGCCATGGCCAACCCGGTGCCGGAAATCTGGCCGGAAGAGGTGCGGGAAGTGCGCGACGACGCGATCATCGCCACGGGCCGGTCCGACTACCCGAACCAGATCAACAACGTTTTGGGCTTCCCCTATATCTTCCGGGGGGCCTTGGACGTGCGCGCCAGCACCATCAACGAGGAGATGAAGATCGCCGCCGCCAAGGCCCTGGCCGACCTGGCCCGCCAGGACGTGCCGGACGAGGTCGACGCCGCCTATTCGGGATCGCGCCTGTCCTACGGCCGCGACTACCTGATCCCGACGCCGTTCGACCCGCGCCTGATCTGGGCCGTGCCCAAGGCCGTGGCCCAGGCGGCCATGGACTCAGGCGTCGCGCAAAAGCCGATCGCCGACATGGACGCCTATGCCGGCGAGCTGGCCGCGCGCCTGGACCCCACGGCGGGATCGCTGCAGGCCATCTTCGACAAGGTCAAGGCCAGCCCCAAACGCATCGTGTTCGCCGAGGGCGAGGAGGAGAAGGTCATCCGCGCCGCCTATTCGTTCTTCAACCAGGGCTACGGCACGCCGATCCTGGTCGGCCGCGAGGACGCCATCAAGGACAAGATCGCCGACCTGGGCCTGCCCGCCCCCGACGGCATCGAGATCGCCAACGCGCGGCTGTCGGCCAAGAACGAAACCTATACGGACGTGCTGTACCGCAAGGAGCAGCGCAAGGGATCGCTGCGCCGCGACGCCCAGCGCCGAGTCAACAACAACCGCAACGTGTTCGCCGCCTGCATGGTCGAGGCGGGCGACGCCGACGGCATGGTCACCGGCCTGACGCGCCATTACATGGTGTCGCTGAAGGACATCTCGCGGGTGCTGGAGGTCGGCGGCGGGGCGCCCGTGTTCGGCGTGTCCATCGTGCTGACCAAGGACGGCCGGGCGCTGTTCATGACCGATACGGCGGTCAATGTCGCGCCGTCGCCGGACCTGCTCGCCGATTTCGCCGAGGGCGGGGCCATGGTCGCCCGGGCCATGGGGCATGAGCCGCGGGTCGCCATGATCTCCTTCGCCAACTTCGGCAACCCGGACCTGCCCCATGCCGAGACCATGCGCGACGCCGTCGCCGTGCTCGACCGCCGCGACGTCGGCTTCGAATACGACGGGGAAATGAGTGCGGGCGTGGCGCTCAACCCGGACCTGATGGCCAACTATCCGTTCTGCCGCCTGTCCGGCCCGGCCAACGTGCTGGTCATGCCGGGCCTGCATTCGTCGCGCATCTCGGCCAGGCTTTTGTCGGCGGCCGGCGGGGCGACGGTGCTGGGGCCGATCCTGCTGGGCTTTTCCAAGCCCGCCCAGGTGGTGCAGATGGACGCCTCGGCGTCGGACATCTCGACCATGGCGGTGCTGACGGCGCATCAGGCCAACGTCGGCTGATCCCGGATAAACACCGGAGTCACGGAGGCGTCACGAGCCGGTCACCGGGCTGTCGCCGCCGGCTTCTAACATCCGCATATCCGGCAGTCGCCATCGGCGGCTGCCCTGCGGATGCACACGACCGCGCCGCCACACCCCCCGCCGCTGGGCTTGATCAGCGGCTTCTTCCTTGAAGGCGGCGCCCCTGGGCCCGCCTTCTTTTTATGTCGCGCGGGTTACGCCTTGGCCTTGACGCGGTCCATGGCCTCGCGGATCAGGTCCATGGCCTGCTCGGCCTCGCCCCAACCCTTGATCTTGGCCCATTTGCCACGCTCCAGATCCTTGTAGTGCTCGAAGAAATGGGCGATCTGGTCGAGCATCACCGGGCGCAGGTCGCGGTAGCTGCCGACGTTGCCGTAATAGGGATGCAGTTCGTCGACGGGCACGCAGAGGATCTTTTCATCCAGGCCGCCCTCGTCCTCCATCATCAGCACGCCGATGGGCCGCGAGCGGATGATGACCCCCGGCTGCACCGGCACCTGACCCAGCACCATGGCGTCCGTCGGGTCGCCGTCGTCGGACAGGGTATGGGGGATGAAGCCGTAGTTGGACGGATAGTACATGGCCGTGTGCAGGAAGCGGTCGACGTACATCGCCCCCGATTCCTTGTCGAGCTCGTACTTCACCGGATTTCCCCCCATGGGGATTTCGATGATGACGTTGACGTCGTAGGGCGGATTTTCACCGACCGGGATTTTGTCCATGTTCATCGCGTTGCCCTTCCTTGGCCAGGTCGCGCCGTTCAAGAGGGGCCGGAGTATATGTTGCAGTGCAACAAAAGGCAAACCCCTGGTTACCCGCCCGGCATCTGGCGCCCGGAGCCCCGTTTGCGGATGAATTTGGCGATGGGTTAGGTCGATGTTACGATGAATTAAGGCAATCCGGGGGATCGAGCAAATGTACCGGCAGGTTCTGTATCACAGCCGCGCCACCCGCGAGATGAGCACCCAGGACTTGCGTGATCTCCTTGCCCAGGCGCGCGATCTGAACCAGGCGCATGGCATCACCGGGCTTCTGTTCTATGTCGAGCTACACTTCATGCAGTGCATCGAAGGCGCGGCGGCGGACATCGGACAGCTCGTCGATAACATCCGCGCCGACGACCGCAACACGGCGTTTGATATCCTGTTCGACCGCGACATCCCGACCCGCGCCTTTCCCGGGTGGAGCATGGGGTGGCGGGCTTTCGACATCGACGACCTGCGGGGCGAACCCGGGTTCCACGACATCCGAAACGCGGACGATCTCGATGCTCTGGCCACCGCCGGTAATGTCGCCTTCGACCTGATGCGGAGCTTCTACACCGCCAACGCCGGGCGCAGTTTCTAGGGCCCTCTTGACCCGCCGGATATTTTACTGCGAAATACTGTGCTTTATCGTCTTTGCACAGAATATCGCCGGGATGGCGGCGCCCCGGGCCGCCGATTAGTCGTCGTTTGTCGCGTTTATGCGCAAACCGGTTTTCGCGCCGGATGCCCGGTGCTCAGGTTTTTCCGCCCGGCTGGAAGCCCACGGAATCCTGGTATTTCTCCAACTCCGCCTCGTCCATATAGGCCTCTTCCCATTTCATGATCTGGTCGAAGCCGGCGAAGGTGTGGAAGTCGCCGACCGGATGGCCTTTCAGGCTGTCGAACAGTTCGGCCTCGACCATGGGGCCTCGTTCCTTCATGTCGGCGGCGAAGGAATAGAGGGCCTTCAGGGTCGCCCGATGGGCGGCGCCCGGCAGAATGGTCAGGGCGATGCCGAGCGCCGTCATCTCGTCGGAGGTGAAGCGCGGCGACACGCCGGTCTGATTGTAGAGAATCGGACCGTTCACTTCCTTGCAGATGCGTTCGACCTCGTCCCGCGTGGTCGGGCCTTCGACGAAGGCGATGTCGGCGCCGGCTTCGAGATAGGCGTTGGCGCGCTCGATGGCGATGTCCAGGTTGCCGCCGTGCGCCCCCCGGGCATCCGTGCGCGCGATCAGCACGAAATCGGGATCAAGTTCGTCCCGGACATCGGCCGCCGCGCGGTACTTGCCGACCGCTTCCGCCATGGGGATCACCCGCCGCCCGGCGACATGGCCGCAGCGCTTGGGAATGGCCTGATCCTCGATATGGATCGCCGCCGCGCCTGTCTGAATGTATTCCCGCACGCAGCGGATCACGTTGATGGCGTTGCCGTAGCCGTTGTCGGCGTCGGCGATCAGCGGCACCTTCACCGCGTTCGCCATGTAGCGCGCGTTGAGATGCATTTCCGTCATCGTCGCCAGGCCCGCGTCGGGCATGCCGAGCAGCGCCAGGGAGGTGCCGTAGCCGGTCATGTAGACCGCGGGAAAGCCGACCAGTTCCATGACCTTCGCGGACATGGCGTCGTAGCAGCCGGGAACGACCAGGGTTTCCTTGGATTTGAGAAGTTGGCGAAGCTGGGTGGTGGCGCGCAAGGGATGAGTCCTCCGGATTGGGTGCGTGTTTGTGATTGCCCCGGATTTTGGACGTTTCGGCTGCGGGAGTCAGGTGATTTTGTATACAAACTGGGCTTAGGGAACCTAAAGCGCCGTACCTACCTGAAATGCCGGTCCCGGTTCATCAGCCAGAGCAGGACCAAAAGGGCCGGGATCGCCGCCATGGTGGTGCCGACGAAATAGAGCTTCCAGCCGAGCGCCTGGGCCGCCTCGCCGCCGCCGGCGACGAAGATTTTGCGCCCCAGGGCCGCGAAAGCCGAGAGCAGGGCGTATTGCGTGGCCGAGTAGGCGCGGTCGCAGAACCCGGACAGATAGGCGACGAAGGCCGCCGTCGCCATGGCCGATGTCAGGTTTTCGAGCGCGATGGTCACGGTCAGGGCCGGGATCGACGGCCCCTGCCCCGCCAGCCAGGCGAAGGCCAGGTTGGCCCCGGCCTGCATGACGCCGCAGGCGAACAGGGCCCGCAGCAGCCCGAAGCGGGCGACCAGGATGCCGCCGATGATCGCGCCGGTGATGCTCATGGCGAAGCCCCAGACCTTGGTCACCAGGGCGATGTCGGTCTTGGTGAAGCCGATGTCGAGATAGAACGGATTGGCCATCACGCCCAGCAGCCCCTCCCCGTACTGGAACAGGGTGATGAAGACCAGCACCATGGCCCAGTTGCGCCGGGTCATGAAATCCAGGAACGGCTCGATCAGGGCGGCGCGGAACGGCTGATCCGTGCGCGCGGGCGGGCGTTTCGGTTCGGGGCTGGTGAGCGTCGCCGCGACGCCCACGGCCATGAGGGCCGCCATCACGCAATAGGCCGCCTGCCAGCCCCATTGGTCGGCGATCAGCAGCGCCCCGGCGCCGGACGCCAGCACGCCGACCCGGTAGCCGTTGACGAAATTGGCCGTGCCGGGACCTTCCAGGGCGCGGTCGAGCGAGTCGATGCGGTAGGCGTCGGCGACGATGTCCTGGGTCGCGGACGCCGCCGCCAGGACCACGGCCCAGAACGCGGTCAGGGCCAGATTGGCGGCCGGGTCCGAGGTGCCGAGAAAGAGAATGGCGAACGCGACCAGGATTTGCGACAGCAGCAGCCAGGACCGGCGCTGGCCGAAGCGGCGGGTGAGAAACGGGATCGGCGCCTGGTTGACCACGGGCGCCCAGACCGGCTTGAACACATAGGCCGACCCGGCGAGGGCGAACCAGCCGATGGCGGCGACGGACAGCCCCGATTCCCGCAGCCAGGCCGACAGCGTGGAGAACACCAGGAGATAGGGCAGGCCGCTGGAAAATCCGAGGAACAGTTGGATCAGCGCCGGGCGGCGGACATGGCCGGCCAGGGCGTCGGCCCAGCCGGGGCGCAGGGCCCGGTTCATGATCTCAGGCCCCCGCCCCCCAGGCGGCGCTTAGCCGACGGGCTCAAACTTGCCCTGGGCGCCGTCGTAGACGGACAGGTCGGCCGTGGCGATGTCGATGTACCAACCGTGCAGTTGCAGGTCCCCGGCCTCGACCCGATCGCGGACCCAGGGGAACGTGGTCAGGTTTTCAAGCGACACCAGCACCGCGTTCTGTTCGCACACCCGGGTGCGGGTCGCCTCGTCGGCGCCGGCCATGGTCGCCAGCACGCGGCGGTGGGCGGCGGCCAGCATGGACACCCAATGGGTGACGAAAGTGAACTTTCCGTCGTCCGTGTCGGCGTTCATCATCGCCTTGACGCCGCCGCAGTGGGCATGGCCCAGGACGATGACGTGCTTCACGCCCAGGCCGACGACCGCGAATTCCAACGCCGCCGAGGTGCCGTGAAACTTGCCGTCTTCTTCCAGCGGCGGCACCAGATTGGCGACGTTGCGGATCATGAACAGATCGCCCGGGTCGGTCTGGAACAGGGTCGCGGGCTCGACCCGGGAGTCCGAGCAGGCGACGACCGCGACCTGGGGCCGCTGGCCCTGGGCCACCAGTTCCTGGATCAGGGGTTTCGAATCCTGGAACGCGCCGGTGCGGAACCGGCGGTATCCATCAAGCAGTTTGTCTACGCCGGTCGTCATCTGCGACGGGATCCTTGTGCCCTTAGGCGGACTCGGCCTCTCGGCGCTTTTCCGCCTTCTTGCGTTCGTTGGGGTCCAGGATCGCCTTGCGCAGGCGGATGGACTTGGGCGTCACCTCGACCCGTTCGTCATCGTCGATGTAGCTGATGGCCTGCTCCAAGGTCAACCTTCGGGGCGGCGTCAGGCGAATGGCGTCGTCCTTGCCGGAGGCCCGCATGTTGGTCAGCTGCTTGGACTTCATCGGGTTGACCTCGAGGTCGTTGGGCCGCGCGTTCTCGCCGATGATCATGCCTTCGTAAACGGCTTCGCCCGAGCCGATGAACATGAAGCCGCGTTCCTCCAGGTTGGCCAGGGCGAAGGCCACGCTCTGGCCGCCCGCGTTGGCGATCAGCACGCCGCTGCGCCGGCCCGGCACGGTGCCGCGGAACGGGCCATAGGCATGGAACAGGCGGCTCATCACGCCGGTGCCGCGGGTTTCCGTCATGAAGTCGCCGTGATAGCCGATCAGGCCGCGGGTCGGGACCAGGAATTCAAGGCGCACCTTGCCGCCGCCGCTGGGCCGCATGGCCAGCAGCTCGCCCTTGCGCAGGCTTAGGGATTCCACGACCGTGCCGGAAAATTCCTCGTCCACGTCGACCACCACTTCCTCGATGGGCTCTTCGCGCTGGCCGGTGTCCGGATTGTTGCGGTAGAGCACGCGGGGACGCGAGATCGACAACTCGAAGCCCTCGCGGCGCATCTGCTCGATCAGCACGCCGAGCTGCAGTTCGCCGCGCCCGGCCACGTCGAAGGCGTTGTCGTCGGGCGTTTCGGTGATGCGGATGGCGACGTTGCCCTCGGCCTCGCGGTCCAGGCGGTTGCGGATCACCCGCGACTGCACCTTGTCGCCGTCCTTGCCGGCAAGCGGGGAATCGTTGATCGAAAAGGTCACCGAGAGGGTCGGCGGATCGACCGGCTGGGCTTCCAGCGGTTTCGTCACTTCCGGATCGCAGAGGGTATCGGCGACGGTCGCCTTGGCCAGACCGGCGATGGCGACGATGTCGCCCGCCTCGGCGCGGTCCACGGGCTGGCGCTTCAAATCGCGGAACACCAGAATCTTGGACACCCGGCCCTGTTCGACCAGCTTGCCGTGACGGTTGAGCGCCTTGATCGGCATGTTGGCCTCGATCACGCCGGACTGGATGCGCCCGGTCAGGATGCGGCCCAGATAGGGGTCGGCCTCCAGGGTCGTCGCCAGGATGGTGAAGGGGGCGTCGACCGGGCCCACGTCGGGGGCCGGCACATGATCGGTGATGACCTTGAACAGGGGCGTCAGGCCGTCGTCGCGGGCATCGGGGCTGAGCCCGGCCCAGCCGTTGCGGCCCGAGGCGTAGAGCAGCGGGAAATCGAGCTGCGCGTCGTTGGCGTCGAGTGCGGCGAACAGGTCGAACACCTCTTCATGCACTTCGTCGATGCGGGCGTCGGGGCGGTCGACCTTGTTGATGACGACGATCGGGCGCAGGCCGAGCTTCAATGCCTTGCCGAGCACGAACTTGGTCTGCGGCATGGGGCCTTCGGCGGCGTCGACCAGCAGCACCACGCCGTCAACCATGCCCAAAATGCGCTCCACCTCGCCGCCGAAATCGGCGTGGCCGGGCGTATCGACGATGTTGATGCGGAAATCTTCCCATTCCACGGAGGTGCATTTCGCCAGGATGGTGATGCCGCGCTCGCGTTCCAGATCGCCGGAATCGAGGGCGCGCTCGGCCACCGCCTGGTTGGCGCGGAAGGCGCCGGACTGGCGCAAAAGCCCGTCGACGAGGGTGGTTTTGCCATGGTCGACGTGGGCGATGATGGCGATGTTTCGGAGCAGGGTCCGGGTCATGGGATCGGGTCGCTTCTAATAAAATGAGGGGGTACGCAGCGTCGCGCTGGCCGCTATATAAGGCCAACCGGCGCAATACGCTAGAAAATGCTGCACTGCGGTCTTAGTCGGCGGCGTCCCAGCCGCGCAGCTTGAGCGCCAGGGCGGCCTTGAGATCGGTTTCCGGGCGGGCGCCGATCTGGGCGATGACCTCGGCGGCGGCGATGCCGCCCATGCGGGCGCAGACCGCCAGGTCCTCGCCCCGGGTATAGCCGTAGAGGAACCCGGCCGCATAGGCGTCGCCGGCGCCGGTGGTGTCGATGACCTTGCCGACCGGGGCCGCCTTGACCGTTTCGACGCCCGCGGCGCTGACCACGATGGAGCCTTTTTCCGACCGCGTCAGGGCCGCGACCTTGCAGTGGCCCTTGACCTTGTCCACGGCCGCATTGAAATCGTCGACCTGATAGAGGGCCATGATCTCGGCCTCGTTGGCGAACAGGATGTCGACATGGCCTTCGATCAGGTCCAGGAAATCGGCGCGGTGACGGTCGACGCAGAACGGATCCGAGAGCGACAGCGCGACCTCGCGGCCGGCGGCGCGGGCGGCCTGGGCGGCCGTGCGGAAGGCCTGCTTGGCGTCTTCCGGATCCCACAGATAGCCTTCCAGATAGGTCACGCGGGCGTCCTTGATGACGTCCAGGTCCACGTCGGCGGGCTTGAGATGAATGCTGGCGCCCAGATAGGTCAGCATGGTGCGCTGGGCGTCCGGCGTGACCAGGACCAGGCAATTGGCCGTGGCCGGGCCGTCTTCGGCGGGGGCCGTGTCGAAATGCACGCCGAGGGAGCGGATGTCGTGGCTGAAGATGCGCCCGAAGGCGTCGTTCTTGACCTTGCCGGCGAAGGCGCATTTGGCGCCCAGGCCCGCCATCACGGCGATGGTGTTGGCGGCGGACCCGCCGGAACATTCCATGGCCGGGCCGGCCTTGTCGTAGACGGCGGCGGCCTGCGCCTCGTCGACCAGGGTCATGGCGCCCTTGGCCAGGCCTTCGCGGGTCAGAAAGGCGTCATCGGTCTGGGTCAGGACATCGACGATGGCGTTGCCGATGCCGACAACGTCGAAACGGGGATTGGTCATGAAAGCCTCTTTCAACTCATTCCACCCGGGCGCCGCCCGCAAGACGGCGGCACGCTTGGGCGTTGGTTGGGCGCGGAGTATACCGATGGCGGGCGCGGCGTCTACCCCACCCTCCCGTATGGGGTTCCCGCCGGGGGGCGATCCGGGGGCCAGCCCTTGCGGCCATGGGCCGGAGCGGCGTAAAACCGGGAACCGCCACCTCCGCGCTTGATTTCGACGCAGAACAGGACACCTCTTTTCCATGATCGATGCCCTCGTCAAAGGCGTCCAGCAGCTGGGCGACAAGAAAACCCAGAAACCGCTGTGGATTTCCATCGCCGTGGCGCTGGGCGTGTTCGTCCTGCTGTGGACGTCCTCGGGCGCGCTCATCAAGTACACGTCGGTCTTCGACCTGGGCTGGCTGGAAACCATCGCCGACGGGCTCGGCTGGGCCCTGGTGCTGGTGTTGACCTGGGTTCTGTTCCCGGGCGTGGTCTCGGCCGTGGTGGCGTTGTTTCTCGACCAGATCGCCGAATCGGTCGAGGCCCGGCACTATCCCGACCTGGGCCCGGCCCAGGGCCAGCCCGTGGGCGAGCAGGTGATGACGGCCCTGCGGTTCCTCGGCATCATGGTCAGCCTCAACCTTCTGATCCTGCCGACCATGCTGATGGGTCCGGTCTATCCGGTGCTGTTCTATTGCGTGAACGGCTACCTGTTGGGCCGCGAGTATTTCGAGATGGTCGCCGCCCGGCGCATCGACCTGGCCGGCACGGTCCGCCTGCGCCAGGCCCACGGCGGCCGCCTGTTCCTGACCGGGGTCGCCATCGCCTTTCTTCTGACAATCCCCGTGGTCAACCTTCTGACCCCGGTGATCGCCACCGCCGCCATGGTCCATCAGTTCGAAAAGTGGCGGCGGCGGGGAACGCGGGGACAATCGGGAGGGCCTGAGAGCGGCACGCCGCAAGGCACCCATCTGACCCGGCCGGACGCCAATTCCGTGCTGGACGGATCAGGGCCCAAGGCGTAAGTAATTGGCTATGTTTGGGAAGAAGAAGGACGGCCCGACCGCACCGGCACCGGCCGCCCAGAAGGAAGCTGACGTGAGCGACGAAACCAAAGACGGCGGCGGGGACCTCTCCGCGCCGCCCCTGAAGCCATTCTCCCGCAAGGGCTCCCACGCGCCCAAGCCGCCCACGTCGTCGGGCATGACGTCCGAGATGCACCGCCGCCCGCCGGAGGTTGCGACCACGGCCCGGCGCATCGACCGCGCCCGCTCGCTCGACGCCGGCTCGGACCAGAAACGCCTGATCGTCGGCCGCGACATTTCCCTGACCGGCGAAATCACCTCCTGCGACCGTCTGGTCGTCGAAGGCCAGGTCGAGGTCACCCTGCCCGCCGCGCGCCTGATCGAGGTGGCGCCCACGGGCGTGTTCAAGGGCAACGCCGACGTCGAGGAAGCCGACATTTCCGGCCGTTTCGAGGGTGAGCTGATCGCCCGCGGGCGACTGGTCGTGCGCGCCGGCGGCCGCGTCCAGGGCAAGATTCGCTATGGCCGGATCGTCATCGAACAGGGCGGCGAGATTTCCGGCGACATGCAGACCCTCGACGAGGGCGACTGAGCCCGGTGCCTGAGCCGCGCCGCTTCCTCTTTGTTCCCCTGATTCTCGGCCTCGCGCTGGCCGGTTGCGCCGGCGACGGCATGGCTCCGCCGTCTTCCGTGCCGCCCGTGGCGGCGGGATCGTCGGGCGCGGACACCGCATCCCCGGCCGAACCCGAGATCGCCGCCCTGCCGCCCCTGCCCCGCCTCGCGATCCAGGCGGTTCTGGGCTATTCCCGCCCGGACCTGGTCGCCGCGTTCGGCGCCCCCGCCTTCAGCCGCGTCGACAAGGGCGCGGAAATCCTGCGTTTCCGGGGCGAGGGCTGCGTGCTCGACGTGTTCCTGTACAAGGACGGCAAGGACGCCGCCGCCCGGGTCGCCCATGTCGAGGCCCGCGACGGCGCCGGCAAGACGGCTGACCGTCAGTCCTGCGTCAACGCCACGCCCCGCCTGCGCGGCTAAGCGCCTAAACGGTTTTTCCTTTAAATCGGCACAGGTCGGCGACGACGCAGACCGCGCAGTCCGGCTTGCGCGCCTTGCACACATAGCGTCCGTGCAGGATCAGCCAGTGATGGGCATGGCGCAGGTAGGCGGCGGGCGTCGCCTTCAGCAGTTTCTTTTCCACGGCGAGCGGCGTCTTGCCCGGCGCGATGCCCGTGCGGTTGCCGATGCGGAAGATATGGGTGTCGACGGCGATGGTCGGCTCGCCGAAGGCGATGTTGCGCACCACGTTGGCGGTCTTGCGCCCGACGCCGGGCAGGGCCTCCAGGGCTTCCTGGTCGTTGGGCACGACGGAGCCGTGGCGTTCGATCAGCAGGTTGCACAGCCTGAACACGTTGGCCGCCTTGGTACGGTAGAGGCCGATGGTCTTCACGTAATCGCGGATTTTCGCCTCGCCCAGGGCCGCCATCTTTTCCGGCGTGTCGGCGATCTTGAACAGGGGGCCCGTCGCCTTGTTGACGCCGACATCCGTGGCCTGGGCCGACAGCACCACCGCGACCAGCAGGGTGAACGGGTTGACCCAGTCCAGCTCGCCCTTGGGCTCCGGGTTCTGGGCCTGCAGGCGGCGGTAGAATTCCTCGATGTCGGCTTTTTTCATAATCCGCCCAGAGTAGGAAAATTCTTGTCCAAGTAAAGCGGGGACGCGATCATTGCGGCCATGAACGCATCGTCATCCGACATTCGGGACAGCGATCCCCTGATCTACCGCACGGAACTGCGCCCGCACCGCTCCAACACCCTGAAAAGCGTCAACACGCTGATGTGGATTCTGGCGGTCGTCTGGGTACCGGTCGCGGGCCTGTTCACCGTCGTCGGCGCCTGGCCGGTCCTGCCGCTGATGGGCGGCGAGGTGCTGCTGCTGTACGGCCTGCTGCGCCTCAACCTCAGGCGCGGGCGCGAGGTCGAGACCATCGCCGTCACGGCGCGGGAACTCCGCGTCGAGCGCATCAGCCATTGGGGCACATCCCGCCACTGGACCTTCCAGCCGCAATGGCTGCAGGTGATCGTCGATCACCCGCCGCGCGGCCGGCGCGCCGATCTCGTGCTGCGCTCCCACGGGCGCTCGCTCGCCATCGGGCGGTTTTTGACCCTGGAGGAAAAGACCGGCGTGGCCGAGCGCCTGAAACGGGTGCTCGCCGACCTCGGCAAGCCGGTCGCCGTCTGAACGGCGCTCAAGCCAGTCCCAGCACGTCGCGCATGGAATAGAGACCGGGGCCGCGGCCGTCGCACCACATGGCGGCGCGCACCGCGCCGCGGGCGAAGATTTCCCGGCTTGAGGCCCGATGGGTCAGTTCGATGCGCTCCGACGGCCCGGCGAAGATCACCGTATGGTCGCCGACCACGTCGCCGCCGCGCAGGGTGGCGTAGCCGACAGCGCCGTCGGGGCGGGGACCCGTATGGCCTTCCCGCGACATCACGGCGGCTTCGTCGTGGTCGAGGCCGCGCCCCTCGGCCGCCGCCTTACCCAGCATCAGGGCCGTGCCCGAGGGCGCGTCGATCTTGTGCTTGTGATGCATTTCCACGACCTCGATGTCGTAATCGGGGCCAAGCAGTTCCGCCGCCTGGCGGGCGAGGCCGACCAGCAGATTAACGCCCAAGGACATGTTGCCCGCCTGCACGATGGCGGCCGTTTCCGCCGCCCCCTGGACGATGGTCTGTTGATCCGCCGTAAGGCCCGTGGTGCCGATGACCATGGCCGTGGCGGTTTCGAAGGCCAGCGCCGCATGGGCCGCCGTGGCGGCGGGCACGGTGAAATCGATGACCACGTCGGACGCGTCGAACAGCGCCCGCGTATCGTTCATGACCACGGCGCCCACGGTCTCCGATCCGACCAATAACCCTAAGTCCTGGCCGATAAAGGGGCTGCCCGGCTGTTCCGCGCCGCCGGCAAGCGTCGCGTCCGCCGTCGCCATCACGGTCTCGATCAGCATGCGCCCCATGCGCCCGCCGCAGCCGACAATTCCGATGTTCATGAACTCAATCCTCGCAATCTTCGTTGGCGAGGAATCTATGGGCCGGGTCCTTGAAGGGAAAGCAAAAAACTTTCTTCTCCGTGTCCTCCGTGCCGCCTCTGTGATCTCTGTGTCCCGTTAATCAGCCGCGCCCGGGCCGTGGCCGGGCCAAGCGCGACAATGAAAGAATGGCTGGGGAGGACACGGAGGACCTCAGAGAACACAGAGCAGGCGGAGACAGCCGAACCGATGAAGACCGACCGGCTTAGTCTTTCAAGTCTTCCCAGATTTCCTTGACCTTGTCGAAGAAGCCCGTCGATTGCGGGTTCTGGGTTTTCCGGTCGCCGGCATCATCGAACTCCTTCAGGAGTTCCTTCTGCTTTTCCGTCAGATTCTGCGGCGTTTCGACGCTGACCTGGATGAACATGTCGCCGCGCGACTTGGTGCGCATGACCGACATGCCCTTGCCCGACAGGCGCAGTTGGTGGCCCGTCGGCGTGCCGGCGGGGATGGTCACCCGCGCACGCTTGCCTTCGATGGTCGGAACCTCGACCTGGCCGCCGAGCGCCGCCGTGGTCATGGGGATCGGCACCCGGCAATGGATGTCGGCGCCGTCGCGGTGGAAGAAGCGGTGCGGGCGGATACCGAGAAACAGATACAGGTCGCCCGGGGGCGCACCCCGCAGGCCGGCCTCGCCCTCGCCGGCCAATCGGATGCGGGTGCCGTCCTCGACCCCGGCGGGGATGGTGACGGAAAGCGTCTTTTCCTTGTGCACGCGCCCGGCCCCGCCGCAGGTCCGGCAGGGGTCCTTGATCACCGTGCCCCGGCCCTGACAGGCCGGGCAGGTGCGTTCCACCGTGAAGAAGCCCGATTGCGAGCGCACGCGCCCCGCACCGCCGCAGGTGCCGCAGGTGATGGGGGCGGCGGCGTCCTCGGCCCCCGTGCCCTTGCAGGGCTCGCAGCCGACGGAGGTGGGAACGCGGATTTCCGCCTTCTTGCCGTTGAAGGCGTCTTCCAGGGACAGTTCCATGTTGTAGCGCAGGTCGGCGCCGTGGCCGCCGGCATGGCCGCCGCGGCCGCCGCGCTGACCGCCCATGAACTCGCCGAACATTTCCTCGAAAATGTCGCCGAAGCCGGAAAAGCCCTGGCCGCCCTGGCTGAAGCCGTCGAAGCCGCCGCCACCGCCGCCCTGTTCGAAGGCGGCATGGCCGAAGCGGTCATAGGCGGCGCGCTTTTCCTCGTCCTTCAGGACCTCGTAGGCCTCGTTCAGTTCCTTGAACTTCTTTTCCGCTTCCTTGTCGTCGGGGTTGCGGTCGGGGTGGAACTGCATGGCGAGCTTGCGGTAGGCCGATTTCAGCTCACCGTCGTCGGCGCCCTTCTTGACGCCGAGAATGTCGTAGTAATCGCGCTTGTCAGCCATGATTGCGAGCCCTCCCGGACATCAGGACGTTGCGGGCGACGATCCGAAATGGCGCCGGGGGCCGAAAGCCCCCGGCCCGCCGGATCAGTCGTCCTTGCCGCCCTTCTTGCCCTTGGGGGCGTCGTCGGCGTCCGGATTGACTTCCTCGAAGTCGGCATCGACCACGGTGGTGTCCTCGGCCTTGGCCTCGTCACTGCCGCCGTCGGCCGCCGCGTCATCGGGGCTTTCTTCCTGGGCCGCCTTGTACATGGCCTCGCCCAGTTTCATGGAAGCCTGGCTGAGCGCCTCGCATTTGGCGTTGATCGCCTCGGCGTCGTCGCCTTCCTTGGCTTCCTTCAGCTCCTCGACGGCGGTCTCGATGGCCGACTTGTCGTCGTCGCCGATCTTGTCGCCGTATTCCTTGAGGTTCTTTTCCGCCGAATGGATCAGGGTGTCGGCCGTGTTCTTGGCTTCGACCAGGGCGCGGCGCTGCTTGTCGTCGTCGGCATGGGCCTCGGCTTCCTGAACCATGCGTTCGATGTCGTCATCGGACAGGCCGCCACTGGCCTGGATGCGGATCTGCTGTTCCTTGTTGGTCGCCTTGTCCTTGGCCGACACGTTGACGATGCCGTTGGCGTCGATGTCGAAGGTGACCTCGATCTGCGGCAGGCCGCGGGGGGCCGGCGGAATGCCCATCAGGTCGAACTGACCCAGCAGCTTGTTGTCGGCGGCCATTTCGCGCTCGCCCTGGAACACCCGGATGGTGACCGCACCCTGGTTGTCCTCGGCGGTCGAGAAGGTCTGGCTTTTGCGCGTCGGGATCGTCGTGTTGCGGTCGATCAGGCGGGTGAACACGCCGCCCAGCGTCTCGATGCCCAGCGACAGCGGCGTCACGTCGAGCAGCAGCACGTCCTTCACGTCGCCCTTCAGCACACCGCCCTGGATGGCGGCGCCGATGGCCACGACCTCGTCCGGGTTGACGCCCTTGTGGGGCTCGCGGCCGAAGAATTCCTTGACGATCTTGTTGACCAGCGGCATGCGCGTCATGCCGCCGACCAGGATGACCTCGTCGATTTCCGAGGCCTTGAGGCCCGCGTCCTTGAGCGCCTTCTTGCAGGGCTCGACGGTGCGTTCCACCAGGTCCTCGACCAGGGTTTCCAGCTTGGCGCGGCTCAGCTTGATGTTGAGGTGCTTGGGCCCCGACGCGTCGGCGGTGATGAACGGCAGGTTGATTTCCGTCTGGGTCGTCGACGACAGTTCGATCTTGGCCTTTTCGCCGGCTTCCTTCAGGCGCTGCAGGGCGAGACGGTCCTCGCGCAGGTCGATGCCGTTTTCCTTTTTGAACTCGTCGGCAAGGTAGTCGACGATGCGGTGGTCGAAGTCCTCGCCGCCCAGGAAGGTGTCGCCGTTGGTGGATTTCACCTCGAACACGCCGTCGCCGATTTCCAGAACCGAGACGTCGAAGGTGCCGCCGCCAAGGTCATAGACCGCGATGACGCCGTTTTCCTTTTTCTCGAGCCCGTAGGCGAGGGCGGCGGCCGTCGGTTCGTTGATGATGCGCAGCACCTCGAGACCGGCGATCTTGCCGGCGTCCTTGGTGGCCTGGCGCTGGGAATCGTTGAAATAGGCCGGCACGGTGATGACCGCCTGGGAAACCGTCTCGCCGAGATAGCTTTCGGCGGTTTCCTTCATCTTCTGCAGGATGAAGGCGGAAATCTGGCTCGGGCTGTATTTCGAATCGTCGATGTCGACCCAGGCGTCGCCGTTGTCGCCCTTGACGATCTTGTAGGGGACCTGCTTCTTGTCCTTGGCCACCATCTTGTCGTCGTAACGGCGCCCGATCAGGCGCTTGATGGCGAACAGGGTGTGTTCCGGGTTGGTCACCGCCTGGCGCTTGGCCGGCAGGCCCGTCAGGCGTTCGCCCGCGTCCGTGAAGGCGACCATGGAGGGCGTGGTGCGGGCCCCTTCCGCGTTCTCGATCACCTTGACGTCCTTGCCGTCCATCACGGCGACGCAGGAGTTCGTGGTGCCCAAGTCGATACCGATAACCTTACTCATGTATTCAGTCCTTTCCTTAAGGCCAGCCGTCCCGGGGCCCGATTGCGGCGCCCGCCCGCGGCTTCCATCGATGTTTCAGGTGCTGCTTAACCCATGCTCGACCGGATGAAAAGTTCCCATCCAACATTCCTGGCAACAGTCTATAAGGCCCAGGGTTAACAGGCTCCTGCCAAAACCGCTTTTAAAACCATTGCGGCTCGGGGGTTATATAGGCGGGAGCGCTCCGCCCCGCAACCCGGCCGTGCGGCAAAAAAGGCACCGCAACGGCCCGGCTTTTCGGGAATTTCCTAAAGTTCCTCGTCGACCTGGCCGCCGGCGCCGGCGCTCCCCTTCTCATAAGCCTTGTTGCCGCCCTTGCCGTCCGTGTTGCCCTCGTTGGCGGCCGGGGCCGCGTTCTCGGCGGCCGCCGCCACGGGCTCGGGCTTGGGCCCGCCCTTGGTCACGCCGACCTTGGCCGGGCGCAGCAGGCGGTCGTTCAGCATGTAGCCGGCCTCGATCACCTGGGCCACCGTGCCCTGGGGCTGGGTCGGGTCGGGGATTTCGAACAGCGCCTCATGGGCGTTGGAATCGAACCGTTGGCCGAGCGGATCAAGGCGCTTGATGCCGCTGCGTTCCAGCACGGACAGCAACGCCCGCTCCGTCATCTCGACCCCGGTCATCAGGGTTTCGACCACCTCCGACGACTTGCGCGCCTCGGCGTCGACGCTGTCCAGCGCCCGGCGCAGGTTGTCGCCCACGGTGAGGATTTCGCGGGCGAAGTTGGCGATGGCGTATCTGGACGCATCCTGTTTGTCGCGCTCGGCGCGGCGGCGCACGTTCTCGGCCTCGGCCAAGGCGCGCAGGGTGCGGTCGTTGGCCTCGGCAAGCTGGGCTTCCAGCGCGGCGATGCGCTGGGCCGGGTCGGCCTCGCCCGCGTCCGCCGTCATGGACGGGATCGGCGGCTCGCCTTCCGGCGCCGCCTCGGCCGCATTGGCCGCGGGGGCCTCGGGCTGGACGTCTTCGCCGGCGGCCGTGTCCTCGGGCGCGCTGTCTGGGGTTTGCTCGGGTTTGGTCTCGGACATCATGATTCCTTCAGGGTGTTCCTTGCGGTTGGGGTCTTGGCCGGCCGGCCCCGGGTCAGCGGCGGCGGCCGGCGCCGATATAGCCGCCGATCAGCTCGGCGGTGTAATCGACCATGGGGATGATGCGGGAATAGTTCATGCGCGTCGGGCCGATCACGCCGACGGCGCCGACGATCTGCTGCTGTTCGTTGCGGTAGCTGCGCACGACCATGGCGCAGCCCGACACGTTGAACAGGGTGTTGTCGGCGCCGATGAAGATCTGCACGCCGTCGGCGCGGTCGGCCATGGAGAGGATCTTCAGCATCTGCTCCTTGGTTTCCAGCGCCGAAAACAGGCCGCGGATGCGTTCCAGGTCGGTGACCAGGGTGACGTCCTCGAGCAGATGGGCCTGGCCGCGCACGATCAGCGCGCCGCCCGGCCCGGCGTCACCGCCGGCCCAGGTCGCGAGCCCGCCTTCGACCAGCCTTGCGGTCAGTTCGTCGAGCTGGGCCCGCTGGGATTCCAGCTCGGTCATGATGCCGTCGTAGGCGTCGGAGATGCTGCGCCCGACCAGCCTGGCCGACAGGTAATTGGTCGCCTGCACCAGGGCCGAGGCCGGCAGGTCCATGGGAATTTCCATGATGCGGTTTTCGACCACGCCCGATTCCGTGACCAGGATGACCAGGGCGCGGCCCGGGCTGAGATGCACGAATTCGATATGCTTTAGCGGGCTTTCCGTCTTGGGCGCCAGCACCAGGGACGCGCAATGGGCCAGGCCCGAGAGCGTCTGCGTCGCCTGCGCCAACAGCCCCTCGACGGAATTGGCCGTGCCGGCGCATTGGCTTTTGATGGAGGCGCGCTCGGTCTCGGTCAGGTTGCCGATCTCGAGCAGGCCGTCGACATAGAGCCGCAGGCCCGTTTCCGTCGGCAGGCGCCCGGCCGAGGTATGGGGCGAAAACAGCAGGCCCATGTCCTCCAGATCCGCCATGACGTTGCGCACCGTCGCCGGCGACAGGCTCACGGGCAGGCGGCGCGCCAGGGTGCGCGAGCCCACGGGCTCGCCGGTCTCGACGAAGCTTTCGACGATTTCCCGGAATATCTGGCGCGAGCGGTCGTTCAGTTCTTCGATCATGGCCAAGGTTCGGTCAGCGGTCGGATCAGGGTCGCGGACATGGGGTTGCAATGAAATTCGGGCTTGCGCGGAATTTAGTCGCCGGACCGCCGGAGCGCAATGGCTGCCGGGCCGAAGGCGATTCCCCCGCCCCGGCCGCGGACCCTCGACCAATTGCCGGGTTTACCGGGGCGCACAGCGGGGCTAGGGTCTCGCCGACCACACCATCTTCGGGGGAATTCATCTATGAGACCATCGGGCCGCGCCGCCGATCAGTTGCGCGACATCGTGCTGGAGCCGGGATACGCCAAGTATGCCGAAGGATCGTGCATGGCGCGGTTCGGCGAAACCCACGTGCTCTGCGCCGCTACGGTGGAGGAACGCGTACCCGGCTGGATGCGCGATTCCGGCAAGGGCTGGGTCACGGCGGAATACGGCATGCTGCCGCGCTCGACCCACAGCCGCACCAACCGCGAGGCCGCGCGGGGCGCGCAATCGGGCCGCACCCAGGAAATCCAGCGCCTGATCGGCCGCTCCCTGCGCGCGATCACCGACCTCAAGGCCATGGGCGAAATCCAGGTGCGCCTGGACTGCGACGTGATCCAGGCCGACGGCGGCACCCGCACGGCGTCGATCACCGGCGCCTATGTGGCCCTGCATCTGGCGTTTCAGCGCTGCGTCGATCTCGGCCTCATGAAAACCATCCCGCTGACCGATCAGGTCGCCGCCGTGTCCTGCGGCATCTTCAAGGACAACGAGGTTCTCGACCTGGATTACGCCGAGGATTCGTCGGCCCAGGCCGACGCCAACTTCGTGTTCACCGGGCGCGGCGGCATCGTGGAAATCCAGGGCACGGCCGAAGACGCGCCGTTTTCCCCCGAACAGTTCGACGGCCTGATGGGGCTGGCGCGCAAGGGCATCGACGAGCTCTGCCAGGCGCAACGCCGGGCCCTCGGGTTGGCGTAACGGCCATGGCCCGGGTGTTTTCCGAAGACCGGCTGGTCATCGCCACCCACAACCCGGGCAAGCTGCGCGAGATCGCGGACCTGCTCGCACCCTTCGGGGTCGCCGCGACCTCGGCCGGCGAACTCGGCCTGGCCGAGCCGGTCGAGGACGGCGACAGCTTCAAGGCCAACGCCCTGATCAAGGCGCGGGCGGCGGCCGATGCCTCGGGCCTGCCGGCCCTGGCCGACGATTCCGGCCTGGCCGTGGATGCCCTGGGCGGTGCGCCCGGCATCCATTCGGCGCGCTGGGCCGGGCCCGAGAAGGATTTCGCCGAGGCCATGGCCCGGGTCTGGGAGCTGGTTCTGGAATCCGAGGACCGGCGGGCGCACTTCGTCTGCGCCCTGGCCCTGGCCTGGCCGGCCACGGACGATAACCCCGGTCATTCGGAGGTGTTCGAGGGCCGGGTCGACGGCGACATCATCTGGCCGCCCACGGGCGACAAGGGCTTCGGCTACGATCCGATCTTCCAGCCCGACGGCTATTTCATCACCTTCGCCGAGATGGAGCCCGCCGCCAAACACCGCATCAGCCACCGCGCCCACGCCTTCGAACAACTGGTCGCGGCCTGTTTCCGGGGCCGGGGCTGACCCCGCCGCGATGACCGCCCCCGCCCTGCGCGACGCCGCCGCGACGCCCGCCTTCGGCGTCTACGTGCATTGGCCGTTCTGCGAATCCAAATGTCCCTATTGCGATTTCAACAGCCACGTCCAGGACGCGGTCGACCAGGCGCGCTGGGCCCGGGCCCTGGTCGCCGACCTGGCCCATTACGCGGCCGACACCCAGGGACGCACCGTGACCACCGTGTTCTTCGGCGGCGGCACCCCGTCCCTGATGACGCCGGAGACGGTGGCCGCCGTGATCCAGGGCATCCGCGACCTGTGGCCCTGCGCCGAGGACCTGGAAGTCAGCCTGGAAGCCAATCCGTCGAGCGCCGAGATCGCCGCCTTCCCCGCCCTCAAGGCCGCCGGGGTGACGCGGCTGTCCGTCGGCGTGCAGTCCTTCGACGACGCCGCCCTGTCCGCCCTGGGCCGCCGCCACGACGCCCAGGCGGCGCGCCGGGCCCTGGCCGGGGCACGCGATCATTTTCAAGAGTTCTCGTTTGATCTTATTTACGCAAGGCCGGGCCAGACCAAGGACAATTGGCGCCAGGAACTGAAGGAGGCCCTGACCTTCGCCGGGCCGCATCTGTCGTTCTACCAGCTGACCATCGAGCCCGGCACGCCGTTTCACAAGGACGGCGTGAAGGCCGCCGAGGGCGACCTGGGCGCCGCCCTGTTCGACATCACGCAGGAGGTTCTGGGCGAGGCCGGCCTGCCCGCCTATGAGATTTCCAACCATGCCCGCCCGGGCCATGAATGCCGCCATAACCTGAACATCTGGCGCGGCTGGGACTATGTCGGCGTCGGCCCGGGGGCGCACGGCCGCCTGGCCCTGGCGGCAGGCGGCGGGGTCCGGGACTGGGGCACCCATCAGGTGCACAATCCCGAACGCTGGCTGAACCTGGTCGAAACCAAGGGCCACGGCACGGCCAAACGCCGCCTGCTTGACGACGGCGACCGGGCCGAGGAGCGGGTGATCATGGGCCTGCGCCTGGCCGAGGGCATCGACCGCGCCCGCTTCCTGGCCCAGACCGGGCGCGACGTGCTGACCCTGATCGGCCCGTCGAAGCTGGCCTATGCCGTGGGTGCCGGATATGTGGCATTGGACAAGGCGCACATCGCCGCGACCGCCGAGGGGCGGCTCAGGCTCAACAGCCTGCTCGCCTCGCTGCTGGCGACGTAATCTTCACCGTCATTCCCGCGCAGGCGGGAGGAATCCAGGCGTCGATCATGGACCCCCGCCGGCGCGGGGGTACGGGCGCGGCTCCCTCAAGAACCACGTCCTAATTCGTGATGGCCTGGAAGGTCGCCGGCGCCTTGTCGATGACCACGGCGCTGCGTTGGCGCACCTGCAGGATGGCGAGGCCCCGTTCCGAGGTGCCGTCGGGCAGGAAGCGGAAGATGCCGTCGCGCCCGGAAAAGCCGTTGGGATTGGCGATCAGCTGGGCCGTGAAGCGGTCGGGGCCGGGCAGCTGGGCCAGCACGGCGGCCAGCGCCGCCGCGTCATAGGCGATGGTCGCGAGCCGGGGCGGCGCCTCGCCGTAGATGTCCTGATATTCCTTCTCGAACCCGGCGCGGGGCCCCGGCGGCGGGGCGGCGTACCAGCCGCCGACCAGGGCCGGCTCGGCGCCGATGCCCGGCTCATCCCATTGTCCGGTGCCCAGCATGCGCACCTTGTTGGGGTCGATGTCGTAGAACGGCAGCAAGGCCGCGATCGCCTGCAGGCGCTTGCCGCCGTCGGCGACCAGAAGCGCGTCATAGGGCAGGTCGCCCATGGTCTGCAGGGTTTCCAGGCGCGCCAGGGCGGCCTTGGACACCTCGTCCTCCTTGCCCTCCAGCTCCTTCTGCTGATTCAGAAGGGTCTGGCGGCGGAATTCGTAATCGGCCATGTCGCGGACCACGGCGGAGAAGTCGTCGGCGTCCGGGTTGTAGACCTCAAGCCGCGCGATCTCGCCGCCGGCGCGGCCGACGGCGGCCTTGAACGCGTCCAGCACCGTGCGGCCGTAGGCGTTGTCCGGCGCCATGGCGGCGAACCGCACCACCCCCCGTTCGCGGGCGAAGGCGATCACCCGCGCGACCTGGGCGCGGGGCAGGAATCCCAGGGTGAAGACCCCGTCGCCGGCGACCGAGCGGTCCGAGGAAAAGGCCACCACGGGCACCCCCGCCTGCCGGGCGACCGCCGCCGTGCTGCGCACGTTGGCGGCCAGCAGCGGCCCCAGGATCAGCCGCGCCCCCTCGCCGATGGCGAGCTGCGCCGCCTCGGCGGCACCCTCGGGCGTGCCCCGGGTGTCGTGGGTCAACAGGGTGAACTTGGCGTCGGCGAAGGAAAACAAAGCCATCTGCGCCGCGTTCAACAGCGCCTGGCCGACGCCGCCGTTGGGGCCCGACAGCGGCAGCAGCAGGGCGACCCGGACCGAGCCGTCGTCGGGGGCGGTGATCGTCGTGGTCGGCGTCTGGGCCGGGTCCGCCGGGGCGGGTTGGGTCAGGGGCGGCGGCGCCGGGCGCGGCACGGGCGTCACCGCATAGGTCGGCGGCGGCGGCGTGCGCGGGCCGGAGACGATGGGCCGGGACGGCGTCTCCGACTTGGACTTGCCGCCTTGAATAAAGCCGCCGAATGTCGAAGATTGGCACGCGGCCAACAGGGGCAGCACCATCACGGCCACGGCGACCACGGCCGCGGCCGGGCGCGAAAGGGCGTTAAGCGAATATGACCTGTTCATCCGATGATCCGCCGGAAATTGCTGCCAAGGACGTGCGGGCGCCGGATGGCGCCCCGTTGGAGGCCGCACTGTATCTGGTCTCCACACCCATCGGCAACGCCGGAGACATCAGCGCCCGGGCGCGCGACGTTCTCGCCCGCGCCGACCTGATCGCCTGCGAGGATACCCGGGTGACCGGCAAGCTGCTGGTCATCCTGGGCATCCGGCGCGGCGACGGCGGCGGCCGCCTGCTCGCCTATCACGACCACAACGCGGCGCACCGCCGGCCCCAGATCATGGAACGCATCAAAAACGGCGGCAGCGTGGCGCTGGTCTCGGACGCCGGCACGCCGCTGGTCTCCGATCCGGGCTATAAGCTGGTCGCCGCCTGCGTCGAGGACGGCCTGGCCGTGACCGCCGTGCCCGGGCCGTCGGCGCCGCTGATGGCCCTGACCCTGTCGGGCCTGCCGACGGACCGTTTCTTCTTTCAGGGCTTCCTGCCCGCCAAGGGGGCGGCCCGGCGCACGGCCCTGGCCGAGATATCGGCCGTGCCGGCGACCCTCATCTTCATGGAATCGGGGCCGCGTCTGGCCGCGTCCCTGGCCGACATGGCCCTGGTCCTGGGACCCCGCCCCGCCGCCGTGGCCCGCGAGCTGACCAAGAAGTTCGAAGAGGTGCGACGCGGCGCGCTCGACGACCTGGCCGCCCATTATGCCGAGGCCGGCCCGCCCCGGGGCGAGATCTGCGTCGTCGCCGGGCCGCCCGGCGCCGAGGCGGAGGCGACGGAGGCCGACATCGACGCCCTCTTGACCGAGGCCCTGGCCAAGGGGTCGGTCAAGGACGCCGCGGCCGAGGTCGCGGCGCGCACGGGCCAGCCGCGCAAGGCCGTCTACGCCCGGGCCCTGGAACTGAAGCGGGCCCGCGCCCCGGCGCATAAACGAGGATGACCCGGGAGACGCCCGGCACGGACGGCCGCCGCCGCGCCGAAAGCCGGGGCCGCGGGGCGGAGATGCTGGCGGCCTTGCTGCTGATCCTCAAGGGCCACCGCATCCTGGCCCGCCGGGCGCGCACGCCCGCGGGCGAGATCGACCTGATCGCGCGCCGGGGCAAGACCCTGGTGTTCGCCGAGGTCAAGGCGCGGGCCAACCTGGACGCCGGCACGCAAGCCCTGGCCCCGCGCCAGCAGGCCCGCATCGCCCGCGCCGCCGAGGCCTTCGTGGGCACCCGCCCCGATCTGGCCGGGCTGGACTGGCGATTCGATCTAATCGTGGCCGCCGGGGGCTGGCGGCTGAAACATCTGAAGGACGCCTGGCGGCCCGGCCCGGGCTGACCGCCCTGCCATGAAAACCACATATTCCGCCCCCTATCATGGGCCATCCGCCCCGGGGGACGGCGTCAGAGAATTTGTCGCCGGCCCTGACCGGCGCTAGAATGCCGGCCGACCGGGGACCGTCAGTTGGAGGAGATTTCACGCACCATGGCCGCACCAATCCGACCGTCCCGACCGAATCCCAGCCCGTCTTCCCAACTCCGCACCGCCCCTGCCCTGCCCCGTGCGCTGGCGGCGCTGCTGCTGCTCGGCGGCGCGGCCGGCCTGTCCGGCTGTGTCGAGGCCGCTGTCGGTGCCGGCGCCACCGTGGGCGTCGCCGCCATGGACGACCGGGGCATGCAGGGCGTCGCCCGCGACGCCGGTCTGGCCACCAGGGTCCGCGGCAAATGGCTGAACTACGATCTGGAAACCGGCGATACCCTCGCCGTCGACGGCAGCGTCAAGGTCTACAACCGCCGCGCCATGCTGACCGGCACGGTGAAGACCGAAGACATCCGCGCCAAGGCCGTGCACCTGACCTGGGAGGTCGAGGGCATCGAAGAGGTGATCAACGAACTGGCCGTCGGCGACACCGCGTTGTCTGATTCGGCGATCGACAGCTGGATTTCGGCCCAGCTCACGGCCAAGCTGACCTTTGACAAGGACGTCCACGCCATCAACTACATCATCGAGACGGAAAGCGCCGTGATCTACCTGCTGGGCGCAGCGCAAAGCCAGGCCGAGCTCGACCGCGTGCTGGGCCACGCCCGGGCTATTTCCCGGGTCCGCGAGGTGGTCAACCATGTCCGCATCAAGACCCCCGAAGCCCCCGCCGCCGATCAGCCAAAGAAGGCGTCCTAGGCCATGGCGGGCGGTGCCGGTGTTCTGGCCGACGATATCCGGCGCGCCCTCGGCGACATCGGGCGCCGGGACGACGCGGACTTCCCCATCGCGCAGGCGGCGCTGCATCTCGCGGCGATGCGCCTTCCGGGTCTCAACCTGGGGCCTTATGAGCGGCACCTTGCGCGCCTGACCAAGGAGGTCGCCGATTACGCGGGCCCCGGCACGCCGACCCTGGCCGGCCAGTACGAGGCCCTGATCCAGGTCATCGACCGGCGCTACGGTTACGGCGGCAACGAAAGCGTGTTCGAGGATCTGGACGCCGCCAACCTGGCCCGCGTGATCGACACCCGGCGCGGCCTGCCCGTGGCCCTCGGCATCGTCTATATCGAAGTCTGCAACCGCCTGGGCTGGTCCCTGGTCGGGCTGGATTTCCCGGGCCGCTTCCTGGTCCGCCTGGAGGGCGCGGGCGGACGCATGATCCTCGACCTGTTCGAGGGCGGGCGGGAACTGACGCCGCCGGACCTGCGCGGCATGCTGAAGACCATGGCCGGGGCGGAGGCCGAGCTGCACCCCCGCTATCTCTCGGAAATGACGGCGCGCCAGGTCGTCCTGCGCCTGGAAGACAACATCCGCGTGCGCCAGATGCAGCGGGGCGAGCTGGCCGACGCCGCCGACACCCTGTCCCTGATGCTGCTGATCGCCCCCGACGCCGGCCATCTGTGGCGCGAGGTCGGCATGGTCAATGCGCGGCTCGACCGCGTCGCCAGCGCGGTCGCGGCGCTGGAGGAATATCTCAAGCGCGCCCCCGGCGAGGAAAACGGCTACGAGGCGTCCTTGCTGTTGCAGGAATTGCGGGCCAAGTTAAATTAGCCGGCCGGCCCCTGCCCCACGCTCCCCTCATCGGCCGAAGGATAAGGATTTCTCCATGGCGCTTACCGTGGCCATTCAGATGGACCATGTGTCGTCCATCGACATCAGTGGCGACAGCACCTTCGTCCTGGCGCTGGAGGCCCAGCGCCGCGGCCACAAGCTGCTGCATTATCTGCCGGGCGATCTTTCCTACCACCACGGCCGGGTCACCGCCTGGGCCGAGCCCATGGACGTGCGGCGCGAGGCGGGCAACCATTTCACCCTGGGCGAGACGTCCCGCGTCGATCTGGCCGATGTGGACGTCGTCCTCATGCGCCAGGACCCGCCCTTCGACATGGCCTATATCACCGCGACCCATCTGCTGGAGATGGTCCACCCCAAGACCCTGGTGGTCAACAACCCGGCCGAGGTGCGCAACGCGCCGGAAAAACTGTTCGTCACCCGCTTCGCCCAGTTCATGCCGCCGACCCTGATCGCGACCAACCGCCGCGACATCCTGGCCTTCCGCGAGGAACACAAGGACATCATCGTCAAGCCGCTGTACGGCAATGGCGGCGCCGGGGTGTTCCACATCTCCCCCGGCGACGAAAACCTGAATTCGCTGCTGGAAATGTTCACCGAGATGTTCCGCGAGCCGGTCATCGTGCAGGCCTACCTGAAGGACGTGCGCCAGGGCGACAAGCGCATCATCCTGATCGACGGCAAGGTCGCCGGCGCCGTCAACCGTGTGCCGGCGGCGGGGGAGAGCCGGTCCAACATGCATGTCGGCGGCAAGCCGGTGAAGTCGGAATTGACGGCGCGCGAGCGCGAGATCTGCGCCGCCCTAGCGCCCGAGCTGAAGGCCCGCGGCCTGATCTTTGTCGGCATCGACGTCATCGGCGGCTACCTGACCGAAATCAACGTGACCTCGCCGACGGGGCTGCAGGAAATCAACCGCTTCGACGGCGTGTCCCTGGAAAGCGACATCTGGGACGCCATCGAGGCACGGCTCTAGGCCGCAACGGAAACCACAAAGGGAGGATCGCAATGGCGCTTATTGAAGGTATGGTCGAGGTCCCGACCAAGTTCGGGCGCATGCCGTCCTTCGTCGCCCGGCCCGACGCGGGCGGGCCGTTTCCCGCCGTCATCTTCTACATGGACGCGCCGGGCTTCCGCGTGGAACTGTGCAACATGGCGCGGCGCATCGCCAAGGCGGGCTATTACTGCATCCTGCCCGACATGTACTACCGGCTCGGCACGCTCCGCCTCGACAACACCCGGCGCACGGAAGCCATGACCAACGTGTGGCGGGCGGCGATGGATTCCCTCTCCAACGCCGACGTCACCGACGACACTTCGGGCATTCTGGCCTTTCTCGACGCCCAGGCCGACGTGGCCCCGGGGCCGGTCGGCTGCGTCGGCCATTGCATGAGCGGGCGCTACGTCACCACCGTGGCCGGGCGCTTTCCGACCCGCATCAAGGCAGCGGCCTCGATGTACGGGGTCGGCATCGTCACGGACAAGGAGGACAGCCCCCATCTGCTGCTGGGTCAGGTCCAGGGCGAGCTGCTGTTCATCTTCGCCGAGACCGACGCCCACGTGCCGCAGGCAACGGTCGAGGCCCTGAAAAAGGCGATCAAAAAGACCGGGGTGCAGGCGACGGTCGTTCAGCCCAAGGGCACGCAACACGGCTTCCAGTTCGCCGAACGTCTGGTCTACGCCCCCGTGCCGGCGGAAGCCGCCTGGGACAAACTGTTCGCCCTATGGGAGCGCACCCTGAAGAAAGCCGCCCCGGCCAGGCGCAAATAGCATCGTGAAAACACTTCTGCTTCTACGCCACGCCAAGTCCGATTGGGCCGAACCCGGGCTCGACGACATCGACCGGCCGCTCGCCCCGCGCGGGCGCGCCGCCGCGGCCCTGATGGGCCGCCACCTCAAGGCCGAGGGTCTGGTTCCCGATCTGGTGCTGTGTTCCTCGGCCCGGCGGGCACAGGAAACCTGGGATCTGGTCGCGCCGGAACTGGGCCGCGAGGTGCCCGTGCGCTTCCGCAAGGGGTTGTACGCCGTGTCTTCCGCCGCCCTTCTGGGCGCACTCCGCCGGGTGCCCGACGACTGCGGTCGTCTGCTCGTCATCGGCCACAATCCGGAGATGGAAGACCTTGCCCACCGCCTTGCCGGATCCGGCAAGGCCAAGGCCCTGGCAAGCCTGGCGGAAAAGTATCCGACCGCCGCCCTGGCCGAGATCCGCTTCGCGCAAGACGGCTGGAGCAAGATCGGCGAAGGGTCCGGCGCGCTGTACAGGTTCGTGCGGCCCCGGGACCTCGGCTGACGCTATTTTCGCGCCGCGCGTTTACCGCGCAATGGATTGTTTTGTTTCCCGATAAGGTATCCTATCTTTTCCCGGATATGGGAGAGAGGAAAGGGTGCCGGCATGGTCGCGCGCATCGCCACCGCCGCCTTTCAGGGCATCGACGTTCTGGACGTCGACGTCCAGGTGCAGATGACCGGCGGCCTGCCCGCCTTTGCCGTGGTCGGCCTGCCGGACAAGGCCGTGGCGGAAAGCCGGGAGCGCGTGCGCGCCGCCCTTCACGCCATGGGCCTGGCCCTGCCGCCCAAGCGCATCACCGTCAACCTGGCCCCCGCCGACCTGGCCAAGGAAGGCAGCCATTTCGACCTGCCGATCGCCCTGGCGCTGTTGACCGCCATGGACGTTTTGCCGGCCGACGACATGGCGCGCTATCTCGCCCTGGGCGAACTGGCGCTCGACGGGGCGCTGGCGCCGGTCGCGGGCGTGCTGCCCGCCGCCGTGCACGCCAATACCCGGGACTTAGGCTTGATCTGCCCGGCGGCGCAGGGGGGCGAGGCGGCCTGGGCCGGGGGGGCGGACATTCTCGCGGCCGCCAATCTGCTCGCCCTCGTCAACCACTTCAAAGGCACCCAGGTGCTGGGCCCGCCCGCCCGGCCCGAAGCCAGCGGCGACGCCCGCTATCCGGACCTGGCCGACATCAAGGGCCAGGAGACGGCCAAGCGGGGGTTGGAGATCGCCGCCAGCGGCGGCCATAACCTGTTGATGGTCGGCCCGCCGGGAGCGGGCAAGTCCATGCTGGCGCAGCGCCTGCCGGGGTTGCTGCCGCCGCTCGAGCCGGAGGAAATTCTCGAGGTTTCCATGGTCCAGAGTCTGGCCGGGGCGCTGACCAACGGCGCCCTGTCGCGGCAGCGGCCGTTCCGCGACCCCCACCATTCGGCGTCCCTGCCGGCCCTGGTCGGCGGCGGCATGCGGGCGCGGCCGGGGGAGGTTTCCCTCGCCCATCAGGGCGTGCTGTTCCTGGACGAACTGCCGGAGTTTCAGCGCGCCACCCTGGAAAGCCTGCGCCAGCCGCTCGAGACCGGACGCGCCGCCGTGGCCCGGGCCAATGCGCATGTTACCTATCCGGCGCGGTTTCAGTTGATCGCCGCCATGAACCCCTGCCGCTGCGGTTATCTGGGCGACCCGGCCCAGGCCTGTTCCAAGGCGCCTCGCTGCGCCGAGGAGTATCAGGGCCGCATTTCCGGCCCCCTGTTCGACCGCATCGACATTCATCTCGACGTGCCGGCGGTGAGCCCGCTCGACCTCGACCTGCCGCCGCCCGCCGAGGGCACGGCTCAGGTCGCAGCCCGGGTCGCCCAGGCCCGCCAGATCCAGGCCGACCGCTACAAGGATTTCCGCGGCCAGGGCATCCGCACCAACGCCCAGGCCGACGGCGAACTCTTGGACAAGGTCGCGCGGCCCGACGACGCCGGGCGCAAGCTGCTGGTCGAGGCGGCGGCGCGCCTGGGCCTGACGGCCCGGGGCTACCACCGGGTGCTGCGCGTCGCCCGCACCCTGGCCGACATGGACCAGACCGGCGGCGTCACGCGCCTACATGTGGCGGAGGCGCTCAGCTTCCGGCGCCTGGCGCCGGGGCGGGGACCCACCATTGCAAAGCTCTAGGAGGTGCGGCGAAGCGCCTAGCTTTTCAGCATCGGCCCCGCCGGTTCGCCGCCGACGATGTGGAAATGCAGATGGGGGACTTCCTGATGGCCGTCTTCGCCGGCGTTGGCGATCAGACGGTAGCCGCCCTCGGCGACGCCGAGCTTGTCGGCGACCTTCTTGATGGCGCGGGTATAGGCCAGGATTTCTTCGTCGCTGGCGTTCTCGGAAAAATCCGTCATGTCCACATAGTGACCCTTGGGGATGATCAGGACGTGGACCCGGCGCTTGGGCTGGATGTCTTTGAAGGCGAGGACATGGTTGTCCTCGTAGACGGTGGCACAGGGGATTTCGCCGCGGATGATCTTGGCGAAAATGTTGGTGTCGTCGTAAGCCATCTGAATTCTCCTGCCGCTACTTAGTGCGGCTGTTCTTTTCCGCGATGCCCGACTGCCCCGTGCGGCGTTCCAGTTCGGCCCAGACGTCGGCGGGGTCGAGGCCGAGCTGCGCCCAGAGGGCGAGCAGGTGGTAGAGCACGTCGGCGCTTTCCTTGGCCACGGAGGCCTTGTCCTCGGTCAGGGCGGCGACGGCGGTCTCGACCGCTTCCTCGCCGATCTTGCGCGCGATCAGGGGCGTGCCGCCGGCGAACAGCTTGGCCGTGTAGCTCGAGTCCGGGTCGCCGCCCTTTCGGCTTTCGATGGTCGCGAACAGGGCGTCCAGGATATGGGTCATGACCGGGGTCCTAACGTGAAAAATCTCAGGCGGCGGTTTCGTCCATGCGCACCGGGGCACCGGCCGCCAGCATATGCGCCTTGGCCTGCTGAATGGAATAGGTGCCGAAGTGAAAGATCGAGGCGGCGAGCACGGCCGAGGCATGGCCCTGGGTGATGCCGTCGACCAGATGGTCGAGGGTGCCGACCCCACCCGAGGCGATCACCGGCACGGGCACGGCGTCGGCGACGGCACGGGTCAAGGCCAGGTCGAAGCCGTTCTTGGTGCCGTCCCGGTCCATGGAGGTGAGGAGGATTTCCCCGGCGCCGAAACCGGCCATCTTCTCCGCCCAGGCGATGCATTCGATGCCCGTGGCCTTACGCCCGCCGTGGGTGAAGATTTCGAACCGGGTGCCGTCGGGCGAGGGTTCCCGCGTCACCGCATCGACCCGCTTGGCATCGACGGCGACGACGATACATTGCGCGCCGAACTTTTCCGAGGCCTCGCGCACGAACTCGGGGTTATGCACGGCGGCGGTGTTGATAGAGACCTTGTCGGCCCCGGCCAACAGAAGCTTGCGGATGTCGTCCGTGGTGCGCACGCCGCCGCCCACGGTCAGCGGCATGAAGCAGTGTTCCGCCGTGCGCGCCACCACGTCGAAGATGGTGTCGCGGTTTTCATGGCTGGCGGTGATGTCGAGAAAGGTCAGCTCGTCCGCACCTGCGGCGTCATAGACCCGGGCCTGTTCCACGGGATCGCCGGCGTCGACCAGATCGACGAAGTTGACGCCCTTGACCACGCGGCCGGCGTTGACGTCGAGGCAGGGAATGACCCGGGCTTTCAGCATTTACGCCGCGTCCTTCAGCAGCTTGACGGCGGCGGGCAGGTCGATCTTGCCGTCGTAGACGGCGCGGCCGGAAATCACGCCCTCCAGCAATCCGCCGCCCTGGGCCTTCAATTCTTCCAGGTCGGCCATGGACGACACCCCGCCCGACGCGATCACGGGGATCGAGACGGCACGGGCGAGATCGAGGGTCGCCTGCAGGTTGGGGCCCTGCATGACGCCGTCGCGGCCGATGTCCGTGAAGATGATGGCGGCGACGCCCGCGTCCTCGAACCGTTTGGCGAGGTCCAGCGCCGTCAGTTCCGACACTTCGGCCCAGCCTTCGACGGCGACCCGGCCGTCGCGGGCGTCGATGCCGACCGCGACCCGGCCCGGATGGGCCTTGCAGGCCGCCTTGACCAGGTCCGGGTCGGTCAGGGCCACGGTGCCCAGGATCACCCGGCGCACGCCCCGGGCCAGCCAATCATCGATCGTCGCCATGGTCCGAATGCCGCCGCCCAGCTGCACGGGGATGTCGAGGGCGCCCAGAATAGCGTTAACGGCGGCGCCGTTCACCGGTCGGCCTTCGAATGCGCCGTTAAGGTCAACCAAATGAACCCATTCACAGCCAGCGTCCTGGAACGCCCGGGCCTGGGCCGCCGGGTCGTCGGAAAACACCGTCGCCTGGTCCATGTCGCCCTGGTACAGACGCACGCAATTGCCGTCCTTGAGGTCGATGGCGGGAAAGAAAATCATGCCGGCCACGCCCCTTTCATCATTCCCCGTCGTTCAAGAAAGAACATTGAACCACAGAGGCGGTGAGGCGGTGAGATGGCCGCGTTTTTCATCAACGGCAGGGCGTGCCCGGGCGACATCAACATAAGCTTACTCTCATTTTTTCTTCTCACCGTCTCATTGCCTCTGTGGTTCTCTTGAAATTCAAGGCTTCCAGTTCAGGAAGTTCTCGATGAGCTTAAGCCCCACAGCCTGGCTTTTCTCGGGGTGGAATTGCGTTCCGACCAGATTGTCGCGGCCCACGGCGGCGGAAACGGGGCCGTCGTAGTCGGTCACGGCCAAAAGGTGTTCGGCATCGTCCGGCACCAGATGGAAGGAGTGGACGAAATAGGCGTGCTGGCCGTTGGCAAGATCTTTAAGCACCGGGTGTTCCTGATAACCGACCCAGAACAGCTCGTTCCAGCCCATATGGGGGATCTTCAGCGTCTTGTCGGCGGGCTCAAGCGCCTTGACCGCCCCCGGAATCCAGCCGAACCCGGGGGTTTCGCCGAACTCAAACCCCGTGGTCGCCATCAGCTGCATGCCGACGCAGATGCCGAGGAAGGGCTGGGCGCGGGCGATCACGGCCTCATTCAAGGCCTCCATCATGCCGTCGATGGCGGCGATGCCGGCACGGCAGTCGGCGAAGGCGCCGACGCCGGGCAGCACCACGCGGTCGGCCCGGGCGACCAGGTCGGGGTCGGCGGTCACGGCGACCCTGTCGCTTTGGCCCAGTTCCCGCACCACCCGCTCGACCGCCTTGGCGGCGGAGCGCAGGTTGCCGGAGCCGTAATCGATGAGGGCGATGGTCACGGCGGCCCCCCTTAGGCCCGCGCGCCGGCGGCGGCGAGGTCGCGGGCCAGGGCCGGATCGGCGTCGAGGAAGCGGTAGAGGGCATCGTCCCGGTCCTGGCCGCAGACGGGGCCGGTTTCGGCGAAGCCCTGGGCCGCCAAATGGCGGCGGCGCAGGTCGTTGGCGACAAAGCCGACGGCCGCGTAAAGGGCCAGCATCACCCCGCCCCGCGCCAGGGGATCGGGCAGCAAGGACTCGACCGCCAGGCCGGCGCCCGTGATGATCACGAACAGGCCGAGCGCCGTCCACCACATGCGGTGCCACAACGCCCAGACGAAGGAGAACAGGAAGGCCGCCCAGTTGAAGCCTTCCTTGACCAGACGGACATCCTTGTCCGGGTCCAGGCCGTGGCGGCGAAGGTGAACGGTGAAGACGCGCATGGGTACAGATGCTCGTTAGAAGTCGGTCGCCCGGGGCGGGCGGAGGCGGGGCGCCCTAGAGCGAGCCGCCCAGGGTTCCCTTGGTCGAGGGCACGGCGTCGGCCTTGCGCGGGTCGATGGTGGCGGCGTCGCGCAGGCTCCGCGCCAGGCCCTTGTAGCAGGACTCGACGATATGGTGGTTGTTCTCACCATAGAGGTTTTCCACGTGCAGGGTCGCCCCGGCGGCCTGGGCGAAGGCCTGGAACCATTCCTTGAACAGTTCCGTGTCCATGTCGCCCAGCTTGGGCTTGGAGAAGGTCACCCGCCAGATCAGATAGGGCCGGTTGCTGAGGTCGATGGCGACGCGGGACAGGGTCTCGTCCATGGGGATCAGGGCGGCGCCATAGCGCGTGATGCCGCGGCGATCGCCCAGGGCCTTGTTCACGGCCTCGCCGATGGCGATGCCCGTGTCCTCGGTGGTGTGGTGGAAATCGATATGGGTGTCGCCCTGGGCCTCGACCGTCAGGTCCATGAGCGAATGGCGCGACAGCTGTTCCAGCATGTGATCGAGAAAGCCGATCCCGGTGGACACGGAATATTCCCCGGTGCCGTCCAGGTTGACGCTGACCTTGATCCGCGTTTCCTTGGTGTTGCGTTCGACGCTGGCCGTGCGCATGGCCGATTTCCTTCTGAGACTGTGGATGCGGTCTTTTATCAGGCGGCCCCTCTTTTACCAAAAAAATAGTACGCCCGGGCCTGTGCCGTTACCCTGCGTCACGGCCCCTGCCTTGATATGCACCGTTGACCGGACCACATGGTTCCCTATCATCCCGGCTTCCCTGTCCCGGCAAAATGGCACCCCAAGGCCACATTCCAAGGAACGACCATATGGCAAGCGACACACCCCTTTGGCACGGCACCACGATCCTTTGCGTGCGCAAGGGCGACGACGTGGTGCTGGCCGGCGACGGCCAGGTGTCGCTCGGCGACACGGTGATCAAGGCCAATGCGCGCAAGGTACGTAGATTAGGGGACGGCAACGTGATCGGCGGTTTCGCCGGCGCCACCGCCGACGCCTTCACCCTGTTCGAGCGCCTGGAAGCCAAGCTGGAGCAATACCCCACGCAGCTGACCCGGGCCTGCGTCGAACTGGCCAAGGACTGGCGCACGGACCGCTACCTGCGCCGGCTGGAGGCCATGATGGCCGTGGCCGACAAGGATGTCTCCCTGGTCCTGACCGGCACCGGCGACGTGCTCGAGCCCGAGGACGGCCTGATCGGCATCGGCTCCGGCGGCAATTACGCCCTGGCCGCCGCCCGCGCCCTGATCGACCAGGACGGCCTGGACGCCCGCCAAATCGCCGAAAAGGCCATGGGCGTCGCCGCCGGTATCTGCGTCTACACCAACACCAACCTGACCATCGAGGCCCTATGACCGCGCCCGTCGAAAAACCCACCGCCCCCCGCAGCCTGGACGACACGCTCGCCGCCGGCACGTCGAGCTTCACGCCGCGCGAGATCGTCTCCGAACTGGACCGCCACATCATCGGCCAGAAGGACGCCAAGCGCGCGGTGGCCATCGCGCTGCGCAACCGCTGGCGGCGGCAGCAGCTGGACGACGACCTGAAGGAAGAGGTTCTGCCCAAGAACATCCTGATGATCGGGCCGACCGGCGTCGGCAAGACCGAGATCGCGCGCCGGCTCGCCAAGCTGGCCCAGGCGCCCTTCATCAAGGTCGAGGCGACCAAGTTCACGGAAGTCGGCTATGTCGGCCGCGATGTCGAGCAGATCGTCCGCGACCTGGTTGAGACCGCCATCCACATGACCCGCGAGCGCCTGCGCAAGCAGGTCCAGTCCAAGGCCGAGGCGCGGGCGGAGGAGCGGGTGCTCGACGCGCTCGTCGGCGAAAACGCCTCCAAGGAAACCCGCGAAACCTTCCGGCGGAAATTGAGGAACAACGAGCTCAACGACCGCGAGATCGAGGTCACCGTGTCGGACGGCGCCGGCATGGGCATGCCGACCTTCGACATCCCCGGCATGCCGGGGGCGCAGATGGGCATGCTCAATCTGGGCGACATGCTGGGCAAGGCCTTCGGCCAACAGCAGAAGCCCCGGCGCATGACGGTGGCGGACAGCTACGGCGTGCTTCTCGCCGAGGAAGGCGACAAGCTGCTCGACGACGACCGGGTGGTGAAGGACGCCATCCATGCCGTGGAAAACAACGGCATCGTGTTCCTGGATGAGATCGACAAGATTTCCCAGCGCACCGACGTGAAGGGCGGCGACGTCAGCCGCGAAGGGGTGCAGCGCGACCTCTTGCCGCTGATCGAAGGCACCACCGTCGCGACCAAGCACGGGCCGGTCAACACCGACCACATCCTGTTCATCGCCTCGGGCGCGTTCCATGTCTCGAAACCGTCGGACATGCTGCCGGAACTACAAGGGCGGCTGCCCATCCGCGTCAACCTGCGGGCCCTGACCAAGGACGACTTCAAGCGCATCCTGACGGAGACCGAGGCGTCGCTGCTCAAGCAGTACGTCGCCTTGATGAAGACGGAAGAGCTGGAGCTGATCTTCACCGACGACGCCGTCGACGCCATCGCCGGCCTCGCCGTCGACATCAACGAAGGCGTCGAAAACATCGGCGCGCGGCGCCTGCACACGGTCCTGGAAAAGCTGGTCGAGGAGATCAGCTACACCGCCTCCGACCGCTCCGGCGAAACGGTGACCATCGACGCCAAGTACGTGGACGAACAGGTCGCCCCCCTCGCCAAGAACGCGGATCTGTCGAAGTTCATTCTTTAACGGCGTCACGCCGGGGAGTGGCCGCGCACCGGATTATGGCCGCCCGCCTCTCTGTGTCCTCTGTGGATCCTCTGTGCTCTCTGTGTCCGATTACTCAGGCGTTCCCGGATAGAGCCGTGCCTGGATTGTCCGAGTAATGGGACACAGAGCACGCAGAGAAGTCACGGAGATCACAGAGGAGATCGGTTGCACGGCCGCCAACCGCTACGGCGAAACGGTGACCATCGACGCCACATACGTGGACGGACAGATAACACCCCTAGTCAAGAACGCCGATCCGTCGAAATTTCTTTTTGATTACTTGTCGATGAAACGCGGCTCGATGGGATGGCGCAGTCGACATCGCATCGCCCCAATTAATGCCCTTGTATGAAACGGTGGATAACCAGTGGATGAGATAGGATAAATATGGTGTACAGACACCTAGACTTCCACCTCATGTTGTAGCTACAAGACTATTAGGTGGCCGCCACTTCTTTTCAGCCTTGCCCCTGTGCGCCAATTACGGCGGGGCGCATGGGGCGCTTCGGAGCAGACAGGCTTAAACCTGTCCCTGAAAAGAGAAAGGAGGATGCCATGTTACAGCATGGACCCTCTCGGCTGAAGACGGTGCACGTTAAGTCGTACACCAGGGTTCGCTTTGGTCGCCATGAGCACGTTTGTGCACATTGGCGTTCATGGCCCAGGCAGTATGCTTTCGTGTTCTAGCTAAGCCTAGTGGCGGTCACCGCTTCTTTGTGGCGGAGCGGATGCATTAGAATCCACCAATGGATTCATGTCCATACTCGTTTTACGAGTCCGGGATTGTTAAATGCGCCCGACGCGTAAAATCTGTGTCTACTTTATGGAGCAATGTAAGAGTTTAATGCGTCGGCCCGCCCCGGGTGCGGGCGGCGCGGCGGCCGCGGATTTCGGCGATGATCCAGTCGATGGTGTCTTCGTCCAGTTCGTGGATCAGTTCGGCCAGCAGGTTGGCCAGTTCCGTCGCCTTGGGGTTGAGGCCCGCCGTGTCGACGGTGATGCGGGGGTGGGACAGGGCCGCCATGCGCTTGAGCTCGTCCGTTTCCTCCATGCCCAGGTTGAAATAGCCCGCGATCTGCTGCACCAGGCCCGGGCCGGGGCGGCCGCGGTAGCCGTGTTCCAGCGCCGAGAAATAGGCCGAGGACACGCCCATTTCCTGGGCGAACTGCTTCAACGTGATCTTGTGCACCTTGCGCAGCCGGCGCACCTTCTGGCCGAAGGGGGTCATTCCGCCGCTCCCTTGTTGCGTTTGAGCAGGATATAGAGCGCCCCCTCGCCGCCATGGGGCCGGGCCGCGTGGTCGAAGGCATGGATCAGGCCCTTCAGCGGCGGCGCGTTGAGCCAGCCGGGCACGGCCTGGCGCAGCACGCCGATTTCGCCCGTGTCCCGCGTGCCCTTGCCGGTGATGACCAGCACGCAGCGCTTACCCTGACCATAGGCCCGGGTGATGAAGCCGATCAGCGCGTTATGGGCCACGGTCTGGGTCATGCCGTGCAGGTCGAGGCGGCCTTCGACCGGAACCTTGCCGCGCCGCATGTTGGTCTGGGTGCGGCGGTCGAGCCCGGGGGCGGCACCATGGCTGAGTTCGCGGGCGGCGGCCGGGGTCATGGCCGCGGGGTCGGGCAGGGGCGTCGTGCGGTAGGAGCGGGGGGCCGGTTTGGCCTTCGGCGGCGGGGCGGCCGGGTCGGGCACCGGATGGTCGATGCGGGCTTCGCGGACGGGCAGGGGTTTGACGTCGCGGGTGACCAGCGCCCAGAGGGCGTCGTCTTCCGGCGGAGTCTTCGGTCCCTTAACCCGTTTGTCCGCCATCGTCCCCATCGTCCACGATCACGATGTGCAGATGTTTCGGCCCATGGATGCCGAGGAACAGGACCAGCTCGATATCCGCCGTGCGCGACGGGCCGGTGATCCAGTTGACCGTGCGCGGCATGAAACGGCCGGCCCCCTCGGCGTTCTGGCGGTCGGCGCGCAGGCGCGACCAGATGTCCTCGAAACAGCCGGAAATGTCCGACGCGCGCAGCACGGCGATATGCACCGGCGGCAGGAAGTTGACCGTGGTCGGGCTTTCCGGGCCGGACAGGAACACCAGCGATCCCGTTTCCGCGACGGCGCCGAAGGCATGGCTGACGCCCGCCGTGTCGTCGCCCTGGGCCGGGCCTTCGGAAATGGTGATCGCCGTTCTGTCCCAGGGTGCCGCCTGCAGGCGCGGGTCCGGCGTCATGCGGACATTGGCCGGCAGGTTCTGCGCCGCCAGATAGTCGGCGATCGCCCCCGGCAGGTCGTCCAGGGACGCCACGCGGGCGACCGTGGCCTGGACCCGTTCGGCCTCGGCCTGGAAACGGTCGGTGGCGGCAGCCCCGGAATCCTTGCCGCGCACCGGGATGACGTGGCGGGCCTTGGCCATCAGGCGCTGGGCCACGGCGGCGCGGCGGGCACCGTCGTTGGATTGGGTCAGGGCGGCGCGCAGGTCGCCCAGAATTTGGTCGCGCCCGCTCATCGTTTGCCGCTCCGAACGACCGCGCCCACGGGGCCCTTGTGATACTGCGCGATGAAGCTGTCGCCCTCGGGCGCCGGCAGATCGCGGGGGCCGGTCCAGCCGCCGGCCAGCGGCAGCCAGCGGAACCGTCCGCGCTTGCGGCCCAAAATCGCCAGCGCCGTCATCACCGGCCCGGTCACGGCGCGGTACAGCCTGGGACGCTTGGCCAGCCCGGCCCAGAGCCCGAGCGCCCAGCGCGCCGCCGCCGAATTGCCCTTACGCTGATACTGCCGTTCGCGCCAGGCGCGCAGCATGCGGGGCAGGGGGATGTGCATGGGACAAACGCTTTCGCACTTGCCGCAGAGGGTCGAGGCATTGGGCAGGTCGCCCGCCTCGTGCATGCCGATCAGGCCCGGAATCAGCACGGCGCCCATGGGCCCGGAATAGACCCAGCCGTAGGCATGGCCGCCGATGGCGTGATAGACGGGGCAGTGGTTGAGGCAGGACCCGCAGCGGATGCAGCGCAGCATGTCCTGAAATTCCGTGCCGACCAGCTCCGTCCGCCCGTTGTCGAGCAGGATGACATGGTATTCGTCGGGCCCGTCGAGATCATCGGGCCGCTTCGGCCCCGTGCAGAAGGTGGTGTAGACGGTGATGTCCTGGCCCGTGCCGGAGCGCGCCAGCACGCGCAGCACCGTCGCCGTATCCTCCAGGGTCGGGATGACCTTTTCCAAAGACGCGATGACGATATGCACGCGGGGCAGGGAATAGGTCAGGTCCGCGTTGCCCTCGTTGGTGACCAGCACGTTGGTCCCCGTTTCGGCGATCAGGAAGTTGGCCCCGGTCAGGCCGACGTCGGCATTGAGGAATTTGTCGCGCAGCTCGACCCGCGCTTCTTCCAGCAGGGATTTGGGATCGTCCAGATTGCGCGCCGGGTCCAGGTTGGTATGGGCCTTGCGGAAGGTGTCCTCGACCTGGCCTTTGTTCAGATGCACGGCGGGCGCGATGATGTGCGACGGCGGCTCCTTGCGCAGTTGGATGATGTATTCGCCCAGGTCCGTTTCGATGGGGGCGACGCCGTTTTCTTCCAGGAAATCGTTGATGGCGATTTCCTCGCCGATCATGGATTTCGACTTTGTCACGGTCCTGGCGCCGACCTTGCGGCAGATTTCCAGAATCTTTTCCCGCGCGTCCTGGCCCGTGCGGCACCAATGGACATGGCCGCCCGCTTCCTTGACCCGGGATTCGTACTGTTCCAGGTACAGGTCGAGATGGGCCAGGGTGTGATCCTTGATCGCCTTGGCGGCGTCGCGCAGCTGGTCGAACTCGGGCAGGCGGTCGATGGCTTCGGCGCGGCGCAGGGGAAAGCCTTCGCCCAGGCGGGTCAGGGCCTGGGTCAGCTGGCCGTCGGCCATGGCCTCGCGGGCGTTCTGCTTGAAGCGGCGGGTCTGGGTTTCCATCAGGCCGTGTCCTCGTCCGCTTCGCCGATGGCGGGCCGGTCGGTCATCCCGGCCAGGACCTCGGCGACGTGGCGGGCCTGAACGAACGCCCCCCGGCGTTTCAGCCGCCCGGCCATGTTCATCAGGCAGCCCAGGTCGCCGGCCAGCAGCAAGTCCGCCCCCGTGGCGACGATGTCGTCGGCCTTGGCGTCGACCATCCTTTCGGAAATGTCCGGATACTTGACGCAGAACAGGCCGCCGAAGCCGCAGCAGGTTTCCGGGATGGCGCCCTCGACCAGGCTCAAACCGCCGACCTTGCCGAGCAAGGCCCGGGGCTGCGCCTTGATGCCCAGTTCGCGCAGGCCCGAGCATGAATCGTGATAGGTCGCCGTCGCGGCCAGGTCCGGCGGCGTGATGTCGGCCCGCATGACGTCCGTCAGGAACGCCACCAGCTCGAAGGTCTTGGCGGCCAGGGCCTCGGCCCGCGCCTTCCAGGCCGCGTCGTCCTTCAGCAGATTGGGATAATGATGAGAGATCATCCCGGCGCAGGAGCCGGAAGGGGCGACCACGTAATCGAAGCCTTCGAACACGGCGATCACGTTCTTCGCGATATCCCGCGCATCCGGGCTGTCGCCGGAATTATAGGCCGGCTGGCCGCAGCAGGTCTGGGCCTCGGGCACGGAAACCTTACAGCCCGCGTCCTCCAGCAGCTTCACCGTGGCGAAGCCGACACTGGGCCGCATGAGATCGACAAGGCAGGTCGCGAACAGGCCGACCTCGGGCAAGGTTGGCGGCGAAGCGGGCGGATTTGCCGGGATGGGGGTGCGTTCGGTCATGATGGGCGCAGAATGCGGGCTTGGCCGCCGATTGACAAGGCCGAACGGCGGCGCGGCGCGCCCGGCGGCCCGCCTACTTGCGCGGCAGCAGCAGGTAGTAGCCGCCGGCTTCGTTCATCAGCCCGGCGCGGGCCTCGGCCTCGGCCCCGAAGCCCCAGAACAGGTCGCCCCGCACGATGCCCTTGATGGCCGAGCCCGTGTCCTGGGCCACGACCATGCGGGTCAGCGGCTTTGCGTTCTTGGGGTCGAGCGGGTCCGTCGTCACCAGCCAGAGCGGCAGGCCCAGCGGCACGTATTTGGGATCGACGGCGAGGGAGCGGCCGGCCGTGAGCGGCACGCCCATGGCGCCCTTCACCACCTCGTCCTTCTCGATGCGGAAAAAGATGAAGGAGCGGTTCTTCAGCATCAGCTGTTCGGCGGCCAGGGGATTGGCGGTCATCCAGGCGCGCAAGGACGGCATGGTCACGTCCTCGACCTTCATCACGCCCTGGGCCACCAGTTCGCGGCCGATGGAGGAATAGCGGTGGCCGTTGCGGCCCGAGAAGGCGAGGCGCACATGGCTGCCGTCGGGCAACAGGATGCGGCCCGAGCCCTGGACGTGCAGGAAGAACAGATCGATGGCGCTGTCGACCCAGAGCAGTTCGAGCTGGCGGCCCTGCAGGGCGCCGCCGAGGATTTCGCCGCGGTCGAAATAGGGCAGCAGGCGGTCGTCGGCCAGCCGGCCGGCCAGCTGTTCGCCCTTGCGCTCCGGATCGAACATGCCGAGTTCGACCACCACGATGTCGCGCGGGCGGGCATAGACCGGGTGGCGGTAGCGGGCATTGGGCTGGAAGCTGCCGCGCAGCAGGGGTTCGTAATAGCCCGTGAACTTGCCGTCCCGTTTCTGGCCGTCACGCACATGGAAGGGCTGGAAACGGCGTTCCATGAAGAACTGCAGCTGCGCCGTGCTTTTGGTGTTGAGGCCGCGGGCCTCGTCGCAGATGTTCGCGAGATCGCCCATGGTGCCGTGTTCGGGCAGATAGCCCAGCGGCTGATCAGCGGGCTTGGCCGCGACCGCCGGGCAGGAGGCGAGAAAGGCCGCCAGCGCGTCGGCCAGCACGTCCGTGCGCCAGCCGGGCAGGGTCTTGAACTCGGCCGGTTCGAGAATCAGTTGCGGGGGCACTTCGGCCGGGGGCTGATAATCGCCGGCGGGCACGATCTGCTGGATCGCGCCGCAGCCCGAGACGAGGGCGGAAGCCAGAAAGGCCAGGGCGAGCGCCCAGGGCTGGCAACGGCGGCGGACGCGTGAGCCCCCCATCGATTGCCTAGTCGGCGCTATGGGTCGCGACCAGGGCCCAGTTGGGGTCGCGGGCCTTGGTGTCGCGGGCGAAGGTCCAGAAATCGGTGACCGTGATGACCTCGTTCGGGTTGCCTTCGGCGACCTGGCCTTCGGCGTCGCGGGTCACGTTGACCTGTTCGGTCACGAACTTGATGGTGATGTTGGCGACGCGGCCTTCCATATAGGCCTCGACGATATCCGCCGACTTGATGCCGACCAGGGTGTCCTCGACCGTATGGCCGTGGTCCTCGCGGTCGCGGATCGCCGCCTCGAAATCGGCGAACACGCCGGGATCCAACAGGGTCTTCAGGGTCTTCGCGTCGCCGGCGGCGAAGGCGTCCAGGATCATCTCGAAGGCGACGCGGGCGCCGGCCAGGAATTCGTCGGGCGCGAAATCGGGATCGGCGACGCGGATCTGCACCAGGCCGTTGTCGATGGTGCCCTCGGCGGCGAAGGCGCCGGGATCGGATTTCGACTGCGGGGAATCGTCGGCCGGGCGCTCGGGCAGGGCGATGATATTGCCGTCCTGGGCGTCCTCGGGCGGGACGGGTTTGAACGGATCGCGGTGGCCGCTGCCGTCGTTGCCGTCACGGCGGCCCAGCACGCTGCGCAGACGCAGCACGAAGAACGCCGCGACCATGGCGATGAGAATGATGTCGATGAACTGGAATCCGCCGCCCATTTGTAAATTCGGACCTTTTTGTTTCGACCCCCAGCGATGGAGGCCCCGTGCCGAAGCGGCTGGACCCGCCGCCGGCACACGTGGTTTAAGTTCGAACGCGCCCTTGCGCGCCAAGGTTAGCGGCTCCCCGTGCCCAGGTCCAGCAAAGGTGCGGGCGGGCGCGGGCCGCATCACAAACGACCCCGCCGGCGCAGACTGTTATAACCAAGCCGCGAAAAGCATGTGCCAGACCCTTGAGATAAGCGCAATACAGGATAAGTACAACCCGTGGCCCCATTCATCCTGATCCTGTTCATCGCCGTCCCGGTCATCGAGATCGGCCTGTTCGTGCAGGTCGGCGGCGTGATCGGCCTGTGGCCGACCCTGGCCGTGGTCATCCTGACGGCGGTGTTGGGCACGGCGCTGCTGCGCCATCAGGGGCTCGACACCCTGCGCCGGGTGCAGGACAGCCTGGCCCAGGACCGCCTGCCCGTGGCCGAAATGTTCGACGGGCTTTGCCTCCTGATGGCCGGGGCCCTGCTGCTGACCCCCGGCTTCATGACCGACGCCTTCGGCTTTCTGTTGTTCGTGCCGCCGTTCCGCGCCGCCGCCGCCCAGGCGATCGGGCGCTATGTCCTGAGCCACGGCCGGGTCCATGTCCAGACCTCGGGCCTGGGGTCCGGGCCCGGGCCGGATCCAAGACGGGGCCCGGGCGGCGGACCGGTGATTGACGGCGACTTCGAGGAAGTCGCGCCGGAGACGGCGGCCCTCGACGGCCGCGACCCCACGAAACGCCCGGACGGGCCGCCGGACAGCCGCTAGAAGGCCCGGGTCCGGGCCGCCTTGGCGGTTGTTCCCGGCCCTGATCCATGGTAGCCAGCTATCCGCCTTTAATACGGAGACGATCATGAGCGACGACACGACGCCCGAGACAGACGCAGCCGCAGCAAACGGGGTCAAGGAGGGCGACCAGGTGCCCCTGATGATTCACGGCCAGTACATCAAGGACCTGTCCTTCGAGGTTCCCGGCGCGCCGCAGATTTTTCTCGAGGCGCCCAAGGGCCAGCCCGAGATCAACCTGAACCTGGACGTCCAGGTCGAAGGCATTGCCGAAGACGTGTTCGAGGTCATTCTCGACATCAAGGCCGAAAGCAAGATCGCCGGCAAAGCAACCTACATCATGGAACTGAAGTACGCGGGGCTGTTCACCCTGCGCGTGCCGGAACAGCACCGGGCGTCGCTTCTGTTCGTGGAATGCCCGCGCCTGATGTTTCCCTTCGCCCGCGCGATCATCGCGGACATCACCCGCGACGGGGGGTTCCAGCCGCTGGTGCTCGGCCCGATCGACTTCGCGGCGCTGTATCAGCAGAACATCGACAAGCTGCAGAGCCAGACCAAAAGCGACGCCTAGGGATCAGGCGAACCACACGGGGTCCGTCAGTTTTTCCAGAAAGGCCCGATGGGCCGTTTCCTCGTCCGGGCGCGGCGCATGGGCGCGCGGCGGGCGGGCGACCCGCTCCACGGTCACGCCCTGGGCCCCCGCCTCGGCGGCGAGTTCCAGATCCGGCTGACGGCCGCCGATCAGTTCCAGATAGACCTCGGCCAGCAGACGCGCGTCCAACAGGGCGCCGTGCAGGTCGCGGTGGGTGTTGTCGATCTGGAACCGTCGGCACAGCGCGTCCAGGCTGGCCCCGGCGCCGGGAAACTTCTTGCGCGCCATGGCGACGGTGTCGACGGCCTGGGCGAGCGGGATCGACGGCCGTTTCAGGCGCGCCAGTTCCGCATTGATGAAGCCCATGTCGAAGGACGCGTTGTGGATCACCAGGGGGGCGTCGCCGACGAAGTCCAGGAACGCGTCGGCGATATCGGCGAATACCGGGTGTTCGCCCAGGAATTCCACCGACAGGCCGTGCACGTTGAAGGCCTCGATCGGCATGTCCCGTTCGGGGTTGACGTATTGATGATAGGTCCGTCCCGTGGCGACGTGGTTGAGCAGTTCGACACAGCCGATTTCGACGATGCGGTGGCCGCTCAGGGGATCAAGCCCGGTCGTTTCCGTATCCAGTACCACTTCCCGCATGGGTCGCTCCTTAACCTCGGATCACCAATAAGAGGAGGGAGCCCAGACCCGTCCTTTGCATGTGTGCAGCAGTGTGACCGCCCGCTTGAGATCCATCAAGGCCGCATGTCGGCCGATGCCCGTATCGACGGTGAAATCGGCGAGTTGGACCTTTTCTGCCGCCGGCACCTGACGGGCCAGGATGGCTTCGAATTTTTTTTCCGTCATCCCGGGGCGGGCCAGGACCCGGCGGCGCTGCAGGGCCGGGCGGCAGTGCACCACCAGGACCGCGTCGCAGCGCGCGTCGCCGCCGGTTTCGAACAGCAGGGGGATGTCGAGCACGACCAGGGGTACCCGCCGGCGGGCACAGCCGGCGAGGAAATTTTTTTCCGACCGCCGGACCAGGGGGTGGAGGATCGCCTCCAGCCGTTTGAGCGCCGCGTCGTCGTCGAACACCCGCGCCCCCAGGGCCTGGCGGTCGACGGCGCCGTTCTTCACCACGCCGGGAAAGGCCGCCCCGACCGCATCGACCGCCGCCCCGCCCGGGCCGATCAGGGCATGCACGGCAGCGTCCGCGTCGTGGACCGGCAGGCCCTGGCCCCGCAGCTGCGCCGCCGCCGTGGACTTGCCCATGCCGATGGAGCCGGTCAGCCCGAGGATGAACATATCCGCGCGGCCTGCTCAGCCCTGGCCCAGATGGGCGAGGATGCGGGCCCGCAGGTCCGGCGTCACCTGGGGGGCGGCCCCGAACCAGGCTTCGAAGCCGGGCCGGGCCTGATGCAGCAGCATGCCGAGCCCGTCGACCACCGGATTGCCCCGCGCCCGGGCGGCGGCGAGCAGACCCGTTTCCAGGGGCGCGTAGACGATGTCGTTGACCAGCGCCGCCCCGGGCAGGGCGTCCAGGGAAATCTCCAGGGGATCCTTGCCGGTCATGCCTTGGGTCGTGGTGTTGACCAGAAGGTTGGCCCCCGCGAGGACCGAAGGCCGGTCCTCCCAGTCATGGACCGTGACCGGGCCGCCCAGGTCGCGGGCCATGCGCGCGGCGCGGTCACGGGTGCGGTTGGTCAGTTTAATGTCGGGCACGCCCGCGTCGATCAAGGCCACGACCACGGCCCGCGCCGCGCCGCCGGCGCCCAGGACCACGGCCGGGCCGGCGGCCGGATTCCAGCCGGGCACCCCTTCTTTTAAATTTTCCAGAAAGCCGAAGCCGTCCGTGTTGGTGCCGGTCAGGCGGCCGTCGTCGCCGACGATCACCGTGTTGACGGCGCCGATGCGCCGGGCTAGGGCGTCGGCGTCGTCGACGGCGGCCAGGGCGGCTTCCTTATGAGGGACGGTCACGTTGACGCCGCGAAACCCCAATTTCGCCAGGGCCCGGAGGGCCTCGGCGAAATTTTCCGGTGCCACCGGCAGCGGCACATAGGCGCCGTCGATGCCCAGGCTGTCCAGCCAATGGCCGTGCAGCACGGGCGACAGGGAATGGCTTACGGGCCATCCCATCACGCCTGCCAGTTTCGCCCGCCCGGTCATGGTCATCGTCTTGCGTCCGTTCCGTCAGTCCAGCAGGCCGGCCGTCCCGTCACCCCGCCGGCGCAGTTCGCCGAGCAGGGCCAGCAGCGGCAGGCCCAGGATGGTAAAATAGTCGCCTTCGATGGCCGCGAACAACTGCGCACCCAGGCCTTCCAACTGATAGGCCCCGACGGAGGTCAGCACCCCGTCGCCGGCGCGGGCCAGATAATCGGCGATGGCGGCGGCGTCGAGGGGCCGCATGGTCAATCGGGCCACGGCATGATGGCGCCAGATCACGTCCCCGTCCCGCGCCAGGACGACGGCGGAAATAAGGGTATGGTCGCGGCCGGCGAGACGTTCCAGGGTTCGCGCCGCGGCGGCCAGGTCCTCCGGCTTGCGCAGGCTTGCGCCGTCCACGTCCAGCATCTGATCGGCGCCGATCACCAGGGCGCCCGGATGGCGCGATGCGACCAGGGCCGCCTTGGCAGCGGCCAGGGCCAGGGCGACCTCGGGCGTGGCCATGCCGTCCCGGCGGCAGTCCGCTTCTATTTTCGGTTCATCGACGTCCGCCGGGTCGATGGTGATGTCGACGCCGGCGGCGCGCAGCATGTCGGCGCGCACGCGGCTGCCCGAGGCCAGGACCAACCGGGTCCCGGACCCGCCCGTCACGTCAGGGGTCCGGGGGCTTCCCCGCGGCGGCGGCTCAGCAGCTGGATCACGTTGGCCGCCGTTTCCTCGATGGATTTGCGGGTCACGTTGATGACCGGCCAGTCGTATTTCGAGAACACGCGGCGGGCCTCGGTAATCTCCTTCGACACCATGTCGAGGTCGACATAGTCGGTGTTTTCGTCCTGATCGAGCAGGCGCAGGCGCTGGCGGCGGATTTCCACCAGCCGGCGCGGGTCCTTGGTCAGGCCGACGACCAGCGGATGGGTCAGCTTGAACAGATCGTCGGGCAGGGGCACGCCGGGCACAAAGGGCACGTTGGCGGTCTTCAGCCCCCGGTTGGCCAGGTACACGCTGGTCGGGGTCTTGGATGTGCGCGACACGCCGACCAGCACCACGTCGGCCTCGTCCAGATCCCAGGTCGACTGGCCGTCGTCATGGCTGAGGGCGAAGTGCATGGCCTCGATGCGGTCGAAATATTCCGCGTCCATGACGTGCTGACGCCCGGCGCGGCCGCGCACCTTGGCGTTGAAATAACCGCCCATGGCGTTGAGCACGGGATCGAGGACATGAATGTGCGGCACCATCAGGCGGCGGCAGCCGTCTTCCAGATGTTTGCGCAGGTCTTCATGAACCAGGGTGTAGAGCACCATGCCCGGCTGATCGTGCACGGCGGCGAGCAGCTGGTCGATCTGTTCGGGCGAGCGCACCATGCTCCACATATGCTCCTGCGCCTGGACGCTGTCGAACTGCGCCAGGCAGGCGCGCGCGACCATGGACACGGTTTCGCCCGTGCTGTCCGAAACGAGGTGCAGGTGGAACTCCTTCACGGGCGGGAAAACTCCGGCACAAGGCCTGTATGAAATCGGGACGGACTGTGGACAACCGGGGTGTTTTTCACAAAGCCCCGTTTTCCACGCGCTGACCGTTTATGGATACACAGGCAAAATGCAGCTGTAAAACACAATTCAGCCCTTCGCGGAGCGGTGACAACCCGGGTAGCGGCCCGATTCCATCCCGGCTTTTCCCGATTCTCATTTGTCCGGAAAACACCCGGGATTCAATTGCCTGCGGCATCTTCGCCCGGGGCTGTACACAGCCTGGCGGTCGCCCGCCGGCATCGGCGTTATGGAATCGGGATAACCTGTTGACGCATTTGATCCCCGTCATTCCACCCCCCTACTACAACATCAATAATCTTTATAAATACTTGTTTATTTGAATAGGGAGGGCACCCGTCTATGGTGCCGGACGGGTCTTGAAGGCCCCTGAACGAACCTTTGGAGACCCGATCCCTTGCGTCCATTCCTTGAACCCTTTCACGGCAAAATCCCGGCCCGGCCGCCGGTCTGGTTCATGCGCCAGGCCGGACGCTATCTTTCCGAATACCGGGAGCTGCGCAAGACCGCGCCGAACTTCCTGAGCTTCTGCTATTCGCCGGATCTGACCGTGGAGGCGACGTTGCAGCCGATCCGGCGCTACGGCTTCGACGCGGCGATCATGTTTTGCGACATCCTGGTGATCCCCGATGCGCTGGGCCAGAACGTGCGGTTCGAGGAGGGGGTCGGCCCGCTGCTGGACCCGATCACCGACCGGGCGGGCATTTCGGCGCTGAAGACCGGGGGCGTGCTGGATCATCTGGCGCCGGTGTTCGAAACCCTGACCCGGCTGCGCAAGGAATTGCCCGATGAAACGGCCTTGATCGGTTTCGCGGGATCCCCCTGGACCCTGGCGTTCTACATGATCGAAGGCCGGGGCGGCGTCGACGGCGGCAAGCTGAAGCGCATGGCGTACGGCCAGCCAGAGGATTTCGCCGCGCTGATGGCGGTGCTGGAGGAAGCCCTGGTCGCCTATCTGTGCCGCCAGGTCGAGGCCGGGGCGGAAGTGCTGCAGCTGTTCGACAGCTGGTCCGGCATCGCCGACGAAACCCTGTTCAAGCGCTGGATCATCGAGCCGACGGCGCGCATCGTGGCGCGGGTCAAGGAAGCCCATCCGACGGTGCCGGTCATCGGCTTTCCCCGGGGGGCGGGACCCATGGTCGCGGCCTATGCGGCGGAGACGGGGATCGACGGCATGTCCGTGGACAGCCAGGTGCCGCTGTCCTGGGCGCGGGACAACGTTCCGGCCCATCTGGTGCTGCAGGGCAATCTGGATAATCAGCTTCTGGTCACCGGCGGCGAGGAAATGGACCGCGCCGTGCGACGGATCGTCGGCGACATGCAGGGCCATCCCTTCGTGTTCAACCTGGGCCATGGCATTCTGCCGCCGACGCCGCCGGAACATGTCGGGCGGGTGTTGGATGTACTGCGGGGCAAGGACTGAATCTGATGGCGGGCAAGCGGGCGGTCGTGCTGTTCAACCTGGGTGGTCCCGACGGGCCGGACGCGGTCGAGCCGTTTCTGTTCAACCTGTTCAAGGACCCGGCGATCATTTCCCTGCCCAATCCCCTGCGCTGGTTCATCGCCAGGATGATCAGCCGCCGCCGCGCCCCCATCGCGCGGGAGATTTACGGAAACATCGGCGGCCGGTCGCCGCTACTGTCGGAAACCCAGGCTCAGGCATCGGCCCTGGAAGCGGCCCTGAACGGAACGGGTCATCCGGAAACCCGGGTGTTCGTCTGCATGCGCTACTGGCATCCCATGAGTACCGAGACGGCTCAGGCGGTTGCGGCCTTCGGTCCCGACCAGGTGATCGAACTGCCGCTCTACCCGCAATATTCGACGACGACCTCGGGCTCGTCCCTCAAGGACTGGCGGCGGGCGGCGAAAGCGGCCGGGGTGACGGAAAACGCGCGGGCGGCCTGCTGCTATCCCACGGCGGCGGGGTTCATCGCGGCCCAGGCGGATCTGGTCGCCGAAGGGATATCCGCGGCCAAGGAAACGGGAGCGCCCAGGGTTCTGTTTTCCGCCCATGGTCTGCCGAAGAAGGTCATCGCCAAGGGTGACCCCTACCAGTGGCAGGTTGAGCAGACGGCGGCGGCGGTGGTCGATGATCTTCGCGCGCGGGGGATCGACGGCTTTGATCCGATCGTCTGTTACCAAAGCCAGGTCGGCCCCCTGGAATGGATCGGCCCGGCGACGGAGGACGAGATCAAGCGCGCGGGCGCCGACAAGGTGCCCCTGGTCGTGGTGCCCATCGCCTTCGTGTCGGAGCATTCGGAAACCCTGGTCGAGCTGGACATCGAATACCGCGAGGTCGCCGACCATGCGGGCGTGCCGGCCTATCACCGGGTGCGCACCGTCGGCACGGCGCCGGGCTTCATCGCGGCCCTGGCCGGGATCGTCGAAACGGCTTCCAGTCCGGGGACGCGGTCCTGCCATCCATCGGGGGCGCGGATCTGCCCGGGGGAATGGTCGGGCTGTCCCTGCGCGGCCTAGAGGAGATCGGGGCCATGGAACTGAGCGCCACCGCCTATGTCTGGATCAAGGCCCTGCATGTGATCAGCGTGATCGCCTGGATGGCCGGGCTGCTCTACCTGCCGCGCCTGTTCGTCTATCACTGCGATGCCGAAGCCGGTTCGGACAAGTCGGAAACCTTCAAGATCATGGAACGCCGCCTGATGCGGGGCATCATGAATCCGGCGATGATGCTGGCCGTGACCTTCGGTCTGGTCCTCATGGCCGGGTCGGGGACAGGGATCTGGCACACCCTGTGGTTTCCGGTGAAGGCCGTGGCGGTTCTGGCGATGATGGTGATGCACGTGTTCTGCGGCAAGTGGCGGCGCGATTTCGAGCACGACCGCAACCACCGTTCGGCCCGCTTCTACCGCTTCATGAACGAGGTCCCAGCGGTGCTGATGGTCGTTATCGTGATCATGGTCATCGTGCGGCCGGACTAGTCAGGAGCGGCCTTGTCAACGGGCGTGAAGGTTTCGGCACAAAAAGTTCAATTGACTTGATTTTCCGCATTCGTTAATCATCCCCTGTGCCGACGCGGACGGCATCCCGCCTCTTTCGGGCCTGGTTCATCAAAGGTCCCGCCCAATCCGATTTCCATCGACCAACCCGGCCCGGGCGCGTCCGATGTCTAGCAACGGTCTCAACCGGTTCCGTCAGGACCCTGGGGCCGCCTCGCAGGCCGGTACGTCGCCACGACCAAGACGGCCCGTTCGACCGACGCCTCTTCCGGCCCCCGTCCTTTCCCGTTTCCCCACATACCGATCAGGCCCCACATGAATCTCAAGGAACTGAAGCAGAAATCCCCCGCCGACCTTCTGGCCTATGCCGAAGAGTTGGAGATCGAAAACGCCAGCTCCCTGCGCAAGCAGGACATGATGTTCGCGATCCTCAAGCAGCTCGCGGACAACGACGTCGCGATCTACGGGGACGGGGTCCTTGAGGTGCTGCAGGACGGCTTCGGCTTTCTGCGCTCGCCGGAAGCGAACTATCTGCCGGGTCCCGACGACATCTACGTGTCGCCCAGCCAGGTGCGCCGCTTCGGCCTGCGCACCGGCGATACGGTCGAAGGCGAGATCAGGGCGCCCAAGGACGGCGAGCGCTATTTCGCCCTGCTGAAGGTCAACCAGATCAACTTCACCGACCCGCAGGCCGTGCGCCACCGCATCAACTTCGACAACCTGACGCCGCTGTATCCGGACGAGCGGCTGATCATGGAAATCGAGAACCCGGAGCACAAGGACCCGACGTCCCGCGTGCTCGACCTGATCTGTCCGATCGGCAAGGGCCAGCGCGCCCTGATCGTGGCCCCGCCGCGCACCGGTAAGACGGTGATGCTGCAGAACATCGCCCATTCCATCGCCGAGAACCATCCCGAGTGCTATCTGATCGTGCTGCTGATCGACGAGCGGCCGGAGGAAGTCACCGACATGGACCGCTCGGTGAAGGGCGAGGTCATTTCCTCGACCTTCGACGAGCCGGCGACGCGCCACGTGCAGGTCACGGAAATGGTCCTGGAAAAGGCCAAACGCCTGGTCGAGCACAAGAAGCACGTGGTCATCCTGCTCGATTCCATCACCCGCTTGGCCCGCGCCTACAACACCGTGGTGCCGTCCTCGGGCAAGGTGCTGACCGGCGGCGTCGACGCCAACGCCCTGCAGCGGCCAAAGCGCTTCTTCGGCGCGGCGCGCAACATCGAGGAAGGCGGCTCTCTGACCATCATCTCGACGGCGCTGATCGACACCGGCTCGCGCATGGACGAGGTCATCTTTGAGGAATTCAAGGGTACCGGTAACTCGGAAATCATCCTCGACCGCAAGCTGTCCGACAAGCGCGTGTGGCCGACCATCGACATCACCAAGTCGGGCACCCGCAAGGAAGAGCTGCTGGTGGAAAAGGGCACCCTGGCCAAGATGTGGGTGCTGCGCCGCATCCTCATGCCCATGGGTGTCACCGACGCCATGGAATTCCTGCTCGGCAAGCTGAAGGACTCCAAGGTCAACAGCGACTTCTTCGATTCCATGAACAGCTGATCTCGGCCAACAGATCGCATCAAAAACGCCGGCGGGGTTTCCCTCGCCGGCGTTTCTGTTTTCACCCTATGCCGTCATTGCCGGGCGTGACCCGGGTCAAGCCCGGGGGTGACGGAGAGGGGTTAGGGAATCAGCACGCTGGAGCCCGTGGTCTTGCGGGCTTCCAGGTCCGTATGGGCCTGGGCCACGTCGGCGAGCGGATAGGTCTGGTTGATGTTGATCTTGACCTTGCCGGAGGTCACGGCGTCGAACAGGGCGTTGGCCCCCTCGGCCAGGATTTCCGGGTTGCGGGTATGGGTCGCCAGCGTCGGGCGGGTCAGGTAGAGCGATCCCTTGGGCCCCAGGATGGCCGGGCTGATGGGGTCGACCGGACCGGACGCGTTGCCGTAGGTCGCGAGCACGCCGAACGGACGCAGGGAATCGAGGGACGCCATGAAGGTCGCCTTGCCGATGCTGTCATAGGCCGCCGCGACGCCTTCGCCGCCGGTGTATTCCTTGGCCTTCTCGGCGATGTTCTCGGTCGAATAGTTGATGGTATGGGCGGCGCCCGCGGCCTTGGCGATCTCGGCCTTTTCCTCGGAGCCGACGCAGCCGATCACGGTGGCGCCCAGGGCCTTGCCCCATTGGCAGAGGATCTGGCCGACCCCGCCGGCGGCGGCATAGACCAGGACCGCGTCACCCGGCTTCACCGGATAGGTGCGGTGCAGCAGGTAATGGGCGGTCATGCCCTTCAGCATCATGGCGGCGGCGGTCTGGTCGTCGATGGCGTCGGGCAGATGCACGGCCTTCCAGGACGGGACGTTGCGGGCCTGGGTATAGCCGCCCTTCAGCATCGGATAGGCGACGCGGTCGCCGACTTTTTTGTCGGTCACGCCGTCGCCCACGGCTTCGACCACGCCGGCGGCTTCCATGCCGATGATTTCCGGGAAGTTGTCGAGCGGATACAGGCCCGTGCGCAGGTAGATGTCGATGAAGTTGAGGCCGCAGGCGGTCTGGCGGATGCGAATCTCGCCCTTGCCGGGATCGCCGACGTCGATGTCCTCGTACTTGAGGACTTCGGGGCCGCCGGTCTCGTGAATGCGGATGGCCTTGGTCATGGGAAAACTCCTCCTTGGTGGTGGTCCCGGGCGGTTGCTCGCCCTGGGGGCTTTTTCGGTATGTGGCGGTATCTTGGTCACGGGCGGCGGCGGGGGCAAGCCCGATGACGGGGTGCGGGGGCGCTAAATCAAGGTGGCACCCTCAAGCCGCAGCAAGGCCTGCTTGGTTTCGATGCCCTCGCCGGCGGAATAGCCGGTCATGCGCCCGCCGGCGCCGGTGACCCGGTGGCAGGGGATCAGGATGGGCAGGGGGTTGGCGCCGCAGGCGCCGCCCACCGCGCGGGCCACGCCGCCGATGCGGGCGGCCAGGTCGCCGTAGGTTTCGGTCCGGCCGAAGGGGATGTCGCGCATGGCCTGCCATACGCGCTGCTGGAATTCCGTGCCGCCGACGGGGGCGAGGGGCAGGTCGAAATCCCGGAGCCCGCCGTCGAAATAGGCCGTGAGCTGGCGCGTCGCCTCGATCAGCAGCGGGGTAGACCGGGACGCCGGGGCGCGGCCCCATTCCAGGGCGGTCAGCGCCCCCTGGTCCTCGAACAGGGTCAGGGGCCCGACGGGGGAATTCATGGAGGTGTAGAAATCGCTCATGTCTGGGCGGCGAGGGCCCGCGACAAGGCGGCGGCCTCGGTCATCGGCAGGGAGCAGGTGGCGCCGATGCAGAGATAGGCGGCGGCGGCTGCGTCGACCGGGCCCTTGCCGGCGGCGGGATGGCCGGCCGGCAGGTCCTGGCCGTCGGCCGTGCGCAGCAGCACCAGACGGGGATGGCCCGACGCCAGGGCGGCGGTGGCCAGGGCGTCGGCGGCCGCGCCGGTTCCGGCGACGGTGACCTGCACGGCGGCCTCCAAAATCTCGAACCCGGTCTGGAACGTGGTCTGATGGGCGAGATGCGCCGTGTCTTCCGGCGCCAGGGCGGTGATCAGGGCGTCGGCGCGGTCGCGGTAATCAGCCTTGCCGGTCAGGTGGTAGAGGCGGGCCAGGACCTCGACCATGGTGCCGTTGCCCGAGGGCACGGCATTGTCGTGCACGGGCTTGGAGCGGGTCAGCAGGTCCGCCGTGTCGTCGGCGGCCATGAAGTAGCCGCCGTTGTCCGTATCCCAGAAATGCCGGTCGAGCACGGCGATCAGGGCTTCGGCGCGGGCGAGATAGGCCGCGTCGCCCGTGCCCTGATGCAGGGCGAGCGTCGCGCGGGCCAGGTTGGCGTAGTCTTCCAGCACCCCCGGATGGGCGGCCTTGCCGGCGCACCAGGTGTGGAACAGGCGGTCGCCGTCTTTGAGATTTTCCAGGACGAAGGCGAACACCCCTTCGGCGGTGGCGAGCCAGTCGGGCCGGCCGAACACGGCGGCGGCCTTGGCCAGGGCGGCCACGGCCAGCCCGTTCCAGTCGGCCAGCACCTTGTCGTCGCGCATGGGCGGTACCCGCTTGGCCCGTTCCGGCAGCAGGACATCGCGGCAGCGGGCGAGCTGGGCCTCGCGCTCCGGCGCGCCGAAATCCGCATCGGCGGTGCGGTTGAGGATGGTATGGCCTTCCCAGTTGCCGCCGGGCGTGACGTCGTAGGCCTGCTTGAAGACCGCCGCGTCGGGGCCGAGCAGGGCGTCGATCTCGGCATCGGTCCAGACATAGAATTTGCCCTCGACCCCTTCCGAATCGGCGTCGTAGGCGGAGACGAAGGCGAAGGGGGCGGCGGGATCGTCCGATGAGCGCATGTCGGCCAGCATCCAGGCGACGGTTTCCGCCGTGCGCAGGCGGAACAGGTCGGCCTTGGGCCCCGCCTCCAGGCGCGGCCAGACCTCGGCCATCAGCTCGACCAAAAGGGCGTTGTCGTAGAGCATTTTCTCGAAATGCGGGACCAGCCATTCGGCGTCCACGGAATAGCGGGCGAAGCCGCCGCCGAGATGGTCGTAGATGCCGCCCTGGCAGATGTTGGCCAGGGTCGCGGTCACGGCCTCGCGGTACATGGGGCCACGGGTACGGATATAGGCCCGCCACAGGGCCTGGAAGAAATTGGGTTGGGGAAACTTGGGCGCGCCATGGGTGCCGCCGTTGACCGGGTCGACGAAGCGCAGCATCTGCAGGGCGACCTCGTCCAGGGCCGCCAGGGTGACGGTGCCGCCGCCCTTGGGCGTGGCCAGGGAGGACAGGGCGTCGCGCATGCGCTTGGCGTTGTCGGCGATCTTGGCCGGCTCGTCCCGATAGGTGGCGGCGAGGCTTTCCAGGACCTGGGGAAAGCCGGGCCGACCGTAGCGGGGGGCCGGCGGGAAATAGGTGCCGCCCCAGAACGGCTCCAGGTCCGGGGTCAGGAACATGGTCAGCGGCCAGCCGCCGTGCTCGCCCATCATGGCGAGGGCGCTCTGGTAGATGTTGTCCAGGTCGGGGCGTTCTTCGCGGTCGACCTTGATGTTCACGAAGTGTTTGTTCATGACCTCGGCGATGGCCGGGTTCTCGAAGCTTTCATGGGCCATGACGTGGCACCAGTGGCAGGCGGCATAGCCGACGGACAGCAGGATCGGCTTGTTGCCGTCGCGGGCCTCGGCCAGGGCCTCTGGCCCCCAGGGCCGCCAGTGCACGGGGTTGTCCCTGTGCTGCAGGAGGTAGGGGCTGGTCTCTAGGCCGAGTTGATTGTCGCTCATGAATGCTCCGCTTTGCCCGCGCCTTGATGGCCGATTGCCACGGGCCCGTCTCCTGGCTAGGTTGGGGTGCCATGTCCTGCATACAAGCTGTTAATCGTCATTGCAAAGGATCGCCCCCGGGCGGCCCGCGGGCGAGAGAGGGGCGAGACCCATGAAGATCACCGTGAACATCGACTGCACCCCGGAAGAGGCCCGCAAGTTCCTCGGCCTGCCCGACGTGAAGCCCATGCAGGACGCCCTGATGAAGGATCTGGAGGAGCGGATGAAGGCGAACCTGTCCGCCCTTGATCCGGAAACCATGTTCAACACCTGGTTTCCCGCCGGGGTCCAGGGGTTCGAACAGCTTCAGAAGATGTTCTGGAACCAGATGTCCGGCATGTCCGGCGACGAGGGCCAGTCCAAGACCACCAAGAAGGACGACACCAAGTGAGCGACGCCCAACACGACCAGGCCGGGGATCCGCCCCTGTTCTACGACCGCCATATTTTCTTCTGCACCAACGAACGCCCGGCGGGCCATCCCCGGGGATGCTGTTCCGGCAAGGGGTCGGTGAAGCTGCGCGACTACATGAAGGCGCGGGCCAAGGAACTGGGCATCAAGGGCGTGCGGGTGAATTCGGCGGGCTGTCTCGACCGCTGCGAACTGGGCCCGACCCTGGTCATCTATCCGGAAGGCGTGTGGTACCGCTGCGCAACGCGGGAAGACGTGGACCGGGTTTTGGAGGCCCATGTGCGGGACGGCGGCCGGGTGCCCGATTTGATGCTGCGCCCCGGGGACGATCCGGAAAAGGCCAAGTAGGGGCGCGGCTGCCCGGGGGCGGGGGACCGTGAGCGACACCACCATTTTCGCATTGGCAAGCGGCGGCGCCCGGGCGGGCGTCGCGGTTCTGCGCCTGTCCGGCCCGGGGGCGGCGGGCGCCCTGGCGGCGCTGACGCCGGGCAAGGCGGTGCCGGCGGCGCGGCGGGCGGCCCTGCGCGACCTCTGCGATCCGCGATCCGGCGAAATTCTCGATCAGGGCCTGGTTCTGTGCTTTCCCGGTCCCGGCAGCTTCACCGGCGAGGATGTGGTGGAACTGCATCTGCACGGCGGCCCGGCCGTGGTCGAAGGGGTGCTGGCGGCGCTCGGCCGCATCCCGGGCCTGCGTCCGGCAGAGGCAGGGGAATTCACGCGGCGGGCGTTTCTGAACGGCAGGCTCGACCTGACCCAGGCGGAAGCCATCGCCGACCTGGTCGCGGCGGAAACCTCGGAACAGCGGCGCCAGGCCCTGGATCAGGCGGCGGGGGCGCTCGGGCAGATCTACGAGGGCTGGCGGGCGCGGCTGATCGCGGCCATCGCCCATGTCGAGGCCGGCATCGATTTCGCCGACGAGGATCTGCCGGCGGACATCGACCGCGCCGCCCGGGACGCCCTGGCGGTGCTGGCCGGCGAGATATCGGCCCATCTTGACGACGGGCGGCGGGGCGAGCGGCTCCGCGCCGGGGTGCATCTGGCCCTGCTCGGGCGGCCCAACGCGGGCAAATCGACCCTGTTGAACCTGCTGGCCGGGCGCGACGCGGCCATCGTGTCGGAAACCGCCGGCACGACCCGGGACGTGATCGAGGTGCATCTCGACCTGGGCGGCGTGCCGGTCATCGTCGCCGATACGGCGGGCCTGCGCGACAGCACGGACGCGGTCGAGCGCGAGGGCGTGCGCCGGGCGGCGGCGCGGGCCGAGGGGGCGGATCTGAAGCTGATCGTGTTGGACCGCGCCGACTGGCCGGATGTGCCGGCGGACCTGCGCGCCCTGGCGGCGGACAGCCGCGCTCTGGTCCTGGTCAACAAGGCCGATCTGGCGCCGGTCGATGCTCCCGGCGATCTGGACGGCGCGCCCGTGTTGGTCCTCTCGGCCCGCACCGGGGCGGGGGTCGAGGCGTTCATCGCCCGCTTGACCGAAGCGGTCCGGGGCCTGGCCCTGGCCGGGGCGGGGGCGGCGCCGGCCCCGACCCGGGCCCGTCACCGCCACGCCCTGGACGAGGCGCGGGCGGCCCTGACCCAGGCCCTCGACGGCTGGTCCAACCGGGGGCCGGAGTTGGTGGCCGAGGACCTGCGCCTTGCCGCGCGGGCCATCGGGCGTATCACGGGGCGGGTGGATGTGGAGGATTTGCTTGATGTGATCTTCGCCGACTTTTGTATCGGCAAGTGATCAGATCGACAGGCTTAATTGCTTACCCACAATATATAGTAGGATAAGGTAATTTTATCATACCCATAGCCTCATTTAAGCTTTTGCGAATTCACTAAATAGAATTTCTATTTCATCGCCGAGAAGGTCTTCGCCCCCATCCGTCTGTTTGCTTCGTGATCACGGGACAGAATGTTTCACGTGAAACATTCCTCTCTCGGTGGGTTGTTCGGCGCTCGGGCGCGGGGGCTTTCGCGGGGCAAAAGCCGGAGCGGGGCGGCGGGAAGGCCCCGGGAGACGGCCCGCAAAGGTATTTGACTTGGATCGGCGGGGTTCCTACATTCCGGGCCGTGTTTCCGCGCCATCGGCGGGGCGGAGGCGGGATGTCCCGAGACAGATCAGGCAGGCGGTCCATGGACCGGACTTTCGACGTTATTGTGGTGGGCGGCGGTCACGCCGGAACCGAGGCGGCCGCGGCGGCGGCGCGCCAGGGGGCCGCGACTCTGCTGCTGACCCATAAGGCCGCGACCATCGGCGAAATGTCCTGCAACCCGGCCATCGGCGGCCTGGCCAAGGGCCAGCTGGTGCGCGAGATCGACGCCCTGGACGGGGTCATGGGCCGCGCCATCGACCGCGGCGGCATCCAGTTCCGCATGCTCAACAAGTCCAAAGGGCCGGCGGTCTGGGGCCCCCGGGCCCAGGCCGACCGCAAGCTGTACCGCGAGGCGGTGCAGGCGATCCTGGCCGAGACGCAGAACCTGACGATCATCGAGGCCGGGGCCGACGACCTGATGTTCGGCGCCGATGGCCGCCTTGCCGGCGTGCGCGCGTTGGACGGCCGGGAATTCGCCGCATCCGCCGTCGTCATCACCACGGGCACCTTCCTGCGCGGCCTGATCCATATCGGCGAAACCCGCATTCCCGCCGGGCGGGTGGGGGACAAGCCGGCGATCGGCCTCAGCTACACCTTCCGGCGCCTGGGCTTCGACCTGGGCCGCCTGAAGACCGGCACGCCGGCCCGCCTGGACGGCCGCACCATCGACTGGGCCGGGCTCGACGAACAGTTGGGCGACGCGCCGCCGGTGCCGTTTTCCTATCTGACGGACGCCATCACCACGCCGCAGATCGCCTGTGGTATCACGGAAACCACGCCGGCGACCCATGATCTGATCCGCGCCAACATTCACCGCTCGCCCATGTATTCCGGACAGATCGAAAGCACGGGGCCACGCTATTGCCCGTCCATCGAGGATAAGGTGGTGCGCTTCGCCGGGCGCGAGCGCCACCAGATCTTCCTTGAGCCCGAGGGCCTGGACGATCCCACGGTCTACCCCAACGGCATTTCCACCTCCCTGCCGAAGGACGTGCAGCTGGCGATGCTGAAGACCATCCCGGGCCTGGAACGGGCCGTGATGATCCGTCCCGGCTATGCCATCGAATACGATTTCGTCGATCCGCGGCAACTGACGCCGACCCTGGAAACCCACCGGGTGCCGGGCCTGTTCCTGGCCGGGCAGATCAACGGCACCACGGGCTACGAGGAAGCAGGGGCCCAGGGCCTGATCGCCGGGATCAACGCGGCGCTCCATGCGGGCGCCGGCGGCGGGGCGGGGCCGGCCCGGGATTTCGTGCTCGACCGCGCCGACGCCTACATCGGGGTGATGATCGACGATCTGGTGACCCTCGGCACGCGGGAGCCGTACCGCATGTTCACATCCCGCGCCGAATACCGGCTCAAGCTGCGGGCCGACAACGCGGACCAGCGCCTGACCCCCCTCGGCATGGGCATCGGCTGTGTCGGCGCCGCGCGGGCCCGCGCCTTCGCCCGCAAGCAGACGGCCCTGACCCAGGGACGCAGCCTGCTGGAAGGCCTGGAGGCCAGCCCCAACACCCTGGCCAAGGCCGGTTTCGCCGTCAACCAGGACGGGGCCCGGCGCAGCGCCTGGACCCTGTTGTCCTATCCGGAGGTGACGGCGGAAACGATCGCGGCCCATTGGCCGGAGATCGCCGAGCTTCGCCCCGAAATCCTCGATCAGCTGACCATCGAGGCCGGCTACAGCCAGTACCTGGTGCGCCAGGACGCGGACATCCGGGCCTTCCGCCGCGACGAGGGCCTGACCCTGCCGGGGGAACTGGATTACGATGCGGTCTCCGGCCTGTCCAACGAGGTGCGGGAAAAACTCAAGCAGGCCCGCCCGGCGACCCTGGGGGCGGCGGCGCGCCTGCCCGGGGTGACGCCGGCGGCGCTGACCATCCTGCTCGCCCATGTGAAACGGCGGGACGCCCGCCTCAGCGCCTGATCAAGGCGTCAAATCGGCCATACGGGCCCCAACCGAACAGAGACTGTTTCACGTGAAACAATCGACCCCCGAGCCCGCGTCCCAGATGCCCGAGGACGTCGCCCGCGCCCTCGGCCTCGACGGCGGGGCGGGGGCGGCCAGGCGCGCGCGCCTGGAAACCTATGTCGCGGCCCTGGTCAAATGGCAGCGCGGCATCAACCTGATCGGCCCGGCCACGGTGGCCGACATCTGGCATCGCCATATCCTCGATTGCGGCCAGTTGGCGGCCCAGATCCCGGCGGCGGCGCGGCGGGTCTGCGACCTGGGGTCGGGGGCCGGGCTACCGGGGCTGGTGCTGGCGGCCTTGGACGTTGGGGCCGGGGAGGGGGGGTGCCTCGATCTGGTCGAGAGCGACAGCCGCAAGGCGACCTTCCTGCGCGAGGCCAACCGGCTGATGGGCACCCACGGGCGCGTCGAGAACCGGCGCATCGAAGAAATGGCGGAAACCGGGGCCGCCGGCTACGACATCATCACCGCGCGGGCCCTGGCGCCTTTGCCCAAATTGTTGGAAATGTCGAACAACCTGTTGAAAACCGGTGGAAAACTTTTGTTTTTAAAAGGAAAGGGCGCCGATGCGGAATTGACCGAATCGGAAAAAGCCTGGAAGATGCGCGTCACAAAAATGCCCAGCGCGAGCGATTCCGAGGGCGTTATTCTCCTGATCAAGGACCTTGAACGACGCCATGGCTGAGCCCCTTTACGACGGCCTGAACGGCCCCGCGGTACCGGATTCCGCGGTTTTGCCGCGCATCATCGCCGTTGCCAATCAGAAGGGCGGGGTCGGCAAGACGACGACCGCCATCAACCTGGGCACGGCGCTCGCCGCCGTCGGCAACCGGGTGCTGATCATCGACCTGGACCCCCAGGGCAACGCCTCGACGGGCCTGGGCATCCCCCGGGCGCAGCGGGCGGTGAATTCCTATCACCTGCTGATCCATGCGGAGCCCCTGGCGGCGGCGACCCAGGCGACGGAAATCCCCAATCTCGACATCGTGCCGTCCGGCATCGACCTGTCGGGGATCGAGGTCGAGCTGGTCGACGAGGACGGCCGCGAATATTTCCTCAAGCAGAGCCTGGAAGCGGCCGTGTCCGCCGCCGGCCCGGCCTATGATTTCGTGCTGATCGACTGCCCGCCGGCATTGGGTCTGCTGACCGTCAATTCCCTGGTCGCGGCCCAGGCCGTGCTGGTGCCCTTGCAGTGCGAATTCTTCGCCCTGGAAGGCGTCAGCCAGCTGATGCAGACCATCGAGCGCGTGCGCGGGGCCTTCAATGCGGGCCTGGAAATCCAGGGCATCGTCCTGACCATGTTCGATCAGCGCAACAACCTGTCGGGCATGGTCGAAACGGACGTCCGCGACCACTTCGGCGACAAGGTCTACGAGACCGTCATTCCCCGCAACGTGCGGATTTCCGAGGCGCCGTCCCACGGCCGCCCGGTGCTGATCTACGACACCGCCTGCGCCGGGTCGCGGGCCTATCTCAACCTGGCCAGCGAGGTGATCAGCCGCGAACGCCAGACGCAACATCGCCAGGCCCTGGCGCGCCAGGGTGATGGTCAGCCGATGGGGGCATCATGATGGCGGAAAAACGCAGAAACCTGGGACGCGGCCTGTCGGCCCTTCTGGGTGAGGACAAGTCGCCGGCGCCGGCCGCCGGCGCCCAGCAGATCGCCATCGAAAAGCTTCATCCCGGCCGCTACCAGCCGCGCCGCACCATGGGCGAGGCCGAGTTGCAGGACCTGGCTCAGTCGATCCGCGAGCTCGGCGTGTTGCAGCCGATCCTGGTGCGCGAACATCCGGAACGCGCGGGCAATTACGAGATCATTGCCGGCGAACGGCGCTGGCGGGCCGCGCAGCTGGCCCAACTCCACGAAGTGCCGGTGCTGGTCAAGGTGCTGTCGAACAAGGAAACCCTCGAGGTCGCCCTGGTCGAAAACCTGCAGCGGGAAGACCTGTCGCCCTTGGAAGAGGCCGTCGGTCTGCAACGCCTGATGGACGAGTTCGGCCATACCCAGGAGGCGCTCGCCAAGGCCGTCGGCAAAAGCCGCTCCCATGTCGCCAACATGCTGCGCCTGCTCGGCCTGCCCGACGCGGTCAAGGCCATGGTCGACAAGGGCGAGCTGAGCGCCGGGCATGCCCGGGCCCTGCTGTCGGCGGCGGCGCCGGAAGCCCTGGCGCGCACGGTCGTCGATCAGGGCCTCAGCGTGCGCCAGACGGAACAGCTGGTACAGCGGGCGGCGGCATCGGCCAAAAGCGGCGGCGCCAGACGCGGGCCGAAGGAAAAGGACGCGGACACCCGGGCCCTGGAAACGGATCTGTCCGATCTGCTCGGCCTGCGTGTCGCCATCGCGGCCAAGGGGCGGGAGGGCTCGGTCACCCTCTATTACAAATCCCTCGACCAGCTTGACGGCCTGCTGCAGCGCCTCAGCGGCCAGAGCGCCGGCGAATAGCCCGGCTGGACGGGCGGCCGGCCGCGCGCTGTTTTCTTGGATCAGCCCGGTGATGCTAAACAGCGGATGGGACCAAAAGCGGCGAGTCGCCCGCGGCGAATGGGCCTAGCGGGCGAGGCGGGCCAAGCGAATGAAGGCCCGTTCGCAGATCACCTCGTCGGGCCCCAGGCCGCTTTTGCAGGCCCGCTCGGCCTCGGTCAGGACATCCAGGGCGGTTCCCAGACGGCCCGGCGCCCACGACCTTAATGCATTGATAAACAACGGTTTTTCCTTAAAGAACACGGGCGGGCGCAGGTTGTCGACGGCCTGTTCCGGGCGCGTGCCGCGGGCCACGTCGCCGGCCGCCAGATGCAGGCGCTGGAACATCCGTTGCGCCGCGCGCAGCATGCCGACGGCGGTCTCCCCCAGGTCGCGGGCGCTGGCATAGGCGCTGAGCAGACCGGCGACGTCGCCGCCGGCCAGGGCCTGGGTCACCGCCTCCGTGCCGCGCCCGGCATTGTCGCCGACGCAGGCCTGGGCGTCGGCCAGGGTCACCTCGGGCCCGGCCCCCTGCATGTAGAGCACCAGCTTTTCCAACTCGCGCCTGGAAATCAGCCGGTCGTTGCCCAGGTTGGCGGAGAGGTGGGCCTGCGCCTCGCGCCCGATGGTCAGGCCGGCGGAAGACAGGGTTTCGCGGATGACCTGTTCCATGGCGCGGGCGTCGTCGGCATAGCAGGGAAGAACGGCGGCGTTGGGCGCGGTTTCGCAAAGCTTGCGCAGCTTCGCCCGGGGCGTGAGGTCACCGGCGACGATAATGATCAACCCGTCGCCTTCGGCCGCGAGGGCGCCCTCGACCGCAGATGCCAGCCGGTCGCCGCCGTCGATGCGGACCGCCCGGCGGCCGCCGCCGAAGGCCATGGCGGCCCGTTCCGCGGCCAGGCGCTCGTCGTCGTCGGCGACATCCTGCTCGCCGAGGGAGGCCGTGCGGAAGGGGTCGTCGGTCGATCCGGCGACGGCGCGCATGACGTGGTCGGCACGTTCGCGCACCAGACCCTGGTCGGGGCCATAGATCAGCACCGCCGCGACCGCGTTCCCGGGATCGTTGAGGAAGCTGTCGATCTGGCGGCCGGAGAGTTTCATGACGGGACCTTGGGTGTCCGGGACCGTGCCGCGGCCGGGGTCACCGTTTGTCGGGGTTGGATTTCAGGAAGATCGCGACCTTGAGCCGGATGTCGTCGCCCAACTGACGGACGGCCCGGTCCCGCGCACCCTTTTCCGCCATCAGCGTGGCGAATTCCGAATTGAGGATGTTGAAGCTGGAGGTGGCCCGGCTGTTGCCTGTGTAAAGTTGAGCGCCGGTCCGCAGATCCATCAAGGTGAACGAACTGGACAGCGACAGGTCGGCGCGGGTGGCGTCGGCGCTCTTCTGTACGGCCAGGGAAGCAATGCTTTCGTCCAGGGTGACGACTAGACGATAAATCTGTTCGCCGCGCGGTCCCCGGGGGGACAGTCCGTCCAGCAGCGCGTTATGCAGTTGCTGGCCGACGCGGGCAACACCGCGTCCGTCCGTGGTGGTGTTGCGGACCGGGCCGATTTCGACCTGGGACAAGATCGTGCTCAGGTCGGCGCCGCCCGACCGGCCGTAAAGCGGGCGGAAACCGCAGCCGCCGAGCGTTCCGGCGGCCAGCGCGCCGGTGAGTGCGGCAAGGATGTTTCTACGCGACCACATTGACGATCCTGTTCGGCACGACGATGACCTTCCGGGGCGGCTTGCCTTCCAAAACGGACTGTACCTTATCCAGGGCCAGCGCCGCATCCTCCGCGATGTCCTTCGGGCAATCCTTGGGCAGCTCGATGGTGCCGCGCAGCTTGCCGTTGACCTGCACCGCGATGGTTACCAGGTCATCGACCAGATAGGCGGGGTCGGCCTCGGGCCAGGCGGTGTCGGCGACCAATGTCTCGCCGCGGCCCAATTCAAGCCAAAGCGCTTCGGCCAGGTGGGGCGTCATCGGCGCGATCAGCAGGGTCAGGGTTTCCAGCGCGAAGCGGCGCACCCAATCCGCATCCGGGGCCGCGTCCTTGAGGCTCTCGACGGCGTTGGTCAGCTCGCGGATGCGGGCGACGGCCTTGTTGAAATGGAATTTTTCCAGGTCGCCGGAGACACCGTCGATGGTCTTGTGCGTGGCCTTCAGCACCTCTTCCGCCGCGCTTCCCAGGGCCTCCGGCCGTGCCGTGCCGGCGGCCGCCGGGGGGGCGGGGTTTTCCGTGACCAGGCGCCACAGCCGGTTGAGATAGCGCCAGGCCCCGTCGACACCGGCATCGGTCCATTCCAGGTCGCGGTCGGGCGGGCTGTCGGACAGCATGAACAGGCGCGCCGTGTCGGCGCCGTAGGCGCCGATGATGGCTTCCGGATCGACCACGTTCTTCTTGGACTTGCTCATCTTCTCAGACCGCCCGAGGGTCACCGGCTGGCCCGTCTCGGCGTGGGTGGCGGCCTCGCCCTCGAACACCACCTGGGACGGCAGCAGCCACTTGCCGGCCGCATCCCTGAAGGTCTGATGGCACACCATGCCCTGGGTCAGCAGCCCGGCAAAGGGTTCCTCCACGGTAAGATAGCCGCATTTCTTCAGGGCGCGCGTGAAGAAGCGGCTGTACAGCAGGTGAAGCACCGCATGCTCGATGCCGCCGATGTACTGATCCACGGGCAGCCAGTAATCGACGGCGGCGCGGTCGAGGGGGGCGTCCGAATTGGGATTGCAGAACCGGGCAAAGTACCAGGACGATTCGAAGAAAGTGTCGAAGGTATCGGTCTCGCGCTCGGCCGGCTTGCCGCAGGTCGGACAGGCCACGTGTTTCCAGCTCGGGTGGCGGGCCAGGGGGTTGCCGGTTCCCGTGAAGTCGACGTCGGCGGGCAGTTCGACCGGAAGATCCTGTTCCGGAACCGGAACGGTGCCGCAGCCGCCGCAATGGATGATCGGGATCGGGCAGCCCCAGTAGCGCTGCCGCGACACGCCCCAGTCGCGCAGGCGGTAGTTCACAGCCCGGGTACCGATGCCCATGTCCTCCAGGCGGCCGATGATCTTGGATTTGGCCTCGGGCACGGCGAGGCCGTCGAGGAAATCGGAATTGATCAGCAGGCCGTCGTCCGTGAAGGCTTCGTCACCGACGGTGAAGGCCGCAGCGTCCGCGTCCTTGGGGGCCACCACCGGCAGCACCGGCAGGCCGTACTTGCGGGCGAAATCCAAATCGCGCTGGTCATGGGCGGGGCAGCCGAAGATCGCCCCCGTGCCGTAATCCATGAGCACGAAGTTGGCGACATAGACCGGCAGGGTATGGCCGTCGATGAAGGGATGCCGCGCCCTGACGCCCGTGTCGAAGCCCATTTTCTCCGCCGTTTCGATGGCCGCCTCGCTGGTGCCCATGCGGTTGCATTCGGCGACGAAGGCGGCCAGGTCCGGGTTGCCTTGGGCCAGATCCTGGGCCAGGGGGTGGTTGGCGGCGACGGCGCAGAACGACGCGCCGAACAGGGTGTCGGGGCGGGTGGTGTAGATGTCGAGCCGGTCGTCCCGGCCGTCGAGCTGAAAGCGCACATGGGCGCCCTCCGAGCGGCCGATCCAGTTTTCCTGCATCAGGCGGACCCGGTCGGGCCAGCGGTCCAAACCGTCGAGGCCGTCGAGAAGCTCCTCGGCGTAGTCGGTGATCTTGAGGAACCATTGGCTGAGCTGGCGTTTTTCGACCAGGGCGCCGGACCGCCAGCCGCGGCCGTCGATGACCTGTTCGTTGGCCAGCACCGTGTTCTCCACCGGGTCCCAGTTGACCCAGGATTCCTTGCGGTAGACCAAGCCGTTGGCGAGAAAATCCAGGAACATCTTCTGTTCGTGGCGATAGTAGCCGGGCTCGCAGGTCGCCAGTTCCCGGGCCCAGTCATAGGACAGGCCCATGGTCTTCAGCTGGCGGCGCATGGTCGCGATGTTTTCCCGCGTCCACTCGGCCGGCGGCACCTTGTTTTCCATGGCGGCGTTTTCCGCAGGCAGGCCGAAGGCGTCCCAGCCCATGGGGTGCAGCACGTTGAAGCCGCGGGCCTTCTTGTAGCGCGCGACGACGTCGCCCAGGGTGTAGTTGCGGACATGGCCCATGTGGATGCGTCCCGACGGATAGGGAAACATCTCGAGCACGTAATACTTCGGCCGGCTGCTGTCCTCGCGGACCTGGAAACAATCCTTATCGTCCCAGGCGGCCTGCCATTTCTGTTCGTTTTCCTTGACGTTGTAGCGCGCCATGCAAGTCCCCAGAAGGTTCGGGCGGGAAGATGTCGCCGGGCGAGGGCGTCCGGGCGAGGGTGGGTGGAATGCCGGGGCCGGGAGCGGAACCCGGCGGGCGAAAATGTCTGTAGGGCTCCGGTCTGTTGCGACGCGCCGCCTACTTGGTACTGATCGTCTGCCGGCGGAGCTGGCGGGCGCGGGTCAGGATTGCGTCCTCGATCTTGGTGCTGGTCTGTTCCGGCACCGCGGTGTCGCGCCATTGCCCGCCGGTATCTTTGGACTGGCCGAATACGGCGACGCGGATGCCGTCGGCGCGCAACGTGCGGCCCAGGATATAGACGTTCAGCTTGAAGCGCTCGTTGGGCGCTTCCTCGGTCGAATGCCAGTCGGTCAGGATCACGCCGCCGAACGGGTCTGCCGTGGACACGGGCATGAAGGCGATGGTGTCCAGGGTCGCGCGCCACAGGAAGCTGTTGACGCCAAGGGCGCCGCCGCCGCTGTCGCTGTTGTCGCTGTCACCCCACAGGCTGACGCCGCCGACACCCCAGACGGTGTCGCGCTTGGAGCCGTCATCGGTCTGATCCTTGGTGGTCGCTTCGATATCCGCAGGCGAAAAGTCGGCGCAGGCCGCCGTGCCGGCGACAATGGCCATCGTGCCGATCAGTGCCAGTATCCGTTTTCCGGTGCCTAGAACCATTGCTGCCGCGTCCTCTGTTCTTGCCGTCGCCGGTGAATGACGCCCCTTCTTAAACCATATGGCGGGCACCCGCCAAGCGCCGTGACCGCGCCGTGCGCAGGCTTGCCGCGCGCAAGCCGAAAGGGTCGCGGCAAAGATGGGCCAGGGCGCCGATTCCCGCAACCCCCGCGGCCCCGGCGGACAGCGTCCGGCGCAGCTGGTCCGGGGTGACCCCGCCGAGCGCCAGCACCGGCATGGCTGCGCCGCGGCACAGCGCCGCCAACCGCCACACACCCAGGGCCGGGCGGCCGGGATGGCTGGCCGTGGGAAACACCGGCGACAGCAGGACCAGGTCCGCGCCGGCCCGCGCCGCCCGCCTAAGGCCGGGCCCGTCATGGGCGGCGGCGGAAACGGGCCAGGGGTCGCCCTTGGGCGCGAACCGGCCGCGCCGCCGCACCATGCCGTCCGGCAGATGCAGGCCGTCGGCACGCAGGTGATGGGCAAGACGGCGGTCGCCGGCGACGATGAAGATCAGGCCCAACCGGCGGGCCAGGGCCGCCAGGTGGCGGCCCAGGGCTGCGCGGTCGGGGGCGTCGTAATGGCGGAAGATCACCATCGTGCCGGGAACCAGCAGGCGCAGCGCCTTGGCCGGGTCGGGGGTGCGCGTGGCGTCGGTCATGAAAGCGAACAGCGGCAGGCCGCGCCGGCGCGGCTTTTTCCCGCCCCCGCCCCATGCTAGGGTCCCGAACGCTTGTTTCCTCATTTCCGGTCCCGTTCCACCCATGACCCCATCAGACACCGCCCCTCATAGCGCGGACTCCGATAGTGCCGCAAACCTTGCCGAGGTCCAGGCCAAGGTTGCCGAGGCGGCCCGGGCCGCCGGCCGCGATCCCGCCGCGGTCACCCTGGTCGCCGTCGGCAAGACCTTTCCCGCCGCGCGCATGTTACCGGCGCTTGCCGCCGGCCAGCGCGTCTTCGGGGAAAACCGGGTGCAGGAGGCCGAGGAAAAATGGCCGGACCTGCGTACCCGATATCCCGACCTCCGCCTGCATCTGATCGGCCCGCTGCAGTCGAACAAGGTGCGCAAGGCGGTCGAGGTCTTCGACGTCATCGAAACCGTCGACCGGCCCAAGCTGGCCCGCGCCCTTGCCAATGTCATGGTGGAGACGGGCCGCCGCCCGGACTGTTTCATCCAGGTCAATACGGGGGCGGAGGACCAGAAGGCCGGGGTGCTGCCGCAGGACGCCGACGCCTTCATCGCCCAATGCCGCGACGATTTCGCCCTGCCGGTCACGGGCCTGATGTGCATCCCGCCCCTGGACGAGGAGCCGTCCCTGCATTTCCAACTTTTGGCGGAAATCGCCCGACGCAACGGGCTTACCCAACTGAGCATGGGGATGAGCGCCGATTACGAGATCGCCGTCGCTTTCGGGGCGACCCATGTGCGGGTCGGCTCGGCCATTTTCGGCACCCGCCCGAAACCGGCCTGAGGGCGGGGTTCAGCCCTTGACGGTCATCACGTCGCCGGGCCGTGCGGCCCGCAGCAGGTCGGCCAGATCGGCATCGGCCAGGGCGACGCAGCCTTCCGTCGGGGCAAGGTCCGGCGTCGCCAGATGCAGGAAGATGGCGCTGCCGGCCCCCGGTTCCGGTGGCGCGTCGTTATGGCCCAGGACAACGACCAGATCATAGACGCCGTCCGCGCGGGCCAGAACCTCGTGGCGCCACGGGCAGGGCAGGCGGACCAGCCGGTTGTAGGCGGGGCTCGTGGGATCGTCGCACCATCCCAGGTTGGGCGTGATCGGGCTTGTGGGCAGGGCCGTTTCCGGCCGGGTCCGCCGGTCGGCGCGGTAGAACAGGCGGCGCAGGGCGAACCGGCCCATGGGGGTCGCGCCGTCGCCTTCCCGTTTGATGAGGGCGATACCGGCGCGGCCGAGCGCGCAGGGGGCATGATTGCGTCCCCAGGTCACGCGGCCCCGGGTGGGGCTGTCCCCCCGTGTGACGATGATTTCCATGCCGGGAGTTTAGATCACTTGCCCGCCGGGTGGGATCAGCGATCGCCCGCCGCCAGATTCAGGTCCGGCCGGAATCCGGGTTCGGCCAGGCGCTGGGCGGCCTGATAGCGGGTCCAGCCCTCGACCATGTTGCTGCGGAACCAGCCGCCGCCTTCGGCGACGGCGCCGGGGGCTTCCTGATCGTCACGGTCGTCGCTGTTACCCTCTGCCGCCGCGCGGTCGCGCGGTTGGGCCTCGGGCAGGGCCGCGATTTCCTTGGCCCGGTCGCCCATCACCCAGGCCAGTTGATCGCGGGCCCAGGCCGATACGTCGCCATCGATGTCGGCGGCCGCGCCGCCCGCGGGTGCGGCCTGTGCGGTCTGCACGGCCCGGGGCTGTGCCGCCGGGCGGGCCGGGCCCGTCTCGGCGCCGGCGCGGTAATAGGCGGTCTGCCGTTGGGCCCAGGCGGCGACGGGATCGGTCGCGGCCAGGGGCTGGGTCTCGCCGCCCTGATAATAGGCGACCTGCCGGGCCGCCCAGGCGGAAACGTCCGCGCCGTCGGTGCCGGCGGCGGCCGGGGCGGCGCCATCCTGATAATAGGCGGTCTGCTGGGCGGCCCAGGCGGTGACGTCGACGCCGTCCGTGCCGGCGGCCACGGGGGGCGTCCCCGGGCCGGCCTCGGCAAGTTGGGTGTCGCCCCGGTAAAACGCATGCTGTTCGGCGGCCCATTGGCCGACCGGGTCGGCGGCAGCCGTCGCCGTGTTGCCTCTGCCGGCACCGTCCCGACTCTGGTAGAACGCCTGTTGGTCGGCGGCCCAGCGGCTGACCGGATCGGCGGCGGTGTCGCCGCCCTGATAGAAGGCGGTCTGCTGCGCCGCCCATTGGGTGACCGGGTCCGTGCCGTCCGTGCCCGCCGCCGCCGGGGCGGCCGCGGCGGTCTTGGTCGTGAGCGGCTGGGCGTCATCGCGGAAATAGGCCAGCACATGACTGCCCATGTCCTTGCCCGTATTGTGTTCGATCATCACGTTGGCGCTTGAGGCGACCAGACCGATGGGGCCCATGAACAGGGTGCCGCCCATGATGCGGGGGGCGGGGTCCAGGGTGTCGTCGGTCATCTCGCGGTAGAGGGTCGAGACCACAGGGATGTGCTGCAGGGGATTGATCACATCGACCAGATCCCAGAACGTGAGCCCGTCGTCGCCGAAGGCCTTAAATTCCTTGCCGCTTGCGGGGCCGCCGTCCGCCGACTTGTCCGGGGCGTCAAGGGCATTGCCCCTGCCGAGCTTAAGGTCCGGCAGTTGGGCGGGGGTGTGTTTGGCGGGGAGGGCGCCGGTTCCGCCAGGGGCGGGGGCCACGCGCCAGGGATTGATCCCTTCGGAGGGCAGTGTCATCGATTTTTTCCCGTTCTCTTCGCGCCCTGTTTTCGGGCGTTAAATTATGGAACGGGCGTCGCAAGACTTGGGCCAGATTCAACCTATTGATTTTAAAGAACTTTGACTCGTACGGTCTGGGTATAAAATGCCCGGGGCGGCAAATGCTGCCGGGCGGCGGCGGACTCCGGCGGGCGGGCGTTTCAATGGTTAATGGTGGGTGGTGGCGTGGGAGAGATCAGAACAACAGCCCTGAGCCGTTCCCATGTGAGCACAGGCGCATGCGCCTGGCGCAGCGGGGAGATTATAACAAACGCCCTGAGCCGCTCCCTTGCGAGCACAGGCGCATATGCGCCTTGCCCAGCGGGGAGACTAAAACAGGTGCCCGGCGCGGCTGGCCTTGGTGCGCAGGTAGCTTTCGTTGTGTTCGTTGGACGGGAAGGCGTGGGGGACACGCTCGGCGACGGTGATGCCGCCGCGTTCAAGGGCCGCGACCTTTTCCGGATTGTTGGTCAGCAGGCGCACCGCGCCGAACCCCAGCAGGCGCAGCATCTGCGCCGCCGGAAGGTAGACCCGCTCGTCCGCGTCGAAACCAAGCTGTTCGTTGGCGTCGATGGTATCGAATCCCCGGTCCTGCAGCTCGTAGGCGCGCAGTTTGTTGACCAGGCCGATGCCGCGGCCTTCCTGCGCCAGGTACAAAAGAATGCCGTTGCCGGCGGCGGCGATCTCGGCGATGGCGCCCTTCAACTGGTCGCCGCAATCACAGCGCAGGCTGCCCAACAGGTCGCCGGTAAAGCATTCGGAATGCACCCGGGTCAGCACGGGGGCGCCCGGCTGGGGGGTGCCGATGACGATGGCCAGATGCTCCAGCGCCCCGTCGGCGGGGCGGAAGGCATGGACCTTGGCCTCGACGCCCGGTTCCTGGGCGACGGCCAGCGGGATGCGCGCGGCCCCGACCTCGGTCAGGGTGCGGGCCTCGTCCAAGCGCTGGCGGAACACGTCGCCGGCGTCGACGAACATCAGGTCGTGGCGCTTGGCCCAGTTTTCCAGATCGCCGTCGAACGGGATGATGCCGGTCAGGGCCGCCGGCAGCAGGCGGGCGACCTTGGTCAGGGTGACCGCCGCCGACCAGGCGTCGAACCGGTCCGCCGCCCGGGGCGACAGATCGGGCAGGGGCCCGGCCGTGCCGCCGTCGAACAGGGGATCGGCCAGCCGTGTCACCAAATCCGGGCCCAGGCCGCCGGCCCGGGACAGCACGACGATATTGCTTTGCGGCGCCGGCAGGCCAAGAACGGCGGCGCGCCGCGCGGTGACGGCCAGTTCGGGCTCGGCGCCGGTCAGGGCCTTCATGTCGGCGAGGCGGCGGGCGTCCACATGTTCCGCCCCCAGCAGCACCAGCCCCCGCCCGTCGCCGTCGCCGGTGACCACGGGACGGCCGCGGCGCAGTTCGCCGGCCGCCCGGTCGACGGCCTTTTGCGCGCGCGGCTCCCGCGTCGCCGGGGCGGCGCGGCGGTCCAGGTCCAGGGCGCGCGAAGGCGCGGGGGGTGAGTTTCGGTCGGTCATGTTTTAGGCGGCCGTCGCTATATTAGATTGTGCCATAATTACGCCGCGGTTGCCGGGCACTCAGGCGCGCAATACTGTGGACCCAATATGGTGAATTTTCCGTTCCTTGTCATCGGCCCGATGATGGGCTCAGGAAAACCACCGGAACTTTCCCGATTTCAGGGGGGATCAATGAACGCCATGACCAACGGCAAGCAGATTCTAATCGTCGATGACGACAGCGAATTTCTCGAAACCCTGTGCGAACAGCTGCAACTGCACGAAGAATTCAAAAGCGCGACCTGCACCAGCGGGGCCGAGGCGCTGAAAACCGCCAAGGAAGACCGGTTCGACGTGATCATCCTGGATGTCGGCCTGCCCGACATGGACGGCCGCGAGGTCTGCCGTCTGATGCGGCGCAACGGCGTGACGTCGCCGATCATCATGCTGACGGGGGCCGACACGGACGCCGACACCATTCTGGGTCTCGACGCCGGCGCCAACGATTACGTTACCAAGCCGTTCCGGCTGGGCGTGCTTTTGGCGCGGCTGCGCGCCCATATCCGCCAGCACGAACGGTCCGATGACGCCGTGTTCGCCATCGGGCAATATTCGTTCCAGCCTGCCAACAAAATGCTGGTGGAGACGGCCTCGGACAAGAAGGTGCGCCTGACCGACAAGGAAACGGCGATCCTCAAGTACCTGTACCGGGCCGGGGACAAGGTCGTGGGCCGCGACGTTCTGTTGGGCGAGGTCTGGGGCTACAACGCCGGGGTCACCACTCATACCCTGGAAACCCACGTCTACCGCCTGCGCCAGAAGATCGAAAGCGATCCGTCGAACGCCCGCCTGCTGGTCACCGAACCGGGCGGCTACAAGCTCGTTCCGCAATCGTAATCATATCGGGGCTTATCGGACCGGGGGGGCTTGGCGCTTTCCTCGAAGAACCGCCGCCATTCGCGGGCGTCGATGTCGAAATCCGTGAAGCAGACGATCTTGTCCACGGCCAGGCCGCCCGACGTCAGGGGCAGGCCGTCCGAACGCGCGCCCCCCACGGGCCCAGGATGTTCGGGCAACTGTTTGTATAAAGATGGCGGCCCCTGTCGACAAAATCGTGACGCCACCGGACCCCTTCGTGGGATCAATCGAATTCGAACACCGCGCGCACGGGAGCGTGGTCCGATGGCTCCGGCCAGTCGCGGGCCGCGTCGTGGACGGCGGCGAAGCTCAGCGCCGGGGCCAGGGCTCCGTTGACCCAGATATGGTCGAGGCGGCGGCCCCGGTCGGCGGCGCGCCAATCGGCGGCGCGGTAGCTCCACCAGGTGAAGACCTTTTCGTCCGCCGGCACGAAGCGGCGCAGCGCGTCGGTCCAGCCATCGGCCCCGTCCGCGCCGTTCGCGAGCATGTCGTTCAGCTTGTTCCGTTCGATGGGCGTGTGGGTGATCACCCGTTTCAGCCGCGCGTGCGACCACACGTCGGTTTCCAGGGGCGCCACGTTGAAATCACCGGTCAACACCACGGGCAGGCCGGCCGCCGCGCGGTCCGCGAGAAAGGGGGCGAGCGCGTCGAGAAACGCCAGCTTGTGGGCGAACTTGGGATTGGCGTCCGGGTCCGGGTCGTCGCCGCCGGCGGGAACGTAGAGGCTGTGGACTTCGACCGGCCCGACGCCGGTTTCGACCTTGGCGTGGATGTGGCGGCAGTCGTCGCGGCCCAGCCAGGGTTCGATGCGCACGTCGCTGAGCGGCCGGCGCGACAGGATGGCGACGCCGTTGTAGCCCTTCATGCCGGCGATGGCCTGATGGGGAAAGCCCATGTCGGCAATGGCGTCTACGGGAAACAGGTCGTTGACCACCTTGGTTTCCTGCAGGCAGAGCACGTCGATCGCCGTGTCGGCGGCCAGCCGCGCGACCTGGTCCAGGCGCTTGCGCACGGAATTCACGTTCCAGGTGGCGACGGTGAAGGGCATGGACCCTGTTAGCGGGGATCGGGCGGGCGGACAAGCGGCGCGGCCCCTCCCGATCCATCGGTCGGCGCAAAAAAGAAGCGCCCGGCGGGGGAGGGGCCGGGCGCTTCAACTCCATCTTAGGGAGCAGCCGGGCTGGCGAGGGGGGCGCGCCGCCCGGCGGCGCGGCATCATTGGCCGCGCTGTATGACTCCATATTGGTCGGAAGGGCGCGCCATACCAGGGGCAATTTTTGCCATCAGATATGCAATTTGCGCATAACTGACGCCGCCGCGCCTTAATCGCCGCTGCGGGTCTCTTCAAACGTGGGCACGGTGAACAGCTTGGGATCGATCTGGCCGCCGTAGAAAGGGTCGGTCAGCACGATGTCGGTGATCGTGCCCTGGGCGTCGACCACGGTCCATTTGCGCAGACTCATCGGGTTGGTGCGGAAGATCAGGGTCAGGCGCCCGGCGAAGGGATCGGCGCGTTCGCCCACGGTCAGGAACACGGCGCCGTCCTCTTCCGCCGCTTCGTAAAAGACGACGCGCTTGGCGTCGAAGCTGATGCGGTCGTTCAACAGGAAGGCCGCCGGGGTGTCCTTGACGGGGATATGGGTGACGTTCTTCAGCTCCTTGTCGATGTAGCTGAGGAACTCGCCGGTGGCGACGATGAGGATCGGGTTGGGCGGCTTGTATTCGATGCGCATCTTGCCGGGGCGGGACAGAAAGATCTGGCCCTCGGCGAACTCGTTGGTCGAGGCCTGCTGAAAGAACGTGGACTGCAGGGTGGTGATGCCGTTCAGGTAGGTTTCGATCCGGCGCACCAGGGCCTGCTGCTTGGCGCTCAGGGCAATCTCGCGCGGCTCGTCCTGGGCCCGGGCGGGATCAGGGGCAAAACACAGGAACAGGGCGAGCGCCGCGGCCAGGGCGGTGCGGATGAGATAGGTGACCATGGGGGTTATGTAGGCTGGCGGGCGGGCCGGGTAAAGCGCCATGACGCCGATTTAGTGGTTGCCGACCAGGACTTCGCGGCGGCCGACGCGGTCGGCGGGGCTGACGACGCCCTGTTCCTCCATGCGCTCGATCAGGCGCGCGGCGCGGTTATAGCCGATCTGCAGGTGGCGCTGCACGAAACTGGTCGACGCCTTGCCCTCGCGGGCCACCAGGGCGACCGCCTGGTCGTAAAGCGCGTCGCCGGAATCGTTGCCGCCGCCGCTGTCGCCGAAGGTGCCGCCCTCGTCGTCGCGGGTCACGTCCTCGATGTATTCGGGCGTACCCTGGGTTTTCAAGTGACTGACGACCTGTTCGACTTCCTCGTCGGACACGAAGGGGCCGTGCACGCGGGTGATGCGCCCGCCGCCGGCCATGTACAGCATGTCGCCCCGGCCCAGAAGCTGTTCCGCCCCCTGTTCGCCCAGGATGGTGCGGCTGTCGATCTTCGACGTGACCTGGAAGGAAATGCGGGTCGGGAAGTTGGCCTTGATGGTGCCGGTGATGACGTCGACGGACGGGCGCTGGGTCGCCATCATGATATGGATGCCGGCGGCCCGCGCCATCTGCGCCAGGCGCTGGATCGAGGCCTCGACGTCCTTGCCGGCGACCAGCATGAGGTCGGCCATTTCGTCGACCACGACGACGATGAAGGGCAGGGGGTCGGTGCCCAGCGCCTGATCCTCGAACACGGGCCGGCCCTCGGCGTCGAACCCGGTCTGCACCCGGCGCGACAGAACCTCGCCCTTCTTCTTGGCTTCCTGCAGGCGGGCGTTATAGCCCTCGATGTTGCGCACGCCGAGCTGCGACATGGCGCGGTAGCGCTCCTCCATCTCGCGCACGGTCCACTTCAAAGCCACGACCGCCTTTTTCGGGTCCGTGACGACAGGGGTCAGCAGGTGCGGGATGCCTTCGTAGACCGACAGTTCCAGCATCTTGGGGTCGATCATGATGAAGCGGCATTGTTCGGGCGACAGGCGGTACAGCAGCGACAGCACCATGGCGTTCATGCCGACGGATTTGCCCGACCCGGTGGTGCCGGCGATCAACAGGTGCGGCATGGTCGCCAGATCGGCGATGATCGGCCCGCCGCCGATGTCCTTGCCCAATGTCAGCGGCAGCTTGGCCTTGGTCCGCTCGAAGGTCTGCGACGCCAGAAGCTCGCGCAGATAGACCGATTCCCGGTCGCCGTTGGGCAGCTCGATGCCGATCACGCTGCGTCCCGGAACCACGGCGATGCGTACGCTGATGGCCGACATGGAGCGCGCGATGTCGTCGGACAGGCCGACCACGCGCGACGTCTTGGTGCCGGGGGCGGGCTCCAGCTCGTAGAGGGTGACCACGGGGCCGGGACGGACCTTGACGATCTCGCCCTTGACGCCGAAATCGTCGAGCACCGAGGCCAGGTACTGGGCTTTCTGGGCCAGCTTGTCGGGATCGTGGGCCGGGCCCTGGATCACGTTGGGGCCGCCCAGAAGATCCAAGGTTGGCGACCGGTAGGTGCCGTCGCCGCCGAGATCGAGCGTGCGCTGGCGGTTGGCCTTCTTGGATTCCTTGGGTTTGGCGGCGGGGGGCGCGATCAGCGCCTTTTTCGACTTGGCGGCCTTGCGCTCGCGGGCGCGGGCGATCAGGCCCTTTTTGCCTGCATCCGGGGCGCTGTCGACGGCGGCGCGCTCGCGCCGGGCGGGCATTTCCGCCGGGGCGATGGGATCAATGTCGTCCAGGTCATCGGCCGGAATCGGGCCGTCCAGGTCGAGGGGGTCCGTGCTGCGCACGCGGCGGACCGTATCGGCGGTCCACAGCGCGCCGGTGCGGACGGCGGACAAGGTGCCGGTGACGGCGCCGGCCAGGGTACCGAGGCCGGTCAGCCAGTCGCGCCGGGAAAACCCGAGGGCGCAGATGAAGGACAGCGTGCCGATGACGGCGGCGGCGCTGCCCAGCCATTCGCTGGGGAGGGTCACGGGCACCAGGGCCAGCAGCCGGGCCAGGCCGTCGAAGGCAAGGCCGCCGGTGATCCCGCCGAGCCCGGTGGCAAGCGGCCAGGTCTCCGGCCGGTCGAGGGGCGCCATGGCCAGGGTCAGGGCGACCAGGGCGATGAGAAGAAACAACAGACGCAGCGTCAGGCCCGAAAGGGCGCGCTGGCGCAGCAGGGTCCAGCCCCAGGCCAGGGCGATCAGGGGCAGCAGCGCGGCGACCACGCCGAAGATCTGCAGGCCCAGATCGGCGGTGACGGCGCCGGGGCGGCCGAGCAGATTCTGGACCGCGGCCCCCGTGGCCGTGTTGAGCGACGGATCGCCGGCATGAAAGGTGAACAGGGCGGTGCCGCCGGCGGCGCCGGCGGCGATCAGGGCCGCGCCGGTCAGTTCGGCCAGGCGGCGGCGCACGAAGGCCCCGGTGCCTTGCGGGAACAGGTTGACCAGACCGGAGGTTTGCTGTGACGCTGTCATAAGCGCCTTCTAAGTTATTAAGGTTTACAAGACCTTAACAAGACGTCTTAAGGCAGTCTCTATGGTTTTCTGGTCATGGACCAGGGCGACCCGGATATGGGCGTCGCCGGGGGTCGTGCCGTCGGCCTGCGGGTCGCTCAAATAGGCCCCGGGCAGGACCCGTATTGCCGCTTCTTTCCAAAGGGTTAGAGCCGCCTCTTCACCATTTCCCACATCCAGCCACAGGAAGAATCCACCGGCCGGGCGGCGGAATCCGAAGCGCTCGCCGATGATCTCCGCCGCCGTGTTGATGAGGCCCTGATAGGCGGTGCGGTAGCGAAAAGCATCCGAATCGTCGGACCACAGCCGGGCAGAGGTATAGAGCGCCGGATGCGGCATCTGCGCCCCCAGGTAGTTGCGCAGCATGCGGTAGCGCTTGATCAGTTCCGGGTCGCCGGCGACGAAGCCCGACCGCATGCCGGGCGCGCTTGAGCGCTTGGACAGGGAATGGAACACCAGCACGTTGGTGAACTTGCCGTCGAGGCCGGCCGAGGCCTCCAGCGCCCCCGCCGGGGGAAAGGCGTCATAGATTTCCGCGTAGCATTCGTCGACGACCAGCACGAAGTCGTGGCGCCGGGCCAGGATGATGGCGTCCATCAGCAGGCCCATGGACGCCACGCCGCCCTGCGGGTTGCCCGGCGAGCACAGATAGAACAGGGCCGTGCGGTCCCAGTCGGCCCCGGTCATCTGGGTCAGGTCGGGCATGAAGCCGGTCTCGGCGGTCGCCGGCAGGTGGCGGCGTTCGGCGCCGGAAAACACGGCGGCGGCCATGTAGGTGTGGAAACAGGGGTTGGGCATGACGACCAGGGGCGTCTGCCCGGCCTTTTGCGGCGGCACCACCAGATTGGCGACCAGGGCGAGGCCCTCGCGGGTGCCGACCACGGGCAGCACGTGGCGTTCCGGGTCCAGCAGGCCGGGACCCAGGCCGTAGCGGCGCTCGAGAAACCCGGCGGCGGCGGCCCGGAAATCCGGGTTGCCGTCGGTCTGCGGATAGCGGCCCCACAGGCCGGCCTTGTCGGCCATGGTCTGGGCGATGGCGGCGGGCGGATCGAAGGTCGGATCGCCGACGGCAAGAGAGATCGGATCCAGCCCTGCCGCCGGGGCGTGGGGGTCGAGGAGGGCGCGCAGGCGGTCGAAGGGGTAGACCGGCAGCATGTCGTATCGCGGGTTGAGCATGGACGGAGTCTATCCCCCGGCCGGGGGCCGGCAAAGGCCGCTGATGCGGTGCGGATAAAAAAAGAGGGCCGGAAGACGTGAGTCTTCCGGCCCCATAGGGGAGTTGTGGAGGGGTTATTAGATGGTCTGCGATCCGCGGAACTCGGGATAGGCCTCCAGGCCGCATTCGGCCATGTCGAGACCCTGTTCCTCTTCTTCCGGCGACACCCGGACCCCGCCCATGACCATCTTCAGGACGAACCAGACGATGGTGGAGGTGATGATCACGAAGATGCCGATGGATCCGACGCCCACGGCCTGCTTGTAGAAGCTGGCGTCGGCGTTGGACAGCGGCACCGCCATGGTGCCCCAGATGCCGGCCACGAGGTGGACCGGAATGGCGCCGACCACGTCGTCGATCTTCAGCTTGTCCAGAAGCGGGACGAAGATCACGACGATGACGCCGCCAACGGCACCGATGATCGCGGCCAGGCCCAGGGAGGGCGTGTCCGGACCGGCGGTGATCGACACCAGGCCGGCCAGGGCGCCGTTGAGCGCCATGGTCAGATCGACCTTCTTGTAGATCAGCTGGGTCAGGACGATGGCGGCCAGGACCCCGCCGGCGGCGGCGATGTTGGTGTTGATGTAGATGTTGGAGATGGCGATGGCGTCAGCCGCCGAGCCCATGGCGAGCTGGGAGCCGCCGTTGAACCCGAACCAGCCGAGCCACAGGATGAAGGTGCCCAGGGTGGCGAGCGGCAGATTGGCGCCCGGCATCGGCCGCACGGTGCCGTCGGCGCCGTACTTGCCCTTGCGGGCTCCGATGATGATGGCGCCGGTCAGGGCCGCCCAGCCGCCCACGGAGTGGACCAGGGTGGAGCCGGCGAAATCGGCGAAGCCCATTTCGGACAACCAGCCGCCGCCCCACTGCCAGGAGCCCTGGATCGGGTAGATGATGCCCGTCAGGACGACCGTGAAGACCAGGAAGGACCACAGCTTGACGCGCTCGGCCACGGTCCCGGAAACGATCGAGGCCGCGGTCGCGACGAACACCAGCTGGAAGAAGAAGTCGGAGGCCGCGGAATAGCCCACGGCGCCGTCACCGACGAACTTGCCGGCCGCCGCCGCCGTGTCGTCCTGGCTCCACAGAGAGAAGGAGCCCATGAAACCGCCGTCAACGCCCGAATACATCAGGTTGTAGCCGATCAGGTAGTACATGATCGAGGCGATGGAGAACAAGGCGACGTTCTTCAGGCACTGCATGGCGGTGTTCTTGGTCCGCACCAGGCCCGCTTCGAGCATGGAGAAGCCCGCGGCCATCCACATGACCAGGAAGCCGTGCACCAGGAAGGAAAAGGTGTTGAAGACGAACTGAGATTCGCCGGGAACCTCGGCATGGGCCGCGCCGGACATGGCCAGCAGCAGCAGGGCCGCCCCCATCACGCCGGCCATACGGGCGGCGCCTTTGGACAGCATATGTTTCAGATTCTCGATGTTCATTGGAAAACCTCCTAAAGGGCATCCCCGCCCGATTCACCCGTGCGGATGCGCACGGCCTGTTCAAGCGAGTAGACGAAAACCTTGCCGTCGCCGATCTTGCCGGTCTGGGCGGTTTTCTGAATGGTTTCGACGATGGAGGCCACGAGGTCGTCCTTCACGGCGATCTCGAGCTTCACCTTGGGCAGGAAGTTCACCATGTACTCGGCCCCGCGGTAGATTTCCGCTTGCCCTTTCTGGCGCCCGAAGCCCTTGACCTCACTGACGGTCATGCCTTCAACGCCCAAGGGGGTGAGGGCCTCTCGAACCTCCTCCAACTTGAACGGCTTGATAACGGCCATGATCAGCTTCATTTCGTTAATCCTTTCCGCTTTTTGGCCACGTCCCGGACGGGCGACCGGAACTTCCAGCGCCCGCCGATGGTAATGTGCCGGACCCCATGGCCCGATTTCGCAGCGCACAATTTCAAGAACCGTGCCGGAATCCAGACAAGTTAACTCTCCCCTTACATATCAATGCGTTAGAGAGTTTCGGCCGGGCTTGATGGTAGGTTTGTGTGCACAATTATTATCCAAAAAATGTTTTTTGCACATTTATTGCTCAGTCATGACATCTGGACATTAAGCGCCGCCGGGGTGATTCTTGGCCCCGAACAGGCTGGGCCTTTCCGGCCCGGACCGGCAGCGGCAAAGGCGCGTTTCATGACCGGGACAACGGACGCAGCGACCGGCACGGGGGCGCCTGGCACGGCGGTCGATGTGACCGCCGACGTGGCGATCGTCGGCGGCGGCCTGGTCGGCGGCACGCTCGCCGTGCTGCTGGCCGATGCCGGGCTCTCCGTCATCCTGGTCGACCGCGCCGATCCGGGGGTGGGGCTCGACGCGGGGTTCGACGGCCGCGCCTCTGCCATCGCCCTGGCGACCCATCGGGTGCTGGTGGCGGCGGGATTGTGGGATTATCTGGGCCCCCGGTCCTCGCCGATCCGGGACATCCGGGTCGCCGACGCGGGCTCGCTTCTGTTTCTGCATTACGATCACAGCCTGGTCGGCGACGCCCCCTTCGGCCATATGATCGAGAACCGCCATCTGCGCCGCGCCCTGCATGACGCGCAGCGGGCGGCCCGCAACCTGACCGTCGTCGCCCCCGCCGAGATCGCCGCCATGGACCTGGACCCCGCCGCCGCCCGGCTGACCCTGGCCGACGGGCGGACCCTGACGGCGTCTCTCATCGTCGGCGCCGACGGCCGCGCGTCGCGCACCCGCACCTGGGCCGGCATCCGCACCACGGGTTGGGACTACGGCCAGACGGGCATCGTCTGCACGGTCGACCACGAACGGCCCCACGGCTTCGTCGCCCATGAACATTTCCTCGCCGCCGGCCCCTTCGCGATCCTGCCGATCAAGGGAGAGCCGGGCGGCGAGCAGCACCAATCGTCCCTGGTCTGGACGGAACGGGACGCCCTGGCCCCGGCCCTGATGGCGCTGTCCGACGACGACTTCCTGGCCGAACTGGCGCTCCGCTTCGGCGACTTCCTGGGCTCCCTCGCCCTGGTCGGCCCGCGCTGGAGCTACCCCCTCGCCCTTCTGGTCGCCGAACGGGCGACGGCGCCGCGTTATGCCCTGGCGGGTGACGCCCTGCACGGCATGCACCCCATCGCCGGCCAGGGTCTGAACATGGGCCTGCGCGACGTCGCGGTGCTGGCCGAGGTCCTTGCCGACGCCAAGGCCCTGGGCCTGGACCTGGGGTCGTCCGCCGTGCTTGAGGATTACGAGCGCGGCCGCCGCTTCGACAATTCCCTCATGCTGGGCATGACCGACGCCCTCAACCGCCTGTTCTCCAACGCCGTGCCGCCGCTGCGCCTGGCCCGCGACCTGGGCCTGGGGGCGGTCAACGCCCTGCCCGAGGTCAAGAAATACTTCATGCGCCATGCCATGGGCGAGGTCGGACGCCTGCCGCGCCTGATGCGGGGCGACGCGCCATAGGGGTTTCGGGTCCCGTTAGCGGGCCCGCCGCGTCCGGCGGACGCAACGTTTGACGGACACTGCGGAAGCATTTAACAGGAGAGCCCGGCCCGCAGCGGGGCCGCGCAAGACGAAAATGGACGGCGCCCATGACCACTCCCTCCGCCAATACGGTGCGGCTTCAGGCCAGCCTGGACAGTTGCGAAACGCGGCGGGAGCCGTTTTCCCATTGGCTGCTCGACGACGTGTTCACGGATGATGTGGTGGCGGGCCTGCGCGCCCTGCCGTTCGATGCCCCCCGCGTCGAGTATACAAAAGGCGCCCGCGCCGCCAACAACGACAGCCGCAGTTATTTCGATCCGGGCCGGCGCGGCGAATTCGCCGTCTGCGAGGACATCGCCCAGGGCTTTCAGGCCCCGGCCACGGTCAAGCGCATCGAAAAGATGTGCGGCATCGACCTCGCGGGCAGTTTCCTACGCCTGGAATACGCCCAGGACCGCGACGGCTTCTGGCTGCACCCGCATAAGGACATCTCGGTCAAGAAGCTGAGCCTGCTGGTCTATCTGTCCCAGGCGCCCGAGGGCGAGGACTGGGGTACGGACATCTTTTCCGGGCCCAAGGAAGAAGACTATTTCGGCCCGACCCCGCACCGCCAGAACCGGGCCCTGGTGTTCGTGCCGGGCGCGGACACCTGGCACGGCTTCCGCCGCAAGCCGATCACCGGCGTGCGCCAGACCCTGATCGTCAACTACGTCGGCGACGACTGGAACAACACCCACGAACTGGCCTTCCCGGGCCAGCCGGTCTAGGACCCGATCGGCATACCTTCCCCGCCATTAAATCGGCCGCCGTCAGGCAGACGTCAGCTTCGTTGTTCATAAGACGGGTGAACTCGGATTAAGGGTGTTCAACCGTGTTTGCCCGGAAGAATATCATCGTATTTTCCTTGCGCCGCCTGTGGCGGTCCCGGCTGGCCCCGGTGGGGCTCGGCGCGGTGCTGTGCGCCGCCGCCGTCCCCGCCGCCGCGGCCACCTGCGAGCCCTTTGCCAGCGATCCCTACGTCGGCGCCGTCAGCCACGAACAGGTCATCCAGTATGTCGACCGGCAGTTCGCCGGGGATTGGGAGCGCTACATCCAGATGCAGGCCGAGCGCATCCGACGGATCGACGCCATCGCCCGGCAGGGCAAGGCGCTGCCGGTAAGGCAGGGCGGCGGGCGGGTCGATCTGAGGGGCGGCGCCCTGGACCATTACGTCGATCTGGCGCGGGCACGGCTGCGCGTGCTGCGCTGTCTGAGCCGCCGGCCCGAAGCGGTGATCGAGGCTTCGGCCGCCAGCCTCAACGATTTCGCGACGGCGGCCGGCGGCGATCAGGTCGCCGTGGCGCCCCGAACCGCAACCGCCGCCGTCCCCAAACCCCAGGCCACCGAAACAGCGCCGGCGCTGCAGCAGGCGCGCCTGCAACTGCGCAGCGTGGTCGCCAACCCGCCGGCGCCGCCCCATGACCTGGTCATCATGGCGTCCTGCGACGGCACCAATGCGCTGGTCAAGGTCGCCAATGTGGGCGCGGCCTTCCCGGCGCCCGGGAACATCACCGTGTTCCGCCTGGACGCGGACCGGCAGGTCGTGAAGACCCGGCGCGTGCAGCTCGGCGCCAAGCAGGTCTCATCCTTCACGGTCAAGGGACAGCCGGGCGTGACGGAACGCTACGGCGTGTTCGTCGATCCGTCCTGGTACTTCCGCGGCCAAACGGTCGACGCCGCCCTGACCTGCGGCTGAGCGCCGGCCTCCTTCCCCCCGTCTCCATCCCTCGTGCCCCATCCCTCGTTCCCCATCCCCTTCCCCGCGCGGCGTGGGGAATTTCCTTGCCATCCCCACCCTTGATCGCGTTGAAATGAATCCGGGGGGTGCGACGGACGGCTGGGAGGCAAGGCCCGTGACGATCAATGTTGAATGGCGCGACTACGACGTGGTCGTGGTCGGCTCGGGCGGGGCCGGCAGTGCCGCGGCGGACGCGGCGGCGGCGGCAGGGGCCCGCGTGCTGGTCGTGTCCAAGGACCCCATCGCTTGTTCCGACACCAAGATTTCCGAAGGCAACGCGACCGTGCGCGGCACGGTCAGCGACGCGGATACGGAACGCAACCTGTCCGACAACCTGCGCGTCTCGGGGGCCGACCTGCCGCTGCCGGCCCTGACCGACGCCTATGCCCGGGACAGCCGCGCCGGCTATGACTGGTACCGGGCCCACGGCCTGCGGCCCAAGATCAACCAGGAGCGAAAAGGCCCCTATGCCCGGCCCCTGGCCAAGGGCGGGCATACGGTGGCGCGATCCGTCGGGCATAAGAACGCGGGCGTCGCCTTCAGCCATGCGGGCTGGGACGCGGTGATCGAAAGTCTCCGCATCGACTATCTGGAGGACGCCTGGTTTCTCGACCTCGCCCTGGAAGACGCCGGCGACGGCGCCCCGGGCCGTGTCGCGGGCGGCCTGATCTATCATGCTGCGGCGGGCACCCTGGTCGCCGTGCGCACGCCCGCCGTGGTGATGGCCTCCGGCGGGCTCAACACCCTCTACTTTCCCAAGACCGACACCATGCGCGGCAATACGGGCGACGGTTACGCCGCCGCCGCCCGCGCCGGGGCCGACCTGGTCGACATGGAACAGGTGCAGTTCCTGCCGTTCTGCCTGACCGCCCCGGCGTCCTACGAAGGGTTGCTGGTCGGCGAGCCGTCGACGGCGAGTTTCCTCGGTGTGCTGCGCGACCGCCACGGCACGGTCATCCTGGACGGCGTCTATCTGCGCACCCGCGCCGAATGTTCCGCCGCCATCATGCGCGCCGTCGCCGACGGCCGCGGCACGGACGGCGGCGGGGCCTATCTGGATCTCACGGCGAACGCCCGCCTGCCGCGCTCCGGTAAGGGCTTCATGCGCTATCTGGAAACCTCCATGCCCTCCGCCTACCGCACGGCCCGCCAGGCCTTCAGCAAGCCGGCGGTGCGCTGCGAGGAACCCTGGGAAGTGCGCCCCGCCGCCCATTACACCATGGGCGGCATCCGGGTCGACGCCACGGGCGCGTCCGTCGGCGGCCCGGGCGACGGCACCGCCACGGCCGGGCTGTCCGGGCTGTTCGCCGCCGGTCAGGCCATGGGCGGCGTGTTCGGGGCCAACCGCCTGGGCTCCACCGCGCTCACGGAAAACGCCGTGTTCGGCCTGCGCGCCGGGCGCGGTGCGGCGGACCATGCGCGGACCCGCCCCCCTGCCCCCGGCGACGACGCCTTCCGCCCGCTGATCGCCGCCGCCGCGGCCCGGTTCGGACAGGCGGGCGGCGAGGCGCCGGCGCATCTCAAGCTCGAATTACAGCGCGCGGCCTGGGACAACATCGGCCCGGCCCGCACGGCCGGCAGCCTGGACCGCATGGACGCCGTGATCGACGGCCTGGCCGACCGCGCCGGGCGCGCGGCGGTGCCCGGTTACGGCCTGTGGAATCAGGCCTTCATCGAATGGGCGGAACTGCGCAGCCTGCTCGACGTTGCCCGCGCGGTGACCGCGGCGGCCCGCGAACGGGACGCCAGCGTCGGCGGCCATGTGCGCCTGGACCGGCCCCAGGTGTCGATCCTGGCGCAGCCCTATTCGACCGTGGTGCGGGGGCAGGCCGGGAATGATGGCGTGCTGCGCTTTCACGCGGTCCGCGCCCGCCGGCCGCGCACGCCGGCGGGGCGCCTGTGCGTCATGCGCCTGAAGGACGCCGGGCGCAAGGCCCAGGCGAAGATGCTCAGCCTGCTGCCGCCGGCCCTGCTCGACCCCATCCTCGACCGCCGCTACCGGGCCATCCTGGGTCCGGGCGACGCCGCCCCGCCCCTGTCGCCCGGCGGGCCCGCCGCCGCCGTCGCCGATGCCGCCGACTAGAAAGCCCAGCCCATGAAAATTGATATCGTCACCATCCGCAACGGCGTCCGCGAGGTCGTCGCCTATGACTACCGCCCGCGCCAGGAGGGCGAACGGCCCATGATCCTGGACGTTCTGCTGCAGGCCCAGGCGACGGCAATGCCGGATCTCGCCTTCCGCTACGGCTGCCGGGCGCGCAATTGCGGGGTCTGCACGGTCGACGTCAACGGCCGCCCGCGCATCGCCTGCCGGGCCCGCGTGCGCGACGGCGACCGCATCGAGCCCATGGCGACCCTGCCCGTGCTGGCCGACCTGGTGGTGCGCCGCGACGGCATCGCCCGCCAGTTGCAGGGCCGCACGACGGCGGACCACCGCGACCCGGACCTGAACGAAGAGGCGCCCGAGGCCTACCACGACCTGACCGCCTGCATCGAATGCTATGCCTGTCTGGACGGCTGTCCCATGCATGCCCGCAATTTCGCAGACGGCGCCGACGATGCGGCCCAGCCCGACCCGGCGACGGGCTACCGCTGGGGCAATCCCTTTTCGCTGTTGAAGCTGCAGCGCCTGCGCCTCGACCCCTGCGTGACCGGGGACGGCCGCCGGGCGGCGCTGGACGCGGCGGTCGATCTCGGCCTCGACGCTTGCGTCGGCTGCAAGGGCTGCAAATGCGGCGTCGGCATCGACCTCAAGGGCGGGGTCGTCGGCGAGTTGCTGGCCGCCGCCGGGGACAGGCTGCCCGCCCAGGGGGGCGGGGCCGGTACCTAGGGGTCGCGCTTCAGGCCCTTGGCGTCGAGCGCCTCGAGATAGCGGGACCACAGTTCGTCCTGTCGCGTGCCCATGTCGTAGAGGAACTCCCACGAAAAGATGCCGGTGTCGTGCAGGTCGTCGAACTTGAGCCGCACGGCGTAGTTGCCCACGGGCTCGGCGCCGATGATGTTGACGTGGCGGCGGCCGGCGATCACGGTCTTTTGCCCGGGGCCGTGGCCCTGGACCTCGGCCGACGGGCTTTCCACGCGCAGCAGCTCCGCCGGGATGCGGAACTTGGCGCCGTCGTCGAAATCGACCTCCAGCACCTTGTCGTCCTTCTTGATGCGCAGCTCGACCGGCGTGTGGCGGCTGCCGTGGTTGCCGGTGGCGGTCTGCGACTGAAACGTCTTTCCGGTCGTCATGGTTGGGCGCTCCCGCCGTCGGCTTTGATCTGGCGCGCCTCGTCCGGCAGCATGATGGGGATGCCGTCGCGGATGGGATAGGCCAGGCCGGCCTGGCGGCTGACCAGCTCGCCCTTGGCCGCGTCGTAGTCCAGCGGCCCCTTGGTCACGGGACAGACCAGAATTTCCAGCAGTTTCGGGTCCACTTGGGCGTTGCTCATCAATGCCGTCTCCTTCGGTTGTCCCGGTTGTTCCCCCGGGCGGGATGTGTCAGTGGGAGGCGCCGCCCGGGTCCGCCGCCATGCCTAGGGCCGACATCTCCAGAAGGTCGGTCAGCAGGGCGGCGCGGGCGGTTGGGCCGTCGCATTCCAAAAGCGCCTGCTTCTCGCGCAGGTCGAACGGGCAGGCCATGGCCAGCGACGTCACCAGCAGGCTGTCCGACGCGTCCTCGATGGACGACCAGTCGGCCTGAAGCCCGCGGGCGTCGAAAAACCCGGCCGCCGCCGCGACCAGGCGGTTCCGGTCATAGGTGACGGCGGCGCTTTCGTCCAGGTCGTCCGTGAAGCCGCTGAAATCCGGGCGCACCCGGCGGTAGCCGCCCTTGACCGCCAGTTCCTCGGCGACGCGGAAACGGGTCTGGCCCAGCAGGGTGATCAAAAACCGCCCGTCGCCGGTTTCGGAAAAGCTGACGATGCGCCCCAGGCAGCCCACGGGATAGATCGCCGGGGCGTCGCGCAGGTCCGGGTCGCGGGGCGCTTCGCCCAGGACGGGGGCCGGCTGGATCATGCCGATCACGCGGCCGGCGGCCATGGCGTCCAGGATCAAGTTCAGATAGCGCGGCTCGAAGATGTTGAGCGGCAATTGCCCGCCCGGCAGCAACAGGGCCCCCGGCAGCGGGAAGATGGGCAGCACCGCCGGCAGCTTGCCCGTATCCGGATAATGCGCGCCGTGGGCCATGGCGACTTCCGTTTTTAAGAGAACAGAACCGACGACAGGCGCCGGCGGCCGGAAACCGTCAGCTCGTGAGCCCCGCCCAGGGTATCGAAGATCTTCACCAGCTGTTTGCGCGCGGCCTCGTCGTTCCATTTGCGGTCGCGGCGGACCAGCTCCAGCAATTCGTCGATGGCGCCCTCCGCGTCGCTGCGCGCGAACAGGGCCAGCGCCAGGTCGAGGCGCGCCTGATGGTCCTTGGGATCGGCTTCGAGGCGGGCGCGCAGTTCCGCCGGGTCGCCGGTCTGGCCGATCTCCTTGGCCAGTTCCAGGGCCGAGGCGGCGGCCTCGATGTCGGCCTTGACGCGCAGGTTGGCGGGCAGGGACGTCAGGATTTCCTCCGCCTCGGCCAGCATGCCGAGGGCGACCTGGGCGCGCAGGATGCCGGAAATGGCGGTGTCGTTGGCCGGGTCCTGGGCCTGGATTTCCTTGAAGATTTCCAGGGCCAATTCGTTCTCGCCGGCGGCCAGGGCTTCCTGGCCCTGCTCCAGCGCCAGATCGAGCGGCGCCTTGCTGCCGTCGGTCAGTTTTTCGATGAAGGCCTTGACCTGGCTTTCCGGCAGGGCGCCCATGAAGGCATCGACCGGCTGGCCGCCCTTGAAGGCGTAGACCGTGGGCAGGGACTGCACGCGCAACTGCTGGCACAGGTCCTGGTTCTCGTCGGCGTTGACCTTGACCAGCTTGACCAGGCCGCCGGCCTGATTGACCAGCTTTTCCAGAACGGGGGTCAGCTGCTTGCAGGGCCCGCACCAGGGCGCCCAGAAATCGACCAGCACGGGGACTTCCATGGAGGCCTCGATCACGTCCGGCACGAAGCTGCGGATGTCCGAGTCCTTTATCAGGCCGCCGCCGGCGGGGGGCTGAGCCGCCGCCGGTTGCGGGGCGACGGCACCGGTGTCGCCGGGTTTCGGGGTCGTCGTGCCGTCAGGATTGAGAATGAATGCCATACCGGGTTTCCGTCGTGTTTCGGTTAAGGATGTCCGGCCGCCTGCCGGGGCCGCAATCTGCCCCAAAGATGGCGGTTTGTCCCGCCCGCTGCAAGGCTTGCGGGCGGATTAGGCGGCCGAATGCGGATTCCGGCGGCGGACGGCCGCCGCCGCCCGGCGCGACAGGCGGCCCGAACGGACATTAGTTTATTTTAGGGCCTTGCATTCGCCCTGCCTTCCCGTATATATCCCTCCCTCGCTTACAGCGACGCGGGCGTAGCTCAGGGGTAGAGCGCAACCTTGCCAAGGTTGAAGTCGTGAGTTCGAATCTCATCGCCCGCTCCAACTTCCCCACCCATCGATCTGTTTCAGACCGGCCGCGGCCGGTCCCTTACCCCGTTCGCCCGGCGACACAGGCGCGCAGCCAGCCGCCGACTCGGGCGGCCCAGGGGGCAAGCAGGGTTACGCCGGCGACGGCGACGAAGGGCGTCACCGCGGCCAGATAGCGGTCCTCCAGATAGACCAGGGCGTAAACCGCCGGATAAGCCAGGGTGAACAGCCAGAGAGCGCCCAGCACGATGGGGCGCGTTTCCAACGCCGACAGACGCCACCCCGCCCGCGCCAGCGCGCAGACCAGGGCGGCCGGGACACCGATCAGAAACGCCGCCGTCAAAGCCGTTGAAATCAGGCGCGCCAGTGTCCGCGCGGCCAGCAGCAGCGCCTGATCGACGCGGCCGTGTTCAAACAGGTTGCGCCGGATTTCACCCGGTCCGGGAAAGGGAGTGGTCCCGCCCGCCCATAGGCTGAGCCGTTCTGGTCCGCTGAGCGGCATGAACGCAAGGTAGGCGTAACGAGGGTCCATGCGCCCCAGGTAGATGGACGCGCGGTCCAGGGGATGGCGCCGCCAATGGTCGTAGAACAGGGTTTCGGCGTGGCGGGCGACGGCCAGGGCGCTCATGCCATGTGCCGTCTTCAGGTGGCGGTTGATGGCCGTGAAGGTGACGCCCGGGATCGGATGAAGCGGCAGCAGGCCGGGGGCATCGGCCAGCAAGGGGTCTTCGGCGAATACCGGCAGGCCGCGCCGGGCCAGGTCGAGCACCGGATGATACATCGCCGTCTGCGCGACGGTGGTGACGAAGCGTTCGCCGCTGCGCATCTGGTTCCATGACTTGTAAGCCTGGATGCCGAGCATAAGCGGCGACAGAAAGACGACGAGCACGATGCCCGTGCGGCGCAGGCCGCCGCCCGTTTTCAGGGCCCAGGTCAGGATCAGCGGCCAAAGCGCCAGATGCATGACCGCCCCCGCCTCGCGCAGCAGGAAGGCGGCGAGCAGAATCAGGCCGAGACCCAATGCCTCGACCATGCCCGGCGCCCGCCTGTCGAGCAGGCCGAGCGCCATATGCGCGGCCAGGAAGGTCAGCAAGGCCGCGTGCAGGCTGTCGGTCAGAACGCATTGGTCGAGAACAAAGGCGAGGCCCAGGCCCTGGGCTGCCGCGGCCACGGCGGCGGGCCATATGCGTCCCGTCAGGCGCAGCGTCAGGCGCCAGATCATGGCCGTCGCGCCGAGCGACAGGATCATCTGCAGAGCGATCAAAAACCAATCCCAGGCGCCGCCGAACAGCACCTTGAACAGGGCGATCAAGGCCGGGTACCCGATGACCCGGAATGCCGTCAGGGGAAACAGCTCGGCATGCAGGTCAAGCGACCGGAGCCAATCACCCCCGGCCAGGACGGCGTTGGCGAACAGCACGTAGTCGTCACTGTCCGGCAGGAAGACCGGGCCCAGGACGGCGAGGAAGCCGGCCTTCACGACGGCCAGGATGACAAGCATCGCCCATAGGGCCCTGGTTTGCGTTGCGACTGTCATTGGCCCCCCTCGGTCCGTCGGCCAGGGCGCGGACGCCACGGGCCTGAGCGACCTTATGGGCGATTTTCTGCCACCCGAAAAGGCCAAGAGGCGACCCGTATCCGCCAAACCGGCCATCAAACTTTAGCTTTTCATAACAAACCTTTGTTTATAGGCTGTTATCGGCTGATCCAATTTACCCGGCGGACATGCGGCTGCGGGCGGGTCGGCGACCACGGCAGGTCACCGCGCCGCCTCCCCGATAAAAAATCAGGGGCCGCGCTTTCTGGGAGGGGTCTATGCCAATCAAACGGGATTTGAAAACCGATGCGCTGCTGAAGCAGGTGTCGAAGCTGATGCGGGGCGGCGCAAAGGGCGCCAAGGCGACAACCCTGGTCCATTACGCCGATCAGTATTTCGCCCATATGCCGCCCATGGACATCCACGCCCGTGACGCGGCGACCCTGGCCGGCATCGCCAAAAGCCATTGGAAGACCGCGGTCCAGCACAAGCCGGGCAAGCCCTCGGTCCGCGCCTATACGCCCGACGCCAAGAAGGACGGCTGGACGTCCAGCCACACGGTCGTCGACATCGTCACCGAGGACATGCCGTTCCTGGTCGATTCCGTATCGTCGGAAATGAACCGCCGCGGTCTGACCGTGCATCTGGTGGTGCACCCGATCCTCAAGATCAAGCGCGACGCCCAGGGCCGCCTGCTGCGCGTGCTCGACCCCGGCGAGCCCGAGGATGGGGCGCGACTGGAATCCTGGATGCACATCGAGGTCGACGAGGAAACGCCCGAAGGCCAGCGCGACATCGAGAAAAGCGTGCTCAAGGTGCTCGACGACGTGCGCCTGGCGGTCCAGGACTGGCGGCCCATGCGCGAGCGCATGGCCGGCATCATCGACGACTTCCGCCATACCTCCGGCCCCGCCCCGCAGGAGGAAGCCAACGAGGTGCGCGAATTCCTGCGCTGGATCCACGACAACAACTTCACCTTCCTGGGATCGCGCGACTACAAGATTTCCGGCGCGGGCACCAAAACCTCCGTCGCCGTCGACAAGAAATCGGCGCTCGGCATCCTGCGCGACTTCGACATGTCGGTGCTGACCTATACCGCCGACCGCTCCAAAGTCCCGCCGGAAGTGCGGGCCTTCATTTCCGACCCCGGCCTGATCGTGGTCACCAAGTCGAACCAGCGGTCCACCGTGCACCGGCCCGTGCACATGGATGCCATCGGCATCAAAAGCTTCGACAAGACGGGCAAGGTCACGGGGCTGCGCATCTTCGTCGGCCTGTTCACCTCCGCCGCCTACAACCGCAGCCCGCGCGACATCCCGCTGCTGCGCCGCCGCCTGCAACAGGTGCTCGACCGCGCCGGCCTGCCGCCAGGCAGCCACGACGGCAAGGCGATGACCAATATCCTGGAAACCTATCCGCGCGACGAGCTGTTCCAGATTTCCGAGGAACAGCTTTTGGACACGGCCATGGGCATCCTGCATCTGCAGGACCGCCAGCGCGTGGCGCTGTTCATGCGCCAGGACAATTTCGGGCGTTTCGTGTCGTGCATGATCTACGCGCCGCGCGACCGCTACACCATGAACATGCGCGAACGCATGCAGGATATTCTGTGCGAGGCGCTGAACGGCCGGGTCTCCAACTTCTCGACCACCCTGGGCGACGCGCCCTTGGCTCGGGTCTATCTGATCATCGCGACGGAGCCCGGCAAGCTTCCCGCCTATTACGCCAAGGGTCTGGAAAACAAACTGACCCGGGCCGCCCGCAGCTGGGCCGACGATCTGTCGGAAGCGCTCGCCAAGGCGTTCGGCGAAAAGGACGGCCTGCGCCTGACGCGGCGCTTCCAGAATGCCTTCGGCCCCGGCTACACGGCCCAGTATTCGGCCGAGGACGCGGTCGGCGACATCCGGGTGATCGAGGAAACCCTGGCCGGGGAACGCATCGGCCTGCATCTCTACCGGCCCGACGGCGTGCCCGGCAATCAGGTGCGCTTCAAGGTCTATCATCCGGACCGGGCCGTGCCCCTGTCCGATGCCCTGCCCGTGTTCGAACACATGGGCTTCCGGGTGCTCGACGAAAACCCCCACGACGTCGCCTGCGGCAATGACGACGGCGGCGACGGCGGCGACGCCCGGATGCTGATGATCCATGACTTCGGCCTGGAAACCCGCGACGGCGGCGAGGTCGACATCCCCGCCATCAAGGCCAAGTTCGAGGACGCCTTCGGCCGGGTGTGGCGCGGCGAGATCGAAAGCGACGGCTTCAACGCCCTGGTCGCCCGCGGCGGCCTGGACTGGCGCGAGGTTCTGGTCCTGCGTGCCTACTGCCGCTGCCTGCGCCAGATGGGCATCCCCTATTCCCAGGCCTACATGGAACAGACCATGGCCAAGCACCTGGGCCTGGCCAACATGATCGTGCAGCTGTTCACGGTCCGCATGGCGATCTCGAAGCAGACGGCGGCGGAACGTGACAAGAGGACGGCGGCGCTCCACACCAAGATGCGAGACGCCCTCGAGGCGGTGACCAGTGCCGACGAAGACCGCATCCTGACCCGTTTCATCAATCTGGTCGATGCGACCCTGCGCACCAACTTCTTCCAGCCGGCGGCCGACGGCGGCTACAAGCCCTATGTCTCGTTCAAGTTCGCGTCGCGGCAGATCGACGACCTGCCCAAGCCCCGGCCGCTGCGGGAAATCTTCGTCTACAGCCCGCGGGTCGAGGGCGTGCACCTGCGCTTCGGCTTCGTCGCCCGCGGCGGCCTGCGCTGGTCCGACCGGCCCGAGGATTTCCGCACGGAAATCCTGGGTCTCGTGAAGGCGCAGCAGGTCAAGAACGCGGTCATCGTGCCGGTCGGCTCCAAGGGCGGCTTCGTGTGCAAGCGTCCGCCCGCGGACGGCGGGCGCGACGCCTTCATGGCCGAAGGCATCGAATGCTACAAGACGCTGATCCGTGGGCTGCTGGACGTCACCGACAACCTGAAGGGCCCCCGCGTGGTGCCGCCGAAAAGCGTGTTCCGCTGGGACGACGACGACCCCTACCTGGTGGTCGCGGCGGACAAGGGCACGGCGACGTTTTCCGACATCGCCAACGGCGTATCATTGGATTACGGCCATTGGCTGGGCGACGCCTTCGCGTCCGGCGGCTCGGTCGGCTATGACCACAAGGGCATGGGGATCACCGCCAAGGGCGCCTGGGAATCGGTCAAGCGCCACTTCCGCGAAATCGGCACGGACATCCAGAACGAGGATTTCACCGTGGTCGGCGTCGGCGACATGTCGGGCGACGTGTTCGGCAACGGCATGATGCTGTCCAGGCACATCAAGCTGCAGGGTGCCTTCAACCACATGCACATCTTCGTCGACCCCAACCCGGACCCGGCCAAGACCTTCGCCGAGCGCGTGCGCCTGTTCAAACTAGGCCGCTCAAGCTGGTCCGACTACGACACGAAGACGATTTCCAAGGGCGGCGGCATTTTTGAGCGCAGCGCCAAGACCATCAAGCTGTCGCCGGAAGCCCGCGCCTGTTTCGGCCTGACCAAGGATACGGTCGCGCCCAACGAGCTGATCCAGGCCATGCTGCGCACCCCCGTCGACCTGCTGTGGTTCGGCGGCATCGGCACCTATATCAAGGCGCAGACGGAATCCAGCGCCGACGTGGGCGACCGCGCCAACGACGCCATCCGCATCAACGGCCAGGAGGTGCAGGCCAAGGTGGTCGGCGAGGGCGCCAACCTGGGCTGCACGCAGAAGGGCCGCATCGAATACGCCCAGAAAGGCGGGCGGCTGAACACGGATTCCATCGACAATTCGGCCGGCGTCGACTGCTCGGACCATGAGGTCAACATCAAGATCCTGTTGGGCGCCGTGGTGGCCAAGGGCGGGCTGACCGAGACCCAGCGCAACAAGCTTTTGGCCAAGATGACCGGCGAGGTCGGCGAGCTGGTCCTCAAGCACAATTACAACCAGACGCAGGCGATTTCCTCGATCCAGGCCAAGGGCGTGCATACCCTGGACAACCAGATCCGCCTCATGCGCCTGCTGGAAAAGCGCGGGCTTCTGGAGCGCGCGGTCGAATTCCTGCCCGACGACGAACAGCTTTCGGAGCGCGCGGCCCAGCACAGGGGCCTGACCCGGCCCGAACTGTCCGTGCTGATCGCCTATGCCAAGAACTGGCTCTATGACGAACTGCTGAAAAGCGATCTGCCGGACGACCCGTTCCTGTTGGATGAGATCGTGCAGTATTTCCCCTCGGACCTGCGCCAGAAATATCTGCCCGAGATGAAGACACACCGCCTGCGCCGCGAAATCATCGCGACCCGGGTCACCAACTCCATGGTCAACCGGGTCGGCGACACCTTCGTCACCGAATTCATGGAAAAGACCGGCCGTCAGCCGGCGGAAATCGCCCGCGCCTATACCATCGCCCGCGAGGTCCTGCGCGCCCGCGCGATCTGGGCCGAGATCGAGGCCCTGGACAACAAGGTGCCGACCCGGGCCCAGACCTCCATGCTGGCCGATCTCAACCGGCTGCTGGAATGGGTGACCCTGTGGTTTCTCAGAAACGGCAAACCGGGGCTCGACATCGGCGCCCATGTCAGCGAGTTCGGCGCCGGCATGGCGGAACTGGCCGATCACATCTCGGCCGTGGTGCCCAAGCATTACATCGACGACATGAAGAACCGCGCCAAGCCGTACCTTGACGACGGCGTGCCGGCGGCGCTCGCCCATAAGGTTGCGCATCTGGTGAACCTGTATTCCGCGCCCGACATCGTCGGCCTCGCCAACCGGCGCAAGATGAGCGTGCGCGAGGTCGCCAAGGTCTATTTCGCGCTCGGCACCCGGTTCCGTCTGGGCCGCCTGCGCGCCGCGGCCTCCAACCTGGAATCGGAAGATCACTGGCAGCAGCTCGCCGTCGCCGCCCTGGTCGAGGAGGTTTACTCGCACCAATTGGCCCTGGCCTCAAACGCCCTCGACCATCTCGGCAAGGCGGGCAAGGACACGGACAAGGCGATCAACGCCTGGGTCGTGCGCAACCAGGCCGCCGTCGACCAGACCGAGGTGCTGTTGAACGAACTGTGGACGACCGAGGTCAACGACCTCAGCATGGTCGCCGTCGCCTCGCGGCAGCTGCGGGCCCTAGCCGACGCCCAGGCATAAGTGGAGAAAGGCCGGGTTCAAAGGAATCCACAGATCAAGATGTGTTTCTTGATCTTAAATCGGACCCCGCTTCAGGGCGTTTTCGTCGTTGAAATTCGACCCTTATTAGGGGACAGTCCCGCATGACCTTCCCCGACGACAAATTCACCGACATGAGGGCCTTTGCCGACGCCTATTTTCAGGCGTCCCGCGACGCCCAGGCCTCCGTCGACCGCGTCGCCCTGGCCAGGGCCGGGGCCTTGCTCGCCGGGGCCTACGCGGCGCGCAAGACCATCTATGTCTGCGGCAACGGCGGTTCGGCGGCGATTTCCAACCATCTGGTCTGCGACCACTTGAAGTGCATTCAGACGGACACGGGCCTGCTGCCGCGCGTGGTGTCCCTGGCGGCCACGATCGAAACCATCACCGCCGTGGCCAACGACATTTCCTACGACGAAATCTTCGTCTATCAGCTGCGCACCCTGGCCGATCCGGGGGATGTGCTGATCTCGATCTCGTCCTCGGGGGATTCGGAAAACGTGGTGCGGGCCTGCGACTGGGCCAAGGCCAACGACCTCGCGGTGATCGCCCTGACCGGCTTCGCGGGCGGGCGCACGCAAGGGCTCGCGGACGTCAATCTGCATGTGACGGGCGACAATTACGGCGTCATCGAGGACACCCATCAGGCGCTTATGCACATCCTGGCCCAGTTCATCCGCCAGGATCATATGCCGGCGGACCTCATCAAGGACCGCAAGTTCTGACGCCAAGCCCTTAGGACAAAAGAAAAGGGCCGCTGACGCGGCCCTTGATCTTTCGGGATGGGATGGGGATTAGTGCCGGAAATGGCGCATCCCCGTGAACACCATGGCTAGGCCCCGTTCGTCGGCGGCGGCGATGACCTCGTCGTCGCGCACGCTGCCGCCGGGCTGGATGATCGCCGTGGCCCCCGCGTCCGCCGCCGCCATCAGGCCGTCGGCGAAGGGGAAGAAGGCGTCGGAGGCGACGACGGAGCCGATCGCCCAGCTGTCGGCGTCGCCGGCCACGCGGGCCGCGTCCTGGGCCTTCCAGGCGGCGATGCGCGATGAATTGACGCGGCTCATCTGCCCGGCGCCGACGCCCACGGTGGCCTCGCCCTTGGCGTAGACGATGGCGTTGGATTTGACATGCTTGGCGACGGTGAAGGCGAAGGTCAGGTCGGCCATTTCCGCCGTTGTCGGCGTGCGCTTGGTCACGACCTTGAGCTCGCCGACCAGGCCCGCGTCGCGGCCCTGCAGCAGATAGCCGCCGGCCAGCGAGCGCACGGTCATGCCGGGGGCGGCGGGATCGGGCAGGGCGCCGGTGACCAGCACGCGCAGGTTCTTCTTGGCCGCCAGCACGGCCTTGGCGCCGTCCTCGATGGCCGGGGCGATGACGACTTCGGCGAACAGTTCGGCCACGGCCTCGGCGGTCTTGGCGTCCAGCGCCCGGTTGACGGCGATGATGCCGCCGAAGGCGCTTTCCGTGTCGCAGGCGAGGGCGCGCTGATAGGCGGCGAACAGATCGTCGCCCAAGGCCACGCCGCAGGGGTTGGCATGCTTGACGATGACGCAGGCGGGTTTGTCGGCGAACTCGGCAACCAGCTCGAAGGCCGCGTCCGTGTCATTCAGGTTGTTGAAGCTGAGCTCCTTGCCCTGCAGCTGTTCGGCCGTGGCGATGCCGGGCCGGGCCGGGCCGCCGGCATAGAAGGCGGCCGTCTGGTGGGGATTCTCGCCGTAGCGCAGCACCTGGCGCCGCTCGCCGGTGAAGGTCAGGCGGGTCGGGAAGGTGTCGCCCAGCTGGCCCGCGAACCAGCCGGAAATCGCCGCGTCATAGGCCGCCGTGCGGGCGTAGGCCGTGGCCGCCAGATGCTTGCGGAAGGCGGGCGTGGTCGCGCCCTTGTTGGCGGCCATCTCTTCCATCAGCTTGGCGTAGTCGCCGGCATCGACGACCACGGTGACGTCGCCGTGGTTCTTGGCGGCGGCGCGGATCAGGGCCGGGCCGCCGATGTCGATGTTTTCGATGCAGTCGTCGAATTCCGCGCCCTTGGCCACCGTCGCCTCGAAGGGGTAGAGGTTCACGACCAGAAGGTCGATGGGCTGGATGCCGTGGTCGGCCATGGCCTTTTGATGGTCGGCGTTGGCGCGCACGGCGAGCAGGCCGCCGTGGATCATGGGCTGCAGGGTCTTGACCCGGCCGTCCATGATTTCGGGAAAGCCGGTGAAGTCGGAGACCTCGGTCACCGGCACGCCCGCGTCCTGCAACAGCTTGGCGGACCCGCCCGTGGACAGGATTTCGACCCCCTGGGCGGCCAGGAAGGCGCCCAGGTCGGCCAGACCGGTTTTGTCGGAAACGGATATCAGGGCGCGGCGGATCGGCTCTGTCATGCTTGCTCGGCTTTCTTTTCCTGGGGGGCATGGGGAGGGGCGGCGATGGCGCCGGTGAACTCGGGCACCAGGGCGCCGACGACGGCGGCGGCGGCGGCAAGGTCGCCCGCGTGGCAGGCATCGGCGAGGCGCCGGAAGGCGGCCTCGACCTCGTCCAAGGTGACCAGGCGGGGCGTCGCCAGCAGCACGCCCGGCTGCACCGTCGGCACCGGGGCCTCGTCGCCGTGGAAGATTTCCTCGTACAGCTTTTCGCCGGGGCGGATGCCGGTGAATTCGATCTTCACGTCCTTGTCGGGGACCAGCCCGGCCAGGCGGATCATCTGGCGCGCGAGATCGACGATCTTCACCGGGTTGCCCATGTCGAGCACGAAAATGCGGCCGTCGGCATCGCTTTTCACGCCGAGCGCCGAGGCGGACAGCACCAGTTCGACCGCCTCGCGGATGGTCATGAAATAGCGGGTCATCTCCGGGTCGGTGACGGTCAGGGGACCGCCCTCGGCCAGCTGCTTCTGGAACAGCGGCACGACGGATCCGGTGGAGCCGAGCACGTTGCCGAAGCGCACGGTGACGAAGCGTGTGCCGCCGCCGCCCTGGGCCCTGCGGCGGCTTTCCACGTCCATGGCCTGACAGACGATTTCGGCCAGCCGCTTGCTCACGCCCATGACGCTGGTCGGGTTCACCGCCTTGTCCGTGGAGATCATGACCATGGCCTGGGCGCCGCCGTCGCGGGCGGCGCGGGCGACGCAGAGCGTGCCGATGGCGTTGGTGTCCAGGCCCTCGGCCATGTTGTTTTCGACCAGGGGCACATGCTTGCGCGCCGCCGCGTGGAACACCAGTTCCGGCCGGTGGTCGGCGAACACGCGGGCCATCTGATCGGCATTGCGCACATCGGCCATCACGGCGCGGCGCGGGATGGCGGGGAAGCCGCGCGCGAGTTCCATGTCGATCTCGTACAGCGCGAATTCCGACATATCCAGAAGCACGACGGCCTTCGGATTGAGCTGGCAGACCTGGCGCGCCAATTCGGCCCCGATGGATCCCCCGGCGCCGGTGATCAGCACCCGGCGGTCGGCGACCAGGGCGGCCATGGCGTCGCGGTCCAAGGGGGTCTGCGGGCGGCCCAGAAGGTCCTCGACGGCGACCGGTCGCAGGTCAAGCTTGTCGGTGATGCCGTCCTTGAAATCGGTCATCTGCGGCAGGCGGGCCAGATTGAGGCCGAGCCGGTCAGCCTCGGACAACAGCCCGCGCACGAGCTCGCCATCCATGGACGGGCGGGTCAGCACGACCCGGCGGGGCTGGTCGGGCGTGCCGGCAAAGCGGGCCGCGGCGGCGGCCAGGTCGTGGACCGTGCCGACGACCTCGATGCCCCGGATGTACTGGCCGACCCGGCCTGCCCGTTCGGACAGCAAGCCGACAACCCGGTATTCAGGCTGGTCCGTGGCGGCGAGTGCTCGGATGAACAGTTCGGCCTCGTCACCGGCGCCCGCCAGCAGCACGGGAATGCGCCCGCCCTTGGTGTCTTGGGATGGGATCGCTGCGGAGCGGTCCTTGAGGATACGATGGACGAAACGAGGCCCGCCCAGCATGCCGATCAGCAGAAACCATTGAATGGCGAACAGCGAACGGGGGAAGTTTTCCAGGCGGACCCAGATGAACATGGCGAGCAGGAAGATCAGGACCGCGAGGCTGACCGCCTTGGTGATCGTCAGCAGGTCGTTGATGGAGGCATAGCGCCAGACCCCGCGGTAGAGGCACGCGACATAGAAAACGACAGCCGCCGCAAGGGTGAAGAACCCACCGGCGATCAGCATCACATCCGCCGGCTGTGCCCACATGGCATCGCCCAGACGCAGGTATAGCGCCAGCGGAAAGGACAGTCCGGCCATGAAGATATCATGGCCGTAGACGATCCATCCTCTCGGCGGAATGCGGCGGGTGGGCAATTTGAACAAGGCTAAATCCATTGCCTGTGGTGATGCCGGTGCGCGGTGGGGGCCGGCATGACGTCTTTCGCCCCTGCTTTTACCATCACTTCCCGGAACCTCAAGGGTTCGCGGCATCACCAGGATGTCGGAACAGGACCAATAGGCCGCCCGTCGCCCCCGCCGCGAAGACCAGGGCGGGCCACGGGCCGACCCAGGAAACAAGGACCGCCGCGGGGATCAGCAGGGTGTTAAGGCATAAAATCAGGAATGACACCTGGGCATGGCTGCGCCCGCCCTTGGTGGCCTGTTGGTAGAAATGGTCGCGATGGGCTTGCCAGGGGGCCTCGCCCCGCAAGACCCGCCGTCCCAGGGTCAATGTCGCGTCGGCCAGGTAATAGGCGGGCAGGATGAACGCCGGCGCCCAGGCGCCGGCGGCCGCCATTTCCAGCAACAGCCAGCCGATGAGAAAGCCGAGCGGGACGCTGCCGACATCACCCATGAAAACCTTGGCCGGATGCCAGTTCCAGATAAGGAAACCGGCGGCGGCGGCAGCCAGATAAAGCCCCAATGCGGCTTGGCCTGGTGGCACCAGACCCAGGCCCGCGAGGACGATAACCCCGGCCCCGATACCCAAGCATTCGACGCCGGTGATGCCGTCGATGCCGTCCATGAAATTGAACAGGTTGATGAACCAGACCCAGCCCAGGCCGACGCCGATCAGCGCCACGGGCGCGGGAACGGCGTCCGGCAGCCCGCCCGCCAGGGCCGGGTTCAGGGACAGGACCCAGGCGACCGCCGCGACATGGCCTGCGAACCGCAGCCCCGTCGGCACGCGGCGGAAATCGTCGACCAGGGAAATCGCGGCCAGACCCAGAGCCGCCAGAGCAAGGGGCCAAAGACCGCTGCCGCCCTGCCACAGCCAGGCCGGGACCAAGGCAGCCACGATCAACAGGCCGGCGCCCACGGGGGTCGGACGGTGATGGCTGCTGCGTTCGTTGGGATGGTCAAGAAGACGAATGCGCTGAAGCAGGGCAATCAGCGGCTTCGTGCCGAGCGCGATGACGCCGAACACCAGGGCGGCGATCAATGCGGTGTCGAAGGTCAAGGCCATGGCGGAGTTTACGCCTGGTCCGGTGCGGGCGGAAGGGCGGGGTCGCCCAGCACCTCTGCGTAAAGCCTCTGCACGGCGGCGGCGATCCTGTCCTGCGACAACCGGGCCTCGACATCCCGCCGCGCCGCGGCCCCGTACGTCCGGCGCAGTCCGCCGTCGGCGGCCAGTCGTTCGATCGCGTCAGCCAACGCCACCGTATCCCGGGGCGGCACCAGAAGGCCGTTTTCGCCGTCGCGGACCAGGGCGCGACAGCCCGGCACGTCCGTCGCGATCAGGGGGCGGGCGCAGGCCGCGGCTTCCAGCAGGCTTTTCGGCAGGCCTTCGCGGTAGGACGGCAGCACGGCGATATGGGCCCCCGCCCAGACGGCGGCGATGTCGTTCCGTTCGCCGGTCCACTCGACCAGACCTTCCGCGACCCAGGCGTCGATCTGGTCCTGTGTCACGGTCGTCGGGTTGCCGGGGTCGGGGGCGCCGACCAAGGCCATGTGGATGTCGCATCCGCGACCCTTCAGTATCCTGGCCGCCTGGACGAATTCCTCGACCCCCTTGGTTTTCAGCAGCCGACCGACCAGAACGGCGCGCACCGGCGGCGCCGGAGGCTCGGGTGTCACCAGAAACTGCGCCAGGTCGACTCCTGATCCTGGGATCAGGTGGTTGCGTTCGGCCCGGCCGATGCCGCGCGCCGCGAGGAAACTTTGATCGTCTTCGTTCTGCACCAGCATGTGAACTTGTTTATTTCCGCACAGGCGGCGGAGCATTCCCATCAACAGCCCGCCCAACAGGCGGCTTTTCAGGGATCGCTTTGCCCCGTCGTCGGTGAACAGAATGCCGAGCCCGGTGAAGGCGTTGATGACCCTGGCGCCGCGTGCGCAAAGCCGCGCCGCCAGGGTGCCATACAGGATCGGCTTGGCGGCGACGTTATGGATCAATTGGGGGCGAAAGCGGCGCAGCACGCCGATCAGCCGGGCCAGGTAGCGCAAGTCGCCGATGGGCGACAGGCCGGCGCGCTCGACCGGCGTGTGAAACACCGTGAAACCGAGGCCCTGGATGGCGTCGGCATGTTCAGACACGCGTGTCGCCACGGCGACCTCCATCCCCATGTCCAGGGCGGCCCGCGCCATGGGCAGGCGATGGCGCAGAAATGCCCAGTCCTCGGTCACGATGAACAACAGCCGCGGACGCTGGGGCCGAATGTCCGGCATGGCGATCAGCCGGCCCCGCCCGCCGTCACAGCCGCCACAGCTCGACCGTGGACGGCTGTCCGTCCCGCGCCAGCCGTGCGCGGACGTCGACGACCAGGCCGTCGTCGTCGGCAAGAAGCCCGGCGATCCAATCCCAACCCCGCGCCAGATAGGCCTCATGGGGGACGGCCAGAATCACCGCGTTCGCTTGGCCAAGGGTGTCATCCGCCGCCAATTCCACGCCGAATTCGTGTTTGACTTCCGCCCGGTCGGCCATCGGATCGTGCAGCGTCACCTCGGCGCCGAAGCGTTCCAACTCGTGCGCGATGTCGATCACCTTGGTGTTGCGCACGTCGGGCACGTTCTCTTTGAACGTCAGGCCCAGGATGGTCACGCGAAACGATTTGATGCCGCCCCTCTTGGACAGCCGGCGCATGGTTTCGCGGGCGATGAAGGGGCCCATCTCGTCATTGATGCGGCGTCCGGCCAGGATGACCTCGGGCCGGTAGCCGGCCATTTCGGCGCGATGGGTCAGATAGTAGGGGTCGACCCCGATGCAGTGCCCGCCGACCAGACCCGGCGTGAACGGCAGGAAATTCCACTTTGTGCCGGCGGCGGCAAGTACATCGGACGTGTCGATGTCCAGGCGGTCGAAGATCAGGGCCAGTTCGTTCATCAGCGCGATGTTCAGGTCGCGTTGGGTGTTCTCGATCACCTTGGCGGCCTCGGCGGTTTTGATGGTCGGCGCCAGATGTACGCCCGCCGTGACGACGGCGCCGTAGGTGTCGGCGACGATGCCAGCGGTTTTCGCGTCGCAGCCCGACACGACCTTCATGATGGTCTCGAACCGGTGTTCCCGGTCGCCCGGGTTGATGCGTTCCGGCGAATAGCCCACGAAGAAATCGAGGCCGTAGGCCAGGCCCGAGCGTTCCGCCAGGATCGGCACACATTCTTCTTCCGTCGCCCCGGGATAGACGGTCGATTCATAAACGACGATGTCGCCCTTCTTGAGGACGGCGCCGAGTGTTTCCGTCGCGGCCGTCAGCGGCCCCAGGTCCGGGCGCCGAAGGCCGTCAATCGGCGTCGGCACGGTGACGATGTGAAAATCGGCCTTGGCCAGATCCGCCGGGTTGTCGGTGAAGGTCAGGTTGGCGGCGGCAAGGTCCGCGGCCTCGACCTCGTGGGTGCGGTCGTGGCCGGCGCGCAGTTCCTGAAGCCGCCCGGCGGAAATGTCGAAGGCGACGACGGAAAACCCCGCCCGCCCGAAAGCGACGGCGACGGGCAGGCCCACGTAACCCAGACCGATTACGGAAATGCTGCGTTTTCCCGGCATGATCAGGCTCTTAGCCTATTTTGCGGGGGGATGCCAACAGGATGCGGCAGGGTGCCGAAGTTCATCGCCGGGCCCCTCCGTCGGCGAGCCCGCGCGCGGCGTCGTAGGTCAGGCGCGACGACAGGCGCCCGCCCGTCATCTTGGTTATCTCGAACACCCGGTCCTGGACGCCGTCACCGGCCAGATGGACGATGCCGAGCGGGCGGTGCGGCGCGTGGGGTTCCACCAACTTGGCCGCCTCCGCGTCCCACATTGGCACGGCCTTGCCGCAGAACCAGTTGCAATAGGCGGGCAAGAAGGTGGCGGGCGCCTTGTCGTGGAACACCACGTAATTGAGCGCCGTCTGCTCCGACACATGGGCCCACAGCCCGGTGCGGGACGCGAACAGCCGCCGCCGCGTCAGTGCCCGGGCCAGGGCCTCGTGCCACAGGCCCCAGTGCGGGGCGTCGGCCCGAAGCGCGAACACCCCGGAATTGAGGATTGGGTTGCGCGCCAGGCGGTCGGCAACGCGGAGCCCGTAGCTCCAGTTGAAGGCGCGGAAATTCTGGGTCCGCCAATAGGGCCGGGGCCGCTTGTAAAAAGACGAATAGGAGCGGTCCAGTTCCGGCACCACGGCCAGTCGGCCGCCCCTGGCCGCGTCGATAAAGATGTCCAGAACCTGAGGGTCCTGGACCCAGGCATCGGCATCGAGCCATATATAAATGTCATGGCCAGGGAAATACTTGGGCAGGTGCGGGCGCGCGGTCATCGCCTTGAAGTAGGGCGGGAAGTCGTCGCGGCCGGGAAAATCCATGTCCCAGCCGGCGTCGGCCCTGATATCGATCAAGGGCGCCAGTTCATCCCGCTGTTCGTCCGTCAGGCCGAGGTCGAGCACGGCCAGGGCGCATCGGTCGCGCAGGCCGGCATCGTTCACCGATTGCACGGCCTGGCGCAGCAGCGGGAAATACCGCGCGTTGGCGGCGGTGACGATGACGATGTCGCGGGGTGATGTCATGGCAGGTCTCTGGTTTTCTGGCCCGGCCACCAGGCGAGCCCGGCCAGCACCACCGTCGCCGTGATCAGCCCGAATCCGACCTGTGCCGAGGCATAGGGATCCGCGTAAAACAACCGGAACGGCAGATAGAACAGCCAGGCGGCGCGGAAGGCTTGACCGAGCCAGCCGACGCTGTGCGTCAGCCAGCCATCGAACACCGCAAGCATGGTCCCGAACACCGCGAAGGTGATGAGAACGCCGACAGTTCCCAGACTGTAATAGCCGAAAGAAACGAGATCGACGGGAATCCACGGCAACATCTTGACGTGCAGCGTCAGGATCATGGGTGGCCAGGTATCGACGCCGGACAGGCTCGGCAGCATGTAGAGAAAGCCCAGCGGAATGTCGATGAAGTAGCGGAAGTCGATGGTGTTGGGGACGACGCCGAGCGTGTGGGCGGACGCGATATAGGGAAACGAATACTCGACCAGGATGAACAGGACCGTGTCGAGGAACCTGTCGCCGGCATGCGCCAGCATGCGCGGCAACGTGGCCAACGGATCGCGGAACGCCGCATGAGGGGCCATGGCGATCAGCAGGACCAGGACAGCGGCGATCGCGAACACGAGGACGGCGGCCCTGCGCGAGCGCAAGGTAAACATCCAGGCCAGGATAGGGATCATCAGAAAGCTGCCGACCTCGAACCGTCCGGCGGCATGCACGGCGCGCGCAGCGGCCACCGTCCACAGGACCGCGGCGATCATGATGACCGCGGTCCGGACCTTTCCCTTGCAGCTGAAGGCGGCGCCCGCCGCCATCAGCATCGCCGGCATGGCCAGTTCTGCGAGGACGTGCAGATAGCCCCACTTGTTGGCTACTCTGCCGACGCGGATCTCCATGCCCGATTTCAGGAAGTCGCGCAGGCCGTCGAACTGGCTTACATAGACGACAAGTGCCGCCGTGGCGATGGTCCCCATGACGGCCGCGGCGGTCAGCAGCCCGCCGCGCGGTAGTGAGCGGCTGTCCAGGCGGCGGACCGGCAGCCGGGTGCCGGCGAAATACCCGGCGAGCAGTGTGACGTAGGCTCCGCCCAGGATCAGGTAGACCGAGACATGGGAGGCGGCGGGAATGTTGAGCCGTTCCATCAAGCTGAACAGATAGAGACGGTAGTCCCAGATGTTCTTTTCGTGCGCCGATCCGGCCACGAAATGGACGATGAATGGCGGGATGCAGTAGCCAAGAAGGAGCAATCCGTTCACCGCCGACAGGAACGTGAACGACCGGTTCCGCCGGAAGCGCCAGCATTCGACGCCGCAGATCAGTACCGCCAATCCCGCGCTGAAAATTAGGATGAGATCCATGGCTCGTCGGGCTCTGTTTTAGGTTCGCGGCATCGCGGCGAACGGCAGGATGCCGGTCTTGTGGTACACGATCAGGCAGGACGTGGCGGACCGGAACAGGACTGAAGCGCAGGTCGCGATTGCCGCGCCCATGATGCCGTAGACCGGGATCAGGGCAAAGTTCAGCGCGACGTTGACGATCAGCGTGGCGATCAGGGTCGCGGTGTTGATGTGCTCGAACGGTCCCATCAGCAGGTATGTCTCGACAGCGGCGCTGGCGGCAAACACGACATAGCCCAGGGCAAGAATGCAGACAATTACCTGTCCAGCCAGGAACGCGTCGCCGAACAGTCCAAGGATGAAATGCCGTCCCGAGACAATGACCAGGGCGGCGCCCAGTCCGGTGACGAGGGCTACGGCCGTGGCGACCGATATGGTCCGCTGCAGCGGCGCCGGCTTCCCCTCGGCGTGCAGCCGGGAAAGCAGCGGCGCGGTCCTGGCGCGGATCGCCATGGCGGGGAACACGATCAGCATGGCGACCTTGGCGGCCGGCGCGTAAAGCCCGGCCTGTTCCGGGCCGAGCAGGGTGCCGATAATCAGGACATCGATCTGGGTCAGCAGGATGCCGACCCCGGAGATGACGAGATAGGGCAGGCTTATGCGCAGCCAGGCGCCTGGCCGCGGGTCGACGCCGCCTGCCCCCGGCGCAGCAGCCGTACCGAGGAACCGGCGGGAATAGGCGACGATGGCGGCAAGCAGCAGGGCCGTCAGGACAAGATTAAGGCCCATCGCGACGGTCGAGGACAGTGGCGCCAGGAATGTCGCGGCAAACACGGAGCCCAACACCATGAGCGGCCGCAAGACCTCGTGAAAGGCTTGCGATTCCAAGACTTTTTCGAAGCCCTGAAGGATCGCCATCCGTTGTTGAAACAAGCCCAGAACGACGGTCAAGGCCAGCATGGCCAGCAAGGTCCGGTACATTTCCGTGTCGCCGCCGCCGGTTGACCGCTGGGCCAAAAGGGCGCCTGCGGCCACCACCACGCCGCCCAACACGATGACGGTCCAAGTGGAAAACCGGACCAGGCGCGCGATGGCCCAATGGTTGCGGGCGGCCCGATATTCGGCAATGAAGCGCACGGCGGCGACGTTCAATCCGACCTGCATCAGGACGGTCAGGACGTTCAGCCAGGATAGGGAATAGACGTAGATGCCGAACGATTCGACCGACATCCAGCGGGCGAACAGAAGATGGGTGACGAAGGCCAGCCCTGCGCCCACGACATTGACGACCAGGATCTTTCCGCTGTCGGAAACGACGGTGTGGCGCAGAAAGGTACTGACCGTGCCGCGGGCCGTCACGAAAACCTGATTCCGTTCAGGTCCGCCCAACGCGCCAGATTGACCCAGCGCCAAAGGGAAAAGCCGATGGCCCGCGGATCCCTGTGCATGGCCTTGCGCGCGGCATCCACCTGCTGGTGATCGAATGCCGGAATGGCGCGGAATGCATCGCTTTCCAGGGCGGCGTCCCAGGTGCCCATATTCGCGGCCAGCCATTCCTGTTGCGGCGTGTCGAAGCCGATCTTGTCGCGGCGGTCGAGAATCTCGGAGGGAACGATACCGCGCATAGCCTGGCGCAGGATCGATTTGGTTCGCCCCGTGTCGTCGATCAGGTAGTCGTCGGGCAGTGCATAGGCGAATTCGACTAACTCCGTCGTCAGGAAGGGGACCCGGCACTCGATCGACTGCGCCATCGATGTTCGGTCCGAATGGCGCAGGATCGCCGGCAAGGTGTAGTCGAACAGCGTGTTCGCAAGATGGTCCTTCAGAGGGGCGTCGCGCCGGTTCCGCGCCACGCCCCTGGGGGTAACCCCGTGTCGGTCGAACCAGGCCTTATTCAGCCAGGCAGGTGTCACCGGCTCGCCGGCGACGCGCCGCAACACCTGTTCGACCGCACCCGTCGAGATCTGGCCGAGCAGACGGGTGATGATATAGGCGGGCGAAATCTGATTCTCGCGGCTGCTTGCACGGATGAACCGGGCGGCGCGCGCCAGTTGTCCTTTGCCGAGCAGGCCGCGCAGACGGGAACTCAGGTAGGGCAGGTAGCCGGCGAAGGTTTCGTCGGCGCCCTGGCCGCTCAGGATGACTTTGAAGCCCGCGGCGCTGACGGCTTCGAAGACTTTTGTCTGGGCGAAGATGCTTGTGGTGCTGAACGGCTCGTCGGCGGCGCGGACCATATTGTCCAGGTCATCCGAAAGGGATTGCGGGTCAACCCTGACCTTGTGGCCCTTGACGCCGGACCGGTCGATGAGAAGATCGATCCATGCTTCTTCGTTGATTTCCGGACTGTCGGCGATGAAGGAGAACGTGCGGGTTTCCTTCTGCCGGCGAAGGTCCTTTTCCATCATCACGATGGAGGCGGAATCCAGCCCGCCCGACAGGGCGATGGCGACCGGCACGTCGCTGCGCAGGTGCAGCTCCACGTTTCGTCGCATGATGTCTTGCAGTTCGGCGGCGGCGTCGTCCCGCGACACGCGCCGGGGCGCAGCGCCCGGATCGATCCGCCAATAACGTTGGGGGCGCACTTGCGTAGGTTTGTCTGCCGAGATGCGGACGAAATGCGCCGGCGCCAGCGCCGTGATCCCAGCGATCATGGTTTCCGCGCCGCGGTCAGTGAATCCGAACCGCAGATAGTCGTGCAGCGCCGCCGGGTTAGCCGTGCGGGGCGCGCCGGGATAAGTGAGCAGCGCCCTGACCTCGGAGGCAAACACGAAGGCGCCGTCGACGATCATATAGTACAGCGGCTTGATGCCGAAAGGATCGCGGGCCAGGAACAGCTCGCCCGATGTGTTGTCGAAGATCGCGACCGCCCACATGCCCACCAGCCGCGCCAGACAGTCCGCCCCCCAATGGGCGTAGGTCTGCAGCAGCACCTCCGTGTCCGAGGATGTGCGGAAGCGCTGGCCCAAGCCTTCCAGTTCCTTGCGGATCTCCAGGTAGTTGTAGATTTCGCCGTTGAAGATGACGGTGAACCGGCCGTCCTCCGTGGACATGGGTTGGCGGCCGTCCTCGCTCAGGTCGATGATCGAGAGCCGCCGGTGGGCCAGGGCAAGCTGGTGCCCGTTACTGATATCGGGCGAACGTCCGAAGGCGCCGGTCCCGCCGGGGGTCCAGGCGAAATACCCATGGTCATCGGGACCGCGGTGGCGGATAGCTTCCGACAAACCTTGAAGCAGCTGTGGCGCCACCGAACCGTCGCGCGCGGCAAGAATTCCCGCTATGCCGCACATCAGCCGTTAAGACCTTTCCGCGTGTCGATCATCGCCTGGATCGACACCGCTGTATCCTCGGCGCGGATGTCCCAGGAATGGGCGGCGACGATGGCGTCGCGGCCCCGTATGCCCATTTCCTTCCCGCACGCCGGATCGGCGGCAAGGTCGGCGACGGCGCGGGCGAGCGCTTCGGGATTCTCGGCGGCCACGGCCAGGCCGCAATCATTGTCGCGCACCAGGTCCGCCTGCCCGGGAAAGTCGGAAACGATCGCGGGCACGCCACAGGACAGGGTTTCGAACACCTTGAGCGGATAAAGCCCGGTGCCCGTGCGGTCGCCCAGGTTGTTCTTCGGCACCAGGCCGCAGATGCTTTTGGCGACGATGCCCGGCAGCACGCGATAGGGCTGGCGGCCCAGATCGATGATGCCGGGGTCGGCGGCGGCCGCCGCCTCGACCGCCGGGCGTTCGGGCCCGTCGCCGACGATCACCAGATCGACACCCGAAGGCCAGACCGGGGATTGCTTCGCGGCCAACAGCGTGGGAATGCCCTGCCAGCGGGCCAGTCCACCGAAGAACACGGCGTAACGTTCCGGCAGATCGACGTCACAGGGGGCGTCCGGATGGAACAAGTCCGTATTGGCGCCGTTGGGCACCACGTCGACCGGCGTCGCCACACCTTGGTCGCGGACCCAGTCGGCAAGCTGCGGTGTCACGGTGATCAGGCGGTCGGCCCATTGGAACTGCTTGCGCCACATCCATTTGATGATGCCGGCCAAGGGCCGCGCCCAGGCATAGGCAATGGCGACGTCTTCATAAGGGCCGTTGATTTCGTGCACGATGGGCGCACCGCGCAGCCGCGCCCAAAGCGACGCCGGAAAGGCCAGGAAGTGGGACCGAACGTAGACCGATTGTCCTTCCTCGAAGGCCCGCATCACCCGCCATTGCAGGCAGAGATATTCCATCATCCGCCGCGCCAGGCCGGGCCGTTTCCAGTGACCGGAATAGGACGGCACGAACAAATCGACGGTCCAGCCCCGGCGCCGCAGCCCGCCCACGATCTCGTGGATATGGGCATAGGAGGCCTGCCCCTCGCGGGGGGCTTCCAGGGCGAGATAAAGAAGATGCTTGCGCGCGGTCACGCCGTGCCGCCGTCCCTGGCCAGATAGGCCGCGACCGCCTGGGCGATGCGCCGTGCCGCGTTGCCGTCGCCATAGGCGTCAATGTCGCGGCGCGGAGTGTCGGTCTCCGGCGATTGCCACAGGCGGTTCCATCCGGCGTCGACGGTCTCGGTCCACTCCGTTTCGTCGCGCAGGGTGATGCAGGGCACGCGGTGGAAATAGGCTTCCTTCTGCAGGCCGCCGGAATCGGTCAACACCCCGGCACTCGCCTTCACCAGATGGGTCATTTCAAGGTAGCCGAGCGGATCCGTCACGGTGATGCCGTCGAGGGTCAGGCCGGCCCGCTGGAGGGCTGCCTTGGTCCGGGGATGCAACGGCAGGACGACCGTGCCCGGCCGCGCCTTGAGGAATTCGATAACCTTGGCTAACTGCGCATCGTCGTCCGTGTTCTCGGCCCGATGGACGGTCGCGACCTCGTACCGGCCGGGGGTCAGGCCGAGGCGCTGAACGACGTCCGAACCTTCCGGCCGTTCGGCGGCGGCAAGGGCGGCGTCGAACATCACGTCGCCGACCAGCATGACGCCGGCGGAAATGCCCTCCTTGGCCAAGTGAGAGACCGCCTGCGGCGTCGGGCAGAACAGCAGCGCCGCCAGATGATCGGCGACGCGGCGGTTGATCTCTTCCGGCTGGGCGCGGCGGAACGACCGCAGGCCGGCTTCGACATGGAACACGGGGATGTCGAGCTTGGCCGCGACCAATGCCGCCGCCAGGGTCGAATTGGTGTCGCCATATATAAGAAGGCCGTCGGGACGGCCGGCGGCCAGCAGTGGTTCCAGCGCGATCAGCATGCGCCCGGTCATGTCGCCGTGGCCGCCGCCGCTGATGCCCAGGTTGTGGTCGGGCGTCGACAGGCCAAGCTCGCGGAAGAACACGTCGGACATGCCGTCGTCGAAATGCTGACCCGTGTGGATCAGGGTTTCCTCGATGCCCGCGTCCCGGAAGGCGCGCGACACAGGTCCGGCCTTGATGAACTGGGGGCGCGCCCCGACGACGGTGACGATGCGGGTCACGCGCCGACTGCTTCTTTCAACGCGATCAGGATGCGGTCCTGGGTCGCGGCGTCCAGATAGGGATGCATGGGCAGGCTCAGCACGTCATGGGCCAGGGCCTGCGACACCGGCGTGCCGTTGCCGGCGCGGGGATAATGGGCATAGGCCGGCTGATCCGACAGGGCCACCGGGTAATAGACCGCTGTCGGCACGCCCTGTTCCTTCAGCGCCGCGGCGACGGCGTCGCGGTCGGCAACGCGGATCGTGTACTGGGCCCAGGCGCTGACCGCGCCGTCGATCACGGCGGGCGGCGTGGCGATGCCGGTGAGCCCCTCGGCATAGCGGGCGGCGACGGCCTGACGTTTTTCGATCTCGTCCGCGAAGATGTCGAGCTTGGCCAACAGCACGGCGGCCTGGATGGTGTCCAAGCGCGCGTTCAGCCCGACCGCCACGTTGTCGTATTTGTTGGTGCCCTGACCGTGTACGCGCAGGCTCCGCATGCGGGCCGCCAGGTCGGCGTCGTCGGTCAACACCGCCCCGCCGTCGCCGTAACAGCCCAGGGGCTTGGCGGGGAAAAAGCTGACGGATGTGGCGTCGCCCCAGGACCCGATCGCCTTTCCGTTCAGCGCCCCGCCGTAACTTTGCGCGGAGTCGGCCATTACCTTCAGGCCGTGGGTGTCGGCGATCTTCTGGATCGCCGGATAATCGGCGGGCTGGCCGAACAGATCGACCGGGATGATCGCCTTCAGATTCAGGCCCGCGTCCTTGGCCGTGGCGACGGCGCTTTCGACGCTTGCCGGGTCCATGTTGAAGGTGTCGGGCAGGACGTCGCAGAACACCGGCGTGGCGCCGGTCAGCGCCACCACCTCGGCGGTCGAGGCGAAGGTCATAGCCGGCACGATGACCGCATCGCCGGGCCCGATGCCCCAGGCCATGAGCACGAGCAGAAGCGAGTCCGTGCCGCTGGAGCAGCTCACGCAATGGGCGGCGCCGCCCATGTCGGCCAGGCGCGTTTCCAGCTCGGCGACCTCGGGCCCCATGATGAAGCGTCCGTGGTCGAGAACCTTGGCGATGGCCCGGTCCACCGCGTCGCCGAGGCGCGCGCGCTGAGCCTGAAGGTCGATGAAGGCGATGGAAGAGGCGCTCATGAGTTGATTTCTTTCAATGTGCCGGTATCGGTGACTTTATATTTGCGGCCTTCGCGCGGACAGGTCAGGTCGTCGCCCAAACGCTCGCCGGCATGGCTGACCCAGCCGATGCGCCGCGCCGGCACGCCCGCCATCAGGGCATGGGCCGGCACGTCGGCGGTGACCACGGCGCCCGCCGCGATCATGCAGTATTCGCCGAGCGCGTGGCCGCAGACGATGGTCGCGTTGGCGCCGATGGTCGCCCCTTCGCCGACGGGGGTTTCGCGGAAATCGTCCTTGCGGTCGACCTCGGCGCGCGGCGTCAGCACGTTGGTGAACACGCAGCTCGGCCCGCAGAACACGCCCCGCCCCAGGGTCACGCCCTTGTAGACGCTGACGTTGTTCTGGATCTTGCAGTTGTCGCCGATGGTCACGTCCGGCCCGATCGAGGCGTTCTGTCCGACGACCACGTCCGTGCCGATCTTGGACCCCGGCAGGACATGCGAGAAATGCCAGATCTTGCTGCCCGCGCCGATGGTCACGCCGTCGTCGACGACCGCCGTCTGATGGACCTTGGCGCCGGGGAACCGGCCCGTGCCGATCGCGTCGCGTGTGGTGCTCATGTCCGTCTCCGCCCGTTCCAGTACGCTCAATACCCGCATGCCTTCGGCGCCGTCCGTGCGCGGCGTCTCGCCCGTGGTCATGCAGTCCAGGAAATGGCCGCATTCCATGGCCAGGGGCTCGCCCTGGTCCAGGGCGACGGGCACGGCCTCGGCCTTTTCCGGCGTCGGCACGCCGTCGCGCCAGTCGATGCGGTGGGGATAGAGAAGAAGTTTTCTGTCCCACGGCTCGCCGTCGTTGAACACGGCCATGGCCTTGTCGCCGACGACGATGAGTTTCTGTTCCTTGAAGGGATGCAGCCAGGACACGAAGACATGGGCCTGCACGCCGCCGGGGAAGGTCAGATGCGTGGTCGTCACATCGGCGATGACCTCATGCAGGTAGCTGCCGCCCTCGGCGCGCACGGCCGTCGGCGCGTCGCCGACCAGGGCCAGGATCATGGAAATGTCGTGCGGCGCGAAGGACCACAGGGCGTTTTCCTCGCGCCGGATCTTGCCCAGGTTCAGGCGGTTGGAATAGAGGTATTGCAGTTGGCCCAATTCCCCCCCGCGGACCATTTCGGTCAGCTTGATGAAGGCCGGATGGTACTGCAGCAGATGGCCGACCATGAGGATGCACCCGGCCGCCTCGGCGGCGGCCAGCACGCCCTCGGCCTCGGCGACCGTGAGCGCCAGGGGTTTTTCCACGAACACATGCTTGCCGGCCTCCAGGGCCTGGATGGCAAGGGCGGCATGGGCCTCGGCCGGGGCGGCGATGACGACGCCCGAAATGGCGGGATCGGCCAGGATGGCGGCATAGTCCTTGACCGGAACATCGTAGGTTTCCGACATCGAGGCGGCCAAATCCGGATTGGCGTCGGCCACGGCGGTCAACGCCCCAAGCGCATGGAAATTGCGCACGTGGTTCTTGCCCCAATGGCCGCAGCCGATGACGGCGACCTTGGTGCCGGGTGTATTGGAATCAGATGTCATGGGTCGGTGGAAGCTTCTGGATTTCGGATGATCGGCTGGGAAGGCGGCAATTTACAGTCTCTGTCGGGCTTCGGCTACCCGCACTTTAGGAATTGGATCATGTGCCCGTCCCCATGGAGGTCGGCCAGCGCCGCCGCCAGGCTTGAAACATGAGGACGGCCCAAATCTGGTTGGCATAGTTTCTGTGGCCCTTCAGATGGGCGCGCCACGCATCGAGGATCGGCTCCGGATCGAGCATGCCGTCCTGGGCCAGCCCCGAAGGATCCAGCAGGTCTTCGGCCCAATCGCGCAACGGCCCCCTGAGCCAGTCTCCGATCGGCAGGCTGAACCCGGTTTTTGCGCGGCTTGTGAGGGCGCGCGGGACATGGCGTTCGAGAATGCGGCGCAAAAGCCACTTTCCCTCGCCGCCGCGCACCCGCATGCGGCGGGGCAGGGACCAGGCGAATTCGACCAGCCGGTGATCGAGAAGCGGCACCCGCACTTCCAGGCCGACGGCCATGCTGGCCCGGTCGACCTTTGTCAACATGTCGTCAGGCAGCACGCTGAGGCTGTCGATGATCTGCATGCGTTCGATAAATCCCCCCGCATCCGGCGCGGCAGCGTCGTCCCAAATCGGGTGGCGCGGGGGCGCCGCGCCGGGCACGATCAGCGCCGGGTCGGGCCAAATGGCGACCAGCCGGCGGTAGATATCCATTTCGTTCGGCGCACCAAGGATGTCCGCGAGCTTGTGCAGCTTCTGTCCGGGGTGGGACGGCAGGTATCTGTCGGGCACAACGCTCAAAAGACGGCTCAACATCGACAACGGCATTTGCGAGATTCCCCGCGCCAGGCCGGTGCGCATGAACATGGGCAAGCATGCCGTGCGGCGGCGGACCGCATCGCCCAGAAGATAGCGGTTGTAACCCGCGAAGACTTCATCGCCGCCGTCGCCGGACAACGCGACGGTGACGTGCTTGCGAGTCATCGCGGAGACCAGGGCCGTCGGAATCTGGGATGAATCGGCGAAGGGCTCGTCGTACATGTCGGAAAGGCCCGGGATGACGTCGCGGGTTTGTTCCGCATCGACGGTAAGTTGCGTGTGGTCTGTTCCAAGATGGCGGGCCACGGCGGCGGCGGCGGCGGTTTCGTCATAGGCCGGATCGGCAAACCCGATGGAGTACGTGCGGACCGGGCGGCCGCTTTGCGCCTGCATCAACGCGACGATCGTTGACGAATCGATGCCGCCGGACAGAAAGGCGCCCAGCGGGACGTCGGAAATCATCCGCCGTTTGACGGCGTCGCGGATCAAGGCCTCGCCTTCGTCCAGGGCCTCGCCGTCGGACAGGTCGCGCGGCTGGCGTTGGCCTTCGGTCGCCAGGGCCTGCAGATCCCAAAAGCGTTCGATCCGCGGCTCGCCGGCTCGGGCCACGGTCAGGATCATTCCCGGTTCCAGCTTGTGGACGCCGGCGTAAATGGAATGCGGCGCGGGAACGTGGCCAAGGCGCATATACGCTGCGAGCGCTGAACGGTCGACGACGGGATAAAATCCAGGGTAGGCGCGGATTGATTTGAGTTCCGAGCCGAAGGTGATCGCGTCACCGGTCCGGCCCCAGTAAAGCGGCTTGATCCCGAGCCGGTCGCGCACCAGGCTGAGGGTCGCCGTCTCGCGGTCCCAGATCGCGATGGCGAACATGCCGATCAGGCGGCGGATCGTATCGCCGACCCCCCAAAGGGCGCAGGCTTCGACGATGACCTCCGTGTCCGAATGTCCCTGAAGCCGCGACCGGCCAGCTGCCGCGAGGTCGCGCCGCAGGTCGTCCGCGTTGTAGACTTCGCCGTTGTAGACGATGACCATGCGCCCGCAACTGGACACCATGGGCTGTGCCCCGGCGGCGGTCAGGTCGATGATTGAAAGCCGGGTATGGCCCAGGCCGATGCCCGCGTCCGGATCGTTCCAGATGCCGTCCGCATCGGGCCCCCTGTGACGCAGGGTGCCGGCCATGGCGGCCAGAACGGCGTCGGGCGCCGCCGGCAGGCGCGAAGCGAGGAATCCTGTCAGGCCGCACATATCGGCATTATCCCCGCTTTGGTTTGCATGGCACGGCATGAGACATTAGAAGTCATCCAACGAAATCGGACGGGCATCGGGCAAAGAGACCGCCATTGGCTGAAATTTTGGTAACCGGCGGGTGCGGGTTCATCGGACGTGAGGCCGTCAGGCAATTGACGGCGGATGGTCACGGAGTTCGTGTCCTCGACAATCTGGCCTACGCCGCCGCGCCCGTTGCGGAGGGTGCCGCGGTGTTGATCGAAGGGTCGGTCGGCGACCGCGATGTCCTGCGGCGCGCGCTCGAAGGGGTCGAGGGATGCGTCCATCTTGCGGGGTCGCCGGTGCTGGGAGACCCCCGCAGCGACATGACCCACGACACCGAGCCGTTCCTTGCCGCGGCCGACGTACTTTTCTCCGAAGCCGCCCGCGCCGGCGTGCCGGTCGTCTACGCGTCGTCGGCGGCGGTCTATGGTGCGGGACAATCGGCACGGATCGCGGAAAGCGACCCCACCGTTCCCGTCAACGCCCACGGCGCGGAGAAACGTGCGCTTGAGCTCACGGCCGAGCGCTATGCGGCGCGTGACGGGATCCCCTCCATCGGGCTGCGCATGTTCAACGTTTATGGACCCGGCCAATCCCCGAAATCGCCCTATTGCGGCGTTGTCCGCCTGTTCGCGGAAAAGATCATGACAGGCGCGGAAGCCGCGATCCGCGGCGAAGGTGCTCAGGCCCGCGATTTCGTTTACGTCAGCGACGCCGCCCGCGCCATCGGGCTTGCCCTCGCCCTGCCTCTGGACGGCGCCCGCGTGGTGAATATCTGCACCGGCCAGCCGGTGACGATCTTGGACGTCATAACCCGGCTTGAAGGTGCCACGGGCAAAACCCTTCGCCGCCGTCAAGAGCCGGATCCAGGAACGGCAGTTGCGGTGTCCGTGGGCGATCCGGCGTTGGCGAAGTATCTCCTCGGCTTCACGGCGGAGATCTCCTTCGACGACGGCGTGGAGCGGATGATGCGCGCGCTTGCTCAGGGTTCAGCCTAGGGCTTTGCACAAGGTGGCATAACGTTCGCGGACGGTGGCGGCGTTCGTCGCTGCCGAATAGGTTGTCCGAACGATCTGGAAAAGACGGTCGCCGCGCGATCCCAGAGCTTCCGAACCCGCCGACGCCGCCGCGCGCATGGCCTGCAACAGGTCGTCATCGTTCCGCGGCCGCAGAAGCCATCCGGTGTCCGCGCTGACAACGTCCCGCACGGACCCCACGTCCGCCGCGGCCACGGGAAGGCCGCGGCTGCCGGCCTCCAGGGTCACTGTCGGCAGGCCTTCCTGATGGCTGGGCAGGAACAGCGCATCGGCCGCGTCGTAGTAGTCCCGCAGGGCCAAATGGTCGACGGCGCCGGCTAGGCGGCAGGTGGGCAGTTCCTCCAGCATCGCGCGCAACGGACCGTCACCGACAAACAGCCATTGGGCCGGCGCGGCGCCGTCCCCGGCGCTGAACTGCTTGATCGCCCGGGCCAGGTCGGCCACGCCTTTCGCCACGGACAATTGCCCGACGAACAAACCGATGAACCCGTCGTTCGGCAGTCCCAGACGGGCCCTCGCGCCGGACTTGTCGCGCGGCGCGGTCAACCAGTCCTCGCGCACGCCGTAGTGCAGCACATCGGGCCGCCGGCCGGTCATGACCTCGGTTTCGTCTGCCAGACGCGATCCGACAGCGAAAACGGCATCGGCGCTGCGCACCGATTCGACGAAGCGCTGACGGGCGCCCGCCGTTGCCTTGGCGAAGACGGCGACGTCGCTGCCCAAAAGAGTCATGGCATAAGGCACCCCCCATTCGCGGGCCAGCTGCAGGGCGACCCAGCCGTGGGGTACGCCGCAATGGGCATGCATGATCGCGGGCCGGGCAAGGCCGAGCCCGCGGATCGCCCGCAGCATGAACCGATGCGGCAGGCCGAAGCGGTTCTCGTGGGGATGCGCGAAATAACGGGGACGATGCACGGTCACATTACCGCCCTGTTCGATCGCGGGCATTTCCGACACTCGTCGCCAGCGCGGTGACAACTGCCCAATGCCCCAGGGCATCGCCGACACAGGCGTCACGATGTCGAGATGGGGCAAGGTGGGTGCCAGGGCCTGGGCCTGAACCTTGATAAAGGCGCCCAGTCCCGGAAACTGAGGACAGGGATAGCCATGGGCGATCCACAGCACGGTCATGCCAGGCCGTTCCCGTTACCGATGGTTTGCGCGTTTCTCACTCTCGGCGCTATTTCCAATGCCCGGCGAACGATTTCTCGCGACCGCTCAGTGCCGCGACGATGCCGTGCAAGTTACCGACGATCCGGCGGTACCGGGGACGGTCCCGGTACCTTAAGAATGCCAACAGGGCCATGAACACCAAACCGGACAAGGCCCAAGCTGTGGCCAAGCGCGAGAAGGTTTTCATTTTGCGCACAAAATAAATCCGGTTGAAGGTCTGTTGGCGGCCGAGTTCGTACTGCTTGTCGAGCGACTTCTGTCCTGAGAAATGCCAGACCCGGGCGTCCCCCGTGACGAACAGTTTCCATCTGCGGCTCACTCGATAGCTGTAGTCCAGGTCCTCCAGGTATCCATAGCCGTCATACCATTCGTCAAAGCTGATTTCGTCGATGACTTCGCGCCGCCAGACCGTCGCGCCGCCATAGAGCCATTCGGTCTGTATCGTCTTTGTGACATAAGGGATGAAGGCGGCGAATCCAGAGGGCATGACCTTGCCCGGTTTGGAGCCGTGCATGAGAAAGAATTTCAGAACCGATTCCCGGATGATCTGGGGCTGGTTGATAATCGAGAACGCCGCACCGCCGACATCCGTCGCGGCGTCTTCCCAGAACTCGAGCATCTTCTCCGTGGCATCCGGTTCCATGACGATGTCATCGTCCAGATATCCGGCCACAGTGATGTCGTCGGATAACGCGGCCATGCCTGCATTGCGTTGGCGCGCCAAAGACGGAGGTATCTCGCGGACGTAGGTGATGGGTAGGTCGGCGAACCGGTCGACGACATGGCGCACATCCGGCGCGCTGCCATCGACGATGATCAATTGGTCGGGTATCCGAGTCTGCCTGCGGATGCTCTCAAGGAGCTTGCCGAGGTCGTCTGGACGGTCCTTGGTCGGCACTACGTACGCCAGTTTGACGGCGGTCTTCAAAGCGGGAACACTCCAGGCTCGGGTAAACGGTTGTCGTCAAGGCCTTGAATCGCTGCCCGGCCCATCGCGAGGATCGAGTCTTCCGTGCTGCCGCCGATATGGGGCGTTGCCAGGAAGTTATCGAGGGCAAACAAAGGGTGGTCACCCGGCGGCTCGTCGGCGAACACGTCGAATGCCGCGCCTGACAGCTGACCTGATTTCAGGGCCTCGGCCAGAGCAAGTTCATCCACCAATCCACCCCGGGCCGTATTGATGAGCATCGCGCCGGGCTTCATCGTCGTCAAAAGCTCACTTGATATGATGCCCTTCGTGGAGGCGTTCAGCGGCAAATGCAGGGACACGATATCAGACGTTCGCAGGAGGTGATCCAGTGTTGCGGGCTTGATGCCGGCAGCTTCGTAATAGGCCCGCTGGTCAATGATGTCATGCGCGAGGACATTGACGCCCATGGCGCGCAATATCCCGGCGATATCCTTGCCGACATGACCGCAACCGACAATGCCGACCGTCTTGCTGCTGAGCTGACTTCCCACGCCCGGCGACCAGTCTCCCGCGGCGACAGATCGCGAAAGCGGCGCAACCCGCCGCAGCAGCGTGACCATGAAACACAACGCGAGTTCGCTGACCGCGCGCCGGTTGACCCCCGGCACCCATCCAAGGCGAATGCCCTTTTCCCGCATGCCGTCGAGATCGAGCTTATCAAATCCGACACCGTACTTTGCGATCACCTGCAGGCGCGGCAAACGGTCGAGCACATCCTGGCTGATGGGTTCAAGGGCGATCACGGCCTTGTCGCAATCCTCAAGGAAGGCGACGAGGGTGTCGCCCGACAAGGAGCTGCCCGCGTCATTGAACTTGGTCTGCGGATAGCGCGCCAAAATCTCCGCCCGGAGGGTCGGGTGGCGGGAGAACGACCGCGAGCAAACGCCAACGAGGGTCATGGCCAAAATCCAGTATCAAGCTGCGTCATCACCCGCTCATTCCGTCCTGTATGCCGCCGCCAAGTGTTCGCGGACCCCATTCATGTCAGCGAAGACGCACGCTTCCACAACGTTCAGGTTTCGGTCGCTGCGGCGGCCAACGAAGGCAACGCCGTTTGCCGCCGCCGCCCCGGCGTCTTCGGGCGAATCGCCGACGTAGACGGTTTCCGCCGCCGACACGCCATGGACGGTCAGCGCATCGGCGATGGCTTCCTGTTTCGTCCAGTCGGCGCTGTAGATCGCCTCGAAATAGCGGTCCAGGCCGCGCGCGGCGAGCACGCGGCGAAGCTCGCCGTCGGGGGAATGTGAGATCAGGACCATAGGGACAACCCCTTGATAGGTGTCCAAGAAACGCCGCGCGCCGGTGACTTCCGGACACCTGACCAGGCCGTCGACGACAAAGCTCTCGAACGTCTTTCGCAGACCGGCGTCTTCCTCAGCTGAAAGCGGCCTGCCCAGGAAGTGTTCGCTTATGTGCCGAAACTTCTTGAAACGGACAACATGGTTGTGGCTGCGGTGATAGGCCATGATCTCGTCGAATCGGGGGGCGTCTGCGTAAAGCCGGGCAAAGGCCGTATCCTTGACGGCCAACGATTCGATAAGGGTGCCATCCAGGTCGAGCAACAGCAGGCGTAGTCGGGCGGTCATGCGGAAAGCCCGTTGTTGGTGGATTCGGTAAACCGGCGCATCAGCGAATGGTTACAGAGAGACGCCGAAGCGTGTACGCCAGGCGTCGTCCGCGCAGTATATGCGATAGACCAGGTCCATGGTTTTCAAGGCGTCCTCGCTGTTGCCGATATCGACGGGCGTGTCGTTCAGGATGTGCGTGGCGAAATCGCTGATTTCCCGTTCCCAGGAATTGTCGTGGATGTAGCTGGTGCGCGTCTCGCGGGGATTGCCGTTGGCGAGCTCGTCCGCATAGGTGATGGTGAGCGTCTCCTGGCCATACGATTTCGTGCTGGTCAGGATGCCGGCCAGCGTCAACGAACCGCCCGTCAGGCCGATAACCAGAGAAAACATGTGCCGCCATTGTGTGGCGCTGGAATGCAACATGGCCACCGTGCCGCCCTCGCTGCGCATGATCGCGTAGGCATTGTCCTCGACGTCGCGCTGCCAGAACGAATTTTCGACGAAGCTTTTGACATCCGTGAATTCACCCCCGAAGCAGCGCATCAGGTCGACCATGTGGATGCCCTGATCAAGCAGAATGCCGCCCCCGGCGATTTCCCGCTTGCGCCGCCAGTAGGCCGGATCCTCGAGATCTTCGACCCCTTCGATCTTGGGGGTCAGCACCGACTTTCCGTAGACGCCGCGTATGTTGATGACGGTGCCGAGGCTGCCACCCTGGATCAGCGACAGGGCCTCAAGAACGGAGTCGTGGTACCTGTGATTGAACCCGTACTTGAGTTTGCGCCCAGGGTGCCGCATTTCGACCTCGCGCACCTGGCGAATGTCCGCGACCGTCCGTCCCGGCGGCTTTTCACAAAACACATGCATGCCGTGCTCTAACCCGAGGATGGTCGCCTCCGCGGCCTCGGCGTTGGGCAGGCAGACGAACAGCGCGTCGAGGCGTTCGGCGGCGATAAGCTCGCGGAAATCCCCGTAGCTGCGAAGGCCGGACGGCCCGCCCGCGCCGTCGGCGTACTTCTGGTCGCTGACAGCGACAACGGTCATGGCGGGGTGCTCGTCGATGTAACGATGACGACGCTTGCCGACAAGGCCGTGGCCTGCGATGCCGATCTTCAAGGATTTCATTGGATCATGCCTGATTTTGGCTTGCGGGTGGTTGTAGATGAAGCGCTAGAGGTAGCGTCGGGTATGAGGGTCGTCGGCAAGGACCTGCTCGGCGCGCTGCCGGTCCTGCTCGGTGTCGACGCCGATGGTGGGGCGGTCTCCGGTCACCGCATAAAGGGGCAGGTTGTACTCGATCAGGCGCAGCATATCGATCGACTCGTGGCGTTCAAGGGGTGTCTGGGGAAGTGCGCTGAAACGCGCCAGGAAGTCGCGGCGGAACGCGATGATCCCCGTCTGTTGAAACATCGGCGCCTCGGGTGAGCGTGACCGTGACGGCACCGCCGCGCGCGACAGATAGATGATCCGGCCGTCAGGGGCAACGACTGCCTTGACGACGTTGACGTCGTCGCCGTCGGCGGGGTCTTCGATGGGGCTGATGAAGTTCACGGCGTCAGCGTTCCGTTCGATCAGGGCGTCGCGCATGAGGGCAAGGGACGGCGGGTCAACGAGAACTTCGTCGCCCTGTACCATGGTGATGATGTCCTGGGTCGCGGCGCCCGGGAAGAGGATGGTATCGGCTTCGGTGACGCGATCCGTGCAGCGCTCGTGGGTATCGGCGGTCATGACGGCTTCGCCGCCCGCCGACGTGACGCAGTCGCGGATTTCGGCGTCGCAGGTGGCGACAATTATACGCGAGAACACCCCGGACAGAAGACAGCGGTGCCAGACATGCAGAATCAGCGGCATGTCGAGAAGCGGCGCCAGGGGCTTGCCGGGGAACCGGCTGGACGCCATGCGCGCCGGAATGATGCAGATCGCGTTGGTCAAGGATGATTCCCTCCAAAAGTCGTCATTCGCCGTTGACGGTACGAACGGTTCCGCTTTCCTGAGTGAGGCGTTCGCTCAGGAACAGCATGTCAGTGCCGTAGGCGATGAAGACAAAACCTTCGTCCAGCCGACGGCGCAGATGCGCCGCGTCTGGGGACACGACATGAATGCCGGCCGGTTTGCTGCCATGACGTGCATAATCAGCCAGACGCGCCAGCTGAACCTCGACGTCCGGATGGGTGAAGTCGCCGGGATGGCCGAGGGAAGCCGAAAGGTCGTAGGGCCCGATGAGAAAGCCGTCGATTCCATCGACCGCCATGATCTCTTCCAGGTTGGCGACGCCTTCGTGGTGCTCGATCTGCACGAACACGGTGATTTCCGTCTCCGCCCAGCGGCGATAGGACTCGAAGTCGTCACTGTAACCTTGAGCACGAAACAGCCCTGCGCCGCGATTGCCGCGCGGAGGGTAATAGGCGCTGGCGACGGCCCGGCGGGCGTCATCAGGGGTGTTGACCTGCGGCACGATGATGCCGTGGGCCCCGGCGTCCAGGGCCCGCTTCATGAGAAGCGGGTCGTTCGTTCCGATGCGGACCAAGGCCTCCAATCCGCACAGGTCGGTGACCTGGATGAGGTCCGTCATGGCCTCGAAATCCGTTGCCGTGTGCTCCATGTCGACGACCAGCCAGTCGAAACCACCGAGTTTCGCCATCATCTCGCAGACGCCGCGGTTGCCCAGGCTGAGCCAGGAACCGATCGTCGGCTCTTTCATCTTCAGTTTACGTTTCAGGTTTGAAGTCCGCATGGCAGTCATCCGTCAATCTTGAGTGGAGCGGCTGGCCGGCTCCAGGGTGTTGGTCCGAGCCCAGATTTCGTTACGGGTGGATTCATGGGACCAGGCTAGGTTGAAGCCGTTTTCGCCGAGCATGGCATGGCAGCGGGCAACGTCCTCCGGCAGCGGCGGCAGTTCGATCGCGATTGCCCGCAGGCGGGTGTCCGCCAGTGTCGCGCGCGCGCCGGCAAGAACCTTCACCTCGTTGCCGTCGGTGTCGATCTTGAGGGCTGCGGGAACGTCCTGGATGTTGGCGCAGATCGAATCCACCGTCGCGGTGGCAATGCCCTCGACCCACACCACGTTGTAGCCTTCCGCGGTGCGTTCCATCTTGTCGGGCGATTCCGAATGGACCGCCGCTCCGGGTGTCGTGTCGTGCAGGTGCAGGCTGCTAAGGCCGTCCTGGTCGCTGGCCGCCACGCCGATGATGCGTACCCGCTCGCTCAGCCCGTTGCACAGGATGTTTTCCTTCAGGTAGTGCAGATTCGAGAATTCCGGTTCGACCGACACGACGCGCAGGTTTTCATGCCGCTTGCCGGCGTAAAGGGAGAACACGCCGATGTTGGCGCCGATGTCCATGAACAATCCGTCGGGCGGGGTGTAGTTGTCGATGAAGCGGACGATCTCCGGTTCCTTTCGGCCAAACAGGAACCAGCGGAAATGGGTGATCTGATTGTCGCATTGCAGGGTGAACGAAACCCGGCCCAGCCGTACCCGCCGCCGCGGCACCAGCGTTTTCGCCAGCCACCATGTGGCGGGCAAGTACAGAAAGCGAGGATCGCCCCAGGCGTTTTTGTAACAGCCGTAAAGCCGGGCGATGCCGGGAACGCGCAGAAGGGGGCGGAGAAATTTCTTGATCGTCTGTTTCATTCAGGGGCACCGGACAGATTGAAGGACGGCCGATTTGTCAGGCGGCCCGAAGATTTGCGAAGCGGCGGCGATCTGGCGCGTTCGCAGGTTATGCAACGCGTCCTCGTCCGCCTGCGCGAGCCAAGCCAGATTCCCGGCCAGCTCACCCGCTGTTGACGACGGCCGGAACGCCGACGTGTCATCGAAGCAAGGATTTATGGGGAAGCCGTCCGTCAAGTCAACGAACAGTCCGACGGCTCCCATTATAACAGCTTCAAGCCCGGCGCTGGTTGCGCAAAAAGCGACGGCGTCGTGATGGCGCACATCGGATCTCAGATCCCCCGTGCTGACGGCGACAGCAGGGTGTGTGCGGCGAATTTCCGTCAGGGCGCGGTCGAACAGTACGGGGTCCGCGGCGGGATAGGGACGCAAGCCGAGATCGACCTCCCGGGTAATGTCCGGCCGGCATTTCAGCCAGATCCCCAGCAGGATCACCTCTTCCGGGTGGCTGAGGGCGAGAACGACCGACCGCCGTCCCTGGCGGGCGGGCCGGGGTTCCGCCGCCTCGACGATGCCTTTCCCCGATCCCCATACGGCAAGCGGCGCGGATGTCTTGGCGGCCCAGGTCCGGAAGAAGTCAATATAGGCATTGCCGCACAGGGCGTAACCGTCGGGTTTGGGGCAGGTCGACGCCCGCCGGTCCTGCAAGGCCACGAGAAGACGGTGTTGTGGGTGCGGCACATAACCCAATGTGGCGGCCTGTTGGGTCGCGCAGGCTTGGATGACGGCCCGTTCGATGCCTTTCTCCTCGTAGGGAAAGACGACCTTTCTGAAGCCGCCGCCGGAAATCAACCGGGCCAGCCGGCTGCGTACGATCAATGCATGGAACAGTTCACCAGGATCGACCAGCTGATTGGCGAAGCGCCGCCAGAACAGTGCGGTATGACCGATGCCGCGGGCCTGGGCGCCGGCGCGCGGCAGGTGCAGGTGGACCCTTGCGGCGTAAACCACGGCTGCGATGAAGGCGGTCAGCGCCTCGCCCGGGGTCACGCCGTCGAACAGGCATAGCGGGTCGGATTGTTCGACGCTTCCGGGCGCAGCTGCCCGCGCGGCGCGGTCGACGGTTCCCGTGACCGCCACGGCGACTCCGGCGGCGGACCGTTCATCGAGCAACGTCGTGAAAAAATATGTATGCGCGTCGCGAAAGGGCCTGCCGCGGACAGGCTGGACAAGCAGTAACGCCCTTGCCGTGGTGCCGGGCCGGCATTGCAGCCCGCGGTGATTGCGGATCATGGCGATCATGTCGCGCCAAGCCCAGATCGTCAGGCGGATAAAACGTACCGCCGCCGATGGCGTGCGGCCCGCCGCTTCGCCCGTCCCGGTGACCCGAATTTCCGGCGCCATTTCGCGCAGATGCCGGGCGACGTCCGGCGAGGCGTCGACGACGGCCAGGCCTGGGGCGCCGGGATTCTCCTCCAGCCATCGCACGATCGCGCGGGCGAAGAACAGGGGCTTAATGAGCGCGGCCTGGCCCCAAGGCCGGGCGTCGAGACGGCTTGCCCCGGAAAGCCATATGTCGCCGGACCGCGCGGCTTCGGCCTCGATGATCTCGGCATGGGCGGCGGCCAGGTCTTCCAGCCAATCGTATGCATGCGATGCGATCATCGCGCACAGGTCGATGGACCCGCCGGCCGCCGTTCCGCCCAGGTAATAGGCGACCGGTTGTCCGGGGCGGCGCACTGCGGCGACCGAGTTCTGAAAGTCGACGGTCTGGATCATGCCGTAAGGAAGGTGTCCGCGGGGGTCAGATGTAGTCGGCTTGGCAGTAGCGCCAAGGGGCGGCGTCAATGCTTGCGGCCGGAGCCGCTCCGGGGCCTTGCCAGCGGATGTCGCCTGCGCGGAAGGCCTCCGCCGTCGACAGGCGCTGAAAGCAGAATGCGGTCAGGGCGGCGTCACTGGCGGTCATCGTTCCGTCCACCGAACCGTTTGGCGCCCCGACGTCACCCCAGCGTTCCGTTCGCCAGGTCCATGACGCGCCGGGCTGGCCGGCCAGGCTTTTCAGGGTGCGTTCTGGTGCCAGGAGCTTTCCCAGGATGTTCGTCGACCGGTCCCGGTCAACGTACCCGAGACCCTGCATCCAGTCGCCTCGGCGATCATCGGTGAAAACCTGCATGCGGATGTCGCGCAGCCCCGCCTGGCGCGCGGCGGCCACGACGGCGGCGTGCAGGTTGTTCTCGGCGTCACCGTCGGCGGCGGCGAATTCCAGGATATCGTACCGGCTGATCCCGTCGCGCATGGAGGTTTCCCCCAGAAGCGCAAAGGCCACGACATGCGCGTTCTCCAACAGCGCGAGGACGGAATAGCGATAGAATGCACGGTAGTAGTGATGATCCCAGATGTTGACCCATGACGTCGGGGTTCTGGCGAGAAAGCCGCCGCGCCCACAACCCAGCGTGTCGAACGTTGATGAAAGCTCGCGCCCCGCCTCTTCCAGTTCCCGGCGGCTGGTCAGAAGACGGTGACCGTATCGTGTCGCGACCTGGGCCGGCGCGCCGGCATCGACCGGCAGGCGATAGGCGCGAATGTGCGCTTGGGGATGATAACCGTTCTTCCGGTACCAGTTGTAGGCCGGGCTTGTCTCGTCCTCGCGGAAAACGCAAAACGCGTCGAAGCGGCCGGCGAAGGTCCGTTCGGCAAAGGCGTCGAGCCGCCCGCCGATGCCTTTGCCGCGGTAGGCGGCATCGACGTGGACACCGGTTGCCCAAAGCACCTCGAGACGGTTTCCCCGGCCGGTCTCCCACGTCCGCTCTTCAAGCGGCAGCATGCCGATCAGCTTCCCGTCATCGAACGCCAGGACGGCCTGGATCGGATTGCCATCCCAGGTTTCGGCGGTGCGCGGCGTGGAGTCCGATCTTTCGGACAGCCGAAGGGTCGCATCGCGGTCGTCGCGCGTGGCGGTGCGGATTTCCATTGCGGCTTTGGGCGGCTAGCGGGCCGCGGCCAGGTAATCCCGAAACGCGGACAGGAACGATTGCATGGACGCAGGATCGCCCAGGCTGGCCCGAATGCAGGTGTCGTAGGGCGGCTCAAAGGAGCCCCGGATGTAGATCTTGCGTTCGCGCATGAACGCGACGGCGCCGGATGCCTCGGCATTGGACCGCAGGAAAATCATCAGCCCGTTGGTATACTCGCCGCCGTGCCACGGAACGCCCAGTTCGTCCAGGCCGGCCTGCAGGCAGGCGGTGCCTGCCTTCACTTCCCCGACATGGTCGGCCATGAGGTCTACATGCTTCAGCGCGAACAAGGCCGCCTGCATGGAGAAGGCGTTGGTTTCGACCAGTGACCGGGTCTTGTTGAGATAGGTGATGTTCTGCGGTTGGCTGATCATATAGCCCAGGCGGATGCCGGCCATGCCCCAGGCCTTTGAGAAGGTCCGCATGACGACGAGATTGTCGAATTCTTCGATCAGGCCCTTGGCCGTTTCCGCGCCGAAATGGTGGTACGCCTCGTCGATCACGAGGACGATGTCGCGTTCCTTGCAGCGGGCGGCGATGTCGCGAATCTGGTCGACCGTCAATGCGCTCTCGATCGGCAGGTTCGGGTTGGCGATCGCGACCACGGCCGTGCGGTCGTCGATGGCGTCGACCAGCGCCTGGAAGTCCGGCTTGTGGTCCTGGCCGTAGCCGAACCTGCGATACTCCAGTTGGAACAGCTCGGCGTAGACCTGATACATGGGATAGGTCGGATCGAGCACGACGACATTGTCGCCGGGATTGGTCAAGGTTTCGTAGATGAACCTGATGCCTTCGGTGATGCCCTGGGTCAGGTAAAGATGATCGCGTGGCACGCCTTCATGGTCGGCGATGGCCTCATACAGGACGCCCATGTCGGGGGTGACATGCAGGATGCTTGGCGGCATCTCCTTCCACAGGGCGTCGAGGACGCTGTTGGAGGCATTGCAGACGCGTTCATTGCGGTCGAGGCGAAGGCCTTCGACCAGATCGCGGCCGGTTGACGTCTGATAGCGGCGCATCGCCACGATGTGGGGTTTGAAGCGGGTCTTCACGGATGTGTTCCTGGATGAGGGATGAGGTGGCCGAAGGGGCTGGCGGCGATGTTTATCGGCGGGGCGGCTTCACGGGGGGATCGAAGTACGTCGGCAACAGGGGCGTGTAGGGCCGGTCGGTGTTGTTGATGCAGTTGTCGCAGATCGACCCCTCGGTGCGGCCTTCGAGATGGCGGCGGCGCCAGTCCTGATAGGTTGCGTTGTGCCAGGCCTCGACAAGGGACGTTTCGTTCAGATCGGCGACCACCAGGGCCTTGTGATAGTCGAGCACGCAACCCGACAGGTACCCCTCCGGCGTGATGGTAAAGCTCGAGAACGGCTGGAAGCAGACCCCCTTGTGGCCTCGGCCGCGGATGTTGTTTGCTTCGATGACGCCGATCTCGTTGTTTTCGGGCATGGTCCCGCAGGAGTTGGTCAGCAGATGGGGATCCCATTCGTCGATGTAGGGCTTGACCAGCTGGTGCAGGGCCTTGACCTCGTCGACGGTGACGGCGGTCTGTACCATGGTGACGTAGATCTTGAACGTTCGCCCGCTTTCCTTGCGGTAGTCCGCGATCCATTTCAGGTTAGCCATCACCCGGTCGAAATCGTCCTTGCCGTGGACGTGGCGGTAGGATTCCCGCGTCGCGCCGTGCATCGAAAACTTGATGCTGTCCAGGCCGGCATCAATGACGGCCTTGGCCCGCGCGGGTGTCGCGCCGGCGCCGTTGGTGGTGATGTAGACGTAGTCGTAACCGATCGCTTTCGCCTCGCTGACGAACTCCGGCAGCCGCTTGGCCAGGAAGGGTTCGCCGGTGGCGTAGAGTCCGATCTGCCGGGCCCCCGCCTCGTATCCTTCGCGCAGCAGCCGCAACACCAGGGTGGGGTCCATCGCCGTCTTGTTCGCCATGCGCGGGTTCGAGCAGAACAGGCAGGCGTGGTTGCAATGTGACGTGATGTCGATCAGGAATTCCTTGGGAAACGGCGGCGTGAGGGAATAACTCGCCTGCTTGGCCTCTTCCTTGCGGTCCTTGATGGATTTGTCTGACACAGAGGTCATTTTTGGTCTGCCCAATCTTTGCTGTCCGTCAAGCGCCGTTCATATCGTGCGGACGGTATTTCGCCAAGAGACTCCATTTTAGTACCCTTAATTCCGGCAGACTTCGAGCCTGGAGGTCGTCGCCGATTTGTAATCCCATTCGAATGACCGCCATACGGAAACGTCCGTCTTGTCGTTCGTGAAGGGCGCTTGCCGCATCGACAAAGGAAATATCTCGGGATTCAGGAACAAGATGTCCAGTCCCTTCTCCGACCCCGGGTCGACGGTGGCCAAGATTGAAAAGAGGTCGGGGTTCCGCCCGCTGTGGCCGTTAATTCGGCAGGGCGTGTCCATGGCGGTGATTCGGGGCTGGGCCGCCGTTTCAGGGGTCGCTCGGGCCGGTGTGCCTGCGCTATGCCGCCGGACCTCGATGGAATGAAGGCGTGCGGGCCCGCTCGTAACGACGAGGGAACTGCGTATTCTCGTATTCTCCAGCGTGAACTCCGCCTGTCGCGGCCCGGTGAAGGCCACTTGCACCGAGGCGCCGTCGATGCTGACCGCGGTCTCGCTTGGCACCGGAGCGGGGCCGGCATCGGCAAACCGGAGGACGACCCGTAGCGGGCGGGGTGCCGCGCCGTACTTGTCCATCGCTGGAAGGTTGAGCGAATAGGCATCCTGCGCAGCATAGGGAATGACCGCGGCGCGGATGACAAGGTCGCTGTCCAGATCCAGAAAGTAGCGGGTGAACAAATTGCGGTCGCGCGTCAGGATCGCGGTTCTCTTCGACCTGGACGGATAGAACCCCTGTTCGAAAAACTCGAAGGATTTTCCCTGTTCATTGGAAAACGACTGGATATACATATTCTTGTATAACATCGTGTTGATGCTCTCGTAGTGCGTGAGGGGAGCTTGTCCGTTGAACACTTTGTTGCCGTACCAAAACGCTACAGGGTGCAGCTGCACGCGAGCGCCGGGAAGCTGGATCAGGACGAAATCGTCCGACGGCCCGCCGGTCGCCTCATAGGCGGCCGTCTGGTCGAGAAACCGCATGCGATTGTACCATTCGGCGTCCTCGAACACGTATTCTTTCGTGGTAAGGAACAGTCCGCCGAGTCCGAGCAGCAGTGCCACCTGTGCGGGAAACTGTCCGCCGCCGCGTATGCGGGCAATCGCCGCGGCTAGGATTTCAGCGACGACCATGACGTAGATGATTCCGGCAAACGTCCACATCCCGGACTGGACGCGGCCCGTGTAGGCAATCGCCATGACCTGAAGAATCAGGCCGACGGACAACATGATTGCCTGTCCCTTGAGCAGCCGGGCCTTGAACGCGGCGAGCAGCGCCGTGATGTAGGCCAAGCCCAATCCCATCGCTGCGTAGGGGCTTATCTGATAGGCGAGCTTGAAAACGCCGAAATTCCACTCGGAGAAAATGATGAACGCCCGCAGGACATATTGCACGGGGTCCGCCATCTCCCCGGTGCGCGACGCGGGCAGCGGAATTCCGTACTGCCACGTGTGAAGCACGAGGTAAGGGACCAACGACAAGGCGAGAACGCCGCCGATGATTGCAACGGCCGTCAGGCGCCGCCGCGGCGCGATTGATCCGCTCGCGGCGTAATGGGCGACGACATAGCCGGCGGCGAGGGGCAGGAACGCAAAACCGGTCTCGAACGAAAGCAGGGCCAGGGTCGACAGCCCGCCCAGGGTAATCAGATAACCAAGGCGGCCCGTGTCGATATAGCGCTTCAAGGCCGTCAACGACCAAAGCGACAGGATTATCGACAGGTTAAACGTCGGAAACAGCGCGTTGGTCCAGAGCAGGGGAACGTTGAGGACAAGCAGGACGGCGAAAAGCAGGGTGTTGGCCCCGGCTGCGAACAGCGTTCTATAGGCGACGACCGCGCTTGCCAGGATCACGACATATTCGATCCGGGTCGCGATATTGATGGTCGTATGCGGCGTGCTGCCGAACAGCGTCAGAAGGTAGGTATAGAAATGGAAGACCGGGGACATGTGGTCCTCGGCCATAAAACTGGCGGTCGAAAGCTTCAGCATACCTGCCAGCGAAGCCTGTGACATGGCTTCGGCGATCGGCCAGGAGTAAACGATCTCGTCGGTTCCCCATGGCGTCGGGAAATCGGCCGACCAGTAGATGACCGCGCAGACGAAGGCACAGAGCATGACGACGATGGCGGCCGCCAGCAGGGGCTGGGCGTTTGGCATCGACGCGCCGCGAACCGCGGCCACGGAACCGCTGTCGTTATTTTTCAATATTGATGGTTTCCCGTTCGATCACCTGAGCGCCCCGCCGCACCTGTTGATGGATGGCGGCGACGTACTCGCCAAGCAGGCCGATGAAGAACAGCTGCACTCCCGAGAAGAAGAACAGTGCGACGATCAGGGTCGCGATGCCGGCGGGCGCGGTGTCGTTGATCAGGTTGAGGACCAGTTGGATCGTCCCGTAGGCGAGGCTTAGGATCGCCAGGACGAAGCCGACCAGGGCGCCCACGCGAAGCGGGGCGCTGGTAAACGAAATGACGCCGTTCAGGCCCTGGTCTATCAGGTTGATCAGTCTGTTCTTGGAGAATCCGTCGTGCCGTTCCCGCCATTGGTAGGGCACGGTCGCGGTCTCGTTGGCGAAGCCGATGTCGGCGATCAGTCCGCGGATATAGGGGTAGTGATCGCTTCGCTGTAACAGGGCGTCAAGCACCTGGCGGTCCAGTAGTTGGAACTCCGCCGTGTCCACGGGAATGTCGATGTCGGCAAGACGATGCAGGAAACGATAGTAGGCGCGCCGAACCGTGCGCATCACATAGCCTTCCGCTCTGGACACGCGCTTGCCGCGGACGATCTTTTTACCGTCCTGCCAAAGACGGACGAACTGGGGAATCAACTCGGGCGGGTCCTGCATGTCGACGGGCAACATGACGAGAACCGCGTCGCCGGTCGCCGACCTCAGGGCGTTGAACGTCGACCGGAAAGGCCCGTAATTGCGGGAGTTGAGGATCACCTTGACGCGGTAGTCGTCCGCCGCCAGCCGGCGCAGAATATCGAGCGTGCCATCCGTCGAATAGTTGTCGACGAAGATGTGTTCATAGTCGAGACCGGGAAGCTCCTGCTCCATGATCCCACGAACGCGTTCGCAACAGGCGGCAACGTTCAGCTCTTCGTTGAAGCAGGGGGAAACGATACTGATCTTGGTCATGACGGCGCCTTCTTAAACTGATTTTCGGCCGGAGGGCCGAATACGAAGCGGCGTTGGCCCAGATACAACGCGATCACCAGGGGTGGCATCACCAGGGCCTGGGCCGCATAGGCTGACAGACCGAACGCGCGCGCGCTTTCCAGCAGCCCGGCATTCACCGCGAAGTATACGACATAGAGCAACACGAAGCGCCGGAACCTGGAGGGATCTTTATGGCCGAACACGATCCTGCCGGTAGAGAAGAAATTGAAGCATACGCCCAGCACCGTCGCGAGGGTCAGCGCGATGAGCGGCGCGAGCCCCACGTATAGAAACGCGCAGAACAGTCCATATCCGACAAGCGTGTTCACCGCGCCTACAATCAGGAAGCGGACGAAGGCGATTCTAATCAAGGACGGGAACTCCTGTACATTCGTGCCGCATCGTTAACGTTCTTCCAGCTTCGCCCGGATGCGCGCCGCAATCGCGTGACCATTGATGCCGTTGATATTTCGCAGGTAATCCTGAGAGCCGACGATCGTCCGGTTCTTGTGGTCGATGCCAAGCCGAAGCAGCGGCACGCTGGCGCCCGCGTCGGCCAGCGTTTCCGCGACCGTGGAACCCAATCCTCCGAAGGTTACATGCTCTTCGACGGTGACCACCAAGCTGGTCCCGTTCAACAGGGCACAGAAGGCGTCGACGTCGAACGGCTTGATGATTGGCGTGCTGACGGCGCTGGCGTTGATCCCCGCTTCGAAGAGCAGGTTCGCAGCGGTCAGGGCTTCTCCAGCCACCGGGCCGCTGGCGAGGATCAGAACGGACCCCTCGCGCTCGTCGAGACGATGGAAGCTGGCCAGTTCGCCGATTTCTGCCAGATGCAATTGCGGTTCCCGCCCACGCGCCAGCCGGACGTATCCGGGGCCCTTGCGGGCCAACATGTAGTCCGTTGCGGCGGCCGCTTCAGCGGCATCGGCGGGAACGGCGACATGCATGCCGGGAAGCATTCGGGTGAAACCGACGTCTTCGGAACCGTGATGAGAATATCCCTGTGCGCCATAAGCGAAGCCGCCACCGACGGCGACGACCGTCACGTCTAGTTCATGGTAGCAGACGTCATTGCGGATTTGCTCGAGACAGCGGGTCACGGCGAAATTGACGATCGAGTAAGTGAAGACCTTGTATCCCGATAGCGCCAGCCCGGCCGCGATCCCGACCATGTTCTGTTCCGCGACGCCGACATTCACGAACCGGTCGGGATGACGCTCGGCGAAGGCCTCAAGGACCGAATAACCGAGGTCCCCGCACAGCAGGAATATCCGGCTGTCCGTTTCCGCCGCGTCGGTCAGGCGTTCGATGAAGGTGTTTCTCATGCGTCCAGTTCCGCCAGCGCCGCCGCCAGCTGCGCGGTGTCCGGCGACTTGTAGTGCCAAGCCAGATCATTCTCCATGAAACTGACCCCTTTGCCTTTCACCGTGTGGGCGATCAGCGCGCGGGGCGCCCCTGTAGAGCGTCCTCCGTCCGCCAATGCCGCCGCGATGGCCGCGTGATCATGGCCGTCGATCTCCTGTACATCCCAGTTCGCCGCGCTCCACTTGTCTGCCAAGGGGTCCAGGCAGAGCACGTCGGTGACGGCACCGAAGCTCTGAATCTTGTTGAAATCGATGATCGCGGTAAGCTGCCCGAGCTTGTGGTGGCCGGCGAACAGCGCGGCCTCCCAAATCGACCCCTCGTCCAACTCGCCGTCGGAAAGGATCACGACCGTGCGCGACTCGGGACATGTCCGTTGCGCGCCCATGGCAAGTCCGCATCCGATCGACAGGCCGTGCCCAAGCGACCCGGTCGACACCTCGACGCCCGGAACGCCGGTCGAGGAAACGTGGCCTGCCAGGGGCTGCCCGTCTTCGCAATAGCCGTCGAGCCAGGAGTCGGGGAAAAACCCGACCTTGCTCAGGACGGCATAGACCGCGGCGGCGGCATGGCCCTTGCTGACGACCAAGCGGTCGCGGTCCGCCCATGCGGGATCGTCGGGCCGCACACGCAGCCAGCCGCCGTACAGCACGGCCAGGATATCGGCCATGGAAAAGCAGCCCCCCACATGCGACGCATTCGCGCGGTGAACCATTCCCAGGACGGCGCGACGGACCTCCTTGGCCAGAGTGGCCGGGTTCGACATGTCAGTTGGCACGGTTGTTCCTCGGTTCGTTCGTTTTCATCAAGGCACGCCGTCCTTCGACGGCATTCCGCAGACCGGTCTCCAGATCGATTTCCGGCGACCAGGACGCTGCTTTCCGCAGCTGCGTGATATCCGCTTCCAGATGCATGACTTGGTCATCGCGGTAGGGAATCAGGCCGAACCCGAGTTCCAGATCCGGGTCAATGGTATCCCGCACGAAAGTTACGACATCCCGCAGCGGCGTGGCGGCGCCGAACCCCAGGTTGAAGGTGCCTTGCGCGCCGTGCGTCAGTGCGGCAAGCACCGCGCCGGCCACGTCGTAGACGTGGATGTAATCCCACAACTGTTCGCACTTCGTCAGGGACGGCGTGCCTCCCCGGAGAAGCTCGTCGATGACATAGGACAGCATCCAGGCATCATCGTCATCGGGCCCGTAGGATGAAAACAGCCGGAGCCAAGCGAACCCGCAGCTTGCCATGTCCGCAACGTCGGCCAGGCATTTCCCTGTGGTCAGTTTAGCCGCGCCGTACAGGGTGGTCGGCTGCGTCGCGTGGTCTTCGGACACACGCGCCTGGGCCTGGCCGTACTCGGCCTGGGAGCCCATGCCCAGGAAATAGTCGACGCCAAGATCGATTCCCATCCGCATCAGGCGCACCGACTGATCTATATTGGCAATCTGGAACAGGTCGTTGCGGAACCGTCCGCCGACGCCGGCCCAAGCAAAGTGAAGGATCGCCTGCGGTCGGAAATCCGCGACCGCCTCCGCCGTGTCGTCCAGGTTTTCCAGGCTGCCCTCAATGACGCGCGTCCGGTCGATCACGTCGTCAAGCCGCCGTGCGGATCGCGGGTTGCGCAAGATCAGGGCGACGTCATGCCCTTCTTTTACCAGCAGCCTGGTGACGTGGCTTCCTACGAACCCGGAGCCGCCTGTCAACAGTACGCGCATGCGGTGCTTTCGAGATGGCCGAGGGCGAGAAATATCCGTTCCCTGGCGCGTTCGTGGCGGGGGTGGGTGTTCAGGCCGAAGCGGATGCGGTGCACCTGTTTCGCCACGGAGATCCGTAGGAAATAGAGCCAATACACACGCGCCTGATCCCGCGGCGTCGGGCGCATCCGGCGGTATCCTTCGAAGATATGGGGATGGCGTTCAACGGGATGAAACGTGGCAAGCGCGGCAAGATCAAACAGCGGGTCACCGGACAGCGCGTCTTCCCAATCGAGAAGGACGATGCCGCCCGATCCGTCCAGCATGATGTTGGCAGCCGTTGTATCCCCGTGCAGGAGACAAGGGGACACGCCGTCGATGTCGGACAGTTCAGCAAACCGCTCGGTGATCCGCGAAGCCGTCTCGCCGTCGATCTCCGCGTGGTCGCGCAGAATGTGGATGTGCTCCTCGGCGTGGTTTCCCAGATACGCAGCCCAGGTCGCGCAGGTTCCGGTCAATGGAGCATCCGGCGACATGGCTGCGCGCGGATCAAGCAATCCGAAACCCTGCGTTGGGACGCCCAGATGGCACCGCGCCAAGGCTTCGCTGACATCCGCCAGCCGCGCGCGAAAGGCGTCTTCCTGGGGCTCCAATCGATTGAGCGAGGTTCCCTGAATCCGATCGACGACCTCGAAATCGTATGAGACGTGTTCGTGGGTCATGTCGCAGGCGATTTGCCCAGGCGTCGATACCGCCGCCGAGGCACAAGCCGAATGTATCCTGTCGTTCAATCCCATGGCGCAGGCGACATCCTCATGCGATGTCACCGATGCCCGAACCATGATGGCCCGGCCGTCCGGCGCATGACCTTCGTAGACGGCATGGAAGGTCGCCGGACCGTCGAACGGCCGTAGGTCGCCCGCATTAAAACCGGCAGCCGCGGTGACGGCGGTGCGCAGGGCGGCCACGTCCGCGCCCGCAGGCGCCTGTCGGCCCTGTTTCAAGAGCGCGACGATTTCATCGGGCGCATCGATGTCCGATTTCAGCATGAACTGCCCCCGCCGCAGTCCTGCTGCAATTGCCATGCGGTCCCGCGCGGCGGCGTTCAGTTTCAGCACGCTTTTAAAAAGTCGGCATATCCCAGTTGGCGGCCCATCACGGCGGACTGGACGGCGATCGCCTGGGTTTCTTCGGCATTGAGTTCGTTTGCCGTTGCGATGTTGGCTTCCGTCGTCGGCGTCCGGATCGTACCCCAGGGGAAGACTTCCGTCAGGGGAACCCCGTTGAACGACGGGGCAAGCAGACTATCGTTCCATTCAAGGCCCGTGCCGGCCAGGAAATCGGCGAACGCGGTCTTGGTGTCCTTGACGATGTCTTCGAACCGAACAATGTGAACCCGGTCCGGCACTCGTTCTTTCCAGTTCAGCGCCGTCAGTTGGGACAGGTTCCAGGTCCAGACGTAACGCTCAAGCGAAAGCGGGAAGGGGCGCTTCTTGGTGTCTGCGTATCCCGACCAAGGATTACGGACGACATGAAGGATATGACCTTTCGGGAAATCGGACAGGATCTTTCCGGCATCCAGGATCTGGACGGGATTGTATCCGACGTAAAAGCGTTCTGTGCCGCTGCGATTGAGGTTCCGCCATGCCTTGAACATGGAATAGAAATAAGCGGAGACAAGGTTGCTACGGATGCGCGGCTTGTCGGTCATGAACTCGGAAAAGGCATTGCGCCGGTCGTCTTCGTTGACGTCGAGGCCGCAGTCCTTGAACTTGCTGCGACCTGGGACGCGAAGCAGGGTCTTCAGCTCTTCATCCCAGAACGATTCGTAATCGGCGGCCAGGTCCCCGGTGGTTGAAAACTCGGGCCAGCGATAGCGCGTCGGCACGGTGCTGGACAGATAGTCGCCGTTCCCCGGCGTGCCGACTTGGCTCTCGAACGGATAGACCATCAGTTCCGGATGGCCATCCAACAGGCGATGAGTCGTGTTGCCACCGTTTTCGTACATGGCCGAAAGCATAATCAGATTGAGGTTATCCATTCTTCTGGTCCTAAATTTCTAGGTGATCGCGATACCATTCGATCGTTCGGTCGATAGAGGATTCCATGTCCGACGTCGGTTGCCAGCCGAGAACCCGGCGGGCTTTTTCGGCAGACAGGTATTGGTGTTTGATTTCGTTGCTGGTTTGGTTGAGAACCACCGGTTCCAGGTTTGAGCCCATGCGGGTCCGAATCATGTCGACGATGTCGAGTACGGTCAACTGCAGCTCGTTCGAGAAGTTGAACGCCTCGCCCGCGAGCTCCCTATTCTCTGCAAGTTTCTCGGCAACCAGCATGTAGGCATCCGCGCCGTCCTCGACGTAGAAATAGTCCCGGATGTACTTGCCGTCCGAACGGATGACCGGTGCATCGCCGCGCAGGATCGATCGGATCGTTCCCGGCACGATGCGGTTCCAGTTCAGGTCCCCGCCGCCGAAAAAGTTACCGCAGCGGGTGACCACGACGGGCAGGTCAAATGTATTGGCGTAGGTCGTGGCGATCAGGTCCGCGCAGGACTTGGAAACGTCATAGGGATGCATGCCCTGCAGCGGCATGTTCTCGTCATAAGGCAGGGTCTCATGATCGCCATAGGCCTTGTCTGAAGACGCGATCACGATTTGCTTGACGGTCGGCGAGCGCCGACAGGCCTCGAGCAGCGACCATGTGCCCTTGATGTTGCTTTCGAAGGTCGACAGGGGATTTCGGTTCGCGATCCCGACGATCGTCTGCGCCGCGAGATGGAACACGGTGTCGATCTCGTACTCGCCGATAATGCGTTCCAGGGCTTCGTGATCCGTGACGTCGCCATTGACGACGGTGGATCGCTGCAAATCGCCGCTGCGGATCAACTCTGAACCGGGAACCCAGTCGCGGACCAGGCAAATCACCTGGGCGTTCTTTTCCAGAAGCCGCTTGACCAGCCAGCTGCCGACGAGACCGCTTGCGCCGGTCACCAGCGTGGGGCGATCACGCCAGAACGTGTCTACCATTTGCGCCACGGCGCAGACTGCGAACGCCACATAGAGTTCAACTGCAGATACTCTCGGTACGTGTCCATGGCGAAAAAGAAGCCGTTGTGCGGGAAGGCGGAAAGTTCACCGTCGTTTGCAAGGTTAATTAGAGGTTCTTGTTCGAGGACGCAATCTTCATCCGTGCTGAGATAGTCAAACACTTTCCGGTTGAAGACGAAAAACCCTGCGCTGGTCCAGCCGCGAACTTGCGGCTTCTCTTTGAAGCTCGTGACTCTCTTGCCGTCGTTGAATTCGAGCACGCCGAAACGCGACACCGGCTGGACCGCGGTTACGGTCGCGGCCGTTCCTGCCGAGCGGTGAAAGGCCAGAAGGTCGTCGATATCCAGATCGATCAGGCCGTCGCCGTAGGTGACCATGAAGGTGTCCGTGTCGATGTAGTTTTCGATGCGCTTGAGGCGCGCGCCGGTCATGGTATCGAGACCCGTGTCGGCCAGGGTGACTTCGAAATCATCCTCTTCGCGACCGTGGTAGGAAATCCCCCCCTTCTTGCCGAGGTTCACCGTGAAATCGTTCGTCAAAGAACGGTGGTGCATGAAGTATTCTTTGATCAGATGGCCTTTGTATCCCAGGCACAGGATGAACTTCTTGAAGCCCGCCGCGCCGTAGATCTTCATGATGTGCCAGATGATCGGATGTCCGCCGACCTCGACCATCGGCTTCGGCCTGTATTCGGTTTCTTCACGAAGCCGGGCCCCTTGCCCGCCGCAAAGAATGACAACCGGAATCTGATCATTTGTCATGCGCGGTGCTGCTTTCATGCTTTGAGTGGCGACACGTCGATGGGCGAGGTGGTGGCGGAGCGGCTGACATGCTTAGACCATCTTGTCGCCCGGTGTCATCCCGCGAGTTCATCCGGTGCCGGTCGCCGGACCGGGGCGCGCTGAGGCCTTGGGCGGCCGGCCCGCCTTCAGCTCCACCATCCAGGCTTTCAGCTGTTCGGCATTGGAAAGAACAGCGATGCTTTTTGCATGGCTCCGGCCCAGGGGTCCGACCATTGCCGTGGGATCGTAGTAGATGGACCGGATTCCCTTCTGCTGCGCCGCGAGGGCGGCGCTCGTGAACGGAATGGAGATCGCACCCAGCACGTTGTCCGGCATACGGCCGATGCTGATCGTCGGGGCGGCAACCGTCACGTGTTTGCGGCGGGCACAGGCGTCCAGAAGGTTTCGGTAGTCGCGGTCCATCATGTCCCGGAGGCTGCGCTTGCTTTTCAAAACGAGGTTCACCCCCGCGCACTCGGCCGCCGCCACGATGTCGGTGATGAAGCGCTGCATGTTGGACGAGGAATAATACGGCGGGACCAGGCCAAGTTCGGCAAGCCGGGTCGGCCGGAAAGGAGATACATCGAACACCAGGATCGTATCGGCCGGGATTTCCGGGGCCGGATCCCCCGTGTCTTCAACATCGACGCGGCCGCATATGTGATAGGTCGCATCCCGATGGCCCATGCGGACCAGGAAGTCACGCTGCTCCTCGTTCCAGACGGCATATTCAGACCACGACATGATCTCGTAGCCCGGGAAGATCGGGCTGACCCTGCCGTCGTCCCACGGCAGGTGCTGCATGTTGGTGGAATAGAACAGCATGATGACACGCGCGCCGCAGGCTTCGGCCTCGTAGGTCCACAGCGGCCGGTAAATCCAGGATGAATTGTTGAACACGTAGGAACTTGCGACCGAAGGCCCGTCGAGGCAGCGAAAGTGCGCGAGCATGATGCCTTCCAGCGCCAATGTCGGCGCCCACCACGCGCCGATGGCGGTCATGAGGATTGCCGACCCGAGCACGCGGGATGACGCGATCAGGAACCGGAACCGTTGGCGGGCGGACCGAAGACCGGGCAGTGGATGGCTGACGATGTCGATCTGATGGCCGCGCCACTGTCCCGACCGTCTCGGGCATTCCATCCAGTTATGCTCTTCCTGTGGAAGACGCAGGCCGTGTTCCCGGTACCAGCGAACCAGCCCCAACGCCTTGTCATAGTCGCCCGGGGTGGCCGGCAGGGCGTTGGGCGGCGCGTTCAGCAGCACCGCATACCCGGCGGGCGGCGCGGGCGGCCGATGATCGATGTTGAACAGTATCCTGGCAGTCTGGAAGACGGCGCTGGCCAATGTCCGAGCCTGATTCTTCCACCACGCCATGCGGCAACGCCAGCCGGATACGGTGAACCCCTGGCGCGTCAGCCACTGCCGCCACACGGGCGGGACCGGGATGACGACAGGGCGGCCCGCCTGGTGCCGGCTGGCCAGTAATTCCGGTAAAAGGGATTTGAAGAGAACCCTGTTCAGGATTTTCTGCCGGAGGAGGGTCTCCACGTGGCGCTTATGTTCCTTGGGCACCATCCCCAGGCCGCACCAATCGGGTACGGGCAACTCGATCAACGCCATGCGGCGCGCCGTATCCAGATGGGCGAATGCGGCGGCGCCGTCCCGCTGGAAGGCGCGAAACGCCCGGGCGCGGACCCTTATTTGACGGATCTGTCGACGCCTCAGGTACTGTTTAAGCGAAATCATTCCCGGCCTGTGTAAACCCAGTGTTCGCCATCATGGGACATGGCGCCGGTCCGTCCGTCGTGGGCGAGCTGAAAGCCCGCGCGGGCGAAGGCCTTCTTCGAACGTTCGTTGTGCCGGTCGATGCCGGCGTTGACTCGTTCCAGGCCGAGGTCCGCAACGGCGAACCGCGCGGCCCGCTCCACACACCGGCTGCCAAGCCCCTTGCGCCATTCGCCGGTGTCGAAGACGGCCACGCCTATCCATGCATCCGTTTGCGAAATGTCGTGCAGGCGCACATTGCCGAAGTGCCGTCCTGCCTTGAAGATTCCGAACAGGATCGCTGCAGGGTCTTGTTGGTTCTGCTCGACGAAGGCCCGCACGGTCTCGATCGTCTGTCGCGACGACCGTGGACCCAATAGGAAAGTATTGACGGCACGATCATTCAAGCCGTCCACATAGGCCTGCGTAACGTCCTCGGCCAGGAGCGGGCGCATGGTAATTCCGTCTCCCGCGTCGAGAAACGGACCGCCGCCGGCCGCGCGCTGGGAATCAGGCATTCATGCCCCCGCGGAAAATCCGCTCCGCCAGCTGCCAATCCTCATCATTGTCGATGTCGACGGCCTTGTACCGCGGCAGTTCCAGGCCGGCGAAACCGTTCAGGCTGCCGGCACCTTCGCTCGTCCTGACGAAAGCCTCGGGAAAGACCGCGAAGGTTCCCGTGTCGTAATATCGCTGCGGCAGGTCCTGGGAGCGCACGGCGAACATTCCGGGCTGGGCCTCGGACAGGTGACCGTCCGGCGCAAGGTCCAGCGCCCATTCGACAGGGACGGGAAACGGCGCCACGGGCAACAGCGGCGTCGTGCCGCCGGCGCGCTCGAACGCGGCTGCGGCGGCGCGAAGGTCGTCCGCGGTAATCAGCGGCGCGCATGCCATGAGAAGCCAAACCTGATCGAACCGTTTGTCTTGTTCGGCATAGGTATCGATCACGAATTTCAGAACCGGCAGGATAGGCGTGACATCGTCGGCCAATGCCGAGTCCCGCTCGAAATCGGGGGCGAACCCGAGGTCCGTGCAGACCTCGCGAATTTCGGCGTCTTCGGTCGAGACATGAATAACGTCGAACAGCCCGGACTCGCGGGCCGCGCGGAGAATGTGGCCGATCATCGGGCCGCCGCAAAAATCGCGAATGTTCTTGCCGGGCAGGCGCTTGCTGCCGCCCCGGGCGGGAATGACGGCGATACGTTTCGGGCCGGCGCTGGTCATTCGGTGCTCCAATAGTCGCGTACGGAAGGTTTCAATTGATCGTAACCGGTCTTGATGTTGATGCGTTCGCGTTCATCGCGCGGCGGCAGCGAGCAGAACCCGAGCAAGGCCTTCTGCTCATCCGACAGGGACTGGTAGATGTCTTCCGGCAGGCTTCGGGTCATGTCGGAGGACTGCTTCACCCACCACCGGTTCAGGGTTGCGATGATCAGCCAGCGGCTGCCGCCGGAGGTGTTGGCGCCGGCGCCGTGCCACAGCCGGCTGTCCCACACCACCATGTCTCCTGCCTTGCATTCGACGGGGCGGATGTCCTTGCTGGCGCGATCAGTGAAGGCACCGCTCCGGTGGCTCTTCGGAACGACGACCGTGCAACCGTTTGCGGCCGTCATGTCGTCGAGGGCGAAGGCGATTTGGATGCGCCAGGTGAGGTCGCCGGGCGCCGGGATGTTGGTGTCGATGTGCAGGTCGAGCGGCCGGCCCGAGCAGCGGGCGTTGAAGAAGCCGAGGATGTAGTTCGGCGCGTCCGGCGGCAGGAAACGGTAATAGGGATCGTTCAGCATCGCCATGCCGATGCCGCGAACCAGTGGGTCGACCAGCAGATCGATGTAGTGCTTGTCCTTGTTCTGCAGGTTGTAGACGACGCGGTCGTCGGCGTCCCGCTCGGGCACGCCGCGGCGGGGGGTGTTCTTGACTTCTTCCCACAGGGCGTCGGTGCGCGCCCGCAGATCCGTCACTGTCGCGGGGCCGAGATGGCCGGGCACGACGGCATATCCGTCCGTCGCCAGGGCGGTGAGGCAGGTCGCCAGCCGGCCGTCGATTTCCTGTTTCCGTGGTTCTGCGGTCATCGCTTCTTCCGCCTATATCGGCAGGCTAGTCGCCGATCATGTACCACTGCAGGGGATCGCCTCTCCGGATGTCGCGCGCCGCCCGGCGGTTGATGATCTCGCCCAGGTGCTTGGGCGGAAGGCCAAGGCCCGGACGGATCGAGCGTACGTTGTCGGGTGTCAGGGGCTCGCCGGCGGCAATATCGGCCACGGCATAGAGCGACCTTCTGTAGGTCACGCTGCTTACTTCCGAAGGCTTCGGTCCGAAGGCAACAGTCCCGACCGCCTGATGTACGTCCTTGATCTGAGCGATCATGGTGGCGAGTTCGTCGGGTTCGAGCGAGAACGCGCTGTCAATGGCGCCGTCGGACCGCCGCAGCGTCACGTGCTTTTCGATAAGCTGCGCGCCTAGGGCGGTCGCCGCCACGGGCAGGGCGATGCCGAGTGTGTGATCGGACAGGCCGACGGGCACGTCGAACCGGCGGGCGAGTTCCGCCATGTTGGCAAGGTGCGCCTCCTGAAACGGCGCGGGGTAAGCGCTCACGCAGTGGAGCAGTGCCAGGTCCTTGCAGCCGTTTGCGCGTGCCGCGTCGACGGCGTCGGTGATCTCCGCCAGGTTGGCCATGCCGGTGGAGATAACAAGAGGCTTGCTTGTGGCGGCCGCCATGGCGATCAGATTGGTATCGACATTCTCGAACGACGCGATCTTGTAGGCCGGCGCGCCCAGGCTCTCCAGCAACTCGATGGCGGCGTCGTCGAACGGGCTGGAGAACACGGTGATGCCGAGTTCACGCCCCTTCGCGAACAGCGCTTCATGCCACTCCCAGGGCGTGTGCGCCTCCTGATAGATCTCATACAGCTTCCGGTTCTTCCACAGCGGCAGGTCGACGACGAAGCCCGGCCCGTCGTGATCGATGGTCAGGCTGTCGGCGGTGTAGGTCTGCAACTTGATGGCGTCGGCGCCGGCCTCCTTGGCGGCAGTCATGATCTCGAGCGCAAGGCCCAGGTCGCCGCCGTGGTTGCCCGAAATCTCGGCAATCACATAAGGCGGGTGGTTCGAATCGATGGTGTGTCCGTCAATGATCATTGGCTTGCCTTGCTGATGGGAATCGCGTCGTGCGGTTCCGGACGAGACGATATTCCTTGCCGTTGCGCGAGGCCCAGCACGACGTCCGCCGCCCGCGCCGCGCCGCGGCCGTCGATAACCTCGGCAAGGGGGTTGCCCGGGGCGGGTTTCGCCGCCTCCGCCGCGACGCCCGCCGCCATCTGCTCCGCGTCGTAGGCGTCAAACGCCTGGATGCCGGTCCGGCGCAAAGCCGGAATCATGTGGCCTTGATTATCGGCGACCCGGCAGACGACGATCGACAGGCCCGCCGCCGCCGCCTCCCACGTCGTCACGCCGGCCCCGCCGGCATAGATCGTGCCGCGTCCCATGGCGGCGACCATGTCGGGGCGGACGAGCAGCGACAACCGGTCGTTGGCCTCGCCCGCGTCGTCCGGCATCGCCGGTACGATCACGTCGACCCGCGCCTCGGGCACACGCCTCAGGATCGCACGGGCGGTCTCGACGCCTCGGGTCGTGTCGGCGCCGCCGAAGGAAACGACAACCCGCCGGCCGTTGTTCTTCGTCTGCGGCCGCAGGTCCGCGAAGCGTGGATCGACAAGACAGTAGTCCAGTCCGGCCAGGACGGTGCCGTCGCACACGGACGTGTAATCCAGGTCCGGGGCGTAAATGTTGTGGTTGAGGACGACGTCGGCATCCAGCGGCCGATCCGCATTGTCGTCGATCACCAGGCGAAGGGCATGACGCCGACGCCATCCGCGCATGGTCTCAAGGCCGATGCGGTAGCTGTCGGCGATCAGGATGTCCGCCTCGTCCGTCTGCGAAAGATCGTCGGGCCACGTGCCCGCCGAACCTTCCCACAAACCGACCAGCGATGCCTCCGGAGGCACCACGACGCGGCATTCGATGCCGCGGGCCTCGAACTCGCGCAGCAGGAAAGAGCAGCGCCGGAAATGCCCGAACCCGACGTTCGGCCCCGCGTCAACGACGAACAGGGCGCGCGTCACGCGTCGAACACCAGCTCGCGGGACAAGCGGTAGACGCTCCGACCCGGGCGGGACCGGAACTCCGCGAAAGCGCCCTTGATCGCCCACAGCAGGTCCTGAAAGCCGAGCCGATGACGCATCATCACCGTGCTGGAAAATCGCGGATTGATCTCAAATACGCGAGGTCCCTTGGGCGTCAGGCGCAGTTGCACGTTGATGGCGCCGTCAAGATCGCAAGCTGCCGCGAGGCGCTGGATCAGATCGTCGATGGCGGGCACCGCGACCTCTTCGGCGAAGACCGTGCGACCGCCGGCCAGCCGGCGCTTGAGGACCAGGCCCCGGGTCTGGCCGCCGAGCCGGATGACGGCGCAGGTATATTCCTGGTCCTCGTCGCCGACATGCTCCTGGGCGATGAGGCCCTCGGGCTTCTGGCTGCGGATGAAGTCCAGATGGGCGCGCGTCCGCACGACGTCGACGCCACGGCTGCCGCGGCCCTGGCGCGGCTTGACGACGATCGGCAGGGGCAGGTCCCCCGCCGCTTCGAACGGCACGGTGACGGGCGGGTTCAGGCCTTCGGCGGCCAACCAACGCGCGGTCTCCAGCTTGTCGAGGAAGCGGCGCAGCAGGGGTGCCGCGGCCATCAGCAGTGGGATGCCGGAAAGCTCCGCCGGCGTCGCATGGGCCAGCCGCCACAGTTCGGCTTCCGCCGTGGGGATGACCGTGTCGTAGCCGCCGTCGGTAGCGAGCGAGCGCATGCCCGCGAGGAAAGTCTCGTCATCGGCCCGGGGCATGTGGTGCATGCGGTCGAACAGCGCCTCGCCCGGCCGGGTCCCGCCGGCGTCGGCGCCGTCGACGCGGGTGCTGGGAAACGCGTCGCGCAGGATGCCGCAGATGGCTTCGGCGATGTCGCCGTTGGCGCCGGTCACCAGGAAACCGGAATGGCTCATGCCGAACCCTCCGTGCGGGTCAGCACTTTCCAAAGATAGGGCAGCTGCGGGTCGCGGCGGCGCGCTTCGGCGATCAGCGCGGCGGCGTCGTATGATTCACGGTGAAGGGTCACGGCATGGCTCGCGGTATCCCACAGCGCCCAGCAGGCGCCGGGTCGGCGGTCGCGCGGCTGGCCGACGGAACCGGGATTGACGACGATGCACCCGCCTTCATGCCACAGGACGGGGTAATGGGAATGCCCGAACACTACAAGGTCCTGCCCCTCGGCGGCGCACTTCGCCACCACGTCGGCCGGTGCGTCGGGATAGACGTATGCCTCATGGTCCCAGGGCGCGCCGTGGCAGATCAACGCGGTTCGCCCGCCCGCCGCCGCCTCGCGCCGTTCGGGCAGGTCGACCAGGCGATCGAAGGTCGTTGGCGGAAGCTCCCGGCAGGCGACATCCTGCCCGGAACCGTAGCGCGCCGAAATGGCATCGTGATCACGCCCCGCGGCCCAGTCGCGCATCATGTCCTCGTGGTTGCCGCGCACGGCGATCCAATCCCAGTCGTCCAGCAGGTCAAGCACCGCCTTGGCGCCGTAGTAGTAGCCAACGAAGTCGCCGGCGATGAACAGCCGTTCGGCACCCGCCTCCCGGGCGGCGCGCAGCACGCAGGCCAGGGCCAGATCGTTGCCGTGGATATCGGCGAGCAGCGCGATCTTCATAATGTCCCGGCCGGCATTGGTGTCGCCGTCACTTGAAGGCCATTACCGCACAGAGGTTCCGGCCGATGCCGCAGCGTGACATGGCGCGGCAGAAATCGTGATAGGCGTCCAGGCCCCGCTCCGCCAGCAGAAGGTCGAGGATGATCCGGGCGCGATGGGCGTCGGCCCCTTTGCCGGAATCCTGGACGTAGTTGGAGCCGGGGTGGAACAGGAAAAGCTCTATGGGAAAGTCGCCGAACATGTCGACGACCTGAAACCCGGCGCGGTCGGCCACGCCGCCGATGTTGTCGACGTTGAAATAGTGCAGATGGTCCGGCGGCGAAAACCAGTATTCCCGGTTGATCCAGCCAAGCTCCTGCAGGCGTGTCTGCATGGGGCTGTAGTCGTTCGGCACGTTGACCAGCAGGATGCCATCCTTCGCCATGACCGCGCGTACCTTGGCCAGTAGGTCGAACGGGTCGATGACATGTTCGACCACGTTCTGCAGCACGCAGACGTCGAAGGTTTCGCCGCTGTCGCGCAGATTGTCGAGCACGGTCGCGGCGTCGCCCAGCCGCAGGTTCGGCAGCAGGTCCGGATGGAACGACCTGATGGCATGCTCGCTGTAGTCGACGCCGGTGGTCATGCAACCTGCTTCCGTCGCGGCCTGAAGAATGAAGCCTTCGCCGCAGCCGACTTCGAGCAGGCGCGCGTCATTCAGCGCGGTGACGCGACCGGTCGCAGTTATTGCATGTAGCACCAGACGCGCCCGCAGGCGCTTCTGGTCCAGTTCCTCCGGCGAATAGGTGGGGGCGTAGGTCATTGCCGCCGAAGTCTGGAAATAGGTTTCCGCGTAGAACTTTTCGAGTTCCGCGCGGGACGGCATCGGGGTCACCGACATGAACCCAAGGTCGGCGGTGGTCTTGCCGTATTTACGGTCTGTCATCGGCTTGGCCTCTGCAGGGCGCCGCGCGGGAGGACGGCGTCATTCACGGTTGGCGGAACACGGGTTCGATGGCAGGGCCCTGGAGCCGCGCAGCGAAATCGTCGGCCTGGTGGGCGCGGGCGAACAGGGGGAGCACCTCGCGGAACACGTTCTCGGAGAACGCCAGTTCCTCTGGTCCGTGTGCGGCGCAGGTCACGTTGAGGCAGTAGTAGAGGAGCCCCCGACGCGCGCATTCCTGCATGAAGTAGGTCTTGCGCGTGCGGGTCTCCTGGTCGCCTTTTTCGCTCGACATATCGAGCAGGAACCGCTCGGGAAAGCCTTTCACCTTGATCACGCCGCGCAGGCCGTTCTCCTCGATCAGGCGTTCGGCCATGGCCATGAACGCGGTGCCGTGGGTCTGGATACGCGCCAGGGCGTCGGTGTCGCGCAACGCTTCGATCGTCGCCTTGCCCGCCGCCAGGGAGACGGTCTCGCCGCCGAAAGTGCCCGAATAGAAGATCTTGTCGAACACCTCCATCACGTCACGTTTGCCGACCACGGCGCTCAACGGATAGCCGTTGGCCATGGCCTTGCCGAAGCAGGCGAGATCGGGGATCACGCCGAAGCGTTCCTGTGCACCGCCCAGGTGGGTGCGGAAACCGGTCACGACCTCGTCGTAGATCAGCAGCGCGCCGTGCCGATGGGCTAGGTCGCGCACCGCTTCCAGGAACCCGGGTTCCGGCGCGATCACGCCGACCGGTTCCATGATGGCCGCTGCCACCTGCCCCGGCCGGGCATCAAGCGCAGCCTCCAGCGAGGCAACGTTGTTGTAGGCGAAGGTCTGCGTTAGCTCCGCCACGGCACGCGGCACGCCCAAGTCGCGCGTGGTGGTGCCGATGCACCAGTCGTGCCAGCCGTGGTATCCGCACATGATCACATGGTCGCGCGAGGTGTAGGCCCGGGCGGCGCGGATCGCCGCCGTCGTCACGTCGGACCCGGATTTGCCGAACCGCACCATTTCGGCGCAGGGGATGATGTCGACGAGCATCTCCGCGACCTCGACCTCCAGCGGGTGCATCTGGCTGAACACCGTGCCTTCGGCCATCTGTCGGGCACAGGCGGCGTCCACCTGCTTGTCGCCGTAGCCGAGAATGATCGGCCCGAGCGCCATCAGGTAATCGAGAAACTTGTTGCCGTCGGCGTCCCAGACCCAGGCGCCGGCACCCCGCGTCAGGTAGTTCGGCGCGTCCGCGCGGGGCCACTGCGTCGGCCCCTTGGAGAACGTCTGGGTTGCCGACGGAATGACCCGCCGGGCCCGTTCGAGCAGGTTACGAGACGTCTTGAGTTCCATTGTCGGCCTCTTCGTTACCCGCCGGTCCGGATGTTCGCCGGCCAGCGGGAAGGATTAATGTAGGCTTCGTCGGTCAAACCGTAGGGCGTGAAATCGAAGCGGCTGTCGGCGATTTGTTCGGCGGCGTCGCAGATCTCGGCTAACTGGTCTGGATCGGTGACGCCGATGATCATGACGTCGACCTCGGGGTTCTGCGCGCCGAACAACAGACAGCCCTGCAGCGGCGACAAGCCCGCCGCCGCCAACTGCGAGCGCAACGTGGCGAGATGGGGCTGCAGCGGCCGGAAGTAATCGGGCAGGCCGTTGACCGGCGCCAGCAATAACCCTTGTAGGAACAGCGAACGAACATGGATCTCGATGCCTCGGCGCTTCATTGCGTCCAAAGTTCCCGCTGCCTGGAACCGGTGGTCGATGGCGTTCATGGGTATCTGAACGAGATCGACTGAATGACGGGCAAGCACGGCATCGACTTCCACCGGCGTATAGGCGGAGAAGCCGATCTTCTCGACCATGCCGGCGGCCTTTAATTCCAGGAGCTCGTCATGAAGGCGGTCACCGTCGGGGCCCGTCAAACCGTTGGCATGGTGGACCAGCAGGCCGTAGACGCTTTCCTGGCGCAGGCGGCGGAGCGACTGTTCGAGCTGGTGGCGGGCGGCGCCAGGACCGTCGATCCGGTCGGGGTTGACCTTGGTGACGATCAGGAATTCCGCAGCCGCTGGCGCGTGGGCGCCGATGACCGCTTCGGAATCCCCATAGTCCGCCGCTGTGTCGACGACCCGGACCCCCTTGCGTCCCGCCAGGTCGAATACGGCATCCACGGCCGGCGAGGTAACCTTGCCGGCCTGGTTGGTGATGCCGTAATCGAGTCCGAACGCGGCGGAGCCGAGGCCGAGGCGCCGGAAGATGTTCAACGCCGCACCAGGTCGCGGACGGTCGCCACAACGTGATCCACTTCCTCGTCGGTCATGTCCGGGAACAGCGGAATGGACAGGCAGCCTTCGTAATATCGTACGGCCGCGGGAAAGGCGTCGGGGCCGTTGGCATGCCGTGCCTGATGATACGGCTGGTAGTGGATCGGGATGTAATGGATCTGCGGCGCGATGCCGAACGCGTTCAGCTCGCGGATGAATTGCTGGCGCGTGCGGCCCAGGGCGGCGAAGTCGACATCCAGGATGTAGAGGTGATGGGCCGAACGGCGCCGGAACTCGGTGTCGGCCTGGACGAGGGTCACGGCGGGCAGGTCCGCGAAGGCGGCATCGTAGTGGGCGATGATTTCGCGCCGCCGGGCCAGGAAGCGGTCCAGCTTGGCCAGCTGCGACAGGCCGAGCGCTGCTTGGATGTCCGTCAGGCGGTAATTGAATCCGAGCAACTGCTGTTCGTAGTACCAGGTCCGGCGCTGGCCGTCTTCCAGGGCGGCATCTAGGTTCTGCATGCGGTCGGCATCACGTTCGATGCCGTGGGTCCGCAATTGGCGGAGCAGGCGCGCCAGGTCGGCGTCATTGGTCGTCACCACGCCGCCTTCGCCGGTGGTGATCGACTTGACCGGGTGGAACGAGAACACGGCCATGTCCGCAAATTTGCACGAGCCGACAGGCGTGCCGCAGGCGTGGTCGCCGCCGAGCGCATGCGCGGCGTCTTCCATGACGAACCGGCTCCCGGCGGCTTGGCGGATTTCCGCCGATTGGGTGGCAAGGCCGCCGAAGTGCACCGGGATGACGACCTTGGTCTCAGGGGCTCCGGCCAGGTAGTTCCGGACGCCGTCGCCAGTAATCGCCAGTGTGTCGGGATCAATGTCGAGCAGGTTGGCCTGCCCGCCGCAGTAGATAACGGCATTGGCGGAGGCAACGAAGGACAGCGTCGAGGTCACGCCCATGTCGCCCGCGGCAACGCCGGCCGCCAGACAGCCGATGTGTAGTGCCGCTGTGCCGCTTGACACGGCGATGGCATGACGCGCGCCGACCCGCTCAGCGACGGCGGCCTCGAACCTTTCGACGATCGGGCCTTGCGTGATCAGGTCGCCGCGCAGGGCATCGACGACCGCCTGAACATCGCTGTCGTCGATCTGGTGCCGACCGTAATTGAGTGGTCGTATGGTCATGGCTTTCTACAGGCCCGCAATGATCTTCCGCAGCCCTTCGGCATCGACCCAATCGGGATTGGTGTCGCTGCTGTATTCGAAATCCTCGGCTACGGGACGACCGGTGGCGCCGCCGTAAACGCCGGTGAACTGATAACCCCAGGTCGCCGAGTCGGGATAGATCAGGTAGTAGTCGTCGAACTCTAGGGTGTGGCGCGCTTCGTCGCGCGGGATCATCAGCTCGTGCAGCTTCTCTCCGGGCCGGACGCCGATGACTTCCTGTTCGCAGTCGGGGCCGATTGCCGTCGCCAGGTCGGTGATCTTCATGGACGGAATCTTCGGAATGAAGGTCTCACCGCCCTGCATCAGGCCGAGGCACTTTTCGACGAAGGCGGCGCCGCTCTTCAGGGTGATCCAGAAGCGAGTCATGCGCGGATCGGTGATGGGCAGCTTGCCGGTCTTCACGCGGTCAAGGAAGAAGGGGATGACGCTGCCGCGCGAGCCGACGACATTGCCGTATCGGACGACGGAAAAACGCGTCCGCCCGGACGCCGCCAGATTGTTGGCGGCGATGAAAAGCTTGTCGGAGCACAGCTTCGTGGCGCCGTAGAGATTGATGGGGTTGACCGCCTTGTCGGTCGACAGGGCGATAACCTTTTCGACGCCCTTATCGAGTGCCGCATTGATGATATTCTCGGCGCCCAGCACGTTGGTTTTGATGCATTCCATCGGGTTGTATTCGGCCGCCGGGACCTGCTTCAACGCCGCCGCGTGGACGATGATGTCGATACCGGCAAGGGCGCGTTCCAGGCGGCCCTGATCGCGCACGTCGCCGATGAAATAGCGCAGGTTCGGATGGCTGATCTCCTGCGCCATCTCGAACTGTTTCAGCTCGTCGCGCGAATAGACGACCACGCGCGCGGGCGTGTGCTGTTTCAAAATCCGATCGACGAATACCTTGCCGAACGATCCTGTGCCTCCGGTCACGAGAATTGACTTGCCGTCGAGATTAATCATTTGGGTGCGATATCCCCTGTCTTTGATTTCATGTTGAGGGAGCCGATGCTTTCATCGACGCTTGGCATGGCCAAGCTGAGAAGAGTTGAGACCTTGCGCGTGCTGAGTGACATGTCCTTCGGGCGCCGGGCGTGAATGAAAGCTGCGTCGTCGATGCTTGCCGGGCGCACAAGGTCAGCCGGCAGGCCCATGGCGGCACACAATTTCATGGCGAAGCCATATTTGGATATTCGTTCGCTGCCCGCCACGTTGATCGGCCCCTCGACACCCAGGGCGATGAGGTCGACCAGGAAATCGGTCAGGCGGGAAACATGAATCGGAGTGAAATAAGAGTCGGTAAAGCCGTCGATCGCGACGCCTTTGCGCAGTTTGCCGACCATCCAGTCGGACAAGGATGGCCGCCAAGGCGGGCCGTCGCCGAAGAAGTTCGTGCGCACGATCAACGCCGTGTTGTCTGTCGCCGCGACCATGCGTTCACCTTCGACCTTGCTACGGGCGTAGGCGTTGACCGGCGCAGGCGGAGTGGTCTCTTCGACCATGGCGCGGGTGCCGTCCCACAGGTGGTCGGTGGAGATGTAGACGAACTTCGACCCGGCTGCGGCCGCGCCGGCGGCGGCGGCGGCGGCGGCCTGGGCGTTCAGGGCGAAGGCCAACTCCGGGTGCTCCTCGCAGGCGTCGACGCTGGTCAGGCCCGCCGCATAGATCGCCGCGTCGGCCCGCTGCGTGCGCGTGAAATGCTCGACCGCACCCAAGTCCTTGAGATCGAGTTCCAGGGCCTCCGTCTCCGGGTCGAGTATCCGGTGGCTATGGCAGGTTCCCGCCGTGCGGATGCCTGCTTGCTCCAGATAGCGGCAGAGGTTGGTCCCAAGCAGGCCGCTCGCGCCGATCACAACGATCCGGCAGCCCGACAAGTCTTTGCCGGTCGTCATCTGAGCGGTGCGTTCTGCTGGCGACACAGGGACGCGAGGCAAGATTGCGGTGGTCTGCCCGCCCTGACCGGATCCCCGTACAAAGTTAGAACTGCCGCGCGCGCCGGTCCCGGCGTGGCGGAGAAAATCCTGTGCCAAGGAAATGTTCTTCGGGCGGCTATTGTACCGGCTCCGTAACAGGTGGGGTGCCCTGGGATTTCAGGTCCACCATGGAAATCACCTGATCGGCATGGCGCAACATGCCATTGCGATGAGAGACAATGATCGTCGTGCAGCGGCCTTTCGAACTCGCGACCGCCTCGACGATTCTCGATTCGGTGATGTCGTCAAGATTCGCCGACACCTCGTCCAGGATCATGACGTGCGGCTTCGCCAGAAAGGCACGCGCCAGCGCGAGGCGTTGCTTCTCACCGGCCGAAAGGCCGTCGCCGTTCTCGCTGATGGGGCGGTAGAGAAAATCCTCATCCTCGTCCAGCAAGGGTCCGAGATCCGCCCGGCGCAAGGCGTCGTGGCAGGCGGCATCGGTCGTGTCGACGTACGTCGGGACGCCGTAGCGCAGGTTGTCGGCCACGGTCCCTTCGATCAGGAAAGCCTCGGCGCCCACATAGCCGACGCGCACCCCAGGTTGGCGGAAGTAGGTGGCGGCCGGATGGCCGTCAATCTCGACGTGTCCCGAAACGGGATTCAGAACGCCCAGAATGCAGGCCAACAGGGTCGATTTTCCCGAACCGCTCGGCCCGACGATGGCGACTTGGCCGCCGGACGACACCGAGAGGCTGAGATTGCGGAAAACAGGTTCGTTGCCTTCGCCGTACCGGTAGCAAAGGTTGGTCGCGATGATGGAGGGCGGCTGCAGGCCCATGTCCCTGGCCACCGAAGCCGTCGCGTCATGGCGAAAAGGCCGGCCGCCGCCCAAAACGCCGACTAGTTGGGTGGACTTGAGGGCTTCGTCGAGTTCCGCGCGCGACATCTGGCTCAAGATCTCGTTGGTCAAGCGGAAGTGGGGGATGCCGGCGGTCAGCAGCGAAGAGGCTGCCATCCCCGTGGCGACACCCGCCTGGAACCGGAGGAAGACATAGAGGAAGGTGACGAAGACGCCCGAACTGACATGCAGCCAGGCGAAGTTCGCATAGATCAACGCCACCACCAGGTAGCCGCCGATGAGCATGGGCAGCAAACTGACCGTCGTGTTGAAGGCCGTCATTCTTGTATCCAGGCGCATCATTGCCAGGACGGCATTGGCCAGCCATTCGTATTCCCGGTCTTGGGTGCGTAAGACGCGGATAAGGATCCAGTTGCGGCTCACGCGCTCGGTTCCGCGCATCAGGTTGCGGATGATCTCCGGCTGGGAGTCGGCGAGGGTTCGTATCCAGCGGTTGATGCGCAAGACCAACGCCCCGGCGGAACCGAACAGGACGAGGCTGATCACCGTTAGCTCCCACGACAGCCAGAGCATGGACGCCAGAAGTACGAAGCTCGTCATGGCCGCGTTGACGATTCTGTTGATCGAGGCGACAAACTTCACGGTCCCGTTGACCATTTCCGTGTGCCGGAAATTGATTTCCGCCGCCGACAGGTAGAACGAACTCCGGCTTTGCAGCAGCTGGAAGAAAACGCCCATCTTGCCGCGTGTCTGGATCATAACCTGGCTGAAACTGGCCGCGATCTGAGACACGAAGGTCAGCCCGCCGCGCAGTGCGATCAGAATGATCAGGACAAGCAGGACCGTGAGTTGTGTCGGCTCCCAATTCGCCAGGGGCCCGGGAAGGACGACGCCGAACTGGAACCCCAGAGCCTGCAGGATCAGCTGCAACGAGACTCCCACGGCCATTTCAATGCCGCCCAGACACAAGGACGCCATATTGCCCAAGAAGATCCATCCCAGGACGCGTCCGCGCAGCAGGAACCGCAGCGGCGCCAAGCTTTCCACATTCAACAGGCGAAGGAGCAGTTTTCTGAACACTTCCGGCAACTTATGAATACGCCAAGGAAAAGGGGCCGGAACCGGCATATGCGCCGACCGTCATCTCGGGCTTTCGTTTGGTGAACAGGCGCGACCGCGGGAGGAGACGGAGTCCCGGTCGCGCGCCCGGATGAATATTGCGGTTCATGTTGCGGGGCTGCTTTCCAGGCGTCGTGTCGATGTTAGGCGTCAAAGCAGATCGCGGTGCCGCGCAAGGAAATTGGCGCTGATATTACCACCGTTGGGGCGGCCCGGCTTGTAGCGTTGACGGAATTCCCGTTGAAGTTCCGCCAGTTCCGGTATCGGCGGTTCGCCCCGCAGGCGGGCCAGCATTTCCTCGGCCGCGCCTGCGATGTCTTCGGGGCTATTGTCGACAACATCAAGGCCCAGGTCGTCGAAGTGGGCTGTCGTGTATAACGGCGCGCCGGGCGGGAAATAGCCCAATTCCTTCAGCTCGGCGAATGTCAGAAGGCGGCCGGTGGTCCGACGGCGCAGCAGCTTCGGGACAAAAAGGTCGTCGGCGCACCAGGGCCAGGGGTTCGCCGGGATGAAGTTGGTCCAGATCACGGGGCGGCCGAACGCTTGTGCGACATGGCCGATGCCAGATCCCCCGCCGATCATCGCAAACTCGGCGCAGGCAGAAATCAGGACGTCCAACATCTGGTCCGCCCCGTCGTTGGCATAGTCGATAATGGCTGGGCCCCAATCGGCAGGAACTTTTTGCGACGACTTCGCGCCGATCCGAAGAGCGGTCAGGTCCGCGGCGACGACTTTCTCGATCGCCATGAAGTAGGTGTCGATCAAGCTGTTCCGGTAGCTGTGATAGCCCCAGTTTTGGCCCGGCTGTTGCTGAGTGAGATAGCCTTCGTCGCGGGCGTGAAATGCGATGAAGCGGGTCCCGCTTGCCAAGCCGTAGCGCCGGAAGAGCGCCTCACGAGCCTGTTCCGCGAAATCGCTCGGAAGTTCCAACGTCGCCCGCGTTCCTTCGAAAAGATCGGGGTACTGATCGAAAAGGCGTTCGAACACGAACGACGGATTTGCGCCAGTGCGGGATCGGCGGCCGACGAGGCTGCGGTAGGCCGTCGGCGCAACGATCAGCGGCAGGCGGCCTTCAATGATCCGGCCCAGCGCGGGATTGCAGATCTCCTGGACGATCCCATACCAAGTTTCGCCGTCCTTTCCTGTGCGCGCCTTGTATCGCAATGCGCCATCCGCCCGCTCGACCAGGGGGCCGATCCGTCCGCCATTGATCACAACGCAGGTGGGCACGCCGCGCCACCCCGACTTGGCCAAAAGGCGAAGGCGGAACAACAGGATGACGATCTCATTGAAGACAGGCGTGACGACCGTGCGGCGCAGCCACCAATAAAGCATGGCCAAGGCCACGCGAAGCCTGGAACGCGCGCGCGGTGCGGCGTTATCGGGGGGAAGCGCTTCGGACAAGGTCTTCAAAAGGACCGCAGGATGAGACGGGGACGGGATGATTGACCTTCGAGGGCTAGGCCCGCGGCGTTCCGGATTTGCGGACTAGGTAGGATCCCATGATCAACGCATCCAGTCCGGTTCCGGCGAACGTCGACAAAGCCTCGAGCGGCGTTTCAACGATGGGCTGCCCTTTGATGTTGAAGCTCGTGTTCAGGACCAGCGGGATGCCGGTGCGCTTGTCGAACTCGGAAATCAAAGAGTGGTAAAGCGGATCGATATCTCTGCTTACGGTTTGCACTCGGGCCGTATTGTTGACGTGGGTAATCGCCGGCAGCTTCTCGCCCCATCCGTCGCGCACATCAAAGGCAATTGTCATGAACGGCGACGGCTTATCCATTACGAAGATTTCGCTGGCGCGCTCTTCAAGAACCGACGGCGCGAACGGCCTGAATTCCTCGCGGAATTTTACCCTGGAATTGATCTCGTCTTTCATATTGTCCCGGCTGGGATCCGCAAGAATCGACCGATGGCCCAGCGCCCGCGGACCAAATTCCGACCTGCCCTGGTACCAGCCGATGATGCAGCCCTCGCTCAGCAGTTCGGCCCCCGCCACCGCCGGGTCAGCGACCTTTTCCGCGCTGAATCCGGTAAGCTCCAGCGCCCGGGTGATGGCGGACTCGTCAAAGCTAGGCCCATAAAAGACATGCTCGATGGGTTGGATGTTTTCACCTTCCTGATGCGCGGCATGCAGCGCACAGCCAAGCGCAAGTCCCCGGTCGGACGCCGCCGGCTGCACATACAGGTTCTTAATGTCCGGCAGCTTGTTGATGACGTTGTTGGCGCTGCAGTTGAGGGCCACCCCGCCGGCCAGACACAGGTTTTCTTCCCCTGTGACCTTGAGCAGATGCGTCACCAGGGATGTTGCGCAGGTTTCCAGCGCCTTTTGAATGCCTGCCGCGATGTTGCGGTGGTGCTGGGTTATCTCTTCACCCTTGTGCCGCGCCGCCCCGATTTTGTTTGTCAAAGCCTCGTTATAGAATTGCTCAAACACGGAACTTGGCGGCGGGTTTTGGCGAACATATGAGTGATCGACAAAGTACCCGTCATCCGCAGGACGGGCAAAAAAGGAAAGGTCGACCGGATCGTCACCATAGGGTGCAAGGCCCATGATCTTGTATTCGTCTTCGCCCGGCATGAAGCCAAGGAAGGAAGTCATGGTTGCATAGAAAAGCCCAAGGGAGTTGTCCCTCGGCAGAACCCCTTTGAGATCGACCCCTTGATCGTTGCCCGTTCCATAGGCGCCGCTTAGGCCGTCTCCGTGGGCGTCATAGGAAAGACAGAGGGCGCGGTTGAAACCCGAAGGGAAGAAAGCTGAAGCCAAGTGGGCTGACTGGTGGTTCACCGGCCGTACAGGCGGAGCATAGCCAAAGTGATGCAAAAAATACGCTGAGATCCGCTCGACGATATCGCCGTAGGTTTCCCCGGGCGTTGCCACCAAGTCGATGTCCTGAATACGTAGGCCGGCCTCCTTCAAGACCGCCCTGATGCTTTCGATCGGCAGAATGCCGCGAGCCGTCTTGATTCTAAAAAGACGCTCCTCCTCGACGCATGCCACCAATTTCCCGTCGCATATCAGAGCAGCAGCGGGATCATGCTGATTTATTGTAAATCCACCGTGAATGCCCAGAATATTCACATTACTTCCTTTTATTCATGTTGCGCATAGTCCTCGAAATCTATCGTTTCATGCCGGCGTCAAGATAATGACTGCTAAAGATCACTCGGGCACGAGTGCAACGGATAGAATCGAGATGAAGAGGAACTGTGTTAGCGAAGAGATCGAAGAAGATTGTCTGTCGCCTGCAAGCGTGACCCGAAGCACATCATTTCGGCCCCATCCGTTGTGAATAGTTAACCTTCACAACATGATTGGCGGGAACTGAGGATGTCAAAACAGATCCGGAAGAGATGATCGAGCCCGCCCCGATCGTCAGCTGAGGCTGCACAAAGATACCCGTCCCGAACCGCACCTCATTCCCGACCTCGACACGCCCGGACGTCACGCAATTCGGTCCCATGAGAACATGGTCGCCCATCTTGTTGTCATGATCGATGCTGGAATTGGCGCCGATGAAATTGTTGTTCCCCAGCACGGATCCGAATCCGATATGGACATGAGAGCAAATGATATTGCCCTGTCCCAGGGAGCACGCGCGATTTATCCGTACCGAGGGGTCAATCGCATTGGCCATTGGAATGCCGAGAGAGACGCATCTCTCGAACAATTCCTTTCTTGTTTCTATGTTTGAACTAAATCCGATAATCGCGGAATCAAAGAGATCACGCTTCCACAGCGACTCTATCTCTTTGAACGTACCCAGAACCGGAACGTCCCATACCTGGCTATCGGAGAGTTCGGGATCGTCGTCCACAAATCCCACAACGCTGACTGACGGATCGTTCAGCAGGATATCCAATACCTGCATGCCGCCGACGCGGGCCGTCAAAATTAATACACGATTGGTCTTGCCGCTCGGCACGATTGGGGCGGATGGCGCCAGCTTGGTGTTCTTGGTGATATATTCTTTGACGTCGCGCTCGGTAACGAGCGCCATGCCCTTGAACACGTCAGGCGATATGTTATTGGCGTTAAGAAGGTCTTTGGCCTTCTTTGTAATGTTTAAAGCCGTCGAGGCGGGGTTTTCTTCGGCGTCATGCGCGGCCTGCGCGGACTTTTTCCGCTTTTTGTCCTGTGATCTCAGCTCTTTTTGGATCGTTCTCGCTTCTTCTTCGCTCTCAGCGACGACGGCGATCAGATCCCCCGTGACCAGGGCGTCCCCTTCCGCGAGGCCCTGAACCAAGAAGCCGCTGGCGGGCGACAGGATGTCGACGACGGCCTTCGACGTCTCCACCATGCAGATCATGTCATCTAAGGAAACGGCCGCCAGGTCCGAATAATTCCATTTAACTAAAACGGAATACTCGCTGTTCGCGTCCAACTGTTCCAACCGGACTTCAACCATTTACGACACGCCCGGCATGCGAAGCACTTGGTCGATCACCGATTTTGGTCCAGGCAGGAACCGCGCTTCTTTATCAGCGGCGCAGGGAATGATGCCGTCACCAGAAGTGATCCTTTGAATCGGCGCCCGCAGTTTGTGAAAGCATTGCTCCATCAGGGCCGCGGCAATTTCTGCCCCGATGCCCGAAACCCGCGATCCCTCTTCAACCACGACGACCTGCGAAACATCGGTGATCGCTTCTTCCAGCACGGTCAACGGCAGCGGCGACAGAGACCCCAGGATCAGCACCGAGGTATGTATTTCGTGCTCCATCAAAAGCTCTTCCGCCGCGTCGATCGTGATATCGCCGCCCCCTGAGTAGGAAATCAGGCAAACGTCGGCTTTGCCCGTGCTGACCGGCGTCAGCAGCACGGAAGGAATCGGGCCGCCCTTAAGGTCAACGTTGAATATTCGATGTTCCGTGACAGTGCCGATGTACTCTTGCCCATACATCTTCTTGTTTTCGATAATCAATGTCGGCCTCGATTCTTTTAAAATGAAATGCGAATAGAAAGAATCGAGGTCGTGAAAACGACTAATGGGCGCGACATTGAGCCCGGGTATGCCGATAAAGTGCTTCTCCAGCGACTGGCTGTGCGTCGGGCCGTATCCCCGGCCGCCGCCCATGGGCGCGCGAATGACGACGGGACATTCAACGCCGCCGTTGTACATCATGCTGAATTTCGTGATGTGGTTGGCGATCTGATCGAAGGCCAGCGTGATGAAGTCCCCGAACATTATCTCAATGACCGGGCGCGCCCCGCGCAGGGCCATGCCGGCGGCAATACCCGTAAAAGCGGCTTCACTGATGGGCGTCGTCAGCACCCGTTCCGGCCAACGGCTCGACATCCCCTTGGTGACTTTGAATGCCCCGCCGTAAGGGTCCAGGATGTCTTCTCCAAGCAAGTATGCCCTGTCATCTTGCTCGAACGCAGCGGTGAGCGCCTGGTTAACCGCTGTTGCGACCGTGATTGCCTTGGCTGCCATCTATTCCTTCAATTTCACGATCAACGAAATGTCTGCACTCGATCTCAAGATCGTCGGCCAGAGGCCCGAGAGAGGTGCGTACCGCAAGCATCGGATCATTGCCTTTCCAATGCTTCAGTTCATCAAAGTCCCTGGTGTCATCACCCTTGCTATGGGCGGCCAGCCTGTAGGTATTAATGATCATGCATGCCGGCTTGCGTTCATTTCGGACGTACTCCGTCATGGACGCCGCCGTGGCATAGATGTCCTCAAGGTCGTTGCCGCAGGACCGCGCTTCAATGCCGAAAGATTTAGGACGATCCGCGATGCTCCCCGCGAGGTTCAGGGATATGGGCGTGCTCTGGGCATACAGATTGTTTTCAATGACGAACAAGATGGGCACGGACCACAACGACGCGATATTCATTGATTCGTAGACGATCCCCTGACCCAACGTACCGTCGCCGATAAAGGCCACGGAAATACTGTCTTTGCCCTTCTTGCTTTCGGCCAGGGCCATGCCGAGGGCCGCGGGGACCATGCCCCCTTGTATCCCGTTGGAATAGAAATTTTCGCGGTACAGGTGCTGGCTTCCCCCGATGCCGCCACAGATGCCGCTGTCCAACCCCATGATCTCCGCAACCAACCCTTTGATGTCCATATATCTGGCTAGATAATGACCGTGGCACCGGTGATTCGAGACGATGATGTCGTCATCAAGCAGGGGGGTGACGACGCCTACGGCGCAGGCTTCCTGACCGATACAGGTATGAATCGTTCCTGTTAACCGTCCTTCGGCGTACATCGCCAGAAGCCTCTCTTCGACAAGTCGAATCGAGAACATTTTCTTGTAGGCGGCCGCTATGTTCATTTTTATCAAGACTTAGCGGGGCGCGGTTCCGTTAATGATCTTCAACTGCCCGACCTTGGCGTAGGCGGCGCAGTCTTTGCATTTTTCAAATGCATTCCGCCCTTCTTCAACATGCCGCTGACGAAAGGCATTGAACCGTTCACCGTGCCACACGTCTTTGATGGTTTCTTCGGCGATGTTTCCAAGAATGTCTTTGCTGGAATAATCATCGCTGCAGGTGATAACGGTCCCGTCGGATTGAATGACCAGCGCTTTCCACAGGGTCCCGCAACTCTGTTGATTGAGCGTCTCCATATCCAACCCCCAAGCGGTCGGATACATGTCTTTTATGTGCTTCTCGCCGGCAAATGAATGCATGTACTTGGAATAGATAATATCGTCCTCGGTCAGAATATCTTTCCAGTAATCATAATATTGCTCTAGTTCGTTGAAATTGTCGCTTTGCAGGGTAAACCGGAGCCGGACCCTTACCTTGCTGTTCATTTCGTTTCTGATCTTCACAAATCTCTTAATGTTATCAACGACCTCATCATAGTTAAGGCCGACTCGGATTTTTTCGAAGGTTTCCTTCGTTGCGCCATCAACGGAGAAATCAACCTCGTCGACACCCGATTCCAGAATGGATACGGCCCTTTTGTCCGTGAACAGGGAGCCGTTGGTCGAGAAAAACACCTCCTTGATGCCGATTTTCTTGAGGCGCGAAATCTTGCTCTCCAGCTTTTTGTCGAGCAAAGGCTCTCCCAGAAGCTGGATCGTCACCCGCCGCATTTGATCGGCGTAAGGCGTTATCTCTTCGCAGATCTTGTCAAACAGCGCATCCGACATCAGCCGCGCCCGCTCCATTCTATCCGCTTGCGGGCCGTCAAACACGTCAATGGACAGTGGACACATGACGCATCTGGCGTTGCATGCGTAAACTGTTTCCAGCTGAATGATTGACGGAAATTCGGATACCTTCATGACATATCTCCTAGGCTTCTGAAGCCGTACTTATTTTCATTTGATGTGTAGTTAAAGAGCCACATGGTTTCGCAAAACGTCCGCAAGTCACCTGACTTGAAAAAGGCCGAATGTGCGCATTTCCATGAAACTTATGTGGCCTTCACCCTCTCGATAAAACGGGCGACGGCCTCACCATCACATGAATCCGGAAGCCATTCGGGGGGCTCGACATCGACATCACGATCAAACGGTCCGGAGTAGGTTTCGTGATAGACAAGCCACTCTGATGACGGCACCGGCATATGCCATGTAGGTTCCGAGAGCCTATAAATACAAGGCTTTTCGCTTCCAAATGCGGCCATTTCCAGCTTTTGACGAACTTTTCCGTCATCATCGAAGAAATAGACCGTCATCGAGCCCTCCATCACATGATAGGACTCGCTCTTCCCCTTCGGATGGCGATGGGGTGGCATGTATGAATCGCCGCAGCAGACAATTATCATTTCCTGCGTCAGATCTTCAACGCTGTAGTGCATGCAAAGGCGGAACCTTCGGTACGGCGACTTCTCGGCGCGTTGCTTAAGGTCGTCGATGATTTCCGGGGTGACCGAAAGGATTGCCTGTGTATTGAAAATTGACTCAGCCATGGCTTTCTAATCGACGGACCGAAAAATCACCGGCACGATCGCTCCGCTCGCGAAGATGGCGTCGCTCAAGGCCGTGCATCCGCATACAGGCCGATCCCGCGTTCGACGGCCATCGGCGCGAATCCAGGCAACAACGTATTCATGGTGCGGAGGTCAAAGGACAGATCGAAATCGTTCTTTGCCGCCGGAGTGTGTTCGATGCGGCACGGACCGAACCGGTCGGAAACCAGGGTGATCAGCTCATTCAAGGTCCGTGTCTCGCCGGAGGCCAGGTTCAATGTTCCATCCACGCACTCGTCGGCCAGCCGGATCGCGGCGGCGGCGACGTCGGAAACATGAATGTAGTCGCGACGTGTCACGCCGGCGCCCATCAACGTGAAGGCCGCCCCGCCTGTTGCCGCGCCGACCATTCGCCCGACGATACTCGTGCCGTGATCGCCCCGTCCGTACACGCCGGGAAGGCGGACGCAGGCCAGTGGAATGTCCGCCTGCCGGCAATGGCGTTGGAACATCAGCTCGCAGGCGACCTTTCCGATGGCGTAAAGGTTCTGGGGTTTGATCGGCGTCGCTTCCGTTACGGGTACCTGCTCGGGCGCACCATAGACTTCGACGGAGCTCAGGAACACGCAGGACTTCGGCGGGGCCGCCGCCATCGCCCCGGTCATGTTCTCGATCATGCGCATGTTGTTGAAAAGAGTATCCATATCGTCAGCGCGCTGGCGGTGAAGGCCGGCACTAAAGATGAGCGACGCCCCGCCGACGTGCGGCGCGAGCTTGTCTCGGACGTCCTGCGCGTCCAACAGGTCGACGTCCGATGACGCCATGGGGACCGCCCGCGGTCCGAGCGCGGCGACGATGTTCCGGCCGATGAATCCGTTTGCACCGAGGACGATGACAGAGGTCATGCGCCGGTCCGCCCGTAGTGTTGCTGCACCGCATCCGCCACGTAGTGAACGTCCGCATCGGACATCTTCTCGTGCAGCGGCAGGGTGATGATCCGATCGACTAGGTCGCGGGCATTCGGGCAGGCGGCCGGCGGCAGATCCGCATAGGCCGGCTGGTCGCACATCAGCGGAGCGTGCTTGATTCGCGCTTCGATACCGCAGGCCTGAAGGTGCAGGAGCAGTCGGTCGCGGTCCTCCGCTAAGACCGTGTAATCGAAAAACACGCTGCGCCGATCATCTTCGGCCAGGGGGCAAATGACGACATCGCCAAGCAGGTCGCCGTATAGCCCCGCAAGATGGGCCCGGGTCGCGACATGGGTTTCCAGGTCGGGGAGAAGCGCGCCGAGAAACGCCGCCTGAAGGGCATCCATCTTGTGGTTCAGTTCTCGCGCAACGCAGGTCTCGCGGTTGACGGTGCCGAGGTAACGAAAGGATTCGATGCGGTCTCTGACAGCGGTGTCCGGCGTTGTCACCATGCCCGCTTCACCAAGGGCGCCGAAGACCTTCATCGGATTGAAGCTGAAAGCGGCGGCATCGCTGAACGAGCCGGCCGGGCGGCCGCGATACCGCGCGCCCGCCGACTGCGCGGCATCCTCGATGACCAGCAGGTTGTTACGCTGCGCAATTTCGGTGATCGCGTCCATGTCGCACATGCGACCGGTGAAATGTACCGGAAGAATTACCCGGGTCCGCGTCGTGATCTTCGCTTCGATTGTCGTCGGATCAATGTTGAGATCCGGGCCGATGTCGGCGAACGCCGCGGTCGCGCCGACGGCGTTGATGGCGTTGAGTGTCGCGATCCAAGACAACGGCGTCGTGATGACTTCATCTCCGGGGCCAAGCCCCAGTCCGCGCAACGCCAAATAGAGGGCGCTGGTCCCGCTGGCGCAGCCAACCGCATGACGAACACCGCAAAAGTCGGCGAACTGACGTTCGAAGGTTTCGAGCTCCGGCCCGCCGATGAACATGCCGTGATCGAGCACGCGTTCGAAGACGCCGATCAGGCGCGCCCGCAACGCCGGGTCGCCAACGCGAAGGTCGCGGGCGCGGATTTGGGTGTCGGATGCGGCCATCGCCCCGGCTTCAGACCAGCGCCCGGATTACGCGCTCGGCGCTGAGACCGTGCGCATCCAGGAGTCCCGCGTGATCACCGTAATAGTGGATGAACTCGTCCTTCAGGGTGAAGCAGCTAAGGTCGGCGCGCACCCGGTTGTCCCAGGCGACTTCCTTGACCCGCGACGACAGGCCGCCATGGGGCACGTGCTCCTCCATGACGACGACGCGGTCGTGGCTGCTCAGCGCCGAAAGAATGCCTGCGGTATCCAGCGGCTTAATGGTGTGCACCGAGACGACGGACGGTGCCCGTCCGGTCTGTTCCTGAATCCGGTCGGCGACATCGAATGCCATCTTCATGGTGATGCCGTAGGACAGAATGCAGAGATCGCCGTCGCCGCGCCGCAGGTAACGAATCTTGCCGACTTCGAAGGGGTCAACGACAGAGGAGGTGAGGTCTGGCTCACCGGCTTTGCCAAGCCGCATGTAGACAGGCCCTTTGCTTTCCGTCGCGCACCAGGTTGTGGCGAGGCGCATTTCCTCCGGGTCGCAGGGCGCCAGCACGGTCATGTTGGGGATCGCGCTCGCGACGGCGATGTCCTCCATCGTGTGGTGCGTGCCGCCGAGCGTCGAATAGATGACGCCCGCCCCCATGCCGATCACCGTCACCGGCAGGTTCTGGTAGGCGAGGTCGTCGCGCACCATCTCGAACGGGCGGTAGAGCGAGAAGGTGGCGATCGTATAGCAAAACGGGCGCATGCCCTTGAGCGCCAGTCCCGCCGCGATGCCGATCATCGACTGTTCGGCGACGCCGCAGTTGATGAATCGCTCGGGGAACTCCTCGCGAAACTTAACCATGGATCCGGCCGGGGAAATGTCGGCGACCAGAGCGCAGATGCGCGGATCTTGCTTGCCGATCTCGTAGATGGCGTCAGCGAACTTGTTTCTCACGAGCAGATCTCCACCAGTTCGGCAAGCGCCTGTTTGTATTCTTCCGGGTTGGGTGAGCGGTAATGCCAGATGGCGCCATGCTCCATGTAGGAAACGCCGCGGCCCTTGACCGTGTTCCCGATGAGCATGAACGGCTTGCCGCCCTTGCGCGACACCACTGCGTTATATACGGCATCGGCGTCGTGGCCGTTGACCTCGGCCGTTTCCCAGTTGAAGGCCTCGAGCTTCTCGCGGATGGGATAGAACTTGGGGTGGGTCTCGGCAGTATTGCCGAAAGACTGCATCCCGTTGTGGTCGAGAAGGGCGACGAGGTTGTCGACACCAAGGTTGGCGGCCATCATCATGCACTCCCAGGTCGAACCTTCCTGCAGCTCGCCGTCGCTCAGCACCGTGAAGACGACGCCGTCGTTCTTGTGCACGAAGCGTTCGGCATAAGCCATGCCGATAGCGAGACCCATGCCGTGCCCGAGGGAGCCGGTCGACGCCTCGATGCCGGGCACGCCGTAATCGGGATGGCAGCCGAGCCGTCCTTCAGGCTTGCAATAGAGGTCGAGGTCGCGACGTTCTAGGACGCCAAGTTCCTCCAGGATCACGTACTGGGCCATGCAGCCGTGCCCCTTGGACATCACGAAGGTGTCCGGGGAGTTGCCGGACCCGGGCCCGCGCATCAGGCCGTTGTAGATCACATCAACCATTTCCAGGCACGAGAACGCGCCAGCGGCGTGCAATGCCTGGACCTGCTGGGAAATCTCCAAGATTCTGCGCCGGTATCCCATGCACCGTTGTCGTGAGGCGGTAATGTCAAAGTCGTTACGCATGTTCAGTATTCACCTTTGTTTGAAATCAGGTGTCGGACGTAAGCGGGGGCAGAAGATCGCGATGCCGGTTCAGGAAGGCCGAGCCGATCCGGCAGTTCAACGGAACACCCGGAAGGCCGACCAGCGTACCGACTTCGGCCGTAAGGGCGCGGAAGCGCGCCTGTAGGGCGTCGTCTTCCTGGTCGTGCTGAGCCAGTTGATCCATCATCTCCTCGACGACTTCAAGCAGTTCCTCGGGGGTGTTGTTGATGATCGTGACGTCGAAGACCTCGCGGTAGAGGGCGTCGTTGCCCGCATTGTTGAACGGCGGCCCCATAAGGTCGGCGAACGGCATCAATTCTCCGGTTCGGCGGTAACGAGTCAGCTTCGGCAAAAACAGATCCTTGGTTCCCAGGGACAGCGTCGATGTTGGAAGGTAGTTCGTCTGCACGATCGGCCGTCCGAAGGCATGGGCGACAGTATAAAGACCCGATGACGTTCCGATAAAAAAGCGGCAGGCGCCGCAAAGGAACACGTCCATCCAGTCCTGGCGCAGGGTGGAAGTAGCATAGTCGACCACGCGATCGATGGCCGGTAGCGGCGTCATCGACGGATCGCCCATGCGGAACACCCAGCCACCCCGACGGGTCACGGCTTCGATGGCGGGGATGTAGTCGCTGATGGGGGCTTGGCGAAACGGCTCGTTCCCCTTGGCGCCGCCTTCACGGACATGCAAACAGACGAACCAGTCGTCTTCGTCGAGACCGATTTCCCGGAGCACCGACATCCCGCGTTCGCGGTCGACGGGGCGCAGGCTGAAGATAGGCGATCGGTTCTCGTCCTCCCACTGCTGGCCGGCGAGAGCAAGCGCGGAATGGGTCGGCAGGTACCTGCCGCTAAACTTGATCGGGCCGGAGTCATCATCAGTCAACGATGCCAACATCGGCGTCAACGCGCGGATGGTTTCAGGATCATCTATTACCGTCATGTAGTCCCGCCAATAAGTCAGCATGTGCGGGTTGACGAAATCTCCCGCCCGGCGGCGATCGTAAAGCAGGAACAACCGGGACGTCTCGCCGTCGAGTGTCCGACACTTTACAAGGCTTTCGTAGACGGCCGTGTTACCGATTGTCCGCATCAACGGATACGGCGGAATGCATCGGATGCCCAGTCGGTCGAGTTGGCGTGAGGCGGCGTAGGCGTCTTTCGCCTCGCCATAGGCGACAAGGCGGCGATAGAAGGCGTCCACGTCCCCAGCGAGCGAATGACAAGTCGACGCCAGGCGGTGGGCAAGGAACAGGGCAGTGTTGCCGGCGACGGCGTCGTCCAAATGGCGGACCGCATCGTCCGCCAGTTCGCGCAACCCGCGGGGAGAGCGTCGCTGCCCGGAAGCGACCTGCTTAATGACGGCGAACCGGCGAAAGCCTTCCCTGAGGCTGGCCTGTGCGGTCAACCGTGATCCTGACGGCAGGAGAACGAGAAGAACCGGGTCGAGATACCTGAGCAGCAGGCGACCTACCGACCGTATCGCATAGTGGGCTTGAGCGAGCCGCCGCCTCATCGAAGGGAGCCCGCCGTCTTGCCGTGGCCGGCGTCAGCGCCGAGACGCTGGGCGTTCCATTTAGCGATTAACGTCCGGCAGACCTCTTCCGGTGTCCGGCGGACGACGCCGGCGCGCGTGAAGAGGGCATCGGATACCAGTGAGTTGTTGATCGGACGATGTTCGCCGCAAGTCGAAAAATCGTTGATCAAGGCCGGTTGGACAGAAATGGAGTCCGCCGGTCGGCCCGTCAGGTCCAGCAACTGGTGGAAAAGATCCCAGTACGTCGTCTCTTCGGGCCCTGCGGCGTGAAACACCCCCGACAGTCGCAGTTCAAGGGCTTTCACGATCACCTCGACCAAATCATCCACATGGATCGGACAGAAGCGATGGTCCGTCACCAGCCGGACCGTGTTTCCTGAAGCGATGTCGTCAAGCCATCGGGCAAGAAAAGTGCCGCCGGCCGGGTCATCGTCGTAGGTCTTTCCCGCCCGGAGGACCAGATACTCATCCACGGCATCTCGAAGGTAATGCTCGACCTCCAGCTTTTGAGCACCGTAGCGCAGCGTTGGCGCAGGAAGGTCGGCCTCCCGATAATTCCCGGCCGTTCCGGGGAACACGGCGTCTGACGAAAGGAACAAGGGGGTGATACCCGCGCCGCGAAGCGTATTGATAACCTTTATGACGCTCGTGACATTGATCGCCCCGGTCTTGTCGGGCGCGGCTTCGCAGGCGGCAATGTTCGATTCTCCGAACAGGATGACGGCCTGCGATATGCTGGCGAGGTCGACCACTTCGGCAAGGTTCGTCGTCATTGAATCAAAAGCTACTCCACCCGCGAACGGGGTGCGGCGAAAGGTCGCCAAGGCATGCGCGCCGAGCCGTCGGCGCAAGCGCGAACCCACATAGCCCGAGCCGCCCAGGATCAGAATTTTACCGGCGTCAGTCAATGATGGTCCAATACCAGTCGCCCGTGTATCCGGCCTCTTCAAACAGCTTGGTCCAGCCTTCCGGATAGTCATGGAACTTGGCGGTCAACACCCAGCTTTCGAAGATTTCCTTCTGTTCCGGCGTGCGATAGCTGTCGACTTGGATGTAGCCCTTGCCGGGTGCGAGGCGTTCGATCTCGCGCACGGCGCGGAGGCATCCCGCGCGATCCAGGTTATGGATGGTGTTGATGGCCAGGACGGCGTCGAAGCTGCCGCTAGGGAACGGCAAATCGTCGCAGGAACCGAGCTGCAGGCGGCCGACGACTTCGGGCTCACAATGCATCAGAGCGTACTTCGACACGTCGATGCCATAGGCGTCGACGCCCGCCGTCAGAAGATCCTTCACCAGGAAGCCCTTGGCACAGCCAACGTCGAGCACGCGATCTCCGGGCTTCAGCCCGAAATGGGCGACAATGTCCCTGGCCACGGGAACCCAGCGTCCATCGTAGCGATAGCCGCCGTAACCGTATTCGCGGGGCCCGTCGAAATACATCTCGCCATACTCACGGGAAATGCGGATATGTTCGTCGGTCTTTGCCGTCTCGCGCGCCTTTACGTTGCGCTTTCCCTGGGGCAAGGACTTGAGCAGATTCACTTCGGTCATTTGGGCGCCTCCGTCATTTCCCGCTGGACGCGGGCCAAGCCATCGTTCAGCCGCGTGTAGCTGAAGGCAGGGAAGGCGGCGAACGTCGCCGCCGGATCGAACGGGCGGTATCCGTTGTGCGGCATCGCACCCTGGCGGGGTGAGCCCTTGATGGCCACCGCCTTGCCCGACAGCGCGACGGTCATCTCGGCGATCTCGCGGAAGGAGGTGACCGTGCCCGTGGCCGCGTTCAGGATACCCTTGGATTTATGCCAAGCGATAAGGCGGATCAGTTCGGCCACGTCACGCACGTCCACGTGGTCGCGGCGCTCCTCGCCCTCGCCGAACAGGACGATGTCCTCCCCGGCGGCAGCAAGACGGCGGAAGCGGTTGGGGCCGTACCCGTTGTGCGGATCGGCGGCACCGTAAATCAGCGTTGGGCGCAGGATCGCCAGCTGGCCCTGGACGGCGTCTTTCAGCATCAATTCGCGGGACAGATGCATGACGCCGTGCAGCGAGCCGGCCTCGGCGCAGGACACTTCATTCAGGGGCTCCATGCTGTCGGCGTAGACGGCGTCGGAGCTGACGTAGATGACGTGCTCCGGTTGCACCTTGGCAAGCGCGTCGGTGACGCTGCGCATCATGCGGATGTTGCGCCCCAGCATGGCGGCGTCCTTGCAGGGCGCTTCGGCCGAGATGACGACGAAGGTGTCGGACGGCGCAAGTCGGGCGGCAAGGGCATCCGCCGCGCCATCTGAGTGCAGGTCGATCTCGGCCCGGCCGAGGGCGAGGACGGCGGTGCCTTCGGCCTCGAAGGCGGCCTTCGTGGCGCTGCCGACGAACCCACGCGCACCCAGGACGACGACCCGGGCCGGCTTGGCCGATTGCGGAAATCCGTGGTTCAGCATGCTACCGTCCAATTTCCCGTGACACCAAGGACACCAGTCGCCGTCCCCATGACGAACGCGCCAGCAACCGCTTGGCGAGGCTAAAGTTCATCTCGGGCAGGCTGCGGGCGCGCAGCTTCGCGTTCACCGATTGCAGCGCGGTCACCAGGGAGATCGCCAGGCTGTTCGCTTTTCCGCCGCTGGCCTTGGCAAGGTCGCGCGCGGCGCCATCAATGACGGACTGATCAAAACCCGCATCCCACAATAGCCATTTCCCGTCGTCGACGAAGCCCAGGTCCATGAGCGCCAGCCCGGCCTTCAGGACAGCCTCCGAGTTCTGCGCCAGCGTTTCGTTGACGAAGACCGCTTCAGCCCAGATCTTTTTCCCCATTGGATTGTCGTCCCGAGTCTTGTGCTCGGTGAAGCCGACGAAGCGGAACCCGTATGGGCGCAGCCGGCACACGAAGTCGTCGAACAGCGGCTGGTTCTTGTAGAGCTGGACGAATTCGACCTCCGAATAAATTACGGAAATCCGTGGCAACAATTCGGGCGCGCCCAACAAGATGTCCAATTCGCAGCCTTGCGTGTCCAGCTTGATGTAGTCGATGGCCGTGAGCCCCGCGCGTTCGGCCAGGTCGCCCAGCGTAATGCAGTCGACCTGAACTTTGACCACCACATCGAAGCCGCCATCACCGCGCCACCGCCTGACCAGGTCCGTGTCTGGTTCCAGCAGAGAACTGGCTTGGGGGATCGTGGTCACGTAAAGGTCGTGGGGGCCGGCCTTGCCGGCAATTCCCACATTGTAATTGGTGGTCTTCCGGTACGCGCAACTTTGCACCGCGGTCGTCCGTGATTCCAATTCCTGGAACGAGTCTTCCCGAGGCTCGACCGCGTGGACCTCGCAGAGGCCTGCCAAGCTCGGCAGTTCCCGGGTTCCGCCGTCGGCCCCGATATCCACCAGGGTGATCGGCGTGCGCAGAAGGGATCGCCAATCCGACGCGGCGTCAGGCATCGAGAACCGCCGATTCCGAGGCGCGGTCGACAGAACGGCCGAGGGTAAAATGGTCAAGCCCTGCCGCCGTCACCACAGGCGTGGGCAGAAGCCCGTAGGGGTCGATCAGGGTGCGGCCTCGCATGCGGGCCGCGATTTCTTTGGGGACCAGGTCCCGGTAGGCGGGCCACGGCGTGTCGATCACCACGGCGTCGGCGCCGTCGCAGGCGTCGAGCGGCGTCGCCGCCCGGCGCAAGCCGGGGACGAGTGTGTCTGCGCGCACTTCCGGATCGTGGGCGGTCACCTGCGTCGCGTCTAGATGAGCGAGCAGAGCCAGAGATGCGGCGTTCTTGGTGCTGTGGGTGTCTTCCTTGTAGGCTAGGCCGAGCAGGCCGATCACCGCATCGGGTCGGGCGGCGAGAACTTCGTCCTTCAGCACCCGGTAGCACCAGTCCTTGCGGTGCCGGCTGTTGACCAGCCAGGCGCGGACGATCCCGGCGTCGGTGGCGTGCCGGTCGGCGAGCCCGATCACGGTTGCGAGGTCGCGTTCCAGATTTCCGCCGGCCAGACCGAGGCCCGGGGCGATATAGCTTTTCGGGCCGATGCGCGCATCCAGGCGCAGGGCCGGGATGATTTCCGACCAGTCGGCGCCGACATGCTCGCAGACCTCGGCCATGGTATTGGCGACGCCGATGGAGGCGACCAGACACATGTTGATGGAAATTTTTGCCAATTCGGCGCTTTCGTAGCGCATGGGAAGGATGGGGCAGTCGAAGGCGCCGAGGTAGCGTTCGAGGCGCGGATCGATTGCCGCATCCGGTTTTGCGCAGCCGACGATGAACCGTTCCGGATACATGGCGCGTTCCACCGCGCGGCCGAAGATCAGGGTTTCGACCTGATAATACAGCCGGGCGGGATTGCGGCTCAGGGTGCGGGTGAAGCCCGGCGGCACTTGGCACAGGACGACCAGCAGCGCATCGTCACTGATGGCGCGTTCGGCCGTCGAGATGATGTCGGTAATGGGGGCGAGATCGCTCTGGCCGTTGTCGTCGGTCGGAACATCGACGGAGATATAGACGATGTCGCAGCCGGCAAGCGCGGTAACGTCGCTGGTGAAGGTCAGACGTTCGTGGTTCCGGGCGATCATATCGTCGAGGTCCGGCTCGGCGACGGGAAGGTGCCCGGCGTTGATGGCGTCGACGACCTCTGGGTCGGCGTGATAGCCCACGACCCTGAAACCGCGCGCCGCCGATGCCGCCGCCATGTTGAGGCCAAGATGCGTCAGGCCGGCGAAACCGATGACGGGGGCCGTCATGCGCCCGCCCCTTCGCGCACCATGTCGTGCACGCCGGCCTGGGCGGCCAGGTCGCGCAGGGTGCGATTGATCCACAGGTCATTGGCCAGACCATTGGTGCCCGGTGCCTCGGCGCAGAGCGTCTTGAAATGCACGTATTCCAGGTCCCAGGTCGGGTCGGCCTGCACCAGCGTCACGGCCTCTTCCGGCGGGCGGCCGCTGGGCAGGACGCGGGTCCGATGGGTAAAGGTCGATGGCCCCCATTTGCACAGGCTTTCGATATGCGCGCTGCCGTGCTCGGCGAAGATGTCGGTGGTGTGGTGGTTGCGCCAGCTCAACATCGTCATCTCAAGCTGAATGGCCAGGCCGTCGGCGGTGTCGATGACGACATGATCAAAGGATCGGTTTTCGTGACGGTAAGCCCCCCGCACACGGAAGCGCGCGTCGAAATCCTGACCAAGCCAAAAGCGCAGGGTGTCGAGCAGATGGCTGCCCAGGTCGGGCAGAACGCCGGCACCCTGATCGCGCCAGGCGCTGTCCCGCACCAGCCGCGCCGTGCCGTTGCCGTAGAACATGCGGAGAGAATAAATCTTGCCCAGGCGGCCGCTCTTGATCAGGTCGGCCATGCGCACGAAATGAGGCTCGAAACGATGGTTGTAGGCGGTGTAGCAGACGGCGCCGGTCTTCTCTGCGACGGCACCCAGGCGGATCAGGTCGGCGTCATCGATGGACAGCAGCGGCTTTTCCACCAGGACATGTTTGCCGGCGGAGAGCAAATAATCCAGCAACTCAATTTTCGCTTCGTCCGGCACGCAGAGCAGCGCAGCGTCGAAGTCAGCCAGCGGCAAATCGCGTATATCGCGGTGATCGACGCCGTCCTTCACCGGATCAACCGTGGCGACGGCGTCCGCACCTGCGGCAACGAACCGCTTGGCGCCTTGAACGCCCATTCCGGCGACGATGACCCGCATGCCGGTCAACCGTCGTACCCGGCCGCTTTCTCGACCTGATCGATTCGTGCCAGAACGTCGCCCGGGCGGATGGGCACATTGCCGTCGATCTCGCATTCGCAGGCCGCGGCCATGGAACCGAGGATCCCGGCGATGATCTCGTTGTCGGTCGCGAGCATGGCCATTGTTGCGTAGGACAAGAGGGCGTCGCCTGCGCCGACGGCATCGGCGATGTTGTGGGCGAAGCTGTCGACGGAGAAGTAGTTTCCTTCGTTGCCGGGGCCCGACATCGGCCGGTTTACGAAGGCGCCACGATCGCCAAGTTTAAGGATCAGCAGGCGGGCGCCGTTGGCTGCGATCAATGCGCCGGCAAGTGCGCCGACAGTGGAGTCCTGATCGCCCAGCGCGAAACGGGCCTCGCGCTCGTTGGGCGTGACGAGGTCGAAGTTTTTGAACTCGGTGATGTTGCCCCAACGGCTGGCGACCTGGCTGTCTGCAACCTTAAACACATCGGCCGGGATGGCGTCCGTAAGTTGCGGCACGGTCCAGTGATTGAAGATGCCGTGACGGAAATCGCTGAATACGACGGCATCGGTTTCCGTGCCCTCGATCTTCGAGGTCAACTGCTCGAGAATACCTTCGGAGATCGAGCGGTTGTCCAGGGTGTCGACTTTTAAAAGACGGTAACCACCTGCGATGATCGCGTTCTTGTTGGTCGTCGGGCGGGTCTCGTCGGTGATGGCATTGATCTTGATGCCGGCCTCTTTCAGGCCGTCGATCACGAACTTGGCGAGATCGTCCTTCCCGAGGACGGTTGAAAATGTGACATCCGCGCCGGCCGCGTTCAGGTGCTGCGCGACGATGCCGGCGCCGCCGATGTAATCGTCCTTGCCCTGGTAAAGCACGCTGAAGGTCGGCGTCTTGGTCTGGCCGCCGATCAGCGAGGTGCGGGTATAGCTGTCGACGATGGTGTCGCCGACGACATGGACGCGGAAGCCGCGCATCTTGTCCAGCGCCGCCCGCAGGTCGGCGAACCCCAGGTTATGGGTGTGGAGAAGCGTCAGCAGCTTTTCCATCTGAATGTTGGGTGCGGCCAGTTCGATCAGGCGCGACGATGAATAGACGATGTCGCCCGGCGTGAAGATCATGCCGCCGCCATAGCCTTCGACGATGTCGGCTTCTTCCTGCGTCGCCGCCGGAAGGCCGCCCGAGGTGTACTCGAACCCCTTGGCGAAGAAATCAGGCTGCAACGCCTGAAGGTTCTCAAGCGGCTTCGCGTTCTCGTCGATCATCACGTAGTCGACCATCTCGAACGCGGCGAGGTTGAGGGCGCGCAGGCGTTCGGGGACGTGCGGTCTGTAGGTGCCCTTCTTGATGTGCCTGTCGGCGGTGATCGAGGCGATGAGAATATCGGCCTTGGTTTTGGCATAGGCCAGATGCCGGACGTGTCCTGGGTGCACGACGTCGAACACGCCGTGACACATGATCACCTTGTTCTCGCGCGGGAACGAACCAATCAGGCCGCGCAGTTCCGCGGCGGTCTTCAGCTTGAATTGGTACTTTTCAAAAAACTCAGCGGTCATGTCTTGTCCGTCGGGGCCATGTATTGGAACCAGGTTTTGGTCGCCTGTTCGATGCTTGCCGGATCCCACAAAGGCGCGTCGCGCCAGTTCTCGATCTCGGCGGTCATACGGCCGACGCCGTCTTCGAACGACACCTGGGGCGCCCAGCCCAGTTCACTTGTTATCTTGCTGATGTCGGCCCAGGTGCAGTCCGGCTCACCCGGACGTTTGGGGATATAGACGACCTCGCCGCCCAAAAGTTCGACCAGGCGATTGACCGTCTGCGGATTGCCCGCGCCAAGGTTGTAGATCTCGCCCGTGCGTTCCGTTTCCGCCGCCGCCAGGAACGCGCGGGCGACGTCGGTGACATAAAGAAAGTCGCGGCCCTGGGTGCCGTCGCCGACCACGGTGAAGGGCTTGCCGGCCAGTTTTTGTTTGAAGAACACGCCGAACACGGCGCCGTACGCACCCGTGGTGCGGACGCGGGTGCCGTAGGCGTTGAAGATGCGGACCGAATTGACCGGTAGGCCGTAGACCTTGTGCCAGTGCAGCGCCGCCTGTTCGCCCTGGTACTTGCTCAGCGCATAGGGGTATTTGGGGTCGATGGGATGGTCTTCGCGGGTCGGCACGTCGGCCAGGCCGTAACAGGACGAGGACGCCGCATAGACCAGCTTTTCGACGCCGGCCGCGCGCGCGCACTCCAGAACCTTCACCGTTCCCTGGACGTTGATGTCCATGTAGTCGATGGGCTTTTCGATGGACGGCACGATGTCGCCGATGCCGGCGAAATGGAACACGAAGCGGGCATCTTCGAACAGCGCCGACCCCGGCGTGAGGCCGCGGATATCGGCATGTTCGACGGCGAGGTCGGGATTGTCCGCGAGATGCGACAGATTGCGCTCATGGCCGCCCGTGAAGTTGTCGATCACGCGCACGGCATAGCCGCGCTCCAGCAACACGTCGACTATGTGGCTTCCGATGAACCCGGCGCCACCGGTGACCACGGCTATCGGCTTGCCCGTCATGCGGCGTCGACGGCTTTCATGCGGCGGACGTTGTAGTAGCGGTCGTCGGTCATGCTGTCCGGCAATTTGCCGTTGCGGAAGGCGTCGCACAGGCCGCGCACGGCATCTTCGATATTGTATTTGGGTGAAAAGCCGAGCGCCCGGGTGATCTTGTCGGAATTGACATGGTAGGAGCGGATGTCGTCGGTCGGCGTGGTGACGATTTCAATGTCTCCTTTTTCGGGAAACTCCTCCTGCACGACCTTTTTCACGATCTCGGCCAACTGCATGATGCTCATGTTCTGGAAGGCGACGTTGAAGGTCTCGCCGGCGATCTTGCCGTCGGGCAGGTCGAGCAGCAATTCGTAGCAATCACACATGTCCTGGACGTGCAGGTTGGGGCGCATCTGCGATCCGCCGAACACGGTGATCTTGCCGTTGGTCACGGCGTGGTTGGTCAGGATGTTGACCGAAACGTCCAGGCGCTGGCGCGGCGCGTATCCGCACAGCGTTGCCGGGCGGATCGTGGCGCAGACGAAATCGTCGGACTGATGCTTAAACAAAAGCGGCTCGCACATGCCCTTGTATTTGTTGTAGAGCGTCAGCGGCACCAGAGGGTGATCTTCGGTCACGTCGGGAGATTCCGACACGCCGTAGACGGATGAGGACGAGGCGAAGATGAAGCGCTTCACCCCAGCCTCCTTGGCGGCGATCACCATGGGCTCGAAGGCGTCCAGGTTGACCGAGGTCGACAGGTTTTCGTCCAGTTCGAAGCTGGCGTCGTTGGAAATACAGGCCAGGCTGATGACGGCGTCGACACCGTCGAGCGCGGCCCTGAGCGCCGCCGTGTCGCGGATGTCGCCTTTGACGATGCGGAGGTTGGGGTTGTCCTTGGGCAGGAAGTCGTCGCCGTAATACATGATGTCGAACACGGTGACCTTGTATCCCCGGGCGAGAAACTGCGGCGCCAGAAGGCTGCCGACGTATCCGGCGCCGCCGGTGATCAGGACGTGGTTGAAGGCATTGGGCATGTTTCGAAACTCCGTAATTTATTCGGCCGCGTTTTCGGCGGGCGTGGCGATGGCGTAGCCGGCGGACTGGGCGTCGTTATAGAACATCTCGACGGTTTCCAGACTGAAGACATCCAGGTCCTTGCCGACATTCTTGAGCTTGCCCAGGACGTCCGAGGTCGCGGTGATGATGTGGCAGCCGACCTCATCGGCCTGGAAGATGTTCAGAAGTTCGCGCGGGCTCGCCCATAACAGTTCGGCCTTGGGCTTGGAGGCCAGGATTTCCAGGGCCTCGGCCATGAGCGGCATGGGGTCCCGGCCGGTGTCGGCGACCCGGCCGGCGAACACGGAGACAATGGCGGGCGTTTCGGGCGACAGGGCATCGCACACGGCGCGCACCTGGTCGAGCGAGAACACCGCTGTCACGTTCAACTGCACGCCTTCGGCCGACAGGGCCGCGATGATCGGCCCGGTGGAGTCGCCCTTGGTGTTGGTGACCGGGATCTTCACATTCACGTTGGCGCCCCAGGACGCGATCACCCGCGCCTGCGCGGCCATCGTCGGCAGATCGTCGGCGAACACCTCGAAACTCACGGGGCGGTCGGGAATCGCCGTCAGCACCCGCTGAGCGAAGGCCTCGTAGTCGTTGATGCCGGCCTTGCGCATCAGCGTCGGGTTCGTGGTGAAGCCCTTGATCATCGTGTCGGCATAGAGCGCCAGCATGCTGTCGAGGTCGGCGCCGTCGGCGAAGAGCTTGATTTTTAGTGGGGTGGCGTCCTGCATCATATTTTCCCTTGAACATTCATGGTGGGCATTGACTTCCTACTTCATTTCTTTGGTGAGTATCCAGTCGACCGCCTCTGACAAGGTATGTACCGATACCGTGGGCATTTCGTGGTTTGGCTCCTTATAACCGCGATCGATGAAAACGGTTCGGCAGTGAGCGGCCTTTCCCGCGGCGACGTCGCTCCAGCGGTCGCCGACCATGACACACCGCCTCAGGGCCAGATTCCAGTCGGCGGCGGCGTCAATAAGCATGCCGGGCGCTGGCTTGCGGCATGCGCAATTGGCGCGTTGGCTGTGAAAACAGGCCCGGATGTCATCAAGGGGCAGTTCGGCGCGCAGGCGGTCGTGCATGGCATCGACTTCACGGCGCTCAACCAAGCCATTCCCGACATCAGGCTGATTGGTGACTACGATGACGCGGTATCCGGCCGACTTGACGCGGCTGAGGGCTTCTGCCGCGCTGGGTTCAATTTTGAAGGTCTCAAGGCTCCGGGGCGCATAAGGCTTGCCGTCTCGGACTTCGGAATAATTCAGAACGCCATCACGGTCAAAGAACACCGCGCGTTCCTGCCGGCCGGCGGCAGGGGTGACGTTCGCGTTTATGCTGCCCCCTTGGCGACATCGAGGCCGATGAACAGGCTGCGGTGCGGAACGCCCGTGGACAACGCCCGGGACCGCATGGCGAGGTGGATGATCCCCACCTGTGTCACCACTTCGTGGCGGTCGTCTGTAGCAACGGGTGGGACACCAGGCAATGCCAGACAACCGCCTGGAACGCCTCGGTATGCGGTGTCACATGCTGAGGGTTTTCGACGGGCACGACAACGGCCGCATCGGCGACCTGAGCCGTGTAGCCTGTCTTGCGTCCGACGACGCCGAAAATCTTGGCGCCTTTGGACTTGGCGAACTCCAGTCCGCGGATCAGATTGACGCTGACGTTCCGTTCCGCGTCGCCGCCGCCGACTGAAAAGACGAGGATTGCATCCTTGTTCGAAAGCCGGCTTGTCTTCAGCCACTCGGCGAAAACCGTGTCCCAGCCCTCGTCGTTAATGCGGGCTGTCAGCTCGGATACATTGTCCGTCGGCGCGTAGGCCTCCATGCCGCACAGCTTTCGGAAATCATTGGTGGCGTGCGAGCAGTTGCCCGCGCTGCCGCCGACCCCAAGCAGGAACAGGCGTCCCCCGCCGCTGCGCACTTGGGCCAAGCCTTGGGCCATGCGTTCGATGGCGTCGGCGTCGATTTCCAGGGCGATGGTCGCCGCTTCTTTCATAAAATCTTGTGCATGTGACATGTGTATCTCGTTTCTACAATTTTCCACGCTACCGCACTCCGGGTGAATCTCACCCGGAGTGCGGTAGGCTCGATTGATTGCCGGGCGTCAGGGAGCCCGGCGCCGGTTCACGCTGCCGTAACCGCGTGCCCAGGCAGGCGCGCCGGTATGACGCGGCCCATGAAGTTCAGTAGAAGAACGACCCGCTCCTGGTCGTCCACGCATTCGAAAATTCCCTGTAGGTCCGCGAACGGGCCGTCGGTGACCAGCAGGCGTTGACCCTTGCGGAAGGCCGGCGGCAGAACCGAAACGATATCGCCGTCCGCGTGGGCCCGGATCGCGTCGATGATCGCGTCGGGCACTTCCTGCGGTACGGCGCCGTCGGTCAAGAGATGAGACACCCCGAAGGTTCCGTTAATGGACCGCCAGCGCTGTTGACGGGGGTCCATGCGCACGAACAGGTAACGGGGAAACAGCGGCGCGAGAACCATGTCGATGCGGCGGGCGTGGCGCCGCCGCTTGCGATAGCGCGGCAGATAAGGCTCAAACCCCTGGTTCGTCAGGTTCTGCGCGGCGAATGCTTCTTTGCCCGCCTGGGTATAGACGACATACCATTTCATGGCGCGCCCTCGTGGCCGTCGGCACCGCCGTTGGCCGGCCAAGCCGGGTGGTCCGGCGCGGTCACACGCAGCAGCTTGGGCGCTAGCACGCGCTCCGCCGGCATTATCTGCACCAGCTTCTCGTAGGCGCCCTGAGGATCGGTGATGTCGGCCAGGATGACGGCCTGCGGTCGGCGGTCGGCGGGAATTTCGTCCAGCGTGCGGTAGACGGGGATGTCGCAGAATTCCGGCTCGTTGCGCTCGGGGTCGAGCAGGCCGACGATCTCGCATCCCGTCTCCGCCGTCGCCAGCGAGGCGATCTCCGCCAGATCGGTGGCGCCGACCAGCACGAAGCGGGTCCAGCCCCGGGTGGCGCAGTACCGGAAGACATCGGCGTATTCCTGGCGCGCCTCGCGGTAGAAGCGCAGCGAATAGCCAAGGTACTCGGCGGTAAGGCGGCTTTTTTCGGCGAAACCCTGGGGCGTCAGGTAATAAGCGTAGCGCCGGGCGGGCGCCTGCTTGATCTTGAGAAGACCTTTCTTGACGCAGCGCTTGAGCACGGCGTTCGTGAGCCCCAGCGCCACGCCGAGATGCTCGGCCAATCCGCGCTGCGAAACGGCTTCGTCCTCGGCGACAAGCTCCAGAAGGTCGAGCGTCGTCTCGACCATCTGCGACTGGTTCTGCGCGTCGAATTTTCCGTTGGCCATCGGGCCCCCTTGTTCATGCCGCGAACATACAGCGTTCATGATGTGAACGTCAACTGTCGGGTGTCGCCATATTTGAAAAAACAGAAATTGAATCAAAGCCTAACCCCGACCTTCGTCGCCTGGACAAGGCGCATATTCCGGCCCCCGCGGTAGAATCGGTTGGTTCGTTCCAAGGAACCGGCTATGAGGGGCTCATGATGCCGTCCGGACACCGCCGTTTCGCGCTCGCACCCCTTGCAACCGCCGGATTGTGGGGCTTGCTGATCGCCGTGACCTTGACCGCGCGCCCGCTCCTGCCCGTCGACGAGACCCGTTACCTCGCGGTCGCGTGGGAGATGTGGCAGCGGGGCGACTTTCTGGTCCCCTATCTGAACGGCGAGCCCTACAGCCACAAGCCGCCGCTTTTGTTTTGGGCCATGCATCTGGGCTGGGCGGTGTTCGGCGTCAACGAATGGTGGCCGCGCCTGGTGGCGCCCTTGTTCGGGCTCGCGGCCCTCGGGCTCACGGGCCGTCTCGGCCGTCTGCTATGGCCCGACCTGTGGACCGCCGGCGCCGTCGCGCCCTTCGTCGTGCTGGGGGCCGTGTTCTGGACCGTCTTCACGACCGTCACCTTCTTCGACATGCTGCTTATGGTGTTCACGCTGGGCGGCCTGATCGGCCTTGTCATGGCGGCGCAAGGCCGGCTTACGGCCGGGTTTCTGGTTCTCGGCATTGCCATCGGACTGGGAATTCTCGCCAAGGGGCCGGCGATCCTGGTGCATCTGCTGCCGGCCGCGTTGGCGGCCCCCTTGTGGGCGACCGCGCTTGGCGCCGCCCCCCGCTGGCGCGTATGGTACGGGGGATTGGTCGGCGCCGTGGTCTTGGGGGCTGCGATCGGCCTGGCCTGGGCCCTGCCCGCCGCGGAAGCGGGCGGTGCGGCATACCGTAACGCCATCCTGTGGGGCCAATCGGCGGGACGCATGGTCGACAGCTTCGCTCACGGCCGGCCGTACTGGTGGTTCGCCGCGATCCTGCCGGCCATGACCCTGCCCTGGACCATCTGGCCTGCCGCTTGGCGGGCCCTGCGTCGTCAATGGAGGGACATGGCGGGCGACGGCGGCACGCGCCTCTGCCTCGTCTGGTTCGCCGCCGCCTTCGCGGTTTTCTCCGCCATCAGCGGCAAGCAGCCCCATTACCTGCTGCCGGAATTTCCCGCCCTTGCCCTGATTCTGGCCCGCGCCTTGGCGGGGGCGGTTGCCGCGGAAGAAGACGGGTTTTGGCGTCCGGTCGACCGCTGGATCCCGGTGGCGTTGTTTCTCGTGCTGGCCGGCGCGCTGGCCGGCGCCCTTCATTTCGATATCAAACCGTCCTGGGCGACCTCCGTCGGAGACGCGCAGCTGTGGCCGCTCGCCGGGGTGGCCGCAGCGGCCGTGGCCTTTCTGCGCCTAAACGGGGCGGCAGCGGCGCGGGTGGCGGCGGTGGCGGGTCTGTCCGTGGCGATGGTCGTCGCGGTTCACCTGACGTTGCGCCCGCTGATGGCCGAATCCCACGATTTCCGGCCATTTTCTCAGGTGCTCAAGACCCTCGAGGATCAGGGCGCCGACTTCGTCACCTTTGGCAAATACCGGGGCGAATTCCATTTCCTCGGCCGCCTGACGAAGCCGGTCGGCGTAGTCGGCGGGCCGGCGGCGCTGGAGGTCTGGCTCAAGGCCCATCCCAAGGCGATGATCATCGCCCCGTTCCGCGGCATGCCGGCGGGCCCTGCCCCGGACGCGGCCACCCGCTTCCGCTCCCGCCAGATCGGGGTGTGGCAGGCGGACAAGTACCCGCCCAGACTTGATCGTTTGGAGAAAGCCCGTTAGGGCGACGCCGGTTGCGAGGTGGCCGGCGGTGAAGCGGCGATGATGGCGCTCAGCAGGAAGAACGTGATCAGCCACCACGACGACCAGATCGAGAAATTGAACAGCGACGACGACCAGAACACCGCGAATAAGCCGATCTGCGCCAAGGCGGCGGCGCTTGCCGACAACAGATAGCGACGCACCTGGCGGGCGAAGAACCAAGCCAGCGTGGCCGCCATCGGCAGGAAGCCGATGACCCCGGTCTCCCCCAAGACTTCCAATATCCAATTGTGCGGATGGGACGGTAGAAACTGTTGATGGTATCCGGGAACCATCATGCCCGCGCCTTCAACCCGGTTGATGACGTTTATTCCGTATCCGGTCCAAGGTGCTTCCGCGATTTTGCCCATCGTGAACTGCCAGATATACTGGCGGTGAGGGTCGATCAGCCAGTCGGGCAGCCAGGGCCAGGGTGCCGTCAGCGTCGGCTGATCGGGAAGGGCATGGACGAGCCAGATGCCGGCCGCCGAAACGGCAGTGGCCCAGGCTAACCAGGAATACAGCCAGACTTTCCGCCGCCGCAGGGCCCACACGAAACTCACCGCAAGGATCAACGCCAACAGGCCCGCGATGGCGGATTTGTTGGCGGTGGTCACCGTAATCGCCACGAGGCCCAGGGCGGCGGCCAGGGCCCCGACGATCTTCCACCCACGCATCGGCAAGGCCAGATAGACCAAGGCCGGAACCAGGCAGGCGGCGGCGGCGGCAAAGGCTCTCGGCTCCTTGAACGCCCAATAATGCGACACTCTTTCGAGTTGCAGACGGACGATGTTAAGCGGCTGCATGACGCCCAATTGCGCCAATACGACAAGGGCCACGGCCGTGCAGGTTCCCAGGATCAACGAAATTTGACACAGCCTCCGCGCCCGCGCGTCCCCAGCAAGGAACGCCCAGAACAACGTGCATCCGCCGATATAGGCTAGAGTCCGCGCCCAGGCTTCGAAGGAGCGCAGGGGATCGAGGGAGCCGGGAATACTGACTGCCATGGCCGCGAAGGCGATGAGGACCACTATTCCGAACCGCGACCGCACGGCCGCGCCGGCTTGCGCGAAGATGCGGCGATCCTGCCAGGCGATGACCAGCACGCCAACCAGCGCCGCCGCCGCCAATCCCTGCAGCACCGCCCGGCCCGACACCATGGCCGGTACGGTCAGGCCAAGCGCGATCGCGGTCGCGTCGCGCAGCCAGGGCAAATTCGGGCGGTCGTCGGTCATGGCCGTGAAGTGTCCGCTGAACCCCGGATGGGGCCGGGGGTGTAGGGTCTGACCGCTGATAGCAGAAGCCTTGGCGCCGGTCCACTTGCGCGGCGGCCCGGTTACGCCCCTTCGCGCAGAAACGACCAGCGTACGGCCGTGTCGCGGCCCCGATGCTCGCCGCGCAGCACGATCTGGCCACAGCGCCGGGGGTGGGTGGGATCGCCCAGATAGACGCTTTCCTCCAACGCCGGGCGCGCACCGGAACAGCGGAACCGCCAGCCCTTGCCACCGGGCAGCTTGAGCAGCACGGCGTTGCCGCCCTCCAGCATCGACGCCCCTGTCTCGGGATGCAGGTGAAAGCGCAGGGTGAAGGCGCCCGTGCCGCCGACCAGGGTGTCCTTGCCCCTGAAATCGTCGCCGGCGCCGGACAGGTAGAGGTCACGGTTGTGGACGATGGCGAAGGCCCGGCGGTAGCCGTCATGGGCCGACTGCACGAGGGAACTGCCTTCCCGTTCGTTGCGCCGCACGGCCCTGCCGACATCGACGGGGCCGGGGCCGTCCGTGGGCAGGGCGTCCGTGTCGTTCACGGTGAGGGTCGAATGGGCGGCGGTCGCGCGCAGCACCCGCGCCCATTCCGTGGTCTCGTCCGGATGGGCGCCGCAGTTGACGACCAGGCGGTGGCGGCCCGCCGACATCTCGAAACTGAGGGCGCCCGCGTGGGCGCCGCCGTACCCGCCCGTGTCGGCGACCACCGTGGTGGTGCCGGCATGCAGGCGCTCGAACCCCCAATCGGGCAGGCTGGCGGGGGCGGCCCCGCGCAGGCCGGCCGTATTCAGGACCGCGGTGACCTCGGGTGCCGTGGCGGTGCCGCCGCTGTTGAAGGCGGCCAGGCCCCCGTCGCCCAGCACCGTCGCCTTGACCGCCGGGGCGAGGCGGGCCAGGGCGTCGCTCAGGAAATCGGGCACCGGCCGGCGTCCGGCCTTGAGGGCGCGCACGGCGGCGACCAGCCGGGTAAGCGCGCGCAGTGCCGTTTCCGGTGCCCGCGCCCGATGCCCCCCGTCGGCCAGGATGTCGCGGGCGACGGCGCCCCGCAGGCGCTCCAGGCCCGTGTCGAGCAGGCCGTCCAGGCCCGGCAGGCCGACGGCCCCGGCGACCAGGGCGGCCCCGGCCGTGAACGGGCTTTCGTCGGTCCCGGAACTTTCGTTTCCGGAACGGCTGGCCCCGGCAAGATGGCGCAATTGGGCCGCCGTGGCCGCCGCCATTTCCGTGCGCAGGCCGCCGTCCGCCGCTTCTGTTACGAAATCGACATAATTAAGCCAGGCCAGCACCCGGGCCCCGGCCACGTCGGGCGCCCAGGTCACGGCATCCCAGCGGTCATGATGGCGCAGCCAGTCGCGGACCAGGCCCTGGGCCGCCGCGCGGGCGTCCGGGGCGCTCAAGGCCGCCAGGTCGCGCAGCCAGGAAAACCCGTACAGATCGGCCAGGGCGCGGCGGCTTTTCAGGTCGGCGGCGAAGGGATAGGGGCCCAGGGCACGCTTGCGCGCGGCCAGCACCATCTCGCCGTTCAGGATGCCGGCCCCCCGCACCGGGTCGCCGGGCAGGGGATCGGTGGTGATGGCGTGGATTTGGGAAACCCCGTGACGGCGCAACATCCTGTTGTAGATGTCGCTGAGGTAGAACACGTCGCGGGCGAACTGGAAAACCATCCGCCGATGCATAGCACCGAACGGGGCGTTACGCGATACGCCGCAGGGCGGCGGCGAAAAACCCGTCCATGCCGCCGATTTCCGCCGCCATGGACGGCAGGGTGCGCAGCCAGCCCTCCGCCGACACCATCTCGGGCGTGATGCCCGATTCGCCGGGCGTCACCGCCTCGGCCGTGAAGCCGGGGTGCCGGGCCAGGAACGCGCGAATCCGCTCACCCCCTTCCTCGGGCTGCAGGGAGCAGGTCGCGAACACCAGAACCCCGCCGGGCCGGACCCAGTCCGACGCCCGGGCCAGCAGCCGGTCCTGCAGGTCGGCGAGTTTCGCCGTGTCCTCGGGACCCTTCAGATGGGGCAGGTCGGGATGGCGGCGGATGGTGCCCGTGGCCGAACAGGGAGCGTCCAGCAGCACCGCGTCGAAGGGGGCGGGCGGGTTCCAGGAAAGCGCGTCGGCGGCCACGGTTTCCGCCCGGAGCCCCAGGCGATCCATGTTGCGGGCGAGGATGTCGAGGCGCTTGTCCGAACGGTCCAGGGCCGTCACCCGCGCCCCCGCCGCGGCGAGCTGCGCCGTCTTGCCGCCGGGGGCGGCGCAAAGGTCCAAGATGTTTTGTCCCGTGACGTCGCCCAAAAGGCGCACGGGCAGGGCCGCCGCCCGGTCTTGCACCCACCAGGCGCCTTCGGCAAATCCGGGCAGTTCGGGCACGGGCGCGGCATCGCTCAGGCGCAGGCTGCGGTCCGACAGGGCTTGTCCGCCCAGACGCGCGGCCCAGGCGGCGGCATCTTCCTTGACCGTGATGTCCAGGGGGGCGGGGGCGAGGTGAATATCGGCGATGGCGCGGCAGGTTTCGGCGCCGTAAGCCGCCTCCCAGGCCCGCCACAGCCAGTCCGGGGTATTGAGGCGCGCCGCGTCCTGGGCCGTGAGGGCGGCGGCCCCCTCGCGTTGCAGGCGGCGCAGCACGGCGTTGACCAGCTTGGCCAGGCGCCCCTGGCCGCGTGCGCGGGCCAGATCCACGGCCGTGTCCACGGCGGCGTGGTCGGCCGTACCCGTGAACAGCAACTGCGCCGCGCCCAGGCGCAGGATGTCCTGGGCCGTGCGCGCATTGGGCGGCAGGGGCTTTTCCAGACAGGAAGAGATCAGAGCGTCGATCTGGCCCAGGCGGCGCAGGGTCGTGGCGACAAGATTATGGGCGAAGGCGCGGCCGCGCGGATCCAACGCCGCGAAGGCGCCGCCCGTCATCTGCTGATCAAGGGCCTGTTTGCGGCGGATCACGCCCTGCAACAGGTCGAGGGCCGCCGCGCGGGCATCCGGGTTGTCATGGTTCATGCCCCGGTCATGCCAGGGCGGCGCGGGGCGGGCAAGGGGATTCAACCGTCGGCCTTGGCGGGGCGGCGGCGATGCCGCTAAACTGCGGCCATGACCGACGACAACGACAGCACGCGCGTGCAGCGCCTGGAACGGGCGCGGGCCTTTCTCGCCGCCGGACGTCGGCAGATCGACCCCGGCCCGCAACCGGCGCCCCCCCCGGCGCCCGCCGAGGGCCCGCCCCAGGCCGGCGCGGGCGGAGCCAAGCCCGCGCGGCCCGACCCGACCCGCTTCGGCGATTGGGAAAAGAACGGCCGCTGCATCGATTTTTAATCCGCTTCCGAACCGTCCGCGTTCGGGCGGGGTGCCGGGGGCTTGCTCTTGGCGCGCCGGTGGGACATTCTATCGCCTGATCGGGCGAGGACGGAGACGCGGACGCCGGTGATCGCCGGGCGTCCGCGCCGCAAGACAAAGAATTCAGAAATGGGTCTTCTCAAGGCACTGTTCGGGCTGGGCGGGACCAAAGCCAAAAAGAAATCCCGCCGCAAGGGGAAACGGGTCGGCGGCGGCTTCGCGCCATCCGGCGTGTCGGGTGCCGCGGCCAGCATCGTGCTGACCGACATCGACGGCGCCGGCGGCGACAAGATCACCGAAAACCTGGCCGACATCTTCGGCGCCATTTCCGATGTCGCCGTCTACCGCCGCACCCAGGCGATCAAGCTCAATCCCAAGATGCCCCTGTTCAATGCCCTGCAGGAAGGGGCGCGCACCGGCTCCGAATGGCTGCGCGAGGAAGAGGCGGACCTTCTGGTCTGGGGGGCCACGGTCGATCTCGGCACGGCGGTGGAACTGCGCTTTCTGCCCGTGGGGGCGGCCGAAGGGGCGGCCAGCACGTTCGGGCCGCTCGACCATCTGACCCTGCCGATCCCCGTGCCGCGCGATCTGTATAAATTGATCCTGGTCTCGGCCATGGGCTCGCTGCTGCCCGTGCACCGGGGGGCGCGCAAGATGCTGGCGGGCGTGCTCGAGGGCGAGATGAAGGACCTGGAAAAGGTCTGGGACAGCCCGCCGCATCTGGAGCCGCCGCATCTGGCATCCTGTCTGACCTGTTACGGCAACGTCTGCCTGTCCCTGTGGCGGGTCGGCGCCAAGAAGTATCTGGCCAAGGGGCTGAAGGCCTATCAGGACGCGGTCAAGACCATCGACAAGAAGGAAGACCTGCTGCAATGGGCGCTGGCGCAGAACCATTTCGCCGACGGCCTGCAGATGAAATCGACCCAGGACGCCGACCCGGACGCCCTGGCCGCCGCGGCCGCCGCCTACCGCGAGGTTGCCGACGCGCTGGGCCGCGACAACTATCCCAACGAATACGCCCTCGCGCTGATCAACACGGCCATGGTGCTGTACAAGATCGGCAACAAGGAAACCACGCCTGCGCGCTTGAAGGAATCGGCCCAGGCCTTTGAAAGTGCGCTGACCGCCTTCGACGTGGAATTGAACCCCGGGCGCTGGGCCGAGGCCATGAACGGCTATGGCACGGTCATGTTGGCCCTGGCCGAACGGGCCCAGGGCCCGGAACTGGCGGCCAAGGCGGTCGAGGCGTTCAAGCAGGCGTTGGATGTGCGCAAGAAGGAACTGGTGCCGCTGCTGTGGGCGCAGACGGCCAATAATCTGGGGGCGGCCTGCTTCGCCCTGGCCAAGCGCCAGCCGTCGCCGCAGCTGGTCGCCGACGCGCAGAAATACTTTTCCGGGGCGTCGGAAATCTACCGCGCCGCCGGCAACCAGAAGCGCGTCATCGTCATCGAAAAGAACCTGCAGCGCGTCAAGCAGATGGCCAGAGGAGCCTGACGCCCCCCTGGCCCATTGCTTAGTCGTCCGTGGCGACGGCTAGCTTGCCGGTCACTCCGTGCTTATCGATCAGGTTGCCGACCAATCCGCCCGCAACGGCATCGGCAATGAAGCCCTGAACCACGGCCTTCAGGGCGGGCTTGCCGTGGCGCGTGCCGATGGCCTGCTTGACCGAGGTATAGCGGCCCGGCAGCAGGCGCGTGCCCGGCATGTCCTTGGCGTTGTCGCGGAGTGCCGGGACCAGCCCGGCCAAGGCGTCCAGGCCTTCCCGCTTGAACAGCTCGAAGGCGCCCGGCAGGCCCTGGGCACGGTGCAGTTCCGCGTGCTTCAGGGTGCGCGAGAGATAGAGGTCATAGGCGGCGCGTTCCGACACGGCGACCCTTACGCCGGGGGCGTCCACGTCCTCGACCTTCTGGAACGGCGAGGTGTCGGGCACCAGATAGGTCGCCTCGATCTGCACATAGGCGTTGCAGAAATCGATGACCTCGGCCCGCTTGGGCTCGATGGCGATCAGGCCGATGTCCCATTCGCCGCGCTCTGCCGCGTCGGCGACCTCGCCCGGCGTGGCGAAGGTGTCGTATTTCACCTCGACGCCCAGCGCCTTGGCGATGCCGGCCGCCATGTCGGGCGCGATGCCTTCCGGGTCGCCGTTCGCTTTCTTGCCGGTGACCAGCAGGATGTTGCCCAGGTTGATGCCGACCCGCAGCACCTTGGGGTCAAGCAGTTCGGCAATGGCTTCTTTCGTCATGTTCCGTCCCTTTAAGTCTTTTGATCTTTGCTGATGGCCCTGGCGGCGTCGCCGGGCGGTTCGGGACGATGCGCGATCCGGTCCGGGAAATCAATGAAAGGCGGTCAGCTTTGCGCCGCCTACATGGGGGGCGGGCAAAAGAATGGGGCGGAACCCGAAGGTTCCGCCCGTGCAAGGTAGGAGGAAACAATCACAAGAAAGTAAGGGTCGGCGGACTCAGATGGCCATGTCTCCGGCGGCTCTATCAGGCCGACCGGCGCTGATTGGCGGCCAGGCGGCCGTCCACCGTGGCGACGATCTCGTCGATGTCCGGGTTGCTCATGCCGAGGGAGCGGCCGATCAGCTGCACCAGCATGTCGACCCGCTCGATGACCGGCGACCCGCCGTCCACGGCGCGGGCTACGGACGACGGCTTCAAAAGGTTTTCCGCCGCATTGGCGTATTTTTCGAACGGCACGGCATCGGCCGGGTCGGCGCCCAGGTTGCGGGCGATGGCGTCCACGTGCTGATAGATCAGCCGCGACTTGCCCAGGTTTTCGTGCACCGCGTCGCGGATCGGGCGCACGCCGTCGCGGTCGACGCAGCGGTAGTTGCCGGCCAGCAGCATTGACCATTTCGCAAGCGGTACGAAAATGGACTCGAAGGCCTTTAGCTTGACCGGCACGTCCGACCGGCCGACGCGCACGGCGGCGATGTCGGCGTCCAGGCGGTCGAGCAGTTTGTTGGCGTCGCGGTCGCCGAAGCGGGCGGCCTTGAAATTGGTCGGCAGGCCGACATGCAGCACGTTGGCCCCTTCTTCCGGTGGACGGAAGGCCTGGGGATCGGGGCTGCACAGGGTCATCAGGTCGGGCGCGAAACGGTCCCAGACCCGGGGGTTGGTATAGGCGGCTTCCAGCTTGCCCGTGTCCAGGCCGGGAATGCGCTTGAGGAACGGCAGCGGCGGCATGTTCATGATCGACAGGCAGGGCGTGCCGGCGTCGGCGATGCGCATCAAGAGGGTGCGCAGGGAATGGGCGGCATACTGCGGCTCCTGCATGGCCAGGCCGACCAGGTCATAGGCCCCGGCGGCGACGTTTTCCGGCGTCTGGGCGTCCAGGCGCCCGGGCAGGTCCTTGGACCGGAAGGTGCGGTGCGTGTCCTCGCCCTTCAGGCGGATGCGCACCTCCGTGCCCTGTTCGTTGATCAGTTTGGCCGTTTCCTCGCGGCAGACCAGAGTCACGTTGTGGCCGGCCATCAGCAGTTTGGTGCCGAGCAGGGAGCCGTAGGAAGCGCCAAGAATGAGAATGTTATGTGCCATGTCGGGTCTCCTCAGATGTCTTTGCTTTCCATCGCCGCCCCTGCAAGAGGACGATGTCACGACCGAGACCCTACGCCTGGTATACCAGGGAATCACGATTTATCAGGTTTATGTGTTATCTGTATTGGCAACAAATCTAGTAAAATGTTAAATTGTTAATTACCGGATCAAGGGCGGAACACGGGCATGCGTATGCGCAAGACCCTGGTCGGGCCGCGGCTGCGCCAGCTGCGCCGCGAGCACGGCCAGACCCAGGCGGAAATGGCCGCCGCCTTGGGCGTCTCCACGGCTTATGTGAATCTGCTGGAAAACAACCAGCGGTCCCTGTCCGTGACCATGCTGATGTCCCTGTCCGACGCCTACGGCGTCGACTGGCGCGACCTGATCAAGGACGAGGGCTCGACCCTTTTGGCCGACCTGCGCAACACGGTGCAGGACCCCTTGTTCGGGGGCGATCAACCCGACCTTCAGGAACTGCGCGCCGCCATCGACCACGCGCCCCGGCTGGTCGATCATTTCCTGCATCTCTACCGCAACCACCGCAACGCGCTTGAGAACATGATGCGCCTGGGCAGCGAGGGCATGCCCGCCGACCTGTTGTCGTCGACGCCGGAACGCATCATTCACGACTTCTTCCGCGACCATTCCAACCATTTCCCCGACCTGGAGGCGGCGGCCGAACGCCTGCGCGCCGCCACGCCCTGCGAGGTCGACAACGTTTATGCCGTGCTGAAGGGCCGGTTGATGCGCGTGCACGGGCTGGAAGTGCGGATCGCCTCCATCGAGGACATGGGTCAGGCGCTGCGCATCCACGACGAAACGGCATCGATGATCCATCTGTCGGAAGCCCTGGACCATCAGAACCGGGTGTTCCAATTGGCCCATGTGCTCTGCCTGGTCGAACTGCCGGGGCTGTTGGAGCAGCTCACCGCCGGCAGCGTCCTCAGCTCCGAGACCGCCGTGGCGCGCTGCCATGTCGAACTCGCCAACTATTTCGCCGCCGCCTTCCTCATGCCCTACGGCCCGTTCTTCGAGGCGGCGGAGGACACCCGCTACGACGTCGACCGTCTGGCCGCCGCCTTCGGCGTGTCGTTCGAGCAGGTCTGCCACCGCCTGACGACCCTGCAGCGCGACGGCGCCAAGGGCGTGCCGTTCTTTTTCCTGCGCGTCGACAAGGCGGGCAACGTGACCAAGCGGTTCAATTCGACGTCCTTCAACATCGCCGATTACGGCGGCGCCTGCCCGGTGTGGAACATCCATACCTCGTTCCGCACGCCGGGTGTGATCGTGCCCCAGTTCGTCGAACTGCCCGACGGCGAGCGTTTCTTCACCATGTCGCGGACGACGGAACGCCCCGTGTTCTCGCGGGACACCCAGGACCGGCGCCTGGCCTTGTCCCTGGGCTGCGAGCTCAAGCACGCCCACCGCCTGGCCTATGCCGCGCCCTTCAACAGCCGCGATGACGAGTTGTTCGCGCCCATCGGCATCAACTGCCACTTGTGCCCGCGCAAGAACTGTTCGCAGCGCGCCCATCAGCCCTTGTTGATGGAACTGCCCATCGACACCAACCGCCGCGGCAACACGCGTTACGAAAGCTGATCGTCGGCGCATCCGCCGTTCCCGCCTGAACGTCATTACAATGTGATTAGACTTTTCGCCCAGGCGGGCGGAACATCACGGCAAACTCATCTTCAAATTGCGGAGGATCGCCCCATGGCGAACATCAACGTCAACGGCAAGGCCGTCACGGTCGACGCCGATGGTGCGACGCCCCTGTTGTGGGTGTTGCGCGAATACCTGGACCTGACGGGCGCGAAATACGGCTGCGGCATCGCCGCCTGCGGCGCCTGCACCGTGCATGTCAACGGCGAGGCCGTGCGCGCCTGCGCCCTGCCGCTGGAGGCCGTCGCGGCCACAGACAAGATCGTCACCATCGAGGGCCTGTCGCCCGACGGCACCCATCCCGTGCAGAAGGCCTGGTTGGACCTTGACGTGCCGCAATGCGGCTACTGTCAGACCGGCATGATCATGGCGGCGGCGGCGCTGCTGGCGAAAAATCCCAAGCCCTCGGACGCCGACATCGACGCCGAGATGTCCAACATCTGCCGCTGCGGCACCTATCAGCGCGTGCGCGCCGGCATCCATCAGGCCGCCGGCCAGAAAGCGTAAGGGGAGGCACGGACATGACGACATCGATGAACGTTTCCCGCCGCACCTTCATGGCGGGGGCCGGCGCCGCCGGCCTGGTCCTGGGCTTCCGCGTGCCGCTTTCAAGCAGCGGCGGCGCGGCCCTGGCCGGGGCCGGGCAGACGGACGAAATCACCGCCTGGGTCGTGGTGCGGCCTGACGAGACCGTGGTGATCCGCATCGCGCGCTCGGAAATGGGCCAGGGCACCCTGACGGGGCTGGCCCAATTGGTGGCCGAGGAACTGGACTGCGACTGGGCCCGCGTGACCACCGAATACCCCACGCCGGGCACCAACCTGGCCCGGGGCAAAATATGGAAAAGCTTTTCCACCGGCGGCAGCCGGGGCATTCGCGGCTCCCACGACTACGTGCGCGAAGGCGGCGCCGCCGCGCGCCTGATGCTGGTGACGGCGGCGGCCAATGCCTGGGGCGTGCCGCCGGGCGACTGCACCACCGCCAAGGGGGTGATCACCCATGGCGCCTCGGGCCGCACGACGACCTATGGCAAGGTCGCCCTGGCGGCGGCCCAGCTGCCGGTGCCCGAGACCGTCGCCCTGAAGGACCCCAAGGATTGGACCATCGCGGGCCAGCCGCTCAAGCGTCTCGACACCGCCGACAAGCTGACCGGCAAGCAGATCTACGGCACGGACCTGAAACTGCCGGGCATGGTCAACGCGGCGATCCGCCAGTACCCCCTGTTCGGGGCCAAGCTGAAATCCTTCGACGCGGCCAAGGTCATGACCATGCCCGGGGTCAAGAAGGTCGTGGCCGTCGGCGACGACGCCGTCGCCGTGGTCGCCGACAAATGGTGGCAGGCCAAGACGGCGATCGACGCCCTGCCCATCGAATGGGACGACGGCCCCCACGCCAAGGTCGACAGCGCCGACATCGTGGCCATGGTTGCCGAGGGCCTGAACGCCAAGGAGGCCTTCGTCGCCAACCAGGTCGGCGACGCCGAGGCGGCCATCGCCGGGTCGGTCAAGCAGGTGCAGGCGACCTATTCCTATCCGTTTCAGCACCACGCGACCATGGAGCCCATGAACGCCACTGCCCTGTGGACGCCGGACCGCTGCGAGGTCTGGTGCCCGACCCAGAACGGGGAATCGGCGCTTGACGTCACGGCCGAGGCGGCGGGCCTGCCCGCCGACAAATGCGACGTCCATAAGCTGATGCTGGGCGGCGGCTTCGGGCGGCGGGGGGCCGGGCCGGTCCACGACTACGTGCGCCAGGCTGTCAAGATCGCCCGGCAGATGCCGGGCACTCCGGTGAAGCTGTTGTGGACCCGGGAAGAAGACATGACCCACGGCGCCTACCATCCGATCACCCAATGCCGGATGACCGCCGGGCTCGACGACAAGGGCGAGATCACCGGGCTGCGCGTGCGCATATCCGGGCAGTCGATCCTGGCCGGCATCATGCCGGGGCGGCTCAAGGGCGGGATGGATCCGGTCACCTTCCAATGTCTGGCGCCCAAGGGCGACCATGCCATCAGCTACGGCTTTCCCGCCCTCAAGGTCGACCATGCCATGCGCAATCCGCATTTGCGCCCGGGCTTCTGGCGCGGCGTCAACGCCAACCAAAACGTCATCTACCTGGAAAGCTTCATGGACGAACTGGCCCATCTCACGGGCCAGGACCCCTTGGAATTCCGGCTCAAGTACATGAAGGACCATCCGAAAAGCCGGGCCGTGCTGCAGGCCGTGGCGGACAAGGCGGGCTGGGGCACCCCGGCACCCAAGGGCGTGTTCCGGGGCTTGGCCCATTGCAAGGCCTTCGCCAGCTACGTCGCCGCCTGCGCCGAGGTTTCGGTCTCGGCCGACGGCACGGTGAAGATCCACCGCATCGTCGCGGCCACGGATTCCGGCCATGCCGTCAACCCGCAGCAGATCGCGGCCCAGGTCGAAGGCTCCTTCGTCTATGGGCTCTCGGCCATGCTGATGGGGGAATGCACGGTCAAGGCGGGCCGGGTCGAGCAGCAGAACTTCGACACCTACGAAGTCATGCGCATCAAGGACATGCCCAAGGTCGAGGCCTTGGTCATGCCGTCGGGCGGGTTCTGGGGCGGGGTCGGCGAGCCGACCATCGCCGTCGCGGCCCCGGCGGTGCTCAACGCCATCTTCGCGGCCACGGGAAAGCGCATCCGCGATTTCCCGCTGAAGAACGCGGGCCTGCGCATGGCGTGATTTTGGGGCCGCCGGTTATGCCGGCTTCGGCGCGTAGGCGGACCCCAGGGGCAGCAGGCGCACGCCCGGGCGCAGGTGGCGGTAGGGATATTCCCGGGGGTCGACGATATGGCCCCCCGGCGCCACGGCGACCAGGGTCTGGGCGGCGATGGGGTCGAAATCGGCGCGGAAATGGCAGGTGCTTTTCAGCACCAGGATCTTCTGTTCCGTGGGCTCGATGCCGATGTGCTTGAAGATGTCCTGATCATAGGCCTGCATGCGCTTGCTGGTGGTGACCACGGACACGCCGCCAATCTTGAGGACCGCGGCCGGGCCGATGTCGATGCGGCGGCCGGGAATGCTGCGGCCCGTGGTGGTGAACCTGCCGTCGCTCAAGGCCGCGACCTCGAAGGTGCCGTGGAACGGTTTGTCTCCGGGAATGGCATGCTTGCCGCCCAGGTCCAGGGTCACGGTCGCGCCGACCCCGGCCTCGGTCGCGGCCCGCGCGGCGTCCGGGTCCCACATCACGCACATGGCGGCCCCCTGGGCGTCGTGGCGCACCAGGGCCGCCAGCATGCCCGTGGTGTCGCAGGTCCCGCCGGCGCCGGGGTTGTCCTGGGTGTCGGCGATGACGATGGGCGCCGATGCCGTCTGCGCCAGTTCCATGGCCTTGGTCACGGCCTCGTCCGGCGTCATCAGGGGCTCGGCGAAATCCGCTTCGCGGTCCAGGACCATGGCCTCCAGCATGTCGGCGGCGCGGTCGGCGGTGTCCTGGGTGCGGGCGTGGCAGACGACGGCGGGGCCGCATTCGGCCAGATCGGACGGCGGGAAGCCGGCGGCGTAACACAGGTTCAGGATGTCGCCGCCCTCGCCAGCGACCGAGGCTTCGATGACCGCCTTGGTCGGCTCGATCAGGGTGCATTGGAAATTCAGCGGCAGCAGGAACGGAATGCGGCGCAGGGCCTTGCCCTGTGGAATCCCTTCCTCAAGCACCCGCATCAGGATCCGCGCCGACCGCCCCCCGGTGTGCTGGCGGTCGATGTGTGGGTAGGTCAGGTAGATGGCGACGCCGTCGATATTGTCGACCATCTGCTGCGTCAGATTGACGTGATAGTCGAGCGAGATGACCAGCGGTACGTCGGGGCCGATGCAGGCCCGCACCCGGCGCAGCACTTCGCCCTCGGCATCGGGGAAGGTCTCCGAACACATGGCGCCGTGCAGATCCAGATACACGGCGTCCACGGGCATGGCCTGGGACAGCATGCCGACCAGTTCGCCGACGATGCGTTCGAAACAGTCGTCGGTGATATAGCCGCCGGCGCCGGCATGGCCCCAGATCAGGGGGACCAGTTCATGGCTCGGGTCGATGGTGTCGAGAAATCCCGACATCCCGAACGATCCGCCTTTGGTCCGTTCGATGATTTCCCCGCGCCGCGCCAGCGGCGGAAACTCGCCGCCCCGGGCGTAGTAATCATAGTCGGTGCGCATGGGCACGAAGCAGTGGGTTTCGTGCAAGAATCCGCCGATTGCGATGCGGGCCATGGATGTCTCCGTTATTCAGGGCGGCCGGTTGCGGCCTTTCTTCCCTTGTTTTCTACGCCCTGGACCGGCGTCTGCAAAGGCCACGACTGTTCGGCGCAGAAAAAAGGCGGGACCAAACGGCCCCGCCTTTCGTGTTCGGATGATGTCGGTGCTTAGTGGATTCTGTTCTGGCGGTTGTTGACCAGATCATCCACCACGGCCGGGTCGGCCAGGGTCGAGGTATCGCCCAGGTTGGAGAAATCGTCCTCGCCGATCTTGCGCAGGATCCGGCGCATGATCTTGCCCGAGCGGGTCTTGGGCAGGCCGGGCGCCCATTGCAGCCAGTCGGGGCTGGCGATCGGGCCGATCTCCTTGCGCACCCATTGGATCAGCTCCTTCTTCAGATCGTCGGAAGGGGCCTCGCCGGCGTTGAGGGTGACATAGGCGTAGATGCCCTGGCCCTTGATGTCGTGGGGTGCTCCGACGACGGCGGCCTCGGCGACCTTGGGGTGGGCGACCAGGGCTGATTCGACCTCGGCCGTGCCCATGCGGTGGCCCGACACGTTGATGACGTCGTCGACGCGGCCGGTGATCCAGTAGTAGCCGTCGGCGTCGCGGCGGCAGCCGTCGCCGGTGAAGTACTTGCCCTTGTAGGTGGCGAAGTAGGTGTCCTCGAACCGCTTGTGGTCGCCGTAGACGCTGCGCATTTGGCCGGGCCAGCTGGCGACGATGCAGAGGTTGCCCTCGGTCGCCCCGTCCAGCGGCTTGCCGTCGGCATCGACGATCTGCGGCTGAATGCCGAAGAAGGGCCGGGTGGCCGATCCCGGCTTCAGCGCCGTCGCACCGGGCAGCGGGGTGATCAGGATGCCGCCGGTTTCCGTCTGCCACCAGGTGTCGACGATGGGGCAGCGGCCGTCGCCGACCACGTTGTAGTACCACATCCAGGCTTCCGGGTTGATCGGTTCGCCGACCGACCCCAGCAGGCGGAGCGACGTGCGCGAGGTCTTCTTCACCGGCGCGTCGCCGTCGCGCATGAGGGCGCGGATCGCCGTCGGGGCGGTGTAGAAGATGTTGACCTGATGCTTGTCGCAGACTTCCCAGAAGCGGGACATGCTCGGGTAATTGGGCACGCCTTCGAACATCAGCGTGGTGGCGCCGTTGGCGAGCGGGCCGTAGACGATGTAGCTGTGGCCCGTGACCCAGCCGACGTCGGCGGTGCACCAGTAGATTTCCCCGTCGTGATAATCGAACACGTACTGATGGGTCATGGCGGCATAGACCATGTAGCCGCCCGTGGTGTGCAGCACGCCCTTGGGCTTGCCGGTCGATCCCGAGGTATAGAGGATGAACATCGGGTCTTCCGCGTTCATTTCCTCGGGCGCGCAATCGGCATCAGCGGCGGCGGTCGCGTCCCCGTACCACACGTCGCGTCCCTCGACCCAGTTGATGTCGGCCCCCGTGCGCTTGACCACGAACACGGTGTCGACGCCGCCGCATTTTTCGATGGCGGCGTCCGTGTTGACCTTGAGCGGGATCGGCCGGCCGCCGCGCACGCCTTCGTCGGCGGTGATGACGCAGGTCGACTTGCAGTCCTCGATCCGGCCCGCGAGCGCGTCCGGGGAAAACCCGCCGAACACGATGGAATGAATGGCGCCGATGCGCGTGCAGGCGAGCATGGCATAGGCCGCTTCCGGCACCATGGGCATGTAGATAGTGACCACGTCGCCCTTCTTGATGCCGCGCGCCTTCAGGGCGTTGGCCAGGCGGCACACCTGTTCGTGCAGTTCCTTATAGGTGATCTTGGCGTCGTCCTTGGGGTCGTCGCCTTCCCAGATGATGGCGACCTGGTCGCCGCGCTTGGCCAGGTGGCGGTCGATGCAGTTGACCGACGCGTTCAGGCTGCCGTCCTCGTACCACTTGATGGATACGTTGCCGTAGTCGTAGTTGACGTTCTTGACCTTGGTGTACGGCTTGATCCAATCCAGGCGCTTGCCCTGCTCGCCCCAGAAGGCGTCCGGGTCGTCGACGGATTTCTTGTACATTTCCAGGTATTGGTCGTTGGTGCAGAGCGACGCCTTGGCGACGGCGTCGGGCACTGGAAACAGAAGCTCTTCAGACATGACGGTAGAAACCTCCCAATATTGCACGCGGCATGCGCCGCTTTTTGGTGCGGGTCCGGTCTGTGCCCCGCCCGATCTTGCTCCCTGCGTCAGCCGGCGGTCGCCCGAATCTGGCTGCGCCGGCTGTGCCGTGTGCCGCTTCCCTGGAGCCGGGGCCACGCCCCCGGTTTTCCCCTACGGTCTCGGATGGTATGGCGAAATCTCGCCCGAGAACAAGGCATAGCGCCCGGGAAATCGGCTGGGCCAATGGTTGGATAGAAAAAAATCAGGGATCGCGCAAGTAAGAGTCGGAAATTTTTCTTTATTTACAATGACGTCAATCAATATTGAAAATATTTACAGCACCATTTTCGATGCGCGTTTCAATCGGGGTCAGGCCGCGTCCGACACAGGGCCCGGCCACGCAATGGCCGTCCTCGATGCGGAACAGGGCGCCGTGGGTGGCGCAGAGGATGTATTCCCCGTCCCGGGTCAGGAACCGCCCCGGCCACATGTCGAGCGGCGTGCCGACATGGGGGCAGGAGTTGACATAGGCGAAGACCGTATCGCCCTGGCGGATCGCCATGACCAGTTTGCCGGCGACCTCGAATCCGGCTGACCCGCCGTCGGCGATATCGTCCAATTGGCAGAGCGCGTGTTCCGTCATGGCGTGTCTCGGGCGGGGGCTCTCGGTGCGGGTCACTCGGCAGGAATGGTGCGCTTCCAGCGCTTGATGACCGTGCTTTCGAACAGGCCGGCCTTGGCATAGGGATCGCCCTTCGCGAAGGCCTCGGCGGCGGCCCGGTCGGGCACGTCGATCACCAGCATGCTGCCGATCATCGCCTCGCCGTCGTCGGACTGCATGGGCCCGGCGGTGACGATGATGTCCTTCTGGGACTTCAGGTACGCCAGGTGATCCGGCCGGCTGGCCTGGCGCAGGTCGACATGGCCGGGCTTGTCGATGGCGAACACGATGTAATGCATGGGGAATCCTTTTGGCGGGCGTTTATCGGCGGGAGGGTGAGCGGCTCACATCTCCTTGGTGAAGGGGCGGGCAAGCAGGCTTTCGATGACCTTGTCGATGTCCTTGCCGTGATTGACGATGGCGTTGACGGCGGTGCAGATCGGCATGTCGACGCCGAGCCGCCCGGCCAGTTCGATCACCGCGCGGGCGGAAAACACGCCTTCGGTCACGGCCTTGCGTTCGCCCAGGATGTCGGCCAGCGGCCGCCCCTGGCCGAGCGCCACGCCCAGGGAAAAGTTGCGGGACTGCAAGGCGTTGCAGGTCAGGGTCAGGTCGCCGATGCCGCACAGGCCCATCAGGGTTTCCGCCTGCGCGCCCTTGGCCAGGCCCAGGCGCACGATTTCGGCGAGGCCCCGGGTGATCAGGGCGGCCCGCGTGTTGTCGCCCATGCCGCGGCCCTGCACGATGCCGCAGGCGATGGCCAGGATGTTCTTCACCGCCCCCCCGACCTCGGCGCCGATGGGATCTTCCGAGCGGTAGGGCCGGAACCGCGGCGTGCCGATGGCCTGGATGAGCTGTTCGGCCAGCTTGCCGTCGTCGGACGCCAGGGTCACGGCGGAGGGAATTTCCCGCGCCACCTCGATGGCGAAGGTCGGCCCGGACAGCACGGCCTGGGATGCCGCGGGCAGGGTTTCGGCGACGACCTCGGTCATCAGCTTGCAGGTGCCGTTCTCGATCCCCTTGGCGCAGATCAGCACCGGCGCCCTGAAATTCCCGGCCTTGGCGATGGCCTGGGTCACCGGGCGCATGAACTGGGCCGGGGCGACCAGGATCGCCGCGTCGGCGCCCTGGACGGCAACAGCCATGTCCGCCGTCGCCTCGATGGCCGGGTCCAGGGTGACGCCGGGCAGGTAGGGGTTCTGGTGGCTGGCGTTGATTTCGGCCGCGATGTCGGGCTCGTGGGCCTGCAGGATCACCGAGCGTCCCGCCCGGCGGGCGACCATGGCAAGCGCCGTGCCCCAGGCCCCGGCGCCGATGACGGCGAAACGTTCCATGGGCACCCTTTTATAGAGGCGGCCGGGGAGTGGAAAGAGGGAGATGGCGCATTGTTGGTCCTTATGCCTTGACCCCGGCGCCGACGGCCTTGGGCGCGTCCGGGTCGAGGGGCCAGCGCGGGCGCGGGCGGAAATCGAGCCCGTCGGTCAGGCCCAGGCGGAAGCGTTCGACCCCGGCCCAGGCGACCATGGCGCCGTTGTCGGTGCAGAGCGCCGGGGCCGGCACGGCGAAATCCAGGCCCCGGTCCGCCGCCAGACCCTGCAATCGCGCGCGGATCGCCTGGTTGGCGGCGACCCCGCCGGCGACGACCAGGGTGCGGCCCGCCGGATGGCTCTCCAAAAACATGTCGATGGCGCGGCCCGTGCGTTCGGCCAGCACGTCGGCGACGGCCGCCTGGAACGAGGCGCAGAGATCGGCCACGTCCCGGTCCTGCATGGGGCCGGGGGGCAGGCCCTCGATCGCCATGCGCACCCGGGTCTTGAGGCCGGAAAAGGAAAAGTCGCAGCCGTCCCGGCCCCTCAGCGGGCGCGGCAGGTCGAACCGCCCGGCGTCGCCGCCCTTGGCCGCCCGCTCCACCGCCGGGCCGCCGGGGTAACCCAGGCCCAGCATCTTGGCGGTCTTGTCGAAGGCCTCGCCCACGGCGTCGTCGATGGTGGTGCCGAGCCGCCGGTAGAGGCCCACGGCCTCCACCACCAGCAGCTGGCAATGGCCGCCCGAGACCAGCAGCAGCAGATAGGGGAAGGCCACGTCGTCGGTCAGCCGCGCCGTTAGGGCATGGGCCTCCAGATGGTTGACGGCGACGAAGGGCAGGCCGCGCGCGGCGGCCAGGGCCTTGCCGGTCATCACGCCGACCAGCACGCCGCCGATCAGGCCCGGCCCGGCCGTGGCCGCGACGGCGTCGATGCCGTCCCAGCCGGAGCCGGACTGATCCAGCGCCGCCTGCACGACGCGGCCGACCTGGTCGAGATGGGCGCGGGCCGCGACCTCGGGCACCACGCCGGCGAAGGGCTGGTGGTCGGCCAGCTGCTGATGCACCACGTTGGACAGGATCTCGCGCCCGTCCGTCACCACGGCGGCGGCGGTTTCATCACAGCTGGTTTCGATGCCGAGAACGCGCATGGCTTCCTACATGGGTGAATTTCTTGGTTGCGGCAATGGCCGGGGACTTTACTCTGTCGCCCGCCGCACAACCAAAAGGCTTTTTCACCCGTGACCGATCCCACCAATCCCAGATACCTCCGCATCGGCACCCGCGCCAGCCCGCTGGCCCTGGCCCAGGCCCATGCGGCGCGCGACCTGATCGCGGCCGCCCACGGCACGCCGACGCCGCTGGGCGAGACCTCGATCGTCGCGATCAAGACCACGGGCGATCTGGTGCTCGACCGGCCCTTGGCCGACATCGGCGGCAAGGGCCTGTTTTCCAAGGAAATCGACCGCGCCTTGCTCGACAACCGGGTCGATCTCGCCGTGCATTCCATGAAGGACCTGGAAACCTGGATGCCCGACGGCATCGTCATCGCCGCCGTGCTGGACCGGGAAGACCCCCGCGACGCCTTCATTTCGAATTCGTATCAAGCGTTGTCCGACCTGCCCCAGGGCGCGGTGATCGGTACCGCCTCCGTGCGCCGCCAGGCGCAGCTGCTGCATTGGCGCCCGGACCTGAAATGCGTGACCTTCCGCGGCAACGTGCAGACGCGCCTCGGCAAGCTGGCCGCGGGTCAGGCGGACGCGACCCTGCTGGCCTGCGCCGGGCTCAACCGCCTGGGCCGGGCCGACGTGATGACCCAGGCGATCGACCCCGCCGACATGCTGCCCGCCGTGGCCCAGGGGGCCGTCGCCATCACCTGCCGCGCCGGGGACGACCGGGTGTTGGAGCTGCTCGCCGCCGTCAACCATGCGCCGACCCTGGCCCGGGTCACGGCGGAGCGCGCCATGCTCGAAGCCCTCGACGGGTCCTGCCGCACGCCCATCGGCGGCCTGGCCGTGCTGTCCGAAGACGGCAGCGACATGACCCTTGACGGTCTGGTCGCCCGCGGCGACGGCAGCGCCCTGCACCGGGCCCGGCGCAGCGGCCGGACCGGGGACGCCTATCGCCTCGGCCGCGACCTGGGGGAAGAACTGAAAACCCTGGGCGGCCCCGGGTTTCTCGACGATCCCGGCCCCGGCGGGAATGCCTGAACCATGGCCCGGGTCCTTGTTACGCGCCCGGAACAGGATGCCGCCGCCACGGCGGCGCGGCTGTCGAGCCTGGGCCACGCGGCGATCATCACGCCGCTCATGGACATCCGCTTCGAGGCGGGGCCGGCGCTCGATCTGACCGGCATTCAGGCCCTGCTGGTGACCAGCGCCAACGGGGCGCGCGCCCTGGCCGCGCGTCAGGCGGGGGCGGATATCCCTCTGCCCGTCCTGGCCGTCGGCGACGCCACGGCGCGGGCGGCCCGGGATCTTGGATTCGCCGACGTGGAAAGTGCCGGCGGTGACGTCGACGATCTGGCGCGCCTGGCGGCGGCGCGCCTGCGGCCCGGGGACGGCGCCCTGCTGCATGTCGCGGGCAGCAAGGTCGCGGGCGATCTGGCGGGGATGCTGGCCAAGGCCGGATATACCTACCGGCGCAGCGTGCTCTATGACGCGCGGCCCGTGGCGGCCCTGCCCCGCGCCGCCCAGGCGGCCATCGCCGACGGCACGGCGGCGGCGGTTCTGCTCTATTCGCCGCGTACGGCGGCGCTGTTCCGCGATTTGGTGCTGGCGGCCGGGCTCGGCGGATTATTAGAAGGCATGACCGCGTTCTGTCTCAGCGCCAACGTCGCCGGGCAATCCGGCGCGGGCTGGCGCCGGATCGTCGTGGCGGCGCAGCCGACGGAACAGTCCCTGATGGATGGGGTCGCCGGTTGGGCCCGGGAATAGGGTCGCGCCTTGCGCCGGACGGCCCCTCAACGTACCTTGACCGGAATGCCCGCCGGCCCGACAGGACCGGTTCCGACAGGATCGGCGGCGGGCCCGAATCTCTAGGCGACGCAGACCAGATGGGAGCCATCGGACATGACCACCCCGCCGCGAAAACGCGCCAGCGCCAAACGCTCCCCGGCCAAGGGCCGCTCCCCGGCATCGGCCGCGGCGTCGAAGGAACCCGTAGACGCCAAGACCGCGTCTGCCGGCGGCGACTCCGCGCCCGGGGAAACGGCATCCCCGGCGGAAACGACGGCGGCTTCTCCTAAGTCCGACCCTAAACCCGATGCCCCGGCGGCCTTTACGCCGCCGCCCGTACGCACGGCAGGGGCGGCGCGGGCGCTGGCCTGGATCACCCTGGCGGTCGGCCTCTGCGTCGGCACGGCGGCGGTCACCTGGCCGCAGTGGTCGCCCTATTTGGCCGATATCTTTCCCCATCTGGCGGCGGCGGATGCCGAAGCCCCCGTGATCAGCGAGCTCGCCGGCCGCGTACAGGCCCTGGAACAGGAAAAGACCGGCACCCTGCATCAATTGGAACAGGAGCGCGCCCGCTTTCAGAACGAGCTGAAAACCCTGATGACGCGCCTGTCCGAGGTTGAGCAGGCCGTGGCCGAGGCCCGCAATCTGGTCCGCGCGGCGGAAGCCCCGGCCAGCACGGCGGCGGCGGAATCCCTGAAGGTGCTGTCCGACCGACTGGCCGAGCTTGAGGGCGGCGGCGGACAGGTCGGCGCCCTGGCCGCCCGGATCGAGCAGATAGAAAAGGGCAAGCTGGAAGCGGCCCCGGGGGCGGCGTCCGTGGCCGGCCCGGACCCGAAAGTCACGGCGGCCCTCGACGTCATGGCCGAGCGTCTGAAGCGCCTGGAACAGGAAACCGACGGCAGGGTGGCCGACCATGACGGATCGGCGGCCCGCGCCATCGTCCTGGCCACGGCGCAGTTGCGCGACGCGGTGCGCGAAGGCACCCCCTTCCCGGCCGATCTGGAGGCGCTCAAGGCCCTGGCCGACGGCCGCCCGGCGATCACCCAGATCCTGGAAGCCCTGACGCCCCATGCCAAGCTCGGGGTCTCGACCCTGGCGGTGCTCAGGACCCGTTTCGCGACCCTGGCCGGGCCCATCGTCAACGCCGCGGGCGCGGCCGAAGGCGACGGCTGGTTCGCCGAGGCGGCGGCCCGACTGGCCTCCCTGGTCACCATCCGGCGCGTCGGCAATACGGCGCCCGACGGCTCCATTGACGCCCTGGTCGCGCGGGTCGACGCCTTGTTGTCGGCGGGCGATCTGCGCTCGGCGGTCGAGGCGCTCACGCTGCTGAAGGGCAAACCGGCCGAGGTCGTGGCCCCCTGGCTGCGCGCCGCCGAGGCCCGGCTGGCGGCGGAAAAGGCCGTCGCCAACCTGCATGTCCATGCCCTGTCCCTGATCGCTCCGGCCAAGACCGGCGGCTGAACGGAAACGAAACGATGCTCCGCGCCCTTCGCTTCCTTGCCGTCCTTGCGATTTTGATCGCCGCTGTTCTGTGGCTGACCGACAACCCGGGCACGATCCGGGCCGAATGGCGGGGCTACCAGATCGAAACTTCGGCCGCCTTGATGATCGCCGTTGTCGCGATTTTGATGGCGGCATCGGCGGTGATCTACCGGGGCTGGGTCGTTCTGCGCCGCACGCCGGGCACGATCGCCGCCGCCTGGCGCGAACGCCGGCGGCGGCGCGGCTACGAGGCCCTGACCCGGGGCATGGTCGCGGTCGCCGCCGGCGACCCGGGGGAAGCCAAAAAACATTCCAAGCGGGCGGAGGTGCTGTTGAACGAACCGCCCCTGACCATGCTGCTGTCGGCCCAGGCGGCGCAGTTGGGTGGCGATGACAAGGCCGCCGAAGGCTTCTTCAAGGCCATGTCGGAGCGCCCGGAAACGGAATTTCTCGGCCTGCGCGGCCTGTTGTCCCAGGCGCTCGGCAAGGGCGACCGCGCCCGCGCCCTGGAATTAGCGCGTCGCGCCTACCGTCTGCGCCCGGCCAGCGAATGGGTGGCCGGCACCCTGTTCGACCTGCAGGCCCAGTCGGGCCTGTGGCTGGACGCCAGCGTGACCAACGACGAACTTGGCCGCCGCAAGCTGGTTGACCGCGCCACGGCCGACCGGCGCAAGGGCGTGCTGGCGTTCGAGCAGGCGCGGCGGGCCCAGGCCGACGGCGACCCGGCGGCGGAATTCAAGCATCTGCGCCAGGCCCATGACCTGGCGCCGGGCCTGGCACCGGCGGCGGCGCGGTTGGCCCATCTGCTGGCCGCCGACGGCAAGGAGCGGCGGGCCGCCGGCCTGATCGAAAAGACCTGGATCACCGCCCCCCATCCGGACCTCGCCCGGGCATACCTGACCGCGCGGCGGGCCGATGACGCCCTGGCCGCCGTCAAGGCCATGGAGAAACTGGCCCGCGCCAATCCGGACCATCCGGAAAGTCACCTCGCCCTGGCCCAGGCCGCCGCTGACGCGGCGCTGTGGGGCGAGGCGCGCAAGCATCTCGACCTGGTGCTCGCGGGGACGGGACATGACGGCTATGCGGGCCGCGCCCTGCGTCTGCTGGCGGCGGTCGAGGAGGGCGAGGGCGAAGATCCAGCGCGGGCTCGCGACTGGCTGCTGCGCGCGGCGACGGCGGGGCCGGACAATGCCTGGGTCTGCTCAAGCTGCGGCAACGCGGCCCCGGACTGGACCGTGACCTGTTCCAACTGCGGGCAGTTCGACGGCTATTCCTGGCGCACGCCGCCCCATGCGGGGCCGCATGGCGGCGCCCTGGACGGGCGCGCGTTGGGCCTTGCCGACGGCGGCACGGCCCGCCTGCCGTCGCCGGAAGACGCAAGCGGCGCCTGAACGGCGCGCCGCCGACCCCGGGCCGCGTGTTTGAACTTGACTTGCAGGCCCGCCTGATAGAGTTTCCGCCTGGAAAACGCGCCCCCGGGCTGCGTCGCCGCCTTAGCTCAGTTGGTAGAGCATCGCATTCGTAATGCGAGGGTCGGGTGTTCGAGTCACCCAGGCGGCACCATTTCCTTTCAAGGACTTAGCGCCTGATCCCACATCGGGATAATTTTCCGGTGTGCCCGAATTGTGCCCAAACCCATCCAGGGCGCTGATTGCACGCTCCTGGAAGTCCGGCGCGAGGTGGGCATAACGCTGCGCCATTTCGAGCGATTTATGCCCGGTCAGGGTCATCACTTCGTATAACGGCACGCCCGCTTGCACTAGCCGAGAGGCGAACGTATGGCGCAAGTCATGAAAGCGAAGATCATCGATGCCCGCTTGTTCACGGGCCCGGCCAAAGCTCGTCTTGATGCTTTGAATGGGCTTGCCCTTGTAGGTGAAAACCAGGCCCGACGGTTTCGGGCCCAATTCCCGCAAGGTCATCTCCGCGCGTTGGCAGAGACGAATTGAGCGGTCTTCGCCGTTCTTGGTGTCGCGGAAGGTGATGCGCTTTTGGTCCAGATTGACGTTCTGCCAATCGAGCCCCAACAACTCCGATCTCCTGCCGCCCGTATCGACCGCAAAGCGGATCAGGGGCCGCAGGTGGGGTGCCGCCGCCGCGACCAGCCGGGCTTCTTCCTCCGGCGTGAGCCAACGGTTGCGGGGCTTGGGGGCCTTGATGCGGGGAAAGTTCGGGGTGAAGTCCGTCATATCCTCGCGCCGGGCGGTGTTCAGGATCGATTTTAAGAGGGCTGTGTCGCGGAGAACGGAGCCCCGTGACACGGTGTCCAGCCGTTCGTTGATAAACGCCTGTACGGCCCCGTAGGTGAAGTCTGAGACATTCCAGCCTTCGAACCGGGCGCCCAGGTATCTAAGGCGGTAGCGGGTCTTGGTCATGAAGTGCCTCGGGTGATCGCGCTTCTGCGCTTTTGCGTAATGCAACAGGGCTTCGGCGAATGGCAGTTCCGGTTTCTTGCCGAAATGTTCATTCAGGAAGTCCTCTTGCACCCATTTTGCGGCCAGCGTCTCCGCTAGCTTCCGATCCTGAGTTCCAGAACTTCGGCGATGTCGCTTGCCGTTCCGGTCGTTCCACGTAACCCACCACTGGGGCGAGCCTTTGCGTTTGTAGACACGCATGTTTGCCGTCTCCTCTGTTCAGAGGTTCGGGCGCTGTCGCACCGCTTATTGTCGTCGGCGAACGCGACAATGTCCACGATGTCCCAGCGCCTGCACCGGGGGCCTAGGTCCACGTAAGGGATGTCGAACCGGGAAAAGGTGTCCGTCGAGACGCCGAGCCATCCGGCAGCCTCGTCACGGGACAAATACCGCCGGGGCGGGATGTCGCCCTTAAGCTTAAGGGCCGGGTCCTGGTTGGCGTCCGTCGTCATGGTCTTAAAGCGGTTCCGAAGTCCGTTACGTCACGGCACCCAACCGGGTGCACGCACAAGGTTTGGTCGAACCCGTGCCGGAAGCCATGGAGCGTTACGTTACGTAGGGGGCCAAGATGACGTGTACGTATGTAAGGCCCCCGACTCCGGCGGGTTACGTGACGTAATGTTTCAGACGTGGGGGAGTTTTGCGCCCGACCCTTAAGCTTAAGGGACCATGCCCGTTTGGCGGGTTCCGGAAGGGGGCGAATCGGGCGGGGCCGACTCTTAAGCTTAAGGCGGTCTGTCGGCCCGGACGGTACGTCAATCGCGGGGCTGGCTATCGCTCGCCCCTTAAGCTTAAGGGAAAAAGCTCGTCCGCGCGCCAAGCGACAGGAGGGCGAAGGCCTTAAGGCAAGCGGACATGTTTCGCGGCTCATCATGCCGCCCGCAAACCTGTTCTTGTCGCATTTAAACCGTGCTCAACGATGCCTATTGCGAATCGCTGACCAACGGTACGTATACGCGGCGGGGAACTTCAAACCCGTATACGTATACGTTACGGGAAAGCAGCCAAGTTTCATTGAATTTGAAAATTTAGAGGGCCGTTACGTCACACCCTTCTGAAAGGGGTTTGAACTGGTTCAGCGAACCAGAGCCGGAAGCTATGGAGCGTAACGTTACGTAGGGGGCTACATAAATGTATGTACACAGCACTGACTGCGGTGTGTTGGGCCGCATTTCTCAGTTAAGTTGCGACCGCAAGATGTGCGGTGTAGTACACCGCAATCTTGGCAAGGAGGCCCGCTGCGCGCCGCCGTTGCATCCATCCGGCAGCGGCTCTGTCAGGGGATCGACCCCATTCCCGAGCCAAGACCGTATCGCCGGTCAACCGCTCGCATGGGATACTGCGCTCTCCCCTGCACCCCATCGACCATGGAGCCTTCGTGCCCCTTGGAACCCTGACCAGGAGCGGAGAATTCAGCTCTCCCTCCATGGACTTCCCATCTACCAACCGTGCGTCGGTTGGGTACGCGCCAGCGTGCCCCACTGGACCTTATAGATATGAATTTCTTTGCATTATTGGTAAATGTGATCAGAATTTCACAATATTATTGACTCTCCTGTGCGAAATGTATACCCGTGAACACGGTGAAATTCGCAGGAATAGTAACAATGGGATCAAAATTGGAAAAGCGTGAGAAATTCGTGCGGTTGGCAGAAGGCCGGACGCAGGCCGCGCTCGATGCCATCCGAAAGTTGGGCAATCTCTCGAACAGGCGAGCCTACGACTACGACCCCGACGATATTAAGAAAATCATCAAGGCTCTTCGGGACGCGACGAATGAAATCGAAAGAAAGTTCGGCTCTTCACCTGGAGACAGGGATAGCCGGTTTAAACTTTAGGGGTGGCCTTCATGAAACCTGAACCGCTCACGATTGACGACAAGCGCTTTCTGATCAACCGACTGATTAGACAGGCGCCTACCGGAACACTCGTTCGAGAGTTCTTCAAGAATGCTGATGAAAACGCGGCGCTTGCGCCATACGACAATCGCAAAATCCTGATTTACCCGGTCATGATCGAAGGTGTTCGGAAAGTTGCATTCTGGAACACCGGCGTTGGCATGGACGATACAGAACTCAAGAAGGCCACCAATCTCTCATCTTCGATCAACAAGAAAATGGCCCTGGACGAGAACTTCGGCATCGGTGCCAAGGTTTCCGGCCTAACGGTTTCTCCCGAAGGCATACGCTACCGTTCCTGCAAGAATGGTGTCGTGAATGAAGTCATTATCGGCTTTGATCCGGATGAAGAAACCTACGTTCGCTTCCCTGTTGAACTGCCGGATGGAACGTTCGACACGGTATATGAAGTTACCGAAGCCGCTGTAAGTGACGGCCAAAGCATTGAATGCGATTGGACCGAAGTCATCCTTCTCGGTGAAACGCCGGACCATGACACGGTAGCTGAGCCTCTTGGTAAGGGGGTGGCGGTTGACCGGAGTTATATTGCGACCACCATTTTCAAACGCTTTGCCGCTTTCTCTCCCAACGTCGAGGTCCGTATCGACGTTTCCATGACGAAAGGCGGCGGCAAAGATGAAACAGGGAAGACCCGGCAGCTCAAAACTCTTGAGCAGATCATCGATAAGCTCCCGAGGCACGAGCGCGTAACGTGCCCGGAAGGCTTGATCACGGTTCACTATACCCACGATCCTAAGCACCAGAACTACAGCCATTCGCTTAGCGCTCTTGCCAATCCGGCAACTGCATCTACGACATTTTGCGCAGTCGTCCATAAAGGCGAACGCTACGACTATAAACACCGGAAAGCTTGGTCCGCCGCTGCGCCGAACTTTGGCATTCCTTTTGGGTCGAAAGTGCTCTCGATTGAAATCGAGATTCCAGATGATATGGCCTTGCCCAATCAATACAGGGACGGATTGACCTGGCCGGGGGACCGTTCCCCGTTAGTCGCCGAGCAGTTTGACGACTATGTGCGGGAATTGATGCCGGATTGGGTCAAAGACGTCATTCGGGAGCAATCGCCTGAGCCAGACGACAATCTGGATGACCTCCAATCCGACCTTCAAAAACTGCTCGATGAATTTCGTGTGCCCACTGTCACCCTAAGCCCAACACGCAAACCGTCGGCACTTCCGACTGCTTTCAGCGACGAAGGGACTGATACGTCCGAGCCGGTCAATATGGATACGGAATTTGACGGTCTGCTGGATGAAATCGACCGAACGGACGAGGACGATCAGCAGCCGAAATCGCAGCGGGCCAAGGAGAAGAAGGTTCGCAAAGCGCCTGAGGGGGCACGCCCGTCAAAATCTTCGCAGGCCCTCGAACGCGTGCCCAAAATCGAAATCCTGACCGATGCCGAAGAGATAGCTGAAAAGAACCTCAAGGGCCGCGCGGGCCGGTACTATAAAGACGCACAGACGCTTTTCATCAACGGCCTGTACTCAGTTGTTGACCGCATGGTTGCCGACCTGGAGCCGGATTTGCGGTCCTGCGGCGAGGCCGAGGTTGTGCGATCAGCGGCGCTAAAGGCTTCGCAGAGGTTTATGGCGTTCAGGGTCGGAAAAGCGGCATGCTACGCGATCAGCAAGCGGCTGGCCGACGATTGGTCGAGCGATGATCTGGATCGCGCGACATCGCCTGAATCGCTCTCCATGGCTGCCGACGATTACAAGCAGAGCCTTAAAGCAGCGAAGCGCTGGGCTTCGGACTTCATCAAGACGGCAAGCATCGAAAAGGAAGATGCAGATTGATGTGGGAAACAAGGAATTTGGAAGTTCGCGAGGTATCACGAAATGCAGATTAGCCGGATCGTCATTCGAAATTTTCGCCTCTTTCGAGAGCTGGACATCAAGGTCAATGATGATCTTTGCTGCATTATCGGCGAGAACAACACTGGCAAGACCGCGCTGTTCAGGGCTATCCAGATTTGTCTGGATGTGGCTTTGCCCTCGGTCTTCCGCTCCCTCATCCGCGAGGATATTCACGCCGCACTCGATATTTCGCACCCTTCTCAGGTGCTCATCGGCATCGAACTCACCGACTTTGCGGGCAAGGTGAACGAAGAAGCGCTGGTGAGTACGTGGAAAACCGGCGCAGACCGCGCACGTATTTTCTACCGATTCCGTCCCAAGTCCAGCGTGCGTGAGAGCCTTGGCAACGGTGAACGCGAGGCGGGCACCCTGTCGCTTGAGGATTACGCCTGGGAAATCAAGGGCGGCGGAAGCCCCGCAACGGACCTGACCGAGATCGAATGGAACGACGACGACATCGGCGAATCCGTCCGGTTCTCCGATCTTCAATCTTTCCTAGTTGTCCATCTCCCCGCCCTGAGGGATGTGGAAGCGGACTTGCGCTCGATGCGTCACTCGCCGCTCGCACGCCTCATCGAAGCCTGCGAGATCGGCCAGGACGAACAGAATGCATTGATCGACATCCTTAATACAGCAAACCAGCAAATCGCGGCTTCAGCGACCATCGCCGAAATCGCGCAAGCCATCGACACCTCTTTCAAAGAGGTGTCCGGCCCCGCTTTCGCGATGGATGTGACACTGGGGCTGTCCTCGGCCACATTCCAGTCGATCATCCGCAATCTGAAAATGCTTCTTTCGGACCTGTCGCTGCAATCCTTCGAGCCTGCGCGTAACGGGCTTGGGATGAACAACATTCTTTATGTCGCCATCCTCATTGAGTACCTGCAAAGGCGGCAGGCGCGCGCCGCATCCTCCGGCCAACTCGTCCTTGTCGAAGAGCCGGAAGCCCATCTGCATCCACAGCTTCAGGCGGCATTGCTGATCGCACTCCGCAGCATTGGCGTTCAGGTGATCCTGACCACCCACAGCACGCAGCTCACCTCGCAAGCGCCATTTCCCACGCTTGTTTCGCTCACACGGCGGGCCGATGCGTCTATCGCATCGGGCAACCTCTCGGACAACGCGGAACTTAGCCCGGAGGAAATCGCCGACCTGGAGCGGTATCTGGATGCGACCAAGAGCAATCTGCTCTTTGCCCGCAAGGTAATGCTGGTTGAAGGCCCCACCGAACTCTTTCTGATCCCGGCGATGATAGAGGCCGTTCACCAGATCAACCTTGAGCGCGAGGGCATTTCGGTTGTAGCCATCTACGGCGTCCATTTCGGTGTGTACGCGAAGCTATTCCGGGCGGGTGCGCTGGAAAAGAAATGCGCCATTGTTGCTGACGCGGACCTCGTTCCTTCAGATGCGGGCGAGGAGTTCGATGTGGCGGAGGACGCCCCGGATCTCAATGCTCTGCGCGGCGAATTCGTTGAAGTTTTTGCCGGAGCAACGACGTTCGAGCGCGAGCTTGTATCGGCGCATACGCTTCCGATGCTGATCGAAACCACCCGCAGCCTCGGAGCGCCGAAAATCACGGCACGTCTCGAGAACGGGCTTCAGCAGCTCAATAACGGCGGCCTTACGCCTGACCAACAGGCGGCTTTGCTTGTCGATCTGGGTACGTCCGTCCTCAATACCGCCAAGCGGTACGGCAAAGCGCGTTTTGCGCAGGTTGCTTCCCGGCATGCCGGTCTCTGTACAGGAGTTCCGCAATACATCCAGGAAGCGCTGGACTGGCTGAACGCATGATTTCCCTGACACCGGATCAAAGGCGGGCTGTTGATTGCGAGGAGAACATCCAGCTTTCCGCCTGTCCGGGAAGCGGCAAGACCCGAGTGATTATCGCCAAACTGCTGCAGTTGGCTGAAACGGTCGAAGGTACGCCGCGTTCGATTGGCTGTATCACCTATACCAACGCCGCCGTTGATGAGATTGAATCCCGCATCAAGAAGGCGGGGACCAATGCTCTGTTTGAGCGCTGCGAGATTGCCACTATCCATGCTTTTTGCCTTCAATTTATTTTGCGTCCCTATCGTTGGCTCGTGCCCGAAGTTCCTCCCGGATTCAAAATCCTCACCCGCGAAATGCGTGCCTTTGAGCGCCTTGTTCGTGCTGTTGAAGATGAGATCGGGCGGCCCGTGCAATTTCGGACCTTCGAGGATTACGCCTCGATTCGAATGGCCCTGGATGGATCGCCCGCAGGGACCGGGATCGAAGGCGGCATTGTCACCGATGCATCCGCACGCCGGTATTGGGACTTGGTACGTCAGGCTGGGTACATCGACTTTTCGATGATCTTGTATTATTCGCACGCTATCCTGAGTGCGCACGACTTTATCGCAGAAGGGCTTTCTTCCCGGTTCTCCTGGCTGCTTGTCGATGAATTTCAGGACACTACGGACATCCAGATAGAAATCCTCAAGCTGCTCAATGCACGCCTGCACACCCAATTTTTCCTGGTGGGGGATGAACATCAGTCAATCAATGCCTTTGCCGGCGCGCGTCCCGATCTGGCCCGCGCATTTTCCGAAGAGATCGGTGCACGGCAGGAAATCGCCATTAGCGGCAATTTCCGTTCAGGGCCGCACATCATCACTTCGGCCCAGACATTGATAACCCGCAATCCTGCAATGTATTCGGCGGGTCAAGCGGAACAATACACCGGGGCTATCCAGTACGAGCACGTTGCCTCGCCTGTGAATGCGATCACCGATCATTTCCTGCCGTTGCTGGAGGGCAACGCCGTATCGCCGGGCAAGACCGCCATCCTCGCTCCGTGGTGGCAACACCTTGTTCCTGTCGCACGCGCGCTGCGCGATTTCGGTGTCCCCGTATTTGGTCCGGGCGCAAGACCCTATCAGCGCAGCCGCTTGTTTGCCGTCCTTGCCGAGCAACTTGGCGCATGCGTGGACACGGAAACGCTGTTGCATCTTCCGGGCGTTGAAAAGGCTATATTCCGTGTGATCAACGAGGCGATGGGCTTTAGCCGGTTTGACGTTTTCTCCTATTCGGGCCGATGCACGGCCCTCAAACTCGTTTATGCGGCCAGGGCAATTGCGCAGGAGCATCCCGGCGGTGCAGCATGGCTAGAAGCGAGCGCCCAGGCTTCCGCCGACATCCTGCTTGCGGATGAATGGATTGACTCGGTAACAGCGGAAACGTTGACTGGATCGGTCCAGGAGATGATGAGCGACATGCGCAACAGAAATGTCGATGTTGATAACCTCGAAATTTCTGATCTCGGTCTTTTCGCCAATCCTGATAACGCCATCAAGCTACTCACTCTGCATAACTCGAAGGGCCGTGAGTTCGACGCCGTAGCCATCATTCATGCTAATGAGGGGCAGATTCCGCACTTCACGGCCAGAACGCAGATGGAGTTCGATGAGGCGCGCAGGCTGTTTTACGTGGGGGTCACGCGCGCCCGAAAGCATCTCCTCGTCGTTTCAGATCAATTAGACCACCGCAATCGGCCCACACGCTTCATCGCCGAGGCGGGGCTTGTGAACTGAGCAGCACCAAGCTTTTTTGGTACGGTCACCGCCATTCATGATGCCAAGCGCCGCGTTGAGCTTCTGGCGTCGCTCATCGGCCTGCCGCAGCCCATCCCCCAGGATGGGGGTGCCTTTCTGGATTTTCACGATTTGATCTTACAAGCTTTGTTGGTAGAGGCCTGGAATGGGCCGACGTAAATTCGACACAACTGTGCCCAAACTGTGCCCGCCCTATTCCGTTTTACCCGTCCTTAAGTGTCCTTATTCGGTGAAGTGGTGCGACAACGCCCGAACAAGTTATTGATAATACTTAATTTTAGTCTGGGGTTCCCCCTTTCGTAATGCGGGGGTCGGGTGTTCGAGTCACCCAGGCGGCACCATTTCCCTCCCTGCATGACCCAACCGCCGGATTTCACCCTCGCCGCCGCCCGGGCGGTTCCGCGCGGGACGATCCGACCGCAAAAGAAAACCGGCCCGCGAGGAACGGGCCGGCGAGGTTTAACAGGGAGGCTGCCGGGGCGTCCGGGGAGGGAGGGGAGAAGACGCCCCGACAATGACCACAGCCTAGCGGTCAGGCCGCTCTGATTCAGTGACCCAAGTCACATTCATAAAAAATAATTCAAGGGGTGGGGCCTGCGTGTGGCCGGGCCGGTCAGTGCTCTTGAAGCTGACGGTAGAAGTTGCGGTCCAGCAGCACCGCCTCGGACAGGGTGCGGCGGCGGTTCTGAGAATCTTCGCGGACCAGAACGTAATGAGGAACAGGCGTGCGCTCGCTGCCGTTGGCGGCGACGACCCAGACCATGCGGGGTTCGTCCACCTTCACGAAACGGGCGCCTAGGTCGATTCGACGCTTCTTCATTGTTCTTGGGTTTCTTGATTTTCTATGGGGTGACACGGGAGAGCACTTAGCCGCTCTACGTAACGCGGCGGTCACCTGCATTTCAAATTAAAAATCGGCCCGAACAGCGAAAAAAAGTCTTGCCTGATGAACCGTGGTGTTCAGGCGCGAAGATTGACCAGCCGTCCGCGCACCGCGCCCTCGAACAACCCCTCGTTGCCGATTTGAATGAAGGACTGGGCGGTGCCGCCACGGAACTCCGACGTGCCACCCAGGGCGGTCAGGCTCGACAGGCGGCTTTCCGCCGTGCGAAGGGCGAGGCGCACGCGGGATCGGGCTTCCGCAGCCTCATCCTGGGTCAGCGCGCTGATTCCGGTGAGGCCCAGCCCCCGGCTGTCGAGCGGTAGGGCGCGCACGGTGACGCGGCCGCCGAATTCCGTGGTCTGGATGGTCACGGGGGCCTGGCTGCTGGAAATCAGGTTGACGCGGCCCGTCGCCGCGCGGGCGACCAGGCGGTCGATGGCGTCCAGCGCGCGCCCGGCGGCGGTGGTGATGTTCAGGCGCGACACCCGCGTTTCGTCGAGGCGAAGCGCCGTGCGTGGCGACACCAGCCCGCCGTTGATGGCCGTCGATAACTGGCCTTCCAGGGCGCGGAGCTGATCGACGATCCGCGCGCCCGCGGCCGTGGCCCGGCCAACGGCGGTGGCGGCGTCGGTGGCGCGCAGGGTGATGCCCCGGCGCGGATCGAGGGACAGGTCGAGGGAATCGGGAGCCGGGCGGGACGGCGTCGGCGCCACGATCCGCTCTAATGCAAGGGCGCTGCGCGCACGGCTGACCGCCAGTCCGCTCGACAGGTTCAACTGCGTGGCGATGGCGGCGTTGATGTCCGTGGCCATGGACATTCCCGGGAGCCGCCCGCAAAGGGGCGGTCCATTCTGGCGGCCGCGGTCCGTTCTGTGCGCGGGTCCGGGATGACGCGGAGCGGCCCGGTCCTCGGGCCGCCCTGGGCTTCAGTCGGGCGTTAGTTTAGCAAAACCGGCGCGGACCGCCAACCGCGTCACGGACGGAGGCCGCACGGAAATCTGAGCGTGGGCCGTCAAGGCATTGAAATTTAATGGTTAACGGCGACGAGGTGGGCGCCGCGAATCGGGGCGGCTCACTGCGTGGGTAGTTGTCTTGGGCGCGATTCCGCCACTGGTGCGGAACGATTTTGTCTCTCCAGGGGCCGTTTTCGCCGCGCCGAACAGGCGGCGGCGGCAATCGGCAGGCCTGCGCCGCCGCCGTCTGCCCATATGCGAAGTTCTGGATTATCAGAACGTTAACCAATTTCCTTCAACAATAACCTCGGATTCGAATGGGATCCCGTTGATGCTCAACACCTCGGCCGATGATAATTCGGCTGCCCGGCCACCGCTTAACAACGATAGCAGTTGCGCGGGGCCGGCGAGCAGGTAAATTCATTGCATCACGGGTATGGACCGGCTCGGCCGGACGTCCTTCCGATGCCTGCAAGGAGCCCTGGCGCGGGCCGGAGCGGTGGGCCTGGGAGACGCCGCCGGCAGGGAACAGGCATGGGGCAAGGCAATGACCCAGGACATAAAAAAACATTCCTATACCATTCCATGTGCGTCCGCGTTCCGTGACGCGGTCAGCGACCTGTCGGTCAAGCGGCGGGTCAACGTGGGCGACCTGGCGCGCTCGGTGCTGCTGGTTGTTCCGGAAAGCGTCATCCGCGACTTCCCCGATCCGGGCGAGCCGAACCAGGATGACCGCGAAACGGTCATTCTCAAATCGGGCACGGCCAAGGGCCGTCCGTGGCGGCGCAAGCCGCGCCTGCAGGTGCGCATGGCGCCCGGGTTCGAGGTCGAATTCATGCGCCGCGCCCTGGCCATCGCCCTGGCCCTGGACCAGGGGGAAACCCGCGTGCTTCTGCGCGCCGAAGACGGGCCGCCGTCGGCGCCGGAAACGACCGGGCGGGAGGTCGTCGATCCGGAAGAACTGGTCCGCCTGCGCACGATCGTTTCGGTGCTTTCCTTCGATCCCCTGAACGACGGCGTGCGCTCACGCGAGGACGCGCTGTACGTCCTCGGCTTTCCGCCGGGCCGCATCCCCGACGGCGAGACGTTGCGCGCGCGGTTCCGCATGCTGGCGACCATCCACCATCCTGACAGCCCCCACGGCGACCATCGGCGCATGAGCCAGCTGAACAGCGCCATGGACATCCTGAAGCGCGGCGCCGCCTGACCGCGGCCCGGATTTCCGAAACCGCGGGAACGCAACCGGTGCGCCCCCGGAATGAAGCCGGAAGCCAAAAGAGCCTCTAACGGCGGCGCCCGCAGCCCTTTTTTCTTGAGACGGCCCGGCCGATATGGCCTCATGCCGCCCGAGAATCCTCCAAACACCAAGGTCGGGCTCCCGCGACGTCGATTGCAGGCGGCCCCACGACATTCGGGACAAGAGCATGCGATTAAAGGACAAGGTGGCGCTGGTGACCGGCGCCGGGTCGGGTTTTGGCGAGGGCATCGTGCACCGCTTCGCCGAGGAAGGGGCGAAAGTCGTCGTCGCCGACATCGACGGGGCGGCGGCCGAGCGGGTGGCCAAGGACATCCAGGCCCGCTCGTTCCAATGCGATGTTTCAGACAGCAGTCAGGTCAAGGCCATGGTCGACGCCACCGTCGCCTGGCACGGCCGCCTCGACATCCTGGTCAACAACGCGGGCATCGCGCAGAAGCGGGGCCCCATGCTGGGCGTCAGCGAGGCCGAGTTCGACCGCATCTACGCCGTCAACGTGAAGAGCATCTATCTGGCGGCGATCCATGCCGTGCCGCAGATGCGCGCCCAGAGCGGCGGCGTCATCCTCAACACGGCGTCGACCGCCGGCGTGCGCCCGCGCCCGGGCCTGACCTGGTACAACGGCTCCAAGGGGGCGGTCATCACCCTGACCAAGTCCATGGCGTCGGAATTGGCGGCGGACAAGATCAGGGTCTGCGCGCTCAACCCCGTCTTGGGGGCGACGGGCCTGACGGCCGAGTTCATGGGCGGCGATTCGCCGGAACTGCGGGCGCAGTTCAACACCACCATTCCCTTGGGCCGCATGTCGACGCCCCAGGACGTGGCCAACGCGGCCCTGTTCCTGGCCTCGGACGAGGCTGAATTCCTGACCGGGGTGTGCCTGGAAATCGACGGCGGGCGCTGCATCTAGGCATCGGCGGCCCTTACAATCACGAACGGGGAAGGACCCACCCATGCCCAACAGCAAACCGCGCCTGCTGGTCGCCCGCATCTTTCCCGAGGATGTCATGGCCCGCGCCGCCCACGACTACGACTGCATCGTCAATGCGGACGACGCCAACTGGTCCGGCGCGGACGTGATCGCCCGCGCGGGCGAGGTCGACGCGATTTTGACCAGTGCCCGCACCAAGTATCCGGCCGAGGTCATCCAGGGCCTGCCGGCGAACGTGCGCATGCTGGCGACCTTTTCCGTGGGCTACGAGCATATCGACCTCAACGCGGCCAAGGCGCGCGGGCTGGTCGTCTCCAACACCCCCGACGTGCTGACCGAGGCCGTCGCCGACATCACCATTCTGCTGCTGCTGGCGGCGTCGCGCCGGGCGCGCGAAGCCTTTGAGATGATTTCCGGCGACAACTGGCTGAACATCGGCGGCTGGAAACCGACCCAGTTCCTCGGCACCGGCGCCCAGGGCAAGGTGCTGGGGATTCTCGGCATGGGCCGCATCGGCCGCGCCGCGGCGGCCCGGGCGCGGGCCATGGGCATGACGATCCACTATCACAACCGCTCACGCCTCACGCCCGACCTGGAACAGGGGGCGGTCTATCACGACACGCCGCAGTCGTTGCTGAAGGTCGCGCAGTTCCTGTCGATCCATTGCGAATCGACGCCGGAAACGCGCAAGCTGATCAACGAAGACGGCATCGCCCTGATGCCCCCGGGGGCGATCATCGTCAACACGGCCAGAGGCGATATCATCGACGACGACGCCCTGATCACAGCGCTGGAATCCGGGCGCATCGCTGCCGCCGGGCTCGACGTGTTCGCGGGCGAGCCGGACGTGGACAAGCGTTACTTCACCACCCAGAACGCGTTCATCCTGCCGCATATCGGCAGTGCCACGGTGGAGACCCGCAACGCCATGGGCTTCCGCGCCCTCGACAACCTGGACGCCTTTTTCCGGGGGGACGTGCCGGCCGACCGGCTGGTCTAGCGGCAAGACCGGGGCGGACACATCCGGCGCGTTTTTCCCGCCTTCGCGGGGGTGACGGTTGGAATTGAGGCGAGGTCGATCGCCAAAGAAAAGGCGTTATTATACTAAGCGTACCCACTCAACGTGTGGTATAGTCTTCATCCCGCTAACGCCGTTTACGGGAGGAGAATATGACTGACTACGTTGTCACCTATGACCTTCGTAAGGAGACCGGAACAGAGGGCTATAAAGAGCTTTGGGACGAGCTAAAAAGACTCGATGGGCATCGAACTCTCGATTCTGTTTGGCTCGTAAATGTGAACAACACAGCGAAAGAACTGCACGATCACCTAAAGGCGTTCATGGACGGAAACGACCGTCTTTGGGTTTCTGAACTCACAAAGAAGCACCACTACTCAAATGCAAGGGGTGGAACTAACGAATGGCTGGCGAACAATCCCCCGGATCGTTGATGGCGGTCTTAGCCCCGTAAGGGATGCCGTCAATCAGGAATCGCAACCGCAGCAATCGCGCCAAGTGGTGCAAGAGCAGTATTCGCATTTCGGTTTCTCCTTACAAAAACCCCGGATCAATCGTCCGGGGTTTTCTCGTCTTTGCCGTTGGTGGGTGTTGGTCGCTTTTGGGGGTCAATTTTCCTGAACACCCGCTCAAGCGCGTCGTCGGACTCGTCGCATTCGAGTTCGCGGGCTGCGTCGATGAACAGCTTGGACTGATTTTTATCTAATGTGCTTACTTTGCGTTTCATAAAAGGTCGAAGCTCGGCTGTTCCGTCTCTGGCTTGCAAACCTTTAGATTATGGCCGCCAACATTTCCGCTCAGCGGCAACAAGCCCAAGGTGCCATTGCGGTTGCTTTTGTCGAATGTATGGAATTCCGCCGCGTGATAAAGAATGGCCGTTGCCAGATGGATCGAGTCAGGGACAGACAATGTCTTGTCATTAAATTCACTCGGTCGAGCTGAGTAATAATCCCGAAGATCGCGAGCTAGCTTAGCAACCCTCATATCGACGTTAATCCGGCCAAGGTTTGGCCTTTTGAACAAGTCATCAAACAGGTTAATGACGCCGGCGCCGACCTTTGCCTCTGTCACCTCAGCGAAAGTTATCGCCGATGTGATTATGCTGGCATTTCGCTTCTTTACTCGATCCACAATATCGCGAACGCCGTCCATTTCTCCGCTTGGACGGTTTTCGTTTTTGAGCCACGCGATAAATACGCATGTGTCCCAGTAGAAAGTTACGTTAGGACCAGCCATCACGCATCCGAGCTATAAAGACTTCAGATAGTTCGTCGCCCGTCGCATTTGGAGCTATTCCCCTCAAATCTTCGAAGGTCGGCATCTCATCATCCGGCGGGAAGATATCTATATCCTCCACCTCGACCGCATATGGGAATGGGTCATTCGGCTTGTATTTCAGTCGCCCCTCAACACTAACCGTGCGATTGACGGCTGCCGTCGCCTTGTCCAGCAGGTCGCTACCAAAATGGCATTGGACTTTATTGGGGCCGAACTCGGGATAAATGCTAAATCGGTTTGCGCCCTCGTGGATATTTATCTGCTCAAGGCGCCCATCGATACTGCCAAAGGAGAACTCTTCACCCGCTAGAGACAATTCGATCTTTTTGGCGAAAACGTCATTCAGTTCGATAGCTGTCCCATTTACCCTTAACCGCGCGGCCCCCAACTTTTCTCCGACTGGAGCAGCGAGGTTCCTCAAATCTTGCAACAAGGCGCGGTCAAGATCTTCTGGGACATCGCCCTCGCTGATTGCTGCTATTGCATCACTAAATCGATGAACTAGCGCGGCGCGCGTATCTGGTGCGCCTTGGTTTTGGCAAACCTCAAGCTCAACCGCGGCCGGACTGGAGTGGCTTAACCCAACAATTCGAAAATGGTTTGCAGACGCCCCACCGGACACTCGCCTATCGATCTTTGTGACAACTCGCGCAAGCGTGTTGATTTCAGCGATGAACGCCGGAAGACGGACGTTTCCGTCGTCCTCAAATAAGCCCTCAACGGCCAACAAAATTCGATAGTCTGCCACCGCCACCATCTCCCACTTCAGCGGCTTAGTGGTGCGGGCGCCGAGTTTGAGTCCCGGTAGGTTAACCTTCTTCCCACAACACCGCCAAACAATACGTTGAAACGCTCGGCATCATCAATCGTCCGTTCGCTGTACCGATAGTCAAACTCGGCCAGATAGCGGTGAAGGTGGCGCTTGGCACAGTGCTGGTAAACGCCCTTCATGCCGCGTTTGAAGATGCTGAAATAGCCTTCAATCGTGTTCGTGTGGACCGGACCGCGACCGTACTCACCAATGTTGTGGCGCACCACGCCGTGGCTGGCGAAGTGCTTCCGCAAGTGCGTGTACTGGCCCGCCTCGTCCGTCATAACGTTCGCTTCCTGATCGATGTTCTCTTGCAGGATCGGGACAAGCGTCTTGGCCCGAAGGTCGTCCACAACCATGCTGCGAGCCTTTCCCGTAGTCCGGTCTACCAGGGACAAAACCTTGAACTTGTGGGCGTAGCCACGCCCCTTCTTCTCGCCCCTCGGCTTCACGGTCTGATCGTGACCTATGAAGGTTTCGTCAACCTCAACAGCGCCGCCGCCGGAGCCAAACGGGGTCAGGTCGCCAGATCGCATCGCCTCTCGGATGCGGTGAGACATAAACCAGGCCGTCTTAAGAGTGACGCCAAGGGTCCGGTGAAGCTGGTTGCTGCTGATGCCCTTCTTGCTGGCGCACATCAGGTACATGGCCTGGAGCCACAGGTTCATGGGAACCTTGGAGCCCTCAAAAATCGTCCCGATCTTCACGGTGAACGGCTTACGACAGGAGTAGCACTTGTAGACGCCGACGCGGGTACTCTTGCCTTCCAACTTGCCGATGCGCTCGACGGAGCCGCAATGCGGGCACACGGGGCCGTCAGGCCACACACGCGCTCCAACGAAATCATGCGCGGCCTGCTCATCGTGAAACTCTTTGCGGCTTAGAATGGGCATAATAAATGCTCCAATTATCTGAATCTAATATACGATTCAAAATTGGGTACGTCAAGTATAATATCGCCAAGGAAAAACCGCCCGGGGCTGACGCCGCCGGGCGGTTTTCGTGTTTTCCCAGGGGAGGAAATGCGGTGGGCTATTCCCTGTTGCCGAACAGTTGCAGCATCATGATGAACATGTTGATGAAGTCCAGATAGAGCGTCAGGGCGCCCATGATGGCCTTCTTTTCCTGCACTTCGGCGTGGTCGGTTTCGGCGTAGATCGCCTTGATCCGTTGCGTGTCATAGGCGGTCAGGCCGGCGAAGATCAGCACGCCCAGGATTGAGATCACGAAGTGCAGGCCCGTCGAGGCCAGGAAGATGTTGACCACCGAGGCGATGATGATGCCGATCAGGCCCATGATCAGGAAGGTGCCGAAACCGGACAGGTCCTTCTTGGTCGTATAGCCGTAGAGCGACAGACCCGCGAAGGCGGCCGAGGTGATGAAGAACACCCGGACGATGCTTTCGCCGGTGAAGGCAAGGAAGATGTAGCTGAGCGACAGCCCCATGAGCGCCGCATAGACCCAGAACATCACCTGAGCGGTCGAGGCCTGCATGGCATGCAGGCGTGCGGACAGGAAGAGCACGAAGCCCAGGGGGGCCAGCATAACGACCCAGCGCAGCGCCGTGCCGTGAAACAGATTCATCAGTTCGGGCGAGGTCGAGGCGGCGAAGGCCACCGCGCCCGTGAGCGCCAGACCGATACACATGTAGTTGTAGACGCGCAGCATGTAGTTGCGCAGGCCGACGTCGATGCCGGCGGCGGCGGCCTGCGCAGTGTCCATGCGCGCGGTCTGCAGCCGGAACCTGTCGTTCTGACCCATAGCCATTGATGTTCTCCTTTTACACTTCCCTAGTCGGATGGCCGTCCTTGTGATTGTGGCGGCCCTGCCCGATAAACCCTGTGAAAATCCCTGTGCTTAATATGGCAGCGAATCCCTAAAATTCAACTGCTTCCGGAGGCGTAACGCAGGTTTTACATACAATAACCGTCACTGGTTCCGAAGGTGGGGCATGGCCTTCTGGCTCATCGCACGCCAGGTGCCGAACAATCCCATGATCAGGGTCACGGCCAGGCAGAACGCCGCCGTGGTCAGGGCGGCGGGGGCGTCGAAGGCCCAGTCGCTTTTCATCAGATGGACGACGATGCCCCAGGCCGCCGCCGTGCCCACGGCGGCCCCGATGGCGGCGGTCAGCAGGCCGAGGGCGCCGTATTCCAGCACATAGCCGCCGAGCACCCGGCCGCGTCCGGCGCCCAGGACCTTGAACACCACGGCGTCGTAGACCCGGCGCCGGTGGCCGGCGGCGATGGTGCCGGCCAGGACCAGAGCCCCCGCCGCGATGGTGATGGCGGCGACGCCGCGCACGGCCCAGCTGACGCCTGCCATGATGCGGGCGGCGGCTTCCAGGGCCTCGCGCACGCGGATGGCGGAGACGTTGAGGAAGCGGTCGGCGACCGTGCGCTCGATGGCGTCCTCGGCGGCGGGCGGGGCCTCGACGGCGGCGATATGGCTGTGGGGCGCACCTTCCAAGGTGCCGGGTGCGAAGATGATGGCGAAGTCGAAGCGCAGGGACCGCCAGTCGATCTGGCGCAGGCTGGCGATTTCGGCGGTGACCGGACGGCCCAGGATGTTGAGGCTGAGGGTATCGCCAAAACCGACGCCGAAGCCCCTGGCCAGATTGGCGTCGAGGGAGATCAACGGCGGCCCGGCGTAATCCTCGGGCCACCATTTGCCGGCGGTGATCTCGCTGGCGTCGGGCTGCACCGCCGCATAGGTCAGGGCGCGGTCGCCCCGGATCGCCCATTGGCTGTCCGATGCGATCTCGGCCTGATCGACGGGCGTGCCGTTGATATGGGTGATGCGCCCGCGCAGGCTGGGAACCCGTTGCAGGTTGGCGGCGCCCGCAACATCCATTACGGCGGCGTCGAAGTCGGCGACCTGATCGGGCTGAATATCCAGAAAGAAGAAGGCCGGGGCCTCTTCCGGCAGGCGCTCGCTGACCTGGCGGGTCATGTTGGCGTCGATCAGGGCGACGGCGACCAGCACGGCCAGGCCCAGGCCCAGGGAGGTGACGACGCTGGGCACCATGCTGTCGGGCCGTCCCAGATTGGCGACGACCAGGCGCAGCCGCGCCCCCGGCGGGCGGCGCACGCCCCGCGCCAGGCGGCCGACGGCCCAGGCGGCGGCGCGCAGCACGGCAAGGAACAGGATGGCGCCGCCGACGAACCAATAGGCGAACCAGCGGTCCGCCGCCGTGGCGACGGTCAGGGCGGCGAGCGCCGCCACGCCGAGAACCATCAGAACCAGATAACCAAGCCGGGGACGGCGGCTGGCCGGGGCGACCCGGTCGCGGAACAGGTCGCCGGCCCGGACTTCCCGCGCGCGGGCCAGGGGCCAGAGCGCGAAGGTCGCCGCCGACAGGATGCCGAAGGCCGCCGCCGTGGCCAGGGCGGCGGGATAAAGGCCCGGCTCCGGCGCCACCGGCAGCAGATGGCCCAGGGTGACCACGCCCGCCCAGGGCAGGCCAGCCCCCAGGACCAGGCCAAGCGCCACGCCCCCCGCCGCCAGGATCAGCACCTGGATCAGGTAGATGGTGAAGATCAGCCGCCCGGGCGCGCCCAGGCATTTCAGGGTCGCGATGGTGGTCGCCCGCTGGTCCAGATATCCGGCGACGGCGTTGGTGATGCCGATGCCGCCGACCAGCAGCACCGTCAGCCCGACGAAGCCCATGAACAGGGTCAGGCGTTCGACGAAGCGGCGCACGCCGGGGGCGGCCTCGTCCGCCGCCCGGATGCGCCAGCCGGCGTCGGGGAATTGCTTTTTCAAGTCCTCGATGAAGGCGGGGGCCGACACCCCTTGGGGCAGCGTCACCCGGTGGTGATAGCGGATCTGGCTGCCCGGCTGCACCAGCCCCGTGGCCGGCAGGGCGTCCAGGGACACCATGAAGCGGGGGCCGAAGGAAAACACGCTGGCGACCCGGTCGGGCTCTTTCCTGATGACGGCGCGGATCTGGAATTCCGCTTCGCCCACGCGCACCCGGTCGCCGACCTTGGCGTCCAGGCGGGTCAGCAGGTTGGCGTCCACCGCCGCACCCCAGGCGCCGTCCCGGTTTGCCAGAATCTCGCCGAGGGGCCGGGCCGGGTCGGTGACCAATGTGCCGGCGAGCGGATAGGCGCCGTCGACCGCCTTCAGTTCGGCCAGAGAGCGCCGGGCCTGGGGGTCGAGCGGCCGCGCCATGGTGCGCATTTCCACGGTGTCGGCGCGGGCCCGGGCATGGGCGTCAAGATAGGCCAGCTGCGCCGCGTCGGCGGCGCGGTGGGTCAGGCGCAGGTCGACGTCACCGCCCAGCAGTTTCGTGCCGTCCCGGTCCAGCCCGGCGACGAAGGCGCGGGACAGGGAATTCACGGCGGCGATCGCCATCACGCCCAACACCAGACAGGCCAGGAAGATGCCGAGCCCGCGTAGAACCCCGCCGGGCCCGCCGGTCAGGTCGCGCCAGGCCAGACGCCAGGCAAGGGCGGTGCCCATGGAGATCAGTCCCCCGCCAGGCGCAGGGCGGTCTGGTCATCGGCGACCAGGCCGTCGCGGATGGTCAGCATGCGCCCGCAGCGTTCGGCCAGGGATTTTTGGTGGGTGACCAGCAGCAGGGTGGTGCCCAAGCGTTCATGCATGCCGAACAAAAGATCGACGATCTGGTCGCTGGTGTGTTCGTCCAGGTTGCCCGTGGGCTCGTCCGCCAACAAAAGCTTGGGCGAACCGGCGAAGGCGCGGGCGAGGGCCACGCGCTGCTGTTCACCGCCGGACAGCTGGCCCGGATAATGGCTGGTGCGGTGGCCCAGGCCGACGGCGGAAAGCTCTTCCGCCGCGCGGTCGAAGGCGTCGCTCCGCCCGGCGAACTCCAGGGCCACGGCGACGTTTTCCAGCGCCGTCATGGTCGGGATCAGGTGGAAATCCTGGAACACGATGCCCAGGGTGTCGCGGCGGAAACGGGCCAGGCCGTCCTCGTCCAGGGCCGTCAGGTCATGGCCGGCGACGGCGACCTCGCCGCCCGTCGCCTGTTCCAGGCCGCCCAGAACCATCAGCAGCGACGTCTTGCCCGACCCGGAGGGACCGACGATGCCCAGGGTCTCGCCGGCGCCGACGGTCAGGTCGATGCCCTTAAGGATATTGACCTCACCGGCTTCGCTCTCCAGGGTAAGGCGCAGGCCGCGCGTCCGTACCGCGGGCGTCGCCGGGCCGGTATTTCCATTCGGATGAGCATCCATGCAATCGTTCCACCGCCGTTTGTCTATCATGGGATATGTGCCCGGGGGCGCCAATGTCAACGCGGCGGCGCTGGCCTTCTTGCTGGTGGTGGCGTTTTGGATGCCCGCCGGGGCGGCCCCGCCGCTGCGCCTATTGGTTCTGGGCGACAGCCTGACGGCGGGCTACGGCCTCAACGCCGAAGACGGGTTCACGGCGCAGCTGCAGGCGGCGCTGAAGACCGAGGGGCGCGACGTGACCGTCCTCAACGCGGGCGTGTCCGGCGACACCACGGCGGGCGGACGGGCGCGCATCGGCTGGGCGCTCGGCGACAAGCCCGATGCGGTGATCGTCGAGCTGGGCGCCAACGACGGCCTGCGCGGCCTTGATCCCAAGGCGACCTTCGACAATCTGGACGCCGTCATTTCCGACATCCGCACGGCCGGCCTGCCGGTGTTGCTGACCGGCATGCTGGCGCCGCCCAACCTGGGCCGGGATTACGCCGATGATTTCAACGCGGTCTATCCGCGCTTGGCGGAAAAACACGACGTGCTGTTCTATCCGTTCTTTCTGGCCGGCGTCGCGGCCCGGCCGGAACTGAACCAGGACGACGGCATCCACCCCAACGCCAAGGGGGTCGCGGCCGTCGTCGCGCGCATCCTGCCCTATGTGTTGGACCTGTTGGCCCGGGCCAAGACGAAAGCGGGGGCGCGGTGAGCGGCTTCAAACATGCCCATGCGGGTGGGGCCGACTGGGCCGAGGTCGCGCGCGACTGCGCGCGTCAGCTCGACCCCGTGCCCGAGGGCGCCAACCTGGGATTTCTCTACGTCACCGACGCGCTCGCCGACGACCTGACCTCGATCCTCACCTTCCTGCGCCAGACCTCGGGCGTCGAGGACTGGGTCGGCACCGTCGGCATGGGCATCTGCGCGGGCGCCCAGGAATATCACGACGAGCCGGCGGCGGCGGTGCTGCTGGGCGCCTTTCCCGAAGATTCGTTCCGCGTGTTTCCCGTCCTGCGCGGCGGGCTCGGCGACATGCCGGCGGGCCTGCGCGGCTGGATCGACGGCGGGGCGGCACCCTTCGCCGTGGTCCACGGCGATCCCTACAACCACCGCCTGCCCGAACTTCTGGAGGAAACGGCGAGCGGCCTGTCGTCGTTCCTGGTCGGTGGGCTGACCGCGTCGCGGGGCAGCGGCCCGCAGATCGCCGGCACGGTCGCCAAGGGCGGGGTTTCGGGTGCGTTGTTCGGGCCCCAGGTCCAGGTCGCGACGGGGCTCAGCCAGGGCTGCACGCCCGTGGGCGAGCCGCGCCAGGTGACCGAGGCCGAGGACAACATCATCATGTCCATCGACGGCAAACGCGCACTTGACGTCATGAAGGCCGACATCGGCGAGCTTCTGGCGCGCAATCTGGAGCGGGTCGCCGGATACATCCACGCCGCCTTCCCGGTACCGGGCTCCGACACCCGGGACTATCTGGTGCGCTCGCTGCTGGGCATCGACGTGGACCGCGGCTGGGTCGCCGTCGGCGGCGAGGTCGCGGCCGGCGACCGCATCATGTTCGTGCGCCGCGATCCGATCTCCGCCGAACAGGACCTGGCCGACATGGTCAACGGCCTGAAGGCGCGCCTGCCGTCGCCGCCCCGGGGCGGGCTGTATTTTTCCTGCGTCGCACGGGGGCCCGGCATGTTCGGCGCGCCGGGCAAGGAAATGGCCCTGATCGTCGAACGCCTGGGCGACGTGCCCCTGGTCGGGTTCTACGGCAACGGCGAAATTTCCAACGCCCGGCTGTACGGCTATACGGGCGTGCTGGCGCTGTTCCTCTAGGACCCGCGCGGTCCCGCGAATCGGCGCCGATTTCCCCGCCGGCCCGCCCCGCCGCCACGATCCTGACGCATTTGCGTTTCAGCCTTCACCTCAAGGAATGCGGCGGCGCGCACAGCGTTCCGGGCGGCCAGGCGCATGCGGCTGGACAACCCCGGTCCCGCGCCATAGAAGCGAAGGCAAGGGAACGGCGCCGTCTGTTCCGGGAAGCCAACAGCCAAGGAGGCCGCGTCATGCGCCTTTTCGTCGGATTGGACCTGCCCGAAGACCTACGTCTCACCCTTGGCCTGCTGCGCGCGGGCATCAACGGGGCGCGCTGGGTGCCCCCGGAAAACTTCCACATCACGCTGCGCTTCATCGGCGAGGCCGACCGCCATCAGGCGGCCGATCTGGACGACGCCCTGGCCGACATCGACATGCCCGCCTTCGACCTGGCCTTCCGTGGGGTCGGCAGCTTCGCCTCGCGCGGGCGGCTCAGGGCGATCTGGGCCGGGCTGGAGACCTCTGGCGCCCTCGCCCATCTGCATGACAAGGTGGAACGCGCGTCGATCCGCGCCGGCTTCGCCGAGGAACAGCGCAAGTTCAAGCCTCATGTCACCCTGGCCCGGCTCAAGGGCACGCCGGAAATCGCCGCACAACGGTTTCTCGAAGACCACGCCGGGTTCACGACGCGGCCCTTCACCGTGGCGCGCTTCGTGCTGTTCGAAAGCACGCTGGGCGGCGAGGGCGCGCATTACACGCCGGTCTGCCGCTATCCGCTCGGCACCTTCGACTACGGCGATTTCGAGGACCTGGCCGCCGACTACGCCGACAGCGACGCCTAGGCGCCTTTGATCAGATCGGGCAGGCGCATCATGTCGTCGAACACGGTCTCCGCCCCGGCCGCCATCAGGCTTTCGCCGTAATCCGCAACCTCCCTGGCATGGGAGGCACCCGCGAAGCCGAGCACGCGCATGCCCGCGCGCCGCGCGCCGGTCACCCCTGCGACGGAATCCTCGATCACCAGGCAATCCGCCGGCGCCCGGCCCATGGCGTTGGCGGCGTGAAGGAACAGGTCCGGCGCCGGTTTGCCGCGCTTGACCATGCCGGCGGAAAACAGGTGCGGGCGAAAATAGGGCAGCAGGCCGGTGACGCCCAGGGTCGTCTCGATCTTCACGATCGGCCCCGATGACGCGACGCAGCGGTCATGGGTCAGTTCCCGCACCATCTCCATAACTCCCGGCATGGGCTTCAGCTCGCGCTTGAAGGCGTCCTGGTCTTTTTCCTTGAGCGTCTGGATGAAATCCTCGGGCAGGTCGACGCCGGCGTCGCGCACCATGCCGACCACGTCAGTCATCCATTTGCCGGTGAAGCGCTCGCGGCACTGCTTGGCGGTGATCGGGTATCCGTGGGCCGAGAGATGCGCCGCCAGCACGCGGGACGCGATCATCTCGCTGTCCACCAGCACGCCGTCGCAATCGAAGATCAGAAGCATGGATCACCCGCCGAAGGAACAAGGGGCCGCAGGTGTACGGGCAGCAGGCGTTGTTTGTAAAGGGGAGGGACGTGCCGGCGCCGGGTCAGGGCGCCAGGTCGGTTGCGCGGATGTGGTCGAGCAGGCCCCGGGACGCCGCCTCGATCATGTCGAGCACGGTCTCGAAGCCGTCGCCGGCGCCGTAATAGGGATCGGGGACGTCGGTCAGGCCGAGCCCGGGCGCGAAGGAAAGGAACATGTGCAGGCGGTCTTCCCGGCCCTTGGGGGCGATCTGGGCGAGCGCGGCGTGGTTGCGCCGGTCCATGGCGAGCAGATAGTCGAAATCCTCGAAATCCTGGGCCCGGGTCTGGCGGCCGCGCAAATCCGACAGGTCGATGCCGCGGCGGCGGGCAGCCTCCCGGGCGCGTTCGTCCGGCGGCGCGCCGATGTGCCAGCCGCTGGTGCCGGCGGAATCGGTTGTGATGACGGCTTCCAGGCCCTCCCTGCGGACCAGGTCGCGGAACACGCCCTCGGCCGTGGGTGAGCGGCAGATGTTGCCAAGGCAGACGAACAGAACGTTGACCAGGGCGCTGCCCTCTCTCTTAATAGTGCTGCGGTGATACCAGGGGCGCAGTTTACGCGCGGCGGGGAGGCGCAACAACCATGGCCGAAGACGCGGCGGCGAAACAGGGGCCGGCCATCGTCGTCCTGACGGGGGCGGGCATTTCCAAGGAATCGGGGCTTGCGACTTTCCGCGATGCGGACGGCATCTGGGCGCGCCACCGCATCGAGGACGTTGCCACGCCGGAAGCCTATGCCCGCGATCCGGAACGGGTGCTCGGCTTCTACAACGCCCGGCGCCAGGGGGCCGTCGACAGCGCCGTGCGGCCCAACGCGGCACATATCGCCCTGGCCCGGCTGGAAGCCGACTGGCCCGGCCCGGTTCTGCTCGTGACCCAGAACATCGACGACCTGCACGAGCGGGCCGGCTCCCGGAACCTGATCCATATGCACGGCGAGCTGCTGAAGGCGCGCTGCACGGCCTGCGCCGGCGTGCATCCCTGGCGCGACGATATCACCCTGGATCATGCCTGCCCGACCTGTGCGTCGCCCGGCAGCCTGCGGCCCAACGTGGTGTGGTTCGGGGAAATGCCGCTTGGTCTGGACGAGATCGAGGATGCCTTGACGGGCTGCGCCCTGTTTCTGTCCATCGGCACGTCGGGCAACGTCTATCCGGCGGCGGGGTTCGTGCAACATGTGCGCATGCGGGGCGGGGTGCCGACGGTGGAACTGAACCTGGAGCCGAGCGAGGGCGCCACCCTGTTCGCACACGCCCGCTACGGCCCCGCGTCGGAAATCGTGCCGGCCTTCGTCGATGATCTGTTGTCAGGGGGGCTCGCCGCCGCCGGGGCGTGGGCTAGCCTTCGTTGACCAGGCGCACGCCGTCGAAATCCTCCAGCTTTTCCGCGTCGATGATCTGGTGCAGCAGCTTGCTGTAGGTCTTGGGTATTTCGGAATACTGGGTCAGCCGCGTCGCGAGATGGCGGGCGTCCGGGTCGCGGCCCTGGTCCCGCATTTGTTTGCGCGCGCGGCGGAAATCCAGATAGGCCGGATGGGTGTTCAGGTTCAGCATGTAATGGCCCATGCCCTCGCTCAGGTCGGGATACTTGACGACCTTGAAGCCGTCGGCCTTTTCCGGCTCCAGCCCCGGGGTGTCCGGGTTATAGGTGCGGATGCCGAACAGGTTGTTGGCGTCGCGCGCGAAGCGCGAGGTGCCCCAGCCGCTTTCCAGCGCCGCCTGGGCCAGCACCATGGAGGCGGGAATGACGTCGATCCGCCGGCGCAGGGTCGTCACGTCGCCGGGCTTCACCTTGTACTTTTCCCAGATGTATTCGGGAACGTCCTTGGCCGGGCCGGCGGCGTGGCGGCGCTCGTCGCGGATGCGGGCGTTTTCCCGCGCCACCAGCGGCAGGATGATCTTGAGGAAGGTCTGTTTCTTGGCATCCAGGTCGAGCGCGTCGAGATCGGTCAGAATGCGGGCGGTGAACACCGGCGGCACGATGCCCGTGGCGCGGACCTTGTCGAGAGACACCGCCTGCAGCGGATCATAAACCCGGGCGGTCTGCGTCTCGTCGTCGGTCTGGGCCTGACGCCGGGCCTCGCGGTCGGTCGCATCGAAGGTAATCCCGGCGGCGGCCAACAGAACGGCGGTCACGCCCGCCATGGCGGTCCAATGGGCCGGAGTCAGGCGTGGCAGGGATGCGGTCATGGTCATCTCTTCAATTCCTTGCCGACGTGGCCGGTATGGCCAAGATGTTGTCGGCCCGGAGGTGTTGCAAGGTCTTAATCGCCCCGACACCCCACGGGCGGGGGGCCTGTTTACCCCCGAATGGGTGCGTCAACAGGGCCGTATTGAGGCGATTCCAAGGCAAAATGTATCAAAGCCCGGCCCCCGGCCGGCCGCCGCATCATCGGCCGCGCGGTTCGCCGCAGGGCGGCAGGGACAGGAGATAGGCGACCAGATCCCGCCGCTCCTGACCGTCCTTGATGCCATCATAGGTCATGGTGGTGCCGGGCACGACCTCCAACGGGTCGGCCAGGAAGCGATCAAGGGTCCGGCGGTTCCAGGTGAACCCCGCGGCCCGCATGGCGTCGGAATATTCGAACCCGGGCAGGCCCCCGGCCCGCCGCCCCTTGATGCCGCAATGGCGTGGGCCGACCCGGTCATGGGCGACGGCGTGACAGGCGAGGCAGCGGTCGTAGACCGCCCGACCCCGATCGGCGGCATCATCGGCCCGGACACCGCCGGTCACGACAACAAAGGCCGTCAAGGCAAGGGCGGCGGCCCCTTCCCGAAGGAAGAGGCCGCGCGACCATGGGGCCGGGCGTGGCTGGCGCGGTCCGGTCACGACACGAAGGCGCCGGGAACCGGGTTCTGGCCCAGGGCGTTGCGCAGCACCGCCCAATGCATGGCTTCGTCGCCGAGAATGCTGGCCGCCGCCTTGGCCAGGTCGCGGTTCTTGAACAGGGGCACGGCGCCCAGATAGGCGCTGACCGCGCCCTTTTCCAGGCCGGCGGCGAAGCCCAGCACGTCGTTCTGGGACTTCAGCTGGTCGACCGGAAAGTCATAGGTCTTTTTCGCATCCACGGGCGTGCCGCCGAGCGTGCGCACGGTCTTGGCCAGAAGATCCGCGTGTTCCTTGTGATGGCCCTGGAACTGCACGGCGAGGTCCAGCACCGGTTTCCGCAGCAAGCCGCTTTCGGCCCCCACCTGATAGGCGGCGATGGCTTCCAGTTCGGCCCCGAGGGCGGTGTTGAGGATCGAGACGTCGGCGGCGCTGGCGCTGCTGCCGGCGGCGGCGCTTTCGCATCCGGCAAGCATGGCGACGGCGGCGGCCGACAGGGTCAAGGTGCCGGCGCCGCGCAGAAAGCTGCGGCGGGGCAGGATCAGGCCGTTGTCTTCAGCCGGCAGGCCCGGGGCCTGTAGGTCATGTTGGGTATCGGTCATGGTGGTTTCCTTTCGGTTTGGTCGGGGGGTGGTGGAATCTGGGCAAGGGGGTGGCGTCGACGCCCGAGGGGGCGCCTGGAAATCAGGGAAATCCCTGAAAGGTCAGTCGGGCGGGGACGTCAGGCGGTCGAGAACCCCGGTGACGATGCGGTCGCAGCGCGCGCCGGCGAAGGGGTGGACATCCTGCAAGGCGCTGCCGGTATCCCGGTCGAGCAGATCGCGCAGCCGCGCCCGGGCCCGGTGGAACCGGGTGCGGACCGTCGACGGCGGAATGCCCAACATGTCCGCCGTTTCATCGACGGAAAACTCCTCGATCCCGCGCAGGACGAAGACCGTCCGGAAATCCTCGGGCAACCGGGCGATGGCGATTTCGAGATAGCGGCGGATCTGGTCCCGCGCCGCGTCCTGTTCCGGCGTGGTGGCCCGGGCCACCAGCCCGCCCGCCGGGCGCAGATGGGCGGCCATGGAAATCACGTTTTCCACGTTGTCCAATTGTTCGGTCATGCGGGTTTTCCTGCCGCGGTTATAGACTTCATGAAGGGCGATCTTGACCAGCCAGGTCGACAGCCGGGCCCGCCCGTCGAACCGGCCGATCGCTCGGAACGCCTTGATGTAGGTTTCCTGGATGACGTCCTCGGCATCGGCGTCGCCGGGCACCAGGTTGCGGACGAAGCGGTAGAGCAGCCGGTTATGGGCGCGCATGATGGCCTCGAACGCCGCATGATCGCCGGCGCGGGCCCGGTCGATGACGGCCGCTGTCACCGTGTCGTCTTTGTGATCGGACTTTCTGGCGCTGTGCATTGAATTTCGTCCCTGGGCGGTTAACGATGTCTGGTCATTGGACGCGGCCGGGCGGGAAAAGGTTCCCGCCTTTTTCAGATCATGCCTGGGGGCCCGGATCGCAACGACATTCATCCGCCGCAACGGCGCGGGAGGGACGGCATGGGATCGGAAAATCTGGAAACGGTGTTAAAGCGCGCCCGCGCCTGCACCACCTGCGCGGACCATCTGCCTTTGGGCCCCCGGCCCGTGGTGCGCATGGCGCCCTCGGCCCGGGTGCTGATCATCGGCCAGGCGCCGGGGACCAAGGTCCATGCCTCGGGCGTGCCCTGGGACGACAAATCGGGGGAGCGGCTGCGCGATTGGCTGGCGGTCGGGCCCGACGTGTTCTACGACGAAGCCCGCATCGCCATCATGCCCATGGGGTTCTGCTATCCGGGGCGCGCACCCAAGGGCGGCGACAATCCGCCGCGCCCGGAATGCGCGCCGCAATGGCACGCGGCCCTGCGCGCCCTGCTGCCTGAGGTTCGCTTGACCCTGCTGATCGGCACCTACGCCCAGAAATACCACCTGGGTGCGCGCGCCCCCGCGACCATGACGGAAACGGTCGCCCGCTGGCGGGATTTCCTGCCCGATTATCTGCCGACCCCTCATCCCAGCTGGCGCACCACCCATTGGATGACCAAGAACCCCTGGTTCGAATCGGACCTGCTGCCCGACCTGCGCCGGGCCGTGGCCAAGGCTCTGGGCTGATCCCGGCTCCCCGCCGCCCCGGCGGCGTTCCGGCAGGCCCCTTGACGGCGGGGGCGGGCGGCGCGATGCTTGGGCGATAAGCTCATATGCTTGAGCTTGTTTTGCGAACACGCCAGGGAACGGGACGGGTATCCCTTGGAACAGATCGCCGCATCGGACATCCTGCGCCGCCTGGAATTCGACAATCCCTGGTGGGCCTTCCGCTCGGGCACGCGGGTGCGGTTCCGCCACCCGCCGCAGCGGGGGTTCGCCCGCGATTTCGCGGCCCGCGCCCTCGATCCCACGCTCGACGTGCCGCTGATCGCCGCCGGCCCGCCGGGGGCGGGCAAGACCATCGTGTTGCGCCAGACCTTGGCCGCCGTGGTCCGCGCCGGGGTGTCGCCCATGCGCATCGCCTATCTGTCCTTGGGCGCGCCGGTGTTTTCCGGCGAAGACCTGGCGGCGCTCGCCGACCGGGTGCTCGACCGCTTCACCTACGGCCGCGACGAAAAGGTGTTCCTGTTCCTGGACGACCTGGATTACGTGGCCGACGGGGTTGGCCAGCTGGCGGCCCTGCAGGCGCGGCTGCCCAAGGCGCGGCTGATCGCCGGCCTGTCCTCAGGCGCCCCCCGCCTGACCCCGGGGCGGGCGGAGATCACAAGCGACGGCGGGGCCGGGCCGGTCGAGGTGCGGATTCTGCCGCCCTTGAGCTTCGCCGAATTCATGGCCTTTCGGCGCACGGACACGGGCGGCGTGCTGCCCGAGGCGGGGGCGTCCCTGGCGCTCGACGCGGGGCAGATCGCCGACCTCAACGGCGAATTCGCCCGCTACATCGCCTTCGGCGGCTTTCCGTCGGGCATCGCCGCCAAGCGCGAGGACGAGGCCCCCCCGGCCCTGGTCCGCGACGCCCTGCTGCACGATGTCCTGCACCGCGACCTGGCCGCCTTCGCCGGGGTGATCGAGCCCCGCGAATTGGGCCGCCTGTTCGCTGTCCTGGCCCGCAACACGGGCGGCGAGGCGGCGATCGAGGATCTGGCCAAGGCCACGGGCGTGGCCAAGAACACGCTGCGCAAATATCTCGATTTCCTGGAAGGGTCGTTTCTGATCCGCCGGGTGCCGCGCCTCAACCGCGACGGCCGGCCGTTCCAGCGCCAGGTGCTGTTCAAGGTCTATCTGACCTCGCCGACCCTCTACACCGCCCTGTTCGGCCCTGTCGCCCCGGACAGCCCCGATTACGCGCGGCTGGTGGAAACGGCGGTCGTTTCGCAATGCTTCGCCACGGGGCTGGCCGACCGCCTGGCCTATGCCAGTTGGAAGGGCGGCATGGTCGATCTGGTCCTGCTCGACAAACCGGACGGTAGGCCGGAGCAATTGTTCCAGTTCGACTGGTCGGGCGCCGTCGCCGCCTCGGACAGCGGGCCGGACACCATGGTCAATTTCGCCGTCCGCACCAATCCGGACGCGCGCATGACGCTGTTGACCCGGGACCGGGGCGGGCCGGCGCGGCGTGGCGGCCTGGACCTCAATCTGGTGCCGGCGGCGCTTTACGCCTATTGGCTCGGCATGCGGAAAGCCTGAGTTACCGGCCCGCGGCCGCTTCGGCCAGCAGCCAGTCGCGGAACGCCTTGACCGGGACCTCGTCCCGCCGCGCCTCGCGGCTGACGAAATAGCACCCCTCGCCGCGCAAAAGGTCGCGCCGGAACGGGGCGGCCAGGCGTCCGGCCTCCAGGGCGTCGCGCACCTGGGCCTCGCGGGTGATGGCGATGCCCATGCCCGCCTCGGCGGCGTCCAATGCCATGGTCGTCAGGTCGAAGGTCTGGCCCTGGTCCGGGTCGACCGCCGATGCCGGCACCCCCGCCGCCGCGAGCCAGCGCGCCCAATCGCCGCGCCGGTGATAGGTGTGCAGCAGGGTGTGGCCGCGAAGGTCGCGGGGGTCGGTGAGCGGCCGGTCGCCTTCCAGCAAACGCGGATGGCAGACGGGAAACACGTCTTCCTTGAACAAAAGGTCCGCCGTCATGCCGGGCCAGGCGCCGGCGCCGAACTGGATCGCCGCGTAGACGTCGTCACGGTCGAAATCGAGGGGCCGGGCACTGGTCGCGATATGCACGGAAATGCCCGGATGCAGGGCCTGGAACCGGCCCAGGCGCGGCACCAGCCAGCGGATCGCGAAGGTCGGGGTGACGTGGATGTGCAGTTCCGTCGACGCCTGGGTGCGCGACAGGGCCCGGCAGGCCAGGTTGATCTGGCCGAAGGCGTCGCCCAACTGCTGGGCCAGGCGCTCACCCTCGAAGGTCAGGCGGCGGGCCCCGCCCTCGACCTGGAACAGGCGGATGCCGAGCCAGTCCTCCAGGTTCTTGACCTGATGGCCGACCGCCGAGGGCGTCACGCACAACTCGTCCGCCGCCCGCGCCAGGGTGCCGAGGCGGGCCGTGACCTCGAAGGCGCGCAGCGCGTTGAGGGGCGGAATGGGATGCGCCATGACGGAGATTTCCTCAAACACTTCGATAGATTTGATCGTTTGCCGCGTTTCGGCGGCGGCGTACAATAACGTCAAGGACCCGGAATGCAAACGGGCCAGAAAACGACGTAGAAAAACTAGGGACGCATCCGCCATGAACATGACCGTTGAACGGCTCGGGGGCAGTTTCGCCGCCCGGGTTTCCGGGATCGACGCCGGAAATCTCACCAACGCCCAGGCCGCCGATCTGCATCAGGCCTATCTCGATCACAAGGTGCTGGTCATCGAGGGACAGGACATGTCCGTCGCCCAGTTCGACGCCTTCGGCCAGCTGTTCGGCGAGACCGTGGAGCATCCGGTGAAGAACTTCCTGCACCCCGATTTCCCCAAGGTCATGGTGCTGTCCAATTCGACCCGCCTGGGCAAGCCGCTGGGTGTGAAGGACGCGGGATCGTTCTGGCATTCGGACCGCTCCTACATGGAGCGCGCGGCCGACGCGACGATCCTGTTTTCCATCGAAATCCCCGACGAAGGCGGCGACACCTTCTTCGGCGACATGGAGGCGATCTACGACGCCCTGCCGGAAAAGACCAAGGCCCGCATCGACGGGCGGCAGTACGTGTCGCAGTACCGCTGGTGCACCAACCGGGGTGATCCTGAATCGCGCTGGAACTTCCTGACCCCGGAAGAAATGGAAAAGACGCCGCCGGTCGTCCGCCCCATCGTGCGGACCCATCCGGAAACCGGGCGCAAGGGCCTGTTCGTGTTCCCGGGGGCCTCCGCCGGGGTCAAGGGCATCGTCGGCATGGACGCCATCGAAAGCGCCGACCTTTTGGACGAGCTGTTCGATCATCTGTCGAAGCCTGAATTCCATTTCCAGTTCAAATGGCGGGATGCCGGCACCATCGTGCTGTGGGACAACCGCTGCGTCATGCATCGGGCGACGACCAAGAACCTGCCGCCGGACAAGGTGCGGACCCTGCACCGCATTTCGACCCTGGGCGGCGTGCCCGCCTGACCCCCCTTTCGCAGCGGAGACGAACAACATGAGCGGCAAGATCGCCCTGATGGTGGAATTCGGCGTCAAGCCGGCGCGGCGGGAAGACTTCCTCGCTCTCATGCGTTCCCACGCCAGGATGACGTTGGACTCGGAGCCGGGGTGCGAGCAGTTCGACGTGCTCGACCCCACGGAAGCCAGCGACAGCGTCTTTCTGTACGAGCTCTACACCGACACGGCGGCGGTCGACGCGCATATGAATTCGGCGCTGCTCGCCTCCACGCGCGGCAGCTACGACGACATGATCACGTCGAAACGCGTGGTGTGGTGCGGGGTAAGCTGAAAAAAGGGAGCCGACAGTCATGACCATGGCCGTGGACCGGCTGGGCGCCGGATTTGTCGCTCGGGTAACGGGCGTGGACCTGGGCCGCCTGTCCGACATTGACCGCGCCGCCCTGCACCAGGCCTACCTGGACCACAAGGTTCTGGTCATCCCGGACCAGACCTTGTCGCTGGATGCCTTCGCCGCCTTCGGCCGCCGCTTCGGCCCCATCGCCAAACACCCGGTGGCGCGGTTCACACATCCGGACCACCCCGACGTCATGGTGCTGTCCAACGATACCCGCTTCGGCAAGCCCGTGGGCCTGCGCGACGCCGGGTCCTACTGGCATTCGGACCGCGCCTACATGGCGGAAACGGCCAACGCCACCATCCTTTATTCCCAGGATATTCCCGACGGCGGCGGCGACACCTTGTTCGCCGACTTGGAGGCCGCCCATGAGGCCCTGCCGGGCGACCTGAAGGCGCAACTGGACGGCCGCCGCTACGTCTGCCACTACCGCTGGACCGCCGACCGCGACGATCCGGAATCGCGCTGGAAGCGCCTGACGCCCGAGGAACAGGACGCCACCCCGCCCGTGGAGCGCCCCCTGGTGCGCACCCACCCGGAAACCGGGCGCAAATCCATCTTCGTCTTTCCCGGCATCGCCTGCGGCGTGCGCGAGGTGATCGGCATGGACGATGCCGACAGCGCGCCGATGCTCGGGCGCGTGTTCGACCATATGGTGGACGAACGGTTCCAGTACCGCTTCCGCTGGCCCGGGCCGGGCGTGGTGGTGCTGTGGGACAATCGCTGCGTCATGCACAAGGCGACGACGAAGCAACTGCCGCCCGACCGGCTGCGCACCCTGTTCCGCGTCAGCACCATGGCCGGCGTGCCGGAGTAAGGCGCATTTCCCCTGCCGCCATTGCCGGGCTTGACCCGGCAATCCACGTCTTCACGGCCAGTGGACCCCCGGGTCAAGCCCGGGGGTGACGAAATTAGGGGATTAACCGCCGTTGCGCTTCAGCGTCATCAGGCGGAGCGCGTTCAACTTGATGAAGCCCTGGGCGTCGCGCTGGTCGTAGACCTGGTCTTCCTCGAAGGTGACCAGAGCCTCGTCATACAGGCTGTTGGGCGACTTGCGGCCCGTGACCATGACGTTGCCCTTGTACAGCTTGAGGCGCACCGTGCCGGTCACGCGCTCGGCCGCCTTGTCGATGGCGGCCTGCAGCATCTGGCGCTCGGGCGCGAACCAGAAGCCGTTGTAGATCAGTTCCGCATAGCGCGGCATCAGTTCGTCGCGCTGATGCATGGCGCCGCGGTCGAGCGTGATGCTTTCCATGGCGCGGCGGGCGGCGAACAGCACGGTGCCGCCCGGGGTCTCGTAGACGCCGCGCGACTTCATGCCGACGAAGCGGTTTTCCACGATGTCCAGGATGCCGATGCCGTTGGCCCCGCCCAGTTCGTTGAGCTTGGTCAGCAGGGTGGCGGGCGACATCTTCTCGCCGTTCACGGCAACGGCGTCGCCGCGCTCGAAATCGATGGTGATTTCCGTGACCTTGTCCGGCGCGTCCCAGGGGGCGACGACGCGGGTGTAGATGCTGTCGTCGGCCTCGATCCAGGGGTCTTCCAGCACCTTGCCTTCCGAGGAAATGTGCAGAAGGTTGGCGTCCTGGGAATAGGGGGCCTCGCCGCGCTTGTCCTTGGGGATCGGGATCTGGTGCTTTTCCGCGTATTCGATCAGCCGCGTGCGCGAGGTCAGGTCCCATTCCCGCCACGGCGCGATGACGCGGATGCCGGGGTTCAGCGCGTAATAGCCCAATTCGAACCGCACCTGGTCGTTGCCCTTGCCGGTGGCGCCGTGGGACACGGCGTCGGCACCCGTCTCGGCGGCGATCTCGATCTGCCGCTTGGCGATCAGCGGCCGCGCGATGGAGGTGCCCAGCAGGTAGGTGCCTTCGTACAGCGCCGCCCCCCGGAACATGGGGAACACGTAGTCGCGCACGAATTCCTCGCGCAGGTCCTCGACGAAGATCTGCTTGATGCCCAGCATCTCGGCCTTCTTGCGCGCCGGCTCCAACTCGCCGCCCTGGCCCAGGTCGGCGGTGAAGGTCACGACTTCGGCGCCGTAGGCGTCCTGCAGCCAGCGCAGGATGACCGAGGTATCCAGGCCGCCCGAATAGGCGAGCACGACTTTTTTCACGTCTTTGGTCATGGCGGTTTCCCTGATGCGGCGCGGGCGGCAAAGGGCCCGGCGGAAAGACGGCGCAGTATAGGGATTTCGCCTGCCGCCGCAATACGCAGGCCGGCAAAAATCAACCTTGGGCGGGATCAGAAATTATACAGCACGCTGGCCGAGAACACGTTGTTGTAGGCGGTGTCGGACAGGATATAGAGCTCCCATTCGCCGCGCAGGGAGAGGCGGTCGGAAAACCGGTAGTCCGCGCCCAGGCCGAGCACGGCGCCCGTCCCGGTTTCTTCCTGGCGGACAGCGGATGCGGAATTGTCCGCGTCCTCCCACCACAGGCTGACACCCGCCCGGGCAAACGGTTTGACGGGTATGTTCAGGGGCAGGCTTACCAGGGCGCTTGCGGTGACGGCATGGAACTGGCTTGTCACTGATCCGCCGTCGGCAAAGTGCTCGTCGAATGCGCCGATTCTGCCGATCGACGCCTCGAACGCCAGGAATCCGCCGGGCCGGTAGCCGCCGAAGATTTTCCAGGAGAAGGGTTCCTCGTTGAGGGTCGTGTTCGGGTTGTCGCTCTCATATTCGAACGCGCCCAGGCCCAGGCCGAGGCCGGCGTAGAACCGCTGCGGCCGGACGGGCGCTTGATGCTCGACGGGCACGGATTGCTTCTGGCTGGCGTAACGGGCGGCGGGATCGCTGTCTCCGCCCGAGGGTGCGGCGGCGTGGCCGCGCGTCGGCGCCCAGCCGGCGGCCGGCTGCGGCGTCGGCGTGCGGTACCCTGGATGAGATGGATGGGTCTGGGCGGCGGGCGGCGCCGGATAGGCGGAGGGGATCGGCGCGGGCCGGTAGGCCGGATAGGCGGGCATGGCCTGGGCCGGGGCCTGATGAACGGGGGCCTGATAGACCGGCGTCGCCGGATGGGCGGGGGGTGCGGGCGGATTGACGGCTGCCGCCGGTGCCGGGGCAGGCGGAACGGGCCGCACGTTCGGATTGCCGCCCTCACGCATCAGCCAGTCGTTGACCGACAGGCCGCCGGCCTGGGCCAATTCCAGTTGGTCCAACGGCTGCCGGGCCAGCTCCACCGGCTGCGCCAGGGCCTCGGCGGGGCCGCCGTCGAACAGCATTGCGCCGCCGCCGGCGGCGGCGACCTCGAAGGGCTGCGTCGGGCGCGGCGTCGCGCGTCTGGCGGGCAGGGCCCCGGCATGGGGTGCCGGGCGGGCGGATGCGGGCGCCACGGTGATCGTGGTATGCGGCGCCGGCAGCAGGATTTTCGGGGCCGCCGGGGCGGGTGCGGGGGCCGGGGCGGCGGCGGCGGCAAGGTCGATGACGATGCGGGCGCCCTGGCCGTCCCTGGGCAGGATCGTGAACTGGCGGCGGATGTCGGCGGGATGCCGCGTCTTGAGGATCAGACGGCTGCCGCGGGCGTCACGGTGGATCTCGATGGCGCGGATGATGCCCAGGGCCTCGGGCGTGGCCGCCGTCTCGGACAGGGCGGCGCCGGTGACCATGACGACGATCTCGTCCGTGCCGGGAAAGGCGAACTTGTAGGGAACGGGGATGCGGGTTTCCAGCACCAGGCGGGTGAAATCCTTGTGCAGGCCCGTGCGCACCTCAAGGCCCGGCGCGGGTTCCGCCGCGCGGGTGGCTGGGACGGCCAGGCCCAGCGCGATGCTCAAGCCCAGGCCCGCGGCGCAAAGGTTGCGGATCAGGCGCAACACGGTGATGGGCCCCTCGTTCGACGTTCCCCGGTAACGGCCTGATATTAGGGCGGAACCGGTTAAGACAGTCTGAAGGTGGGTGCCTAGGGGCGGAGGGCGATGCCGCGCCGGTCGTACAGGTAATGCTTCAACAACAACGGCACCACGGCGCCGATGTAGCTGCCCATCACCACGTCGGACACGAAATGAACGCTGGCCAGGAAGCGGCTGGCGGCGACGGCGGCGGCGAAGGTGAACAGCAGCGGCCACAGGCGGGGAAAGATCAGGAACAGGGATACGGCGAGCGACCACACCATCTGGGAATGGCCGGAGGGGTAGGAGTTCATGCCGAAATCCGTGTTGAAGGGGACGAAGCCGTACAGGCCGTTTTCCAGCAGTTCGCGGGGCCGCATGCGGCCGATGACGAATTTCAGCAGGTTGACCAGCACGCCCGCCGAGGCGATGGAAAAGATCACGAACAGGGCCCCGTGCATGGCACGGCGCAGGCGCTCGCTCCCTTCGGCCATGCGGCGGCGCAGGATCCAACAGACGGCGGCGGTCAGGGCGGCGATTGCGAAATAAACTTCCGGCTTGCCCAGCGCCCCCACCGCATGGCCGAAAAAGCGCCGTTGGCCGGCGTCGAAGACGTCGCGGAAGAACCGCGCGGCGGCCGCGTCGACGAAGACCATGCATAGGGCCGAGACCACGGCGGCGGCCAGGAACCCGCCGATGATCAGCCGCCAGTCGAGGGCTTTCGCGGCGGTTTCCGTCACTTGGCCTGATCCTTCCGCACGAAGACATGGAGGGTCACGGGCTTGCCCTTGGAATAGTTGATGCCGGACACGATCGTGGCCTCCCGCACCTCCGCCGCCCGGTTGCCGAGCGCCTTGGTGAAGGCGGGCCGTTCCCGGCCCTCGACGATGGCGGCGGTGCCCGGGCCCGTCAGCAGATGTTGGGCCGCGCCGCCGCCCGAGGTCAATATCGTTTTTGTTCCGGAAAGAAAAATCAGGGATGGTTCGGAGAACCCGGCGGCGGCGGTTACGGGCGTTTCGCCTGCCTTGAATTCCGCCGCCACGGCCTGCGCCGCGCGGTCGGCGACCCACATCGGACGGAAACCCGCGACCATCAGCCAGATCACCATGGCGGTCAGAATGCCGCCGGAAATCAGGGAATTCTCCAGGGCCTCGGTGATGACATGGTGTTTCATGGCCGCCGCCGTGGTGGCCAGAAGGTAGAGCGCGAACAGGGCGAAGAACCAAGTGTGCCAATTCGTCTCTGCCCCGAAATGAAGGGGCAGATAGGCGGCGGCCCCGCCCAGGATGAGGCCGACCAGGGCCCAGAGCCCGCCGGTCAGCCACAGAACCCGTTTGTCGTACCAGGGGGCGGCACCATCAAGGATGGCGATGGCCGACCGGGCCGAGACCAGGGCCAGGGCCGGATAGAGCGGCAGCACGTAATGGGGAAGCTTGGTCGGAATGATCTCCATCAGGATCCAGGCCGGGATCAGCCAGGCCAGGCAGAACCGCAGGGCCGGGTCGGTGCGGTCCCGCCACGCCCGGTACAGGGCCGGCCAGGCCAGGAACACCCCCGGCCAGAAGAACAGCAGCATGGTCAGGACATAGTATCCCGGCGGCGCGCCATGGCTTTCCTGGCCGCCCAGAAGCTTGGGGATCAGGTCGGTGGTGATCGCCGTCATGACGAAGCCGTCGCCGCCGTCGCCCTTGCCGCCGACCATGAGGAACCAGGGCAGGGCGAGGACCAGCATCAGCGGCAGGCCCCACAGCCAGCCCAGACCCTTGAACCATTTGCCGTCGCGGTCGGCGATGGCGAGAGCGGCCAGGGTCAGGGCGGCAATCAGGGGGGCGATCGGCCCCTTGATGAGAATGCCGGCGGCCAGGGCGAGCCAGAACAGCAGCGACCAGCCGATCCCGGCCGCCCCCATCGTGCCCCGCGCCGCCAGGTAATGGCGGGCCAGCGGCAGCATCAGGGCCAGGACGCAGGCCAGCAGGACTGCGTCGGTCTTGGCCTGATGGGCCTCCAGAATCAGCAGGGTCGAGGCCGCCAACATGGCCGCGGCCGTGAACGCCGCGCGGCGGTCGAACAGCAGAGCACCCAACGCAAATGTCAGCAGCACCGCCGCCCAGGCGCCGATCACCGACGGCACCCTGTAGGCCCAGATGTCTCGGGCCGCCACGTCGGACAGCAGGGTGACGCTGGCCGCCTGCAGCCAATGGATGCCGGCGGGCTTCTTGTGGCGCGGCTGATCCTGGAAGCGGATGTCGACGAAATCCCGGGTTTCCAGCATCTGCGCCGTGGCCTGGGCGAAGCGGGCTTCGTCCCGGTCGAGCGGCGGCAGGCTGGCGATGCCCGGCAGGAACAGGATGCAGCAGAACAGGGTCAGAAGGGCATAGGGCTTCCAGCCCAGGGTCGGGCCGACCAATAGGCGGCGGCCCAGGCGGGGCGCCTTTTTGTCGGAAGCGCTCATGCGGGCGGCGCCGATAGGGGCTTGTCGCCGACGAACCAAACGTCCATGCGCCCCCAGTAGAAGGCGATATGGTCTTTGATGGCGGCGCAGGCCGGGATCGGGTCCGGATAGGCCCAGGCCAGATCGGGTTCCTGCGCGTCGCCGAGGCGGAAGGTCCAATACCGCGCCTCGCCTTTCTTGGGGCAGGTCGTGCGCGTCGCCGTCGCGGTCAGGAATTCGCTCAGGCGCACGTCTTCCGGGGGAAAGTAGAACACGGGCGGATAATCGCCTTCGCGGAGAATCTTGGTGTTGGTGCTGTCGGCGATGACGATGCCGCAAACGGCGGTACGCACGCGGCCGGGGAAATCGGCGATCACGACCCCGCCGGCGGCCATCGCCGGATCAGGCATTGCCCGCCGCGTCGCGTGGGGGGACGGGCTCGGCGCCCTCGGGCACCAGGGCCTCGACCCGGGCCGTCATGCGCTTCAGGCGTTCGCGCTCGCTCGCCGATTTCAACTGGCCGCAGGCGGCCATGATGTCGCGGCCCCGGGGCTGGCGGATTGGCGACGAGAAACCGCCGTCGTTGAGAATGGTGACGAACTTGTCCATGGCCTCGGGCGTCGAACATTCATAGGGGGCGCCCGGCCAGGCGTTGAAGGGGATCAGGTTGAACTTGACGGGAATGCCCTTGGCCAGGCGCAGCAGTTGGCGGGCATCGGCCTCGGAATCGTTGACGCCCTTCAGCATCACGTATTCGAAGGTGATGCGTCGGGCGTTGTTGGCCCCCGGATATTCGCGGCAGGCGCGGATCAATTCCTTCAGGGGATATTTCTTGTTGATGGGCACCAGCACGTCGCGCAGTTCGTCCGTCACGGCATGCAGCGAGACCGCCAGATTGACGCCCAAATCGGCGCCGCATTTTTCCATCATCGGCACCACGCCCGAGGTCGACAGGGTGATCCGCCGCTTGGAAAGCGCGATGCCCTCGCCGTCCATGATGATCTTCAGGGCTTTCGATACGTTATCGTAATTGAACAGGGGCTCGCCCATGCCCATCATTACGATGTTGGAAATCAGCCGTCCGCCGTCCTGGGGCGTCGGCCATTCGCCGTAGCTGTCGCGGGCGACCATGAACTGGCCGACGATTTCCGCCGACGTCAGGTTGCGCACCAGCTTCTGCGTGCCCGTGTGGCAGAACGTGCAGGTCAGGGTGCAGCCGACCTGGGACGAGATGCAGATCGCCCCCCGGTCGTCCTCGGGGATGTAGACGGTTTCCGCTTCGTTGCCGTCGGCGAACTTGATCAGCCACTTGCGGGTGCGGTCGGATGAGGTCTGCTCGCGGCTGACGACGGGCTTCCGCACCTCGAAAATCCCGGCCAGCTTTTCGCGCAACGGCTTGGCCAGGGTCGTCATCTGGGCGAAGTCGGTCGCGCCCTGGTGATAGATCCAGTGCCACAACTGCTTGGTGCGGAACGGCTTTTCGCCGACAGCCGCAACCGCCGCCGCCAGTTCCTCGCGGGACAGGCCGACCAGATTGGTCTTTTCGGGGGCGGTTTCCATGGTCATGGGCCCTCATATAGCGCGTCCGGGCCCGCATCCCAACGTGAAAACGCGATTAGGGTTAGTAGCCGCAGGCCTTGCCGATGGCCTTCCAGGCGGCGGTGAAGCCGGTCAGGGAATAGGTGTCCGTGGTCAGGGTGCCGCGCGACGATGTGCCCTTCACGACCATGTCAGCCCCCCGGATCATGGCGTCGACCAGGGCCGCATCCTTGCCTTCCTCGGCGAAGGCATGGCCGCCCGAAGTGAACAGCTTGTAGGTCTTGTCGCCGATGGTCACCGTGGCGTTCGAGCCTTCCTTGTAGTCGTAGCCCGTGGTCACGGAAACGACGCCCTTTTCCTTGTCCTTGGGCCGATGGGTGACCAGCATGACGACGCGGCCGCGCGCGGAATACTTGCCTTCCATCTTCTTGGGCTCGGAGCCCATGTAGCAGATCTTGGCCCCGGCCTCGGTGGCCGTATAGGCCTCCCAGTCGTCGAACAGGCCGATCAGTTCCGGCGCCGCCTGGGCGGCGGCGGGGGTCAGGATGGCCAGGACGGCCAAGGCTGGGCCTGCGAGATATCGGATCATGGCTCAATAGATAGCCGGGACGGGGGCGGGCCTCAAGCCCGGGACGCGGGATAACTTTCCGGCAGCCCTTGCCAGTCTCTGTGTTCGGTGGCATGGGAAGGCATGGCAACAAGCATCCATTCGCTGAACCCCGCGATCATCGAGGTCACGCGCGGCACCCTGGTCGAAAGCCGCCACCGCGTGCATGCGGTGGTCGCCGACGCGGCCGGGGCCGTCGTTCATGCCTGGGGCGACGGGGACCTGGAAATCTTTCCCCGCTCGGCCATCAAGCCGTTGCAGACCCTGGCCCTGATCGAAACCGGCGCGGCGGACCATTGGCGGCTGACCGACGAGCGCATCGCCCTTGCCTGCGCGTCTCATTCCGCTTCGGCGGCCCATATCATGGCGGTCGAGGCCTGGCTCGACGATATCGGCCGGGGTGAAGACGATCTGGAGTGCGGCGCCCATATGCCGACGGACGAGACGGCGGCCCATCGCCTGATCAAGCAGGGGGCGGCGCCGACGCGCCTGCACAACAACTGTTCGGGCAAGCACACGGGCTTTCTCGCCACGGCCCTGCATATGGGCGAAGATCTTCGCGGCTATACCGGCGCCGATCATCCGGTGCAGCGGCGTCTCTATCAGGCGCTCATGGACATGGGCGGGGCGGAACTGTCCGGCACGGGGCGCGGCGTCGACGGCTGCGGCATTCCCGTCTACGGCATGGCGTTATCGGCGCTGGCCCGCGCCATGGCGAAAATGGCCGACCCGGTTGCCGCCGGCCTGGGCGCGGCGCGCAGGGCGGCGGCCCAGCGCATCGTCCAATCCATGGCCAAGCACAACTTCATGGTTTCCGGGCGCGGGCGTCTCGACCATGCGGCCATGACGGCGGGCATCGGCGTCGCCAAGCGCACGGGCGCGCCCGTGTTCGCGACCAAGACGGGGGCCGAGGCCGTGCACGCGGCGATCCTGCCGGGCCTGGGATTGGGCGTGGCCGTGAAGGCGGAGGACGGCACCAAGCGCGCGTCGGACGTCCTGATGGCGCATCTTTTGAATTTCCTGGGCGCCTTCGACGACGGCGCGCGGATCGAACTTGCCCCGTTCCTGGACATGACCGTGGTCAACGCCGAGGGCGCTCCCGTCGGCGCCGTGCGGCCGCAGGCGGGCTGGGACCGGGCTTAGCGGTCTCCTCAGGGCGTTGTGCACCCGCCCTTCCGCAGTTTCAGCTTATGCCCGACCTCGGCGATGGCCGTGATCGCGGGGACCAGGTCCTGGCCCAGGTCCGTCAGGGTGTATTCCACCGTCGGCGGCGAGGTCGGCTTGACGCTCCGCGTCACCACGAACTCGTCCTCCATCTCGCGCAGGCGGGTCGACAACACCTTGGCCGACAGGCCGGGGATGTCCTGCATCAGTTCACTGAACCGGCGCGGCCCGCCGCTCAGGCTCCACACCACGTTGACGGCCCAGGCCTTGCCCAGGACCGACATGCATTCGACCAGGGGACAGTCGAAGGGCGGGGGCGGGGCCTTGCTTTTGCGGACGGGGACGGGCATGGGGCGTTTCTCCGGCGGCCGGCGGTGGGTGCCCGGAGAGTGACCATGTTTCCGGGGCGAAATCAGGTTTCCCGAGAGTAACCCCAAAATTCAGTTACAACAAGTTAGCAAGTTTACATTCGTAATCACGCGCCTTAGGTCTCCGGCATCAACAACACCGGAGTAGATGCCGTGCCGCGACCCACCGCCCCCAACCCACTGACGGCCCTTCTGGGCATCGACCATCCCGTTATTCAGGGCCCCTTCGGCGGCGGCCTGTCCCGCGCCGGCCTGACGGCGGCGGTCTCGAACAAGGGCGGGCTCGGCTCGTTCGGGGCGGAACCCCTGTCGCCCCGGGAGATCGAACAGACCGCCCGTGATATCCGAGCCCTGACCGACAGGCCCTTCAATTTGAACCTCTGGGTGTCGCGCGCCGACGCGGGCGGGGCCCGTCCCGCGCCGCGGGACCTGGAGCGCGCCTGGCGCCTGTTCGAACCCTATTTCGCCGAACTGGGACTGGCGCGGCCCGATTTCGAGGACAGGCCCGACATTGCCTTCGCCGACCAGGCCGATGCCGTGCTTGCCGCGCGGCCCGCCGTGTTCAGCTTCGTATTCGGTATCCCGCCCGTGGCCGTGCTGCGGGAATGCCGCCGCCTGGCTATCGTCACCATGGGCGCCGCGACATCGGTGGCCGAAGCCGAGGCCCTGGACGCCGCCGGGGTCGACCTGATCATCGCGACGGGGCTGGAAGCCGGCGGCCATCGGGTGTCCTTCCTCGGCCGGGCCGAGGATCAGTTGATGGGCACGTTCGCGCTGACCCAATTGATCGGCCGCCGCGTGAAGAAACCCGTGATCGCCGCCGGCGGCATCGCCGACGGGGCCGGGGTGCGGGCGGCACGTGCCCTGGGGGCGGCGGGGGCGCAGGTCGGCACGGCGTTCCTCGCCTGCGGGGAATCCGGGGCGGACGATCTGCACCGCGCCGCCCTGTTCGGGCCGGGTGCCGCGCGCACGGAACTGACCCGCGCTGTGACCGGCCGCCTTGCCCGCTGCCTTGCCAACCGTTGGATCGATGAAATGGCGAACCGTGCGGCCGACCTCGCCCCCTTCCCCGTGCAGGGCTGGTATTTCGCCAAGCTCAAGGCCGCGTCCGCCGCCGCCGGGCACACGGATTTCCACGCCCTCTACGGCGGGCAGATCGCGCCCAACCTGCGCCACCGCCAGGCCGGCGACCTGATGGACGACCTGATTTCCGGAACGGCCTGACCGGCGTTCCGCACTGCCTTCCCCAACCGAAACCGAAAGGAGACCACCCGATGAAACTCTACTATGCCCCCGGCGTCTGTTCCCTGGCCTCTCATATCGTCCTCCGCGAAGCGGGTCTGACATTCGATCTGGAAAAGGTTGATCTTGCCAGCGGCGAGACGGAAACCGGCGGCGCCATGACCGACGTCAATCCGAAAGGCTACGTGCCGGCGCTTGAACTGGACGACGGCGAGGTCCTGACCGAGGGTCCGGCCATCCTGCAGTACATCGCCGACGCCTTGGCCCCGGAAAAGAACCTGGCGCCCGCCGCCGGCACCCTTGCCCGCACCCGGGTGCAGGAACACCTGACCTTCGTCGGCACGGAACTGCACAAGACGTTCACGCCGTTCTTCAAGCCTGATTCCGCGGATGTGGAAAAGGAAAAGGCGCGGACCAAGCTGCACCGCCGCCTGGGCGATATCGAAAAGCTGCTGGCCGACGGACGCAGCTATCTGGCGGGTGACGCGTTCTCGGTGGCGGATGCCTATCTCTATACCGTCGCGACCTGGACCCGGCCGACGAACATCGGCCTCGACGCCTGGCCGAACCTGGCCGCCTATGTCGAGCGTGTCGCCAAACGCCCGGCCGTGCAGGATGCCCTGAAGGCCGAAGGCCTGGCGTGACCCCGATATCCCGCGACTGAACGGACCCCGCCCGCACCCCTCGGGCCCGCGCCGCCGGAAGGACGAGACGACATGACCTTAGTCGTTGAAGACTTCCGGCGGCGTATCTTCGAAGGGCTTCATGCGGGCCTGTTCCTTGCGCGAGAAGCGCCCGCCGAACCGCGGGGCGGGCAGTTCCTCGACCGGGCCGCCCTCGGCCACGGGGCGGGGGGCGAAGCGGCCCTGGCTGGTCAGCCGGTCGTACATGACGATGGCCCCGGCGATGCCCACGTTGACGCAGAACGACATGGGGATCTGGATGATGTGGTCGCAGCGCGCGATCATCGCCGGGCTCAGCTCGCCACGCTCCGGCCCCAGGACATAGGCCGCCTGCTGCGGGTGGCGGAAGCTCGGCAGCTCGATCGAATTTTCCAGCAGCTCGACCCCGACCAGCTTGCAGCCGTCGGGCAGCATCACCCGGTCTGCGGCGGGAAAGCTGTAGAACGGCACATGCCCCCCGCTTTTCGAGGTGTCGGCTTTTTGCCCGACGGTGCGCTCGTAGGTCGCGTCGATGGTGAACACGAAGGACGCGCCGAAGGCATGGGCCGTGCGGAACAGATTGCCCACGTTCATGGTCTTGGAAATGCCCTCGACCCCGATTCCGAAATATCCGCGCATGATTTGGTCTCATCCCCTGAAGGCGGGTCCGGGGCGTCTTGCCCTTTGGCCCTTGGTATGGTCAGGTTGCGCAACCTTGGCCAATTCCGGTCTGAAATCAAGTTTTGCCCTGTTTCGACAAGATCCGAAGGAGACCCCGATGCGCGCGGTTGTCTGCACCAGTTTCGACGGCATCGACGCCCTGACCTGCGTCGACGACGCCCCTGTCCCGCCCATGGCGGAAGGGGGCGTGCGCCTTCGCGTCCATGCGGCGGGCATCAATTTCGCCGACACCCTGATGTGCAAGGGCGAGTATCAGGTCAAGCCGCCGTTCCCGTTCTCGCCGGGGCTCGAGGTCGCGGGAGAGGTGCTGGAAGTGGCCCCCGGCGTGACCCGCGTGAAGCCCGGCGACCGGGTCATGGCGACGGTGCATTACGGCGGTTATGCCTCGGAGGCCGTGACCCATGAGACCACGGTCTACGCCATTCCCGACAACCTGGATTTCGTGTCCGCCGCCGCCTTTCCCATCGTCTACGGCACATCCCACGTCGGCCTGGTCGACAAGCTGAAGGTGCAGCCGGGCGAGGTCCTGCTGGTCCATGGCGCCGCCGGCGGCGTCGGCCTGACGGCGGTCGAAATCGGCAAAAAGTTGGGGGCAACGGTGATCGCCACGGCGGGCGGGCCGGACAAGCTGGCCGTGGCCAGGGACTACGGCGCCGACCATCTGATCGACTACCGCAAGGAAGACATCCGCGAGCGGGTCAAGCAGCTGACGGACGGACGCGGGGCCGATTGCGTCTACGATCCCGTCGGCGGCACGGCGTTCGATGCCTCGCTGCGCTGCACGGTGCAGGGCGGGCGCATCCTGGTCGTCGGATTCGCCTCCGGCACGGTGCCGCAGATCCCGGCCAACATCCTGTTGGTCAAGAACCTCTCGGTGCTCGGTTTCTACTGGGGGGCGCACCGCACCCTCGATCCGGATTTGATTCAGCGCTCCTTCACCGAACTTCTGGGCTGGATGGCGGCGGGCGACCTGCGCCCCCACGTCAGCCATGTGTTCGACCTGGCCGACGCCAAGGACGGCATGAACATGCTGCTGTCGCGCAAGTCCACGGGCAAGGTGGTGCTGACCACGGGCGCCGCGCCCGGGACCGTCAACTAGCCGCCGGCAGGGTCACGCGAAAGGTCGATCCGGCGCCCAACTGCGACATCACGTCGATGGTGCCGCCGAATTTTTCGACGATCCGACGGCATTCGGAAAGTCCCACGCCGTCGCCGGGAACCAGGGATTGCTTGCCGGCCCGCTCGAAGCGGTCGAACACGCGGACCAGATCGGCCGCGGCGATTCCGCTGCCGTTGTCCTTGATGGAGATTTCCACGGCGACGCCCTGGCGCAGGGCGGAGACCTCGATCTTCAGGGGCCGCTCCAGGGACCGGTATTTCAGGGCGTTGTCCAACAGGTTCTGGAACACGCGGGTCAGCTGCAGGTTGCTGACGGCGACGGGCGGCAGGTCGCCGACGGTGATTTCGGCGGCGATGGCGTCGATCATCGGACGCAGGCTGTCCTGGGCTTCGTGCAGGCATTGGCCGGGGTCGGCAACCTCGACCGGCGGGCCCTGCTGTACGGCCCGGGCGTCGTCGAGCAGGTCGCCGATGAACCGGTTCATGCGCAGCGCCGCCTTATGGGCGGAGGCGAGGAAGTCCGCCTTTTGCGCGGCGTTCAGGGTCGATGACGGCTGGATCGCCGCCTCCAGATTGCCGATCACGGCATTGAGCGGCGATTTCAGGTCGTGGGCGACGGCGCCGGAAAACCGCTCAAGCTCCGCATAGGCGGCGCGCAACCGGTATTCGGCGCGGCTGTGGGACGCCCACAGCAGACCCAGGCTCCAGCCGATCACCATCGCCATGCCGATGAACGCGAAGGCGAAGTCGAGGGCAACGATCTGGCCCTGCGGCACGGGCGCCGTGTCGAACAGGGGCCGGATGAAGATGCGCAGCACGTGAAGGCCGGCGAACACGGCGAACATCACGCCGAGAATGCGGCAGCCGCTTTTCAGGCCCGGGTCGCGTTCGCGCAGAAGATCCCGCGCCGCCAGGCCGCAGACGATGGCGAACACGATGGAGGTCGAGGCCAGCATGCCGGCGACGTCCTGTCTGACGATCAGGAAGTAATAGACGGCGGCGGCGGCGAAGGTCAGCGCCGCCGCTTCGAGAAGATGGCGCGGCTGGCGCCCCTGCAGGCGCGTCATGGCGCGTGCCGCCGACAGGACGGCGACCACGAAACACAGGATGCCGAAACAGGCGAGGCGAAAATCGATCAGGCCGGCGCCGGCGCCGACGGCCAGGGCGCCGATCCCGCCGACCGTCATGGCCAGGGCCATTTCCTTCAGGCCGCAGGCCTTCATCCGCGACCACCAGAAGGCGACCAGGATCGCGGCCATGATGAACTGCACCACGGTCAGCGAGATCAGGATGGAGCTTATGTTGAACATTACGTTCGGCCGAGTGCGGTTGCCGGCCGCCGTGGTCGCGGCCGGAGGTGCAGGATCGGCATGGCTTATAGGCGTCTGAGGGGTCGGCGACAACCGTCAGACCCCCCGGGCCTGAGACCGGGGGGATGGGTGAAGCGGTATCGGGCAGGCTCAGGCCGTGGCCGGGGCGGGGCGCTGTTCCGGAATGGGGATGTGCAGGGCGGCGGCGACGAAGCCCAGGATAACGGAGCCGTACCACACCCAGTCATAGGACCCGGTGGCCTGATACAGATAGCCGCCCAGCCACACGCCGAGGAAGCTGCCGACCTGATGGCTGAAGAAGGTGATCCCGAACAGCATGGACAGATAGCGCACGCCGAACATATGGGCGACCAGGCCCGAGGTCAGCGGCACCGTGCCCAACCACAGCAGGCCCATGGCGCCGGCGAACAGCAGGATGTTGGTCTCGGTCTTGGGCGCGATCAGCAGGGCGATGATGCAGAGCGAGCGCAGGAAATACAGCCAGGCCAGCACCCATTTCTTCGGAAACTTTCCGCCCAAGGCACCACAGGCGAAGGTGCCGACGATGTTGCACAGGCCGATCAGCGACAGGGCCAGGGCGGCGATGCGCAGGTCGATGTGCAAAAGCTCCAGGTACTTGGGGAAATGCACAGTGATGAAGGCGACCTGGAAGCCGCAGACGAAGAAGCCCAGGGTCAGCAGGTTGAAGCCCAGGTGGCGGTAGGCGCCGCCCAGGGCGGCACCCAGGGTGATCTCGGCGGCCTTGCCCTGGCGCTGGGCGACGGGGGCCGCGTCGGCGCTGAGCGGCTGGCGCGCCAGCAGGAAGGCCAGCGGCATGGCGATCACCATGATCGCGGCGAGCGCCGTCAGCGCCCCGGTCCAGCCGTAGGTTTCCAGCAGCGCCTGGCCGACGGGGGCCATGTAGAACTGTCCGAAGGAGCCACCGGCGCTGGCGATGCCGAGGGCCAGGGAGCGGTGTTCCGCCGGCACGCGGCGGCCGACGGCGCCCAGCACGACGCCGAACCCGGTGCCGCCCATGCCGATGCCGATCAGGAAGCCGGCGCCGACGTTGAAGGCGAACAGGCTTTCGGCCGTGCCCATGACGTAAAGCCCGACCGCGTACAAAAGCGCGCCCAGGATCATCATGCGCATGCTGCCGTACTTGTCGGCGACAGCCCCCATGAACGGCGTGGCGACCCCCCACATCAGGTTCTGCACGGCGATGGCCAGGCCGAAGTCGCTGGGCGAGATGGCCAGGTCGCGCAGGATGTCGGTCTGGAACAGGCCGAAGGTGGTGCGGGTGCCCAGGTTCAGGCTGCCGATCAGGCAGCCGGCGAAGGCGACGATCCAGATGGCGATACCGATGCGTTTGGTGGACATGGCGTTTCCTCGTTGAAACCGGGGGTCAGTCGGAAGCGGGGGCGACGGATGCCGCCGCGCGGCGGGTCAGCCGCGCCACGACGGAAGGCGGGGTCAGGACGAACAGGTTGCCGATCAGCACGCAGCCGACGCCCAGGATGGCGCCGGTGGTCCATTGGAAGCCTTCCATCCAGGTCGACACGGCCAGCGCCACCAGGGGGAACAGGACCGACGAATAGCTGGCGCGTTCCGGCCCGATGCGCCCGACCAGGGTCAGATAGGTGGCGAAGGCGACGACGGTTGAAATGATCGCGAGGAACAAAAGCGAACCGACATAGGCCGTCGTCCATTCCATGCGGAATTCGGCGCCGCGGGCCAGGCAGTAGGCCAGCATGAACAGGGAGCCGTAGACCATGCCCATGGTGTTGGTGCGCACCACGCCCAAGCCCCGGCGCTGGTTCAAGGCCGATATCAGCATGCCCGTGGCCGCCGAGGCCGTGCCGCAGAGCACCAGGACCATGCCCTTGGCGCCGCCCTGGGTGAGGTCGAAACGGGCCAGCTCCGGCCAGAAGATGATGGCGATGCCGCCGATTCCGAACACGGCGCCGATCACCATGCGGGGCTCCACCCGGTTGTGCAGGACCAGGGCACCCCCCGCGACGTTCATGACGATGACCAGGGAGAACAGGATCGACACCAAGCCCGATGGCAGATACTGCGCGCCCAGATAAACCATATAAAAATTGCTGCCGAACAGGAACAGGCCCTGGACCGCGACCCAGGCATGGTCGCGCGGCCGGAAATCGATGGCGCGCCCGGTCGCCTGGCAGAACCCGTACATCACCGCCGCCGACAGGGCGAAGCGGTAGAACACGGAAACCTCCGGCGCCACGACGCCCAGCTGCAACTGGACCCCGTACCAGCTGAAGCCCCAGGCAATGACAGTGACGGCGTAAAGCAGCAGGATCACGGAATCGGTTCCGGGCCGGGCCGGCGATGGTTGGTGCCGGGAAGAACAAAGGGCGACGGGATCGGCCGCTGGGCCGATCCCGTCGAGGGGCACATAGGGATTGTGCCAGGGAAAGTGTAGTCGTCTGGATCAGGAAATCCAGAACGGCTTTTCAACCTCGCGGCGGACGTCGGCCGGGGTCAGGCCGACGTCGGCGCGCAGCCGGCTGTCCATCTCTTCGAGATGGCGGCGCATTTCGTACCGTTTCTGCCATTTCACGAGGGTGGTCGGGAAATTGAACACCGCCTGCGCGGCGGAAACGGTAAGCGAAGCGAGGGCCTGTCCAAGAGGAAACAGGCCCGGGCGGGCGACGGAGCGGTCCGCTGTCTGCGTGGTCGTCGATGACGAGGCCATGGGTCCTGTCCTTGTTTCGTTGCCGGGGCGGCGGGGCCGGCCGGCGAGGTTGCAAAAAAGTCGGTTACATCATCAGGTGGTGGGCGGCGCCGATGGGTGGCGCAGAGGTTGAATAGGCCAGGATAAAGGCCGTTCACAAACGACAATTTTTCCTATATCAATTAGAAAATATAATCCATATGTATCGATACAATATAAAAATCTTTATTTATCAATGAAGTATATTTTCTATATTCCTCAAAAGGTCCGGTATGATAAGGAAATTTAATGTTATGATACAATCATGTCCCGCCGCCTGCCGTCCCTGAACGCGCTGCGCGCCTTTGAGGCGGCGGCCCGCCACCTGTCGTTCACCCAGGCGGCGGAGGAACTCAACGTGACCCAGGCGGCGGTCAGCCACCAGATCCGGGGGCTCGAGGACTGGCTCGGCTTTCCCCTGTTCCGGCGCCTCAGCCGCGCCCTGGTCCTGACCGAGGCGGGCCAGCTGCTGTTTCCCGAGGTGCGCGAGGCCATGGACATCCTGACCACGGCGGTCAACCGGGTGCAGCGCCAGGATTCCGAGGGCGTTTTGACCGTGACGACCATGGATTCCTTCGCCCAGTCCTGGCTGGTGCCCCGCCTCGGCCGGTTCCGCCAGTCCCATCCCGACATCGACGTGCGTCTGGTCATGTCCGACCGCATGGTCGATCTGGCGCGCGAAGGGGTCGATGTCGCCGTGCGTTACGGCCGCGGCAGCTGGCCGGGTCTGACCGTGTCGCTGCTGCGCACGGAGGAACTGTTTCCCGTCTGCGCGCCGGACCTGATCGCCAAGGGACCGCCCCTGAACGCGCCCTGCGATCTTGCCCATTTCACCCTGCTGCATGACGAAATGCCCGTGGACTGGCGCGACTGGCTGGCTGCCGCCGGCTGCGACACGGTCAACCCGGAACGCGGTCCCGGCTATTCCCATTCCAACCTGGTGCTGCTGGCCGCCCGGGCGGGCGAGGGCGTGGCCTTGGGCCGCAGCGTCATGGTCGCCGACGATCTGGCCGAAGGCCGTCTGGTGCGCCTGTTCGATTTCGCCCTGCCGGCCCCCCAGGCCTATTACCTGGCCTGTGTCGAAGGGGAAGAAGACCGGCCCAAGATCCGCGCTTTCCGGGAATGGCTGACGGGTGAATTCGAACCCGCGTGACGCCGCGCGGCCGCCCTTTTATGGTGGCGGGAAATATGAGGAGACTTCCGCCATGACCGCAACACCGCCCCCCCTGAACGGCCTGCACCACCTTGCCCTGGTGGTCGAGAATTTCGACGCATGTGAGCGCTTCTACCGCGACATCCTGGGCATGCGCGAACTCAGCCGCTTCAACGACGACCTGATCTATCTGACCCTGGGCAACGACAACCTGTCGCTCGGCCGCGCCCGCCCGGGCGAGGCGCCGCCGGCCAAGCGGCCCATGGACCACTTCGGTTTCGTCGTCGACAGCAAGGAAGACCTGCAGGCCTGGTTCGACTTCATGCAGGCGAAGGGCGTGAACCTGCTGGACACGCCGGCGGATCATTTCGACGGGGCGCGGTCGTTCCACTGCACGGACCCGGCGGGCAACGTGATTCAGCCGATCTACCACCCGGCGATTTCCGGGCAGCGGTTCGAGGGGCCGTAAGCGAACCGCCCGCCCGGCCCGGCCGGTCAGCCGCCGCCGTGCGATCCGGACGGCCGCGCGAGAAACCCCGCGATGCCGTCCGTGACCGCCGGGGTCGCGGCGGCGCGGGCGAACTGGGCCGCTTCCACGGCCAGGCCCTCGTCGATGCTCAGGTTGATGCCCCGGGTCACGGCGGTCAGGCTGGCGGCGACGCTGACCGGGGCCTTTTCGATGATCCGCTGGGCCAGCTTTTCCGCCTCGGCAATCAATTTCGATTTCAAAACGACCCGGTTGATCAGGCCCGCCTGGCGGGCTTCCTCGGCGGTGATCGGGTCGCCGGTCAGGATCATTTCCAGGGCCCGCTTGCGGCCGATCAGGCGCGGCAGGCGTTGGGTGCCGCCGAACGGCGGCGGAAATCCCAGGTTGATTTCCGGTTTGGCGAAGGTCGCGCTGTCGGCGGCGACGGCCAGCGGCATGGCCTCCAGAATTTCGCAGCCGCCGCCGAACGCCAGCCCGTTGACGGCGCCGATGATGGGTTTGGGAAAGCGCTCGATGCGCGAGGTCAGGGCCTGGCCCCGGGCGACGAAATCGCGCAGGGCGACCTCGACCCCGGCGGCCACCGAATGGGCGAATTCCTTGATGTCGGCGCCGGCGCTGAAGGCACGGTCGCCGGCCCCGGTGACGATCACGGCGCGGATGGTGTCGTCGCGTTCGATGGTGTCGAGATGGCTCATCAGGCGGCCGATCAATGCATAGTTCAGGGCGTTCAATTGATCGGGCCGGTTCAGGGTCAAGACAGCCAGATTGTGGCGCTGGCTGTAGAGCACGGGGTCGTTGGTCATCGCGGGGGTCCTTTCGCGCCGCTGTCGGCGGCTGTTTCGACATGTGAGTTTATAAACGTTGTGCATCTTGCGATTGCCTCAGCGATACGATTGATTATGCATTTAAAACAAACGCATAGATTTCAGTAATTAGATGAATTAAATTAATGTATGATCCTGAAACTGCCACCCCTCAAGGCGCTTCGCGCCTTCGAAGCCGCATTCCGCCACGAAAGTTTCGGGGTGGCGGCGCGGGAACTGAACGTCACGCCGTCGGCGGTCAGCCATCAGATCAAGCTGTTGGAGGACGTGCTGGGCCAGCCCCTGTTCCGCCGCGAGGTGCGGGCGGTGGTGCCGACGGCGGCGGCGCGTGCCGCCTATCCGGGGGTGCGCCGGGGGTTCGAGGAACTGGCCGGGGCCATGGCGCGCATCCGCCCGCCCAAAGCGGGCCCCTTGGTTCTGTCCTGCGTGCCGTCGTTCGCCATGAAGTGGCTGATTCCGCGCCTGGAACGCCGCCCCGCCGGGCTGCAGGTGCAGATCGTCGCGACCCGTGACCGTGCCGATCTGATCGCCGGCGAGGCGGATATGGCGATCCGCTTCGGCATGGGCGCCTATCCGGGGCTGGTGGCGCACCGCCTGTTCGACGAAATGGTGGTGCCTCTGGCCGCCCCCGCGTTGCTGGCGGGCGGGCAACCGCTCGCCGGGCCCCGCGACCTTGGCCGGTTCACCCTGCTGCACGACGATTCCATTACCTTCGATCCCCTGGCGCCGGACTGGCGGTCGTGGCTGGCCGCCGCCGGCTGCCCGGATCTGCAGGCCGAAGACGGCCCCCGGTTCACGGCGTCGGAAAACGTGCTGCAGGCGGCGATCGCCGGTGCGGGGGTGGCGCTCGGCCGTTGGTCCATGGCCGCCGACGATATCGATGCGGGGCGTCTGGTCGTGCCTTTCGGGCCGTCCCTGAGCCTGCAGCCGGCCTATTACCTGCTGGCGGCGCCGGGCCGTGCGGACAGCCCCGAATGCCGCCTGTTCCGCGATTGGTTGCTGGAAGAAGTCGACAGGTTCGACGCGCGGCCGGACCGCGGCGCGCTTTAGGTCTTCAGTTCGGCAAGATCCTGGAACAGTTTCAGGGCTTCCGGATTTGCCATCGCTTCCTTGTTCTTCACGGGCCGGCCGTGGACGATGTCGCGCACGGCCAGTTCCGTGATCTTGCCCGATTTGGTGCGCGGGATGTCGGCGACCTGGACCACTTTGGCCGGCACGTGGCGCGGCGTGCAGTTGGCGCGCACCTGATCCTTAATTCGTTTCGTCATCGCATCATCCAGCGTCCTGCCCTCGGCCAGGCGCACGAACAGCACGACCCGCACATCATTGTCCCAGTCCTGGCCGATCACCAGGCTTTCGACCACGTCCTCCAGCTTTTCCACCTGGCGGTAGATTTCCGCCGTGCCGATGCGCACGCCGCCCGGGTTGAGCGTCGCGTCCGACCGGCCGTAGACGATCATGCCGCCGTGTTCGGTGATCTCGATGTAGTCGCCGTGGGTCCAGACATTGGGGAATTGTTCGAAATAGGCGGCGCGGTAGCGCGTGCCGTCGTCATCGCCCCAGAAGCCCGTGGGCATGGACGGAAACGCCTTGGTGCAGACCAATTCCCCCTTCTGCCCGATCATCGGCTTGCCCGCGTCGTCCCAGCATTCCACGGCCATGCCGAGCGCCGGGGTCTGCAACTCGCCCCGCCACACGGGCCGGGTGGCGTCGCCGCCGGCGAAAATGCCCATGATGTCCGTGCCGCCGGTGAACGACACCAGATGCACGTCCGACTTGATGTGCTGGTAGACGAACTCGAAGCCTTCCGGCGCCAGGGGCGAGCCCGTGGAAACGAACACGCGCAGGCTGGACAGGTCATGTGTCTCCATCGGCCGGATGCCCGACTTGGCGACGGCGTCGATGTATTTGGCCGAGGTGCCGAACAGGGTCATGTTCTCGGCGTCCGCATAACCGAAGATCGTTTCGGGGCCAGGATGAAAGGGCGAGCCGTCATAAAGCAGCAGGCAGGCCTCGCAGGCCAGGACCGAGACCAGCCAGTTCCACATCATCCAGCCGCAGGTGGTGAAGAAATAGACCCGGTCGTCCTTGCGGATATCGGCCTGAATGGCCTGTTCGCAGGCATGCTTCAGTATTGTTCCGCCTACGCAATGAACCATGCATTTGGGCGCGCCTGTGGTGCCGGACGAAAACATGATGTAGAGCGGATGGTCGAACGGCACCTGCACGAAGTCGATGTCGCGGGGGGCGTGGTCCGCCGCCGCGTCGGCCAACAGGACCGCCTGCGGAATCATCGTGATGTCCGGCCGGTCGGCGGGATCGTAGGGGGCGACGATCACCTGTTCGACCGTCGGCAGGCCGGCCAGGATCTCCGCATTCTTCGCGCGCACGTCGTGGCGCTTGCCGTTGTAGAAATAGCCGTCCGTGCAGAACACCACCTTGGGCTCGACCTGCCCGAAGCGGTCGAGCACCCCCTGCACCCCGAAATCAGGGGAACAGGACGACCACACGGCGCCCAGCGCGGTCGCCGCCAGCATGGCGGCCACCGCCTCCGGCATGTTGGGCAGATATCCCACGACCCGGTCGCCCGACCGCACGCCCCGCGCCTTGAGAAACTGCGTCAGGGACGAGACCTGGTCGTACAGCCCGGCGAAGGTCACGGCCCGCCGCGCCCCGGTTTCCGAGCGGAACACGATGGCTTCGGCCCCGTCGCGGCGGCGCAGCAGGTTTTCCGCGTAGTTCAGACGCGCCTCGGGGAACCATTTGGCCCCGGGCATGCGGTCGCCGTCGACCAGGACGGTCCCGCCCCAGGTTTCCGCCCGCACCCCCGTGTAGTCCTTCAGCGCGACCCAGAAGCGTTCCCGGTCATCCACGGAAAAAGCGTGAAGATTGGCGGAGTCGGCCAAATTCAAGCCCAGGGAATTGTTCAGGTGAAGGCGGAACTGGTTGATCGCCGATCCTTCGGCATAGGCCGGCGGCGGTGTCCAAAGGGGCTGGTTGGCGTGGGTCTGGTCCATGGCCTGCGGATGGCCTCCCTGTCGTGGATTGTCATGCGAAAGCGCGGTGTCGCGCATTCTGCCCGCGCGGTGCCGGGGCGGCAACGGTCTGTTTCACGATGGTTTTACGCGCCCGCCGGCAGGGAAAAGCGGAGAATCGCCACGGCCGCGACCCAGCCCGCGTTGATCAGGCAGGCGACAGCGTAGAGATAAAGGGCGCGGCCGATGTCGGCGGCCGTCGCCTGGGCCGTGCCGTGGCCGATCCAGGGATCGCGGGCGATGTCCTGGGCATAGCGGCGCGGCCCGGCGAGGGCCAGGCCCAGCGCCCCGGCCATGGCGCCTTCGGGCCAGCCGGCGTTGAGGGAGCGGTGCTTGCCGGCGTCGCGCAGCATCACCTTGACCGCCTGCCAGGGCTGGCCGCCCGGCGCGAAGGGGGCGCCTAAGCAGATGAACAGGCCCGACAGACGGGCCGGTATCAGATTCAGCACGTCGTCGAGGCGGGCCGCCGTCATGCCGAAAGCCCGGTACTTGGGCGTGCGGTGGCCGATCATGGAATCCATGGTGTTGACCGCCTTGTAGACGAACAGCCCGGGGGCCCCGAACAGGACATAGAAAAAGACGGGGGCGACGACCCCGTCGCAGAAATTCTCGGCCGCCGATTCGATCGCGGCGCGGGCGACGCCGTGGTGGTCGAGCTGCTGCGGATCGCGGCCGACGATGTGGGACACGGCCCGGCGCCCGGCCTCCAGATTGTCGTCGAGACCCCGGCGCACGGCGCGCACATGGTCATACAGCCCCCGCTGCGCGATCAGCAGTACCACGCAGAACAGTTCGACGATCCAGCCCCAGGGATGGGCGAAGGACAGCCAGGCCACGCCCAGTCCCAGGCCGCCGGTCAGCGCCACCACGGCCAGCACGGCGACGGCGCCGCGCACGGCGCGGTCCATTTCCGGGCGTTTGTCGCGGTTCAGCTTGCGGTCGAGCCAGTCGATCACGGACCCGAGCAGGGCGACAGGGTGGCGGGCGCGCTTGAACAACCACGGCGTGTCGCCCAGATAGGCGTCCAGCAGCAGGGCAAGCAGCAGCAGAATCAGGGGGTCGAAGGCCGCTTTCCCCCCGTCGATGAGACCGATCAACAGCATGGCGCGGCCAGAATGGGGGGCCGGCCCCGCCGGGTCAATGGCGCCGGATGCGGGGCCGCGAACGGGGGTGGGGGCTGTATTGGCGGAATTTTAAGGGTAATGTAAGGGTCAGCAATTAGGCTCCCGACCGGACAAGCGACGACACGGTCACGGGAAAAGCGGGAATATGGCGGAACAGGCGAAACCGAACGGCGGCGCGGCCCAGGCAAAGGCAAAACCCAAAGCAAAGGGAAAGCCGAAGGCCGGCGGCAAAGGCAAGAAGGGTCTGCCCAAGAGCTTCTTCTGGGGCATGATCCTCATCTTCGTTGTGCCCGCCATGGGCCTTATGGGCTGGTACGCCTATCAGGTGATGGGGCATGTCGCCAAGGACAGCCAGGAAGCGCTCGACGCCAGGGCCAAGCAACTGGCGAGCCAGGCCAACAAGTTCGCCCGCCGCGCCGCGCAGGAAGGCTTCAAGGTCCAGGATTTCGATGCCTGTGCCCAGATCAAGGAGCAGTACCGGATTCCGGCCGGCATCGTGTACACGGAATTCACCCAGCGCCAATTGGTCGGGCTGTCCAAGTTCGCGTCGGACGAACAGGTGACCGAACGCTGCATCCAGTTCGCCAAGGCCGTCGCCGAGATGGAGAAAATGTCCCATCACGCGCGTCATGTGTACGTCTGCCAGAAGGCGCAGTTCAACGCCGACAAGTCCGGGCGCTATTTCCTGACCGCCGATGCGGAGGGCAAGGGTGTGGTCGAGAACCTGGGCGGCAGGGGAACGCTTCATCCCATCCCGGTGGGGAAATCGATCCTGCTGCGTGGCTGGCAGATCTATAATCAGGGCGATGGGTGCGTGATCGTCGGCATGTCGAAAGCGGGGACCTTCAGTTTCCGCGGCGGCGTGACGATTATCGAATAGACCTGCGTTCGGGCGCGCCGGGAGGGGCGCCTTGGGGGGCGAAGATGCAGGACGGATCGGGTTTTGAGCGGTTTCCGCCGTGGGGCGTGATGGTCACCACGGATCTGCTGCTGATCGCCGTGGCCTGCACCGGGACCACGGCGGCGATGCTGCGCTGGCGGGCGCTGCGGCAGGCGGGGGCCACACCGGGCGTCGGGCTTATCCTGGTCGGCCTGTGGTGCGGTGTTTCCCTGTACATTGCCGATCTGTACCTGATGATCAGCGAACCGGATACCGGTGCGGCGATGCCGGCGATGACCGCCCTTCATCTGACCTACAGCTGGTACTTCAACGCGCTGTCGGCGGTGTTCATCCTGGCCGGGCTGGTCATTACCGTGCTGCAGATGGTGCGCCAGACGGGGCTCGTCGATCGTCAGCGCCTGGCCCTCGAAGACAGCGAAAGCGTCCTGCGCTCGGTGTTCGAGAATGTTCCCGTCGGGCTTTTGATCAAGGATGAAAACCACATCGTCGAGCGGCCCAACCGCACCTACACGGATTGGTACGGCTTCGATACCGACACAATGATCGGCCGCCGCTCCGACCAGATCGAGGATTTTCAGAGGCCCGATGAAGCGGCCATCATGAACGAACAGGAACGCCATGTCCTGACCACGGGCAACACGCTCAGCCGCCAGGTCGAACGCACCTTCGCCGGCGGCGAGCGGCGCATTCTCAACATCACCAAGTTTCCGATCCACGACCCCGCCGGCAACATCATCAAGGTCGGTTCGGTCAGCGTCGACCTGACCGAACAGGTCTCGGCCCAGCGCCAGCTGGCGGAAAGCGAGGCCCGGTTCCGCGATTTCGCCGAGGTGGCGTCGGACTGGCTGTGGGAAATGGATGCGGACCTGCGCTTCAGCTATTTCTCGCGCCGCACGGGCGAGATCATCGGCTTCGACCCCAGGGTCTACCTGGGCCGGCGGCGAACCGACGTGGCCGGCGAGAACAAGGACCAGGAGAAGTGGCGCCGCCATCTGGAGGATCTGGAAAACCACCGCCCGTTCCGCGATTTCGAATACCAGTTCAGGGACGGCGGCGGAAATCCGCGCATCGCCCGGATCAGCGGCAAGCCGCTGTTTAGCGAGGATGGGCGGTTCGCCGGCTACCGCGGCACCGGCACGGACGTGACCGAGGAACGCCGGGCCCAGCGGGCGCGCGACGCGGCGCTGCGCTCGGCCGAGGAGGCGAACCGCGCCAAGTCCGAATTCCTGGCCGCCATGAGCCACGAACTGCGCACGCCCCTGAACGCCATCCTGGGGTTCTCCGACATCCTGGCCAATGACTATTTCGGCGCTCCCAACCCGGAAAAGCGCCGGGAATACGCCGGGGATATCCACGCCAGCGCCAGCCATCTGCTCGACCTGGTCAACGATCTGCTCGACATTTCGGCGATCGAGGCGGGGCGCACGGCGCTCAGCCTGCGGCCGGAACCGGTCGGCGATATTATCGCCGACTGCGCTCATACCATGACCGAAGTGATCCGCGCCAAGGACATCGACCTGCGGACCGGGGTGCCCGACGGCCTGCCGCCCATCCATGCGGACCGCCGCGCCATCAAGCAGACGCTGCTGAACCTGCTGTCCAATGCGGTGAAGTTCACGGAACCCGGGGGGCGCATCGCCATAATGGCGGAAAACGGCCCCGGCGTGGTGCGCATCCGGGTGTCGGACACGGGCATCGGCATTCCGCCGGAACGCCTGGACGACATCACGGCGGCCTTTGCCGGCGGACCCCAGTCGCCCTATGCGGGGGATCCGCAGGCGCCCTATACGGGGGAAAAAGGCTGGGGCCTGGGGCTCGCCATTTCGCGCTCCCTGGTGGAAATGCACGGCGGCGCCATCACCATCGACAGCCGCCTCGGCGAGGGCACGACGGTGACCGTCGACCTGCCCGAGTATCAGGCCCCCGCCGCGACCGGCTGAATGTCCGTTTATCCCTTATTTTCCGCGGCCCCTTGCATCCCTCGGCCCTCGGCGCTATAACCCGCGGCTCGACCGGGCGGCATGGCTTTGTAACGGGCATGCCTGGCCGCCCCGAAACGACTGTTGATCAAGACCTTGCGGCCTCCGCCACGGGCGGGGCCCACCAAAGAAAGGATGTCGAAATGCCCAAGCTGAAGACCAAGTCCAGCACCAAGGGACGGTTCCGGGTCACCGGGACCGGCAAGGTGCGCGGCAATTTCTCCTTCAAACGGCACAATCTGCGCAAGCGCTCCACCAAGATGAAGCGCAAGGCACGGGGCACGATGGTTCTGGACGCGACGAACGCGCGCCAGATCAGGTCCTTCGCGCCGTATCTGTAACGCCGCGTCTTTTTTGAATTAGGAGAGCTGGACAATGGCACGAGTCACTCGGGGCGTCACCGCGCACGCCCGTCACAAGAAAGTCATCGCCCGCGCCAAGGGTTACCGCGGCCGGAACAAGAACAACTTCCGCATCTCGCTGGAAAAGGTCGAAAAGGCGCTGCAATACGCCTACCGCGACCGCCGCGCCAAGAAGCGGAACTTCCGCCGCCTTTGGATCACCCGCATCAACGCGGGCGTGCGCGAACACGGCATGACCTATTCCCAGTTCATGAACGGCCTGGACAAGGCCGGGATCGAACTGGACCGCAAGGTTCTGTCCGATATCGCGGTCCGCGAACCGGAAGCCTTCAAGTCGCTGGTGGAACAGGCCCAGGCCGCCCTCGGCAACTAATCCCGATCCGGCATCCGGCGCCCGTCCCGCCAAGGGGCGGCGCGCCGGTTCCGGAATCTGCCATCTGAACGACGAGGCGTGGCCATGGAGAGTGTCGACAAACTCCGTGAGGAACTGCTTGCCGCCGTTGAGGCGGCGGGCGACCTGGACGCGCTCGAACAGGTGCGCGTGGCGGCCCTCGGCAAGAAGGGCCGCATCACCGACCAGATGAAGGGCCTGGGCGCCCTTGACGGCGATCAGCGGCGCGAGGCGGGCCAGGCCCTCAACGCCCTGAAGGACGCCGTCGCCGAGGCTTTGGACGTCCGCAAGGCGGCCATGGAGGGCGCGGCGCTGGACGCCCGTCTGGGCGAGGAACGCATCGACGTCACCCTGCCGACCAGACCTGAGGACGCGGGGCGCATCCATCCCATCAGCCAGGTCATCGAGGAAATCGTCGCCATCCTGGGCGACATGGGCTTCGGCATCGCCGAGGGCCCGGACGTCGAGGACGACTGGCACAACTTCACCGCCCTCAACATCCCGGCCGACCATCCGGCCCGCCAGGATCACGACACCTTCTATCTGCCCGGCCCCGACGGCGCCGACGCGGGCCGCCTGGTTCTGCGCACCCATACCTCGCCGGTGCAGATCCGCACCATGCAGGCCGGCCCGCCGCCCTATCGGGTGATCGTGCCGGGCCGCACCTACCGCTGCGACTATGACGCGACCCATTCGCCCATGTTCCATCAGGTCGAAGCACTGCTGGTCGACGAAAATACCCATATGGGCCACCTCAAGGGCTGCCTGATCGAATTCTGCCGCGCCTTCTTCGGCATCGACGATCTGCCCGTGCGCTTCCGGCCCAGCTACTTCCCCTTCACAGAACCCTCGGCCGAGGTCGACATCGGCTGCACCCGCGAGGGCGGCGAGCTGAAGATCGGGCATGGCGGCGACTGGCTGGAAATCGGCGGCTCGGGCATGGTCAATCCCAACGTGCTGCGCAATTGCGGCATCGACCCCGAAAAGTACCAGGGCTTCGCCTTCGGCATGGGGGTCGAGCGCATGGCCATGCTGAAATACGGCGTGCCGGACCTGCGCACCTTCTATGAATCGGACCTGCGCTGGATGCGCCATTACGGTTTCGCGTCCCTCGACATTCCGTCCCTGACCGGGGGGCTCAACCGATGAAGTTCACCCTCGGCTGGCTCAAGCAGCATCTGGAAACCGACGCCACGCTGGCGAACATCACCGACCGCCTGTCCATGGTCGGGCTCGAGGTCGAAGGCGTGACGGACCGGGCCCATGGCCTGGAGACCTTCATCGTCGGCGAGGTTCTGGACGCCAAGCAGCATCCCGACGCCGACCGCCTGCGCGTCTGCCAGGTCAACACCGGCGATGAGACGGTCGAACTGGTCTGCGGCGCGCCCAACGCGCGGACGGGGCTCAAGGGCGTGTTCGCCCCCTCCGGGTCCTACGTCCCGGGCACGGGCATCACCCTGAAGCCCACGGAAATCCGCGGCGTAACGTCGAACGGCATGCTGCTGTCGGAACGGGAAATGGGCCTGTCCGACGAACACGACGGCATCGTCGAACTGCCCGCCGATGCCGAAGTCGGTGCCCGCGCCGTCGACGTCATGGGCCTGGCCGATCCGGTCATCGAAATCGCCATCACGCCCAACCGGGGCGACTGTCTCGGCGTGCGCGGCATCGCCCGCGACCTTGCCGCCTCCGGGCTCGGCAGCCTGAAGCCGCTCGACACCGCGCCGGTGCCGGGCGCGTTCGACAGCCCCCTCGGCGTGGCCCTCGACTTCACGGAGGAGACGGCCAGTGCCTGCTCCAAATTCGTCGGCCGCGCCTTCCGCGGCGTCAGGAACGGCCCCAGCCCGAAATGGCTGCAGGACCGCCTGACCGCCGTGGGGCTGCGCCCGATCTCGGCCCTGGTCGACATCACCAACTACATCTCCTTCGAATTCGACCGTCCGCTGCACGTGTTCGACGCGGCCAAGGTCGCGGGCACCATCACCGCCCGTCTGGCCAAGCCCGGCGAAAAAATCCTGGCGCTGAACGAGGTTGAATACGACCTCGACCCCGAGATGACCGTGATCGCCGACGCCAACGGCCCCCAGGCCGTGGCCGGCGTGGTCGGCGGCATGGGCAGTGGCTGCACCGAGGCGACGACGGAAGTGTTCCTCGAAGTCGCCTATTTCGATCCCGTGCGCACGGCCATGACCGGGCGCAAGCTCAACCTGCAGACCGACGCGCGCTACCGGTTCGAGCGCGGTGTCGATCCGGCGTTTTTGGACGACGCCTGCGAGATCGCGACACGCCTGATCCTGGAACTGTGCGGCGGCGAGGCCTCGAACGTGGTCACCGCCGGCGACGGTCCCGACTGGCGCCGCACCCTCGACTTCAACCTGGACAAGGTTCTGACCCTGGGCGGCACGGAGATCGAAGGCGTCGAGGCGCGGCGGATTCTCAACGTCCTGGGCTTCGCCATCGAGTCCGACCAGGGCAGCCGTCTGGTGGTCGGGGTGCCGTCCTGGCGGTCCGACATCGTGTCGGAAGCCTGCCTGGTGGAAGAAATCGTACGCATCAACGGCTATGACCGCATCGCGCCGGTCGCCGTGACGCGGCCCGCGGGCGCCCAGGGCCCCGTGATGACCCCGGACCAGCGCCGCCGCGCCCAGGCGCGCCGCCTGCTGGCCGCCCGCGGCATGATCGAGGCCGTGACCTATTCCTTCATGCCCGACGGCCAGGCCAAGCTGTTCGGCGGCGTGGCCGATACCATGCGGCTGCTCAACCCGATCTCCGCCGATCTCGACGTCATGCGCCCGTCGATCCTGCCCAACCTGCTGGCCGCCGCCGCGCGCAACCAGGCCCGGGGCTATGCCGATCTGGCCTTGTTCGAAATCGGCCCCCAGTTCCCGGGCGCCAAGCCGGAAGACCAGCAGCTGGTCGCCGCCGGCATCCGCGTCGGCAAGACCGGTCCGCGCCATTGGGCGGCCCAGCCGCGCGGCGTCGACACCTTTGACGTCAAGGCCGACGCCCAGGCGGTGCTGGCCGATCTCGGCCTGCCGGCCGACCGGGCGCAGATCAAGACCGACGCCCCCGCCTGGTACCACCCGGGCCGCTCCGGCACCTTGCGTCTCGGCCCCATGATGCTGGCCGCCTTCGGCGAGGTCCATCCGGCGGTCCTGAAGGCCCTGGACGTGAAGGGCCCGGCCGTCGCCTTCGAAATCTATTTCGACAACCTGCCGGCGGTGAAGACGAAGAAGTCCGCCGCCAAGGCGCATCTGGTGCTGTCGACCCTGCAGCCGGTTGCCCGCGATTTCGCTTTCGTCGTCGATGCCGATGTCGAGGCGGCGAAGGTCATCAACGCCGCCCATGCCGCCGACAAGGCCCTGATCACCGAGGTCACCCTGTTCGACGTCTACGAAGGCAAGGGCGTGGGCGAGGGCAAGAAGTCGCTGGCCATCAACGTCGTGCTGCAGCCCGTGGACAAGACCCTGACCGACGCCGAGATCGAGGCCGTCGCTGACAAGGTCATCGCCGGCGTGACCAAGGCCACGGGCGGCGAGCTGCGGACCTGATGGGCCCGCTCGACGCATTCTCCACCGACCATCGCCGCGCCATCCGCGGCATCATCACCGACGTCGACGGCACCCTGACCACGAACGGCAAGATCACCGCGACCGCGCTTTCGGCGCTGGAGCGTGCGCAGGCGGCGAGGCTCAAGGTCATCGCCGTGACCGGGGCCGCCGCCGGCACCTGCGACGCCATGGCGCGGACCTGGCCGGTCGACGCCGTGGTCGGGGAATCGGGCGGCTTCGTGTTCCGCCTGCATCCCGACACGGGGCGCATGGTGCATCTGCATATCCTGGCGCGGGACGAGCGGCGCAATCATTGGGCCCAGTACGAAAAGGTGCTGGAAGCGATCATCGCCGAGGTGCCGGGGGCGGCGCTCGCCGCCGATCAGGCCTATCGCGAGACCGACCTTGCCATCGACCACGCCCAGGACGTGGCGTCCCTGGGCGAGGAAGCGGTGGCGCAGATCGTTTCCATCATGGAGGCCGCGGGCATGACCGCGACCTATTCCAACATCCACGTCAACGGCTGGCTCGGCCCCTATGACAAGCTGACGACGACCTGCCTGGTGCTGCGCGAACTGTTCCGCGCCGACGTGTCGGACGCGGACGAACGCGGGCGCTGGATGTTCGTCGGCGACAGCCCCAATGACGCGCCCCTGTTCGACTTCTTCCCCCATGCCGTCGGCGTCGCCAACGTGCGCGACTTCGGCGACCGGCTCGAAGCCAAGCCCAAGTACGTGACGGAAAGTGCGTCGGGTGCGGGCTTCGCCGAAGCGGTCGATGCCGTGCTGGCCGCGCGGCAGGACTGACACAGACCTTCGCGTCATTCCCGCGAATGCGGGAATCCAGTGTTTCTGTTTCTTCTTCTTCTCACCGCCTCAGTGCCTCAGTGGTTTGCTTTTAGAACGACAGAGTTGGTGAGGAAGGAAAGATCTGGATCCCCGCATTCGCGGGGATGACGGGGGTAAGGGATGACGGTGGGGTAAACGGGAGAGGGTCAGGGACGTGCTACGGAATAGACCTTCACCGGTGCCGCCCGGCCCTTGACCGGGATTTCTCCCTGAAACGCGCAGTCATACCCGTCGCCGCAGGCGGCGGCGGTTTCTTCCGTGCACATGACGTAGGTGCCGTACTGCTTGTTCAGCTGTTCCAGGCGGGCCGCGATGTTCACGTTGTCGCCGTGCACGGTGAAGGTCAGGCGCTCCGCCGTGCCGACGGCGCCGACCACGATGGCACCCGTGTTGACGCCGCAGCGGGTCAGCAATTTGACCCCGTCGCCGAAGGTCCGGGTGGTGCACAGTCGTTCAAGTTCCAACGCGCAGTCAAGGGCGCGGGCCGCGTGGTCGTCCTGCGGCGTCACGGCGTTGAAGGTGATCAGCATGGCGTCGCCTTCGAACAGCAGGACCACGCCGCCGTGGCGGGCGATGACATCGCCGGCGGCCTGGAAGTAATCGTTGATGGTGCGGGCCAGCTCCGCCGGCGACATCTTTTCCGAGGCCGTGGAAAAGCCTTCGATGTCGGTGAACAGGATGGACGCGACCTTGCTTTCGCCGTCGCCGGGCTGGATCGCCCGGTCCGCCTGGGTGATGCGCTCCGCCACTTCCTTGGACACGAACCGCGTCAGGTCCTGGGCCGCCGTGCTGTCGATGATCGCGCGGTAGAGGGAGCGTTGCGCCCGCAGCACGGCGATGGCCAGGACGCAGGTGACCATCAGGATCGACACGATCTTGTCGACCTCCGCCCCGATCAGGATGGCGTTGGACGTCATGTATTCCACGTAGTTGCGGGTGATCATGGGATTGCCCGCCTCGGCATGGACGACGTAGAGCATCAGGGTGATCCAGCCGAGGGCCGCCGACGCCCCGGCGAGGACGATGTAGCCGGGATCGAAACGCAGCGCCCGGAGCGCGATGAAGATGAACACGTACATCAGCGTCGGCGCCTTCAAATAGAAGCTCGCCGGCTGCATGTACTGGATATGGAACGACCAGATCAGCAGCATCAGCAGCCCGACGTCGATGACCACGGAGGCCATCAGGAAGGGCCGGGTCAGGCTGCCGCGGTAGGCGGCGATCAGGCGCGCCAGGGTGAACAGGAAATAGAATCCGAGGGCCGCCGGCACCAGATTGAAATCCGGATTGGTCGCGGTCTTGGGCGCCACGGCCCACAGGCTGGCGAACAGCACGACCAGCAGCATCTGCACCCAGCTGATCAGCTTTTCGCTCTGCAGCTGCTGGCGGGCGATGCGCTCGCGCACGCGGGCGGGCAGCCGCCCGGAGACGGGGGCGCCGAAGATGAAGGTCATGCAGGACGTCCACATGCCCGAACGATGGACCGTCCTGGTCAAATGCTCAATCACGGAATGCGGGCTCCCTTTTGCGTGGGGGCCTATTTAGCAGAGGGAGACGCTCACGGAAGAATCACAGCCGCGTCATCGGGCGGGGATCAGGCGGCGTCTTCGCCCGCGTCCGTGTTGCCTTCCCGGCGGATCGCTTCCTTCACCGCCTCGCATTTGTTCTGCAGGTGGTCGCGCAGGACCAGGGCAAGGCGCTTGCCGTCGCGGGCCTCGAGGGCGGCCAGCATGTCTTCGTGCTCGGCCATGGCCTGCTTCCAGCGTTCGGAGGTGATGGAGGAAATATAGCGGGCCCGGCGGATGCGCCCGGCCAGGCCTTCGTACATGGCGACCAAAAGGTCGTTGCCGGCCGAGCCCATGATCTTTTCGTGGATCTTCTGGTTGAGGGTGAAATACTCGGCCCGCTCCCCCCGCGTGTGGTGCAGGGCCATCTGGTAATGCAGGGCGCGCAGTTCGGCCAGGTCGGCTTCCGAGGCATTGGCGCAGGCCAGTTCCCCGGCGAGCGCTTCCAGCGCCCCCATGACGGGGAACATCTCGTCCACGTCGGCAGCGGTCAGCTTGGCGACCCGGGCCCCCCGATTGGGCAGCAGTTCCAGCACGCCTTCGGAGGCCAGCACCTTCAAGGCCTCACGCAACGGCGTGCGGGAAATGCCCAGGGTCTCGCACAACAGGCGTTCCGGCACCTTGTCCCCCGGTTTCAGATCGCCGTCATAGACCATGGTGCGCACCCGGTTGACGATGGTGTCGTGCAGGGACGGGCGGTCGATGGGCGTGCGGGAGGTGTCCATGGGCGTCACTCCGTTGCCAGATAACGGTCGAGAACCTGGGCGACATGCACGGCTTCGCGTGGCGTGCCGTCGGCGATCTGATGGCGGCAGCTGGTGCCGTCGGCGACGATGACCGTGTCGGCCTCGGCGCTTCTGACGGCGGGCAGCAGGGCCAGTTCGCCCATGCGCTTGGACACGGCGACGTTGTCGGTGTCGTAGCCGAAGGCGCCGGCCATGCCGCAGCAGCTTGAATCGACCGTCTCCACGTTCAGGCCCGGCACCAGACGCAGCGTTGCCTCGACCGCGCCCATGGCGGCGAAGGCCTTCTGGTGGCAGTGGCCGTGGAGCAGCGCCTTGCCGCCGCCGGCATCGGCGAGGGGCAGGGTCAAGTTTCCGGCTTCGGCTTCGCTCGTCAGGAACTCCTCGAACAGCATGGCTTTGGCGGCCAGGGCCTTGGTGTCGTCGCCCGGCAGCAGGACCGTGAATTCGTCGCGCAGGGTCAAAAGGCACGACGGCTCCAACCCGACGACGGGCACGCCCGCATCGACGAAGGGCTTCAAGGCCGCCAGCGTGCGCGCCGCTTCCTTCCGGGCTTCGTCGGCCAGGCCGGCGGCGAGGAACGTGCGCCCACAGCACAGCGGCCGGGCGCTGTCAGGGGCCTTGGCCGTGACCACGCGGTAGCCGGCGGCGGTCAGAACGCGGCGGGCGGCGGCGAGGTTGTCGGGCTCGAAATAGGTATTGAAGGTGTCGCCCAGAAGGACCACCGCCTTGCCCGCCGGGCAGGTGTTCGGGTCGACCGGGATCGCACCCTTGTCCGGCGTCGCCGCCCAGCGCGGCAGAGTGCGGTCGGCGGAAAAGCCGAGCAGTTGTTCCGACAGCCAAGCCAGTCCCGGCACCGTATCGCGCAGGTTCAGCAACCAAGAAATCTTGCTGGCCACGGGGGCATAGCGCGGCAGGTAGGCGACCAGCCGGTCGAACAGGCGCAGCCCGTGACGCTTGTTGTACTGGTTCAGGAATTCGATCTTCATGCGCGCCATGTCGACGCCCGTCGGGCATTCGCGCTTGCAGCCCTTGCAGCCGACGCAGAGCTTCATGGTGGCGGCCATCTCGTCCGACGTGAAGGCGTCGGGGCCGAGCTGTCCGGAGATGGCGAGGCGGAGCGTATTGGCGCGGCCCCGGGTCAGATGCTGTTCGTCCCCAGTCGCGCGGAACGACGGGCACATGACCCCGGCGTCGCGTTTGCGGCAGGCGCCGTTGTTGTTGCACATCTCGACGGCGCCGGCGAAGCCGCCCCAGTCGGACCAGTCGAGGACCGTCGCGATCTCCTGCGTCTGATAGCCGGGCTTGAAGCGGAACAGGCTGCGGTCATCCATCCTGGGTGGGTCGACAATCTTGCCCGGGTTCATCAGGCCGTCGGGATCGAAGCTGTCCTTCACTTCCTTGAAGGTTTCGATCATCCGCCTGCCGAACATGGCCTCGTGGAATTCCGATCGCACCAAGCCGTCGCCGTGTTCGCCCGAGTGCGATCCCTTGTATTCGCGGACCATCTCGAAGGCTTCCTCGGCGATGGCGCGCATCTGCTTCGCACCCAAGTCCTGCTTCAGGTTGATCACCGGCCGCACGTGCAGGGTCCCGACGGAAGCATGGGCGTACCAGGTGCCTTCCGTGCCGTGCTTGTGGAACACGTTGGTCAGGCGGTCCGTGTATTCGGCCAGGTCTTCCAGGCGCACGGCGCAGTCCTCGACGAAGGAGATCGGTTTGCCGTCGCCCTTCATGGACATCATGATGTTGAGGCCCGATTTGCGGACCTCCCAGACGTCGCGCTGGAACGCCGGGTCTACGGCCTCGACCACCGCGTCGGGGAAGCCCAGGTCGGCCATCATCTCGACCAATTGGGCAAGCTTGGCGAGCAGGGGCGCGCGTTCCTCCCCCGCGAATTCGACCAGCAGCAGGGCGTCCGGCTCCCCCTTCACGAAGCGTTCCACCGTGGGGCGGAAAATCTCGATGTCGCGGGCCAGGCCGATCATGGTGCGGTCGACCAGTTCCACCGCCGCCGGACCCAGGGTCACCAGATGCTGCGCCGCGTCCATGCATTTGTAGAAGGTCGGGAAATGACAGACGCCCAGCACCTTGTGCTTGGGAAGGGGCTGCAGATCCAGGTGCAGTTTGGTCGAGAAGGCGAGGGTGCCTTCCGAACCGATCAAAAGATGGGCCAGGTTGGGGTGGGTCTGCTGGCGGTACAGGGTCGCCTCGGCCCAGGGGCCCTTGGGCGCACCGCCCGGCATCAGGGAATCGATGTTGTAGCCGCCGACCCGACGCATCAGGTCGGGGAAGGACTGGCGGATGTGGTCGCCCTCGCGCCGGCCGAGGTCGAGCAGCTTGGCGACCAGCTCCTGCTGCACGGCGTCGAGCTTGGCCGCCGGCGCGTTGTCCGACACTTCGCCGAAGCGCATGGCGCGGCCGTCCATGGTCACGGCGTCGATGGCGCGCACGTTGTCGCGCATGGTGCCGTAGACGATGGAGCGCGAGCCGCAGGAATTGTTGCCGGCCATGCCGCCGATGGTGGCGCGCGACGAGGTCGAGACGTCGACCGGGAACCACAGGCCGTGGGGCTTGAGATAGGCGTTCAGATGATCCAGCACCAGGCCCGGTTCGACCAGGGCCTGGCGCCCCGAGGCATCGAAGTCGAGAATCTTGTTCAGATGTTTCGACAGATCGACGACTAGCGCCTCGCCCACGGTCTGGCCGCATTGCGAGGTGCCGCCGCCGCGCGGCAAAATCGGCACGCCGGCGTCGCGGGCGATGGCGATGATCGCCTCCACGTCCGCCGCGTCCTCGGGCACGACGACGCCCAAGGGTTCGATCTGATAGATCGAGGCGTCCGTCGAATAGCGCCCGCGCGAGAACGGATCGAACAGGACCTGGCCCTTGATCGCGGCCTTCAGGCGGCGGGCGAGGGCCGCATCACCCTTGGCCGGGCGGCTGCGGGGGGCGGTGGCGAGAGCGGTGTCGGACGGGGCCATGGGCGGGGTCGCCGTTGTTGTTTTCAGGGCAGGGTCAGAGTGTAGCAAATTGCATTCAAAATTCAATAAGGCAAATCAAAGATGACTAAGAAAGGGCAAGGTCATATGTTATATATCATTGTAATTAAATGATATTATTTGTTCTTATGGGTCTTTTGGTGAATCCAGGTTGCTTGGGCAAAAAATGTATGCATAATTCCGGGGCCATCGCGTCCCCTGGCGCGAAAACCTGAATGTAAAGAGGACATCCGATCATGACTGTGCGCCGCGGCCGCCATTTCCTGCAGATTCCGGGCCCCTCCAACACGCCCGACCGCATCCTTCGCGCCATGGATAACCCGGTGATGGATCACCGCGGCCCCGACTTCGCCGACCTGGGCCTGTCCTGCCTGGACGGCATGAAGAAGGTGTTCAAGACGGAAAAGTGCGACGTCGTGATCTATCCCGCGTCGGGCACCGGCGCCTGGGAAGCGGCCATGGCCAATACCATGTCGCCGGGCGACCGGGTGCTGATGTACGAAACCGGACAGTTCGCCACCTTGTGGAAGAACCTGGCCCTGCGTCTGGGGCTGGTGCCCGAGTTCATCGACGGCGATTGGCGTCACGGCGTCGATGCCGCCGCCATCGAGGCGCGCCTGAACGAGGACACGGACCGCGAAATCAAGGCCGTCTGCATGGTCCATAACGAAACGTCGACGGGCGTGACCTCGCGGGTCAAGCTGGTGCGCGAAGCCATTGACCGCACGGGCCATCCGGCCCTGTTCATGGTCGATACCATCTCGGGCCTGGGGTCCGCCGATTTCCGTCAGGACGAATGGGGCGTCGACGTCGCCGTCGCCGGTTCGCAGAAGGGCCTGATGCTGCCGCCGGGGCTCAGCTTCAACTGCGTCTCGAAAAAGGCGCAGGAAGTCGCCAAGACCTCGACCCTGCCCAAGTCCTATTGGGCCTGGGACGAGATGATCACCATGAACAAGACCGGCTACTTCCCCTATACGCCGGCGACCAACCTGCTCTACGGCCTCAAGGAAGCCATCGCCATGCTGATGGAGGAAGGGCTCGAAAACGTGTTCGCCCGCCATGACCGCATGGCCGAAGCGACCCGCCGCGCCGTGCGCGCCTGGGGCCTCGAGGTCCTGTGCCAGGAGCCCAAGGAATATTCCCCCGTGCTGACCGCCGTGGTCATGCCCGAGGGCCATAGCGCCGACAATTTCCGGAAAGTGACCCTGGAAAACTTCGACATGTCGCTCGGCAACGGCCTCAACAAGATCGCCGACAAGGTGTTCCGCATCGGCCATCTCGGCGACTTCAACGAACTGATGTTGATGGGTACCCTGTCGGGCGTGGAAATGGGTCTGGCGCTGGCCAAGGTGCCGCATGAGAAAGGCGGCGTCGACGCGGCCATGGCCTATCTGGTCAACCCGCAGGCCCGCTGATCATAACCGCGGCCTGCCGCGGTCACGGCGCAGACGAAAAGAAAAGAAACGAAAGGAAACACCATGGCACGAGGTGACGGGCCGCTCGGCGGCATGAAGGTGCTGGACCTGACTCATGTGATGGCCGGGCCGACCTGTGCCCTGATGCTGGCCGACATGGGGGCCGACGTGATCAAGGTGGAAAAGGTGCCGGGCGGCGATGACACGCGCCGCGCGGCCCCGCCGACCATCGGCGACGAGGCCGCCGCCTTCCTGGTCATGAACCGGGGCAAGCGCTCCGTCGCGGTAAACCTCAAGACCCCGGGTGGCCAGGCCGCCGTGCGCCGCATGGCGCTCGAGGCCGATGTGCTGCTGGAAAACTACCGCCAGGGCACGCTGGCCAAGCTGGGCCTGGATTACGACACCCTGAAAAAGGACAATCCCAAGCTGGTGTGGTGCTCGATCTCCGGCTTCGGGCAGACGGGGCCTTACGCGGAACGCGGCGGCTTCGATCTGATCGCCCAGGGCATGTCGGGGCTCATGCACATCACCGGCGAAGGCCCGGGCCGCCCGCCCTGCAAGGTCGGCTCACCGATCACCGACATCACCGCCGGCCTGCTGGCCGCCATGGGCGTGTCCGCCGCCTATGCCCATGCGGTGAAGACCGGCCTGGGACAGGTCGTCGACACCTCGCTGTTCGAGGCCGGGATCATCCATACCTACTGGCAGTCGGCCATCGCCTTCGCGACCGGGGAATCTCCCGCCGCCATGGGCTCGGCCCATCCGCTCAACGCGCCCTATCAGGCGTTCGAGACCGCCGACGGCTGGATCACCTGCGGCGCCGCCAATCAGCGGACATGGGAGCGCCTGCTTGAAGCCCTCGACAATCCGGCCATCGCCGACGATCCCCGGTTCACGGACAACACCGGGCGCATGGCCAACCGCCAGGCGCTCGAAGACGTGCTGACGCCGATCTTCAAATCGAAACCCTCCGCCGACTGGCTCGCCAGGTTCGACGCCGTCGGCCTGCCCGCCGGGCCGGTCCTCGACATCACCCAGATGCACGCCGACCCGCACGCCATTGCCCGCGACATGATCGTCGAGGTGCCGCACAAGACGCTGGGCACCGCCAAGGCGCTGGGCATGCCGGTGAAGTTCTCGGGCACGCCGGCCAAGACGGATCAGGGCGCGCCGGTCTACGGTCAGCACACGCGGGAAGTTCTCGCCGAATACGGCTACGGCGCCGACGAGATCCAGGCCCTGATCGACGACGGGGCGGTGATCGCCGCCGACTAGGGGCGGGGTTGCAGGGTCAGGGAGATCTCGCGAACCGCGTCGCCACGGCGCAGGGTCAGGACGGTGGTCTCGCCCACCTGTTTGCGGAACAGGCCGGCGCGCACCTGCCCCGGCGACGTCACGGGCCTGCCGTCGATCCTTGTGATGATATCGCCGGCGTCGATTCCGGCCATGAAGGCGGGGCCGTCCCGCGTGACCTCGACCACCGAAACGCCGCCGGTCCGTTCCTGCTGCGGGGCGGACAGTGCCCCCGTCTCCATCCCCGCCGTGGCTTCCTTGACCGTGCCATGGGCGGCCAGGTCGCGGACGACCCGCGCGACGAGCGGCCCGGAGGCGGCGAAGTTGACGCCGATGTTGGCGTCGGAGCCTTGCGCGAAAATGGCCGACACCAGACCGACCAGGCGGCCCTTGCCGTCGACCAGCGCCCCCCCCGATCCGCCCGGGTTGACCGCCGCGTCGGTCTGGATGAAGTCCTCGATCTCGTTGAACCCGGCGTTGGCCCGGCCCACCGCCGAGACAACGCCGCAGGATACGGACACGCCCCGCCCGAAGGGATTGCCGATGGCGCAGACCGGCTCGGCCAGGCCCGGTTCGGGCCCGGGTTCGGCCACGGGCAGGTCGATGGCGGCCTTCAGCAGGGCGATGTCCGTCGCCTTGTGGCGGCCGACGATCTCGGCGGGAACCGTGCGCCCATCGGCGAGCCGGACCCGCACGGAGACCGCGTCGCCCAGCACATGGTCGTTGGTCGCGACGTATCCGCCGGGCAGCACCGCGACGCCGGAGCCTTCCGGGGCGATGCGCCTGTCGGCGCTTTTCGGCGCGAAGCCGGGCCGCACGTCCCGCCAGCGCGGCAGCACGACGACCACGGAACTGGCGGCCTCGGCCACGGCGGCGGAATCGATGCCCTGGGCCGTCGCCGCACGCGGGGCGAAAACAAGGGCCGCCGCCAGGGCGGGGGCGATGAGAAGCCGTCGGGTCATGTCTTCGTCTTTACCATGATGCGAAGCGGCCTGCCGACCTCTATATTGTCCGGTCACGGCTTGGGAGGATTCCGACAAAATGAAGTTCGCGCGCACCATCCGGCTCGACGCCTCGGACCAGAACGTGTTCGACATTCCGGCGGAACCGGGCGAATGGGCCGTCGCCGGCACCTTTGAATTCCTCCATGGCGATTTCGCCGGCGGCGATCCCGCCGGCTGGACCAACAAACAGCAGCTGGCGTTCAAAAGCGGCTGGCTCGGGCTCGGCAGTTTCGGGCGGTCGACCTTCGTGCAGGTCGCGGTGCTGCCCGACGGCCAGGTCGAGGACGCGGTGCGGGCCCTGGCAGGGCATCTGTTCGAACATTACGGCGCGCCGGACATGATGGCGGCGCTCGACGCGGCCAGGGGTGAATGCCGCGACATGGCCGACCTCTGCGATCATCCGGCGGGCACCTTGCTCGCCATCGAACGGGATCTGACCGACGAAGGCATCGCCGAGCGTGTGCGCATCATCCCCGCCAAGGGCGAGGGCCAGCACGCCCGTATCTGGGGCGTGGCGGAGGATGATCCGGCCTGATCCGCCCACGGAATCCGCCGCATTCCGCTCAACTCCGTCTCACACCCTTGTGATGCCCTGCGACGTCAACGTTACGCCCGCTTGCGGCATGCGCGGCTACACTCCTCATCGACCGGACGCGAGTGCCGGATCACAGGCTTCACCAAAGGAGAGTACCCAATGTCGATCCACAAAAAGACCGTCGGCGCCACCCTGGCCACCGCCGCCGCGGCCCTGTTCATCGCCGGCGCCGCCATGACCGTTTCCCCGACCTCTGCCCAGGCCGAGGGCGTGAAATGCATGGGCGCGAATTCGTGCAAGGGCCACGGCTCGTGCAAGACCGCGTCCAACGAATGCAAGGGCCACAACGCCTGCAAAGGCAAGGGCTGGGTGTCGACCAAATCCGAAAAGGAATGCATGGAAATGGGCGGCACGGTCGCCAAGTAACGGCGGCTGCCCCTTACCCGAGGTAATGGATTTCGGGGGGCCAGAGGCATCTGGCCCCTCGTTTCCGTTTTGCGCTAGGCTTATCGCATGACCCGTTCCCAGGCACCTTTCGAAGGTTTCGGTCTCGGCCTTCGGCCGCAGCATTTCCCGGCCATCCTGGATAATGCCCGCGATGACATGCCCGCCGTCGATTGGTTCGAAATCATCTCGGAGAATTTCATCGCGGTCGGCGGCATGCCGCTGCGGAATCTGATGGCCGTGCGCGAATGCCATCCCATGGCCATGCACGGGGTGTCCCTGTCGATCGGCGCCCCCGATCCTTTGGACGATGAATATCTGCAGGGGCTGAAGGCCCTTGCCGATCTGATCGAACCGGCGGTCGTCTCTGATCATCTGTGCTGGACCGGCGCCCATGGCGTCAACCTGCACGACCTGCTGCCGCTGCCGTTGACGGAAGAAACCCTGGATCATGTGGCGGCGCGGGTTGCCCGGGTGCAGGATGTATTGGGCCGCCGCATCGCCCTGGAAAACGCCTCGACCTATGTCACCTTCACCACCGACACGATGCCGGAATGGGATTTTCTCGCCGAACTGACGCGTCGTGCCGATTGCGACCTGCTGCTCGACGTCAACAATGTCTATGTCTCGGCCTTCAACCACGGCTTCGATGCGGCCGACTATCTGGCCGGCATCCCCAAGGACCGGGTGCGCCAGATCCATCTGGCCGGGCACGAACACAACGGCGACCACATTGTCGATACCCACGACGCGCCGGTGGCGGATCCCGTCTGGGACCTCTACCGCGCCGCCGTCGCCCGCTTCGGCACCGTTCCGACGATGATCGAGCGCGACGCCAATATCCCGCCGTTCGAGGACCTGGTTACGGAACTCGGCACCGCACGGCGGTTTGCCGCCGAAGCCCTGGGCGAGGCGGCGGCATGACCGCCCGCCTGGCCGATCTGCAGGACCTGTTCCAGGATCGCCTGTTGACGGGCCGTGCCGACATCTCGGCGCATCTGACGTCCGGCGGGCCGTTCCTCAAGGTCTACGACCACGCCTATGAGGCCCGTCTGTTGGAGGTCATGGGCGAGGACTTCCCTGCGGTGCATACGCTGCTCGGCGACGACGCCTTCGCCGAGGCGACGGCGGCCTACGTGTGGGGCCATCCCTCCCGCGCCCGCTCCGTGCGCTGGCTGGGCGCCGGCTTCGCGGATTGGCTGGGCCGGACCGCACCATGGTCGAACCAATCCGTGGTGGCCGACATGGCGGCCTTCGAATGGGGCCTGGGCCTGGCCTTCGATGCGCCCGACGCGGCGGCCCTGGGTGTCGCGGCGCTGGCCGCGGTGCCGCCGGAAGCCTGGCCGGTCCTGACCTTCGATTTCCACCCTGCCCTGAACACGGCGCTGCTCGCCCACGACGTCGCCCCGTTCCAGCAGGCCGTCGCCAAGGATCAGGACCCGGAGGCCGCCCCCGAAGCGATCGCGGGCGGCCCGGAGAGCTGGGCCTTCTGGCGCGACGGGGAGATCTGTCAGGTGCGCTACCGCGCCCTCACTGCGGACGAGGCGGCGGGCCTTGCCCTGCTGCGTGCGGCGGGTGATTTCCAGACTTTGTGTGAAACCCTTGCCCAGGCCGGCGACGGCGATGACGCCGCCCTCCGCGCCGCCGGATATCTTCGGGGATGGGTCGAGGCGGGCTGGATCACCGGCCTGTCCGCACCGGGCCTGAGCTGGGCCTGAGCGGATGCCCTGCCGGGCGGCTGGTGACCCCGACAGGATTTGAACCTGTGACCTACAGATTAGGAATCTGTCGCTCTATCCGACTGAGCTACGGGGCCCTGCCGCCGTCGGCATGACGCGCGGTTTCGCGCGCCCGTCTATATCACAGGTTTCCGTGCCGGTTCCAAGGTTTGCTGGCGAGGAAGGTCGGGGCGGCAGGATCGCCTATTTGAACATGCCTTTGAGGGTGTCCATGGACACGGAATAGTTCAGCATGACCGATTCCACGCCGGGGTTGCCGTCGCCCAGACCCGCGTTCGACGAATGGTCGATGGAAATGCCGATGCGCGAACGGTCGTCGAAGCGGTAGGCCAGTTCCAGGCGCGAACGGAATTCCAGCGCATGGCCCAGGTCCAGGTTCGACGTCTCGCCCCGCCACCAAGTCGGCGAGAACTGGGGCGTCAGCACGAAGCGGCGGCCCAGGTAGATGTCGACCAGCACGCCGGCCCCGATGAACGACGAATTGTTGGTCGCATAGGCGCCGGTTAGGAACGGCTTGAAAATCCAGAACTTGTTGCCGAACCGGTAGTCCAGGCGGATTTCCGCGTCCTCTTCCCGGTTGCGCAGGATGTCGAACTTGCCGACGGCGAGGGTCAGGAAGTCGGGATCGTCTGCGGCCCGCGCCGCCCCCGACGGCAACAGGGTCACGGCGGCAAGAAGCGCCGGAACAATCAGTTTTTTGAGCACGTTAGACCTTCCCCGAAACGGCCCGATTGCCGAGCCTGCCCCTTGGGCCCGCATCTTAAGCGATCGGGACGATCTTTCAAGCCGTGATGCGTGGGCGGGGCAAGCTGCGATGCGTAGGGGGAGGATAGGTCAGTCGGGGCCGAGCCGCCGGAATCCGTCCATGGCCTTGACCAGGGACGAGCGGATGCCCGGCTCCATGGCCGAATGGCCGGCGTCGGGTACGATCACGTAGTCGGCGTCGGGCCAGGCCCGCGCCAGCTCGTCTGCCGTGGCGATCGGGCAGACCATGTCGTAGCGGCCCTGCACGATGACGCAGGGCAGATGGGTGATCCGCCCGATGTTGGCGAGCAGGTGGTTTTCCGCCAGGAACACGTCGTTGACGAAGTAATGGGCCTCGAGCCGGGCCAGGGACAAGGCCCCCCGTCCGGACCCGCCGCCGCCGTCGCCGTGGTTCAGGGTCGAACAGGCGCTTTCGAACTGGCTCCAGGTTTCGGCCGCCGGGCGGTGGATGGTCGGGTCCGGGTCGTTCAGGCGCTTGTGGTAGGCGGCCAGGATGTCGCCCCGTTCGGTTTCGGGCAGGTAGCCGGAAAACCGCCGCCAAGCCTCGGGAAACACCCGTTTCATGCCGTAGAGGAACCAGTCGACCTCGGACCGGCGGCCGAGAAAGATGCCGCGCAGGGCGAAGCCCCGGCATCGGTCCGGATGGGCGATGCCGTAGGCCAGCGCCAGGGTCGATCCCCAGGAGCCGCCGAACACAAACCAGGAATCGATATCGAGCTGGCGGCGCAGGGCCTCCATGTCGTCGATCAGGTCCTGGGTGGTGTTGTGCCGCGTTTCACCGAAGGGGGTGGAGCGCCCGGCGCCGCGCTGGTCGAACACGACGATGCGGTAATGGTCCGGGTCGAAGAACCGGCGGTGTGACGGGTTGGACCCGGCCCCCGGCCCGCCGTGCAGGAACACCACCGGCACGCCCGTCGGATTGCCCGACTGTTCCCAATAGATGCGATGGCCGCCGGACACGTCCAGATGGCCCTGGGCATGGGGTTCGATCCGGGGATAGAGGTCCGGCGACGGGCGGTTCAGGGCGGAGTTGGATTTATCCAATGTCGTTGGCCGGTTCGGGTTCTTTCTGTTGCCCCCAAGGGGCGGTTGGCGGGCGCAGGCCCTCTTTAGTTAAGTTGGCCCGTGATCGCGTATTTCAACAGGCGCACGACCTGATCGGGCGTTTCCGCCGTCGCCATGGCCGCCCCGTTCACTTCCTTCAGGGCATGGGTCAGGGACGGATCGTGCAGGGTGATCATGGGCGTCCCGAGGGCGGCGGCGTATCCGGCGTCGAAGGCGGCGTTCCATTGTTTGTACTTGTCGCCGAAGCGTACGACAACCACGTCGGCGCGCTCCATCAGGGTGCGGGTGCGGATGGCATTGACCCTGGCCCCCTTGTGATCCTTCCAGAACCCGTCGGGCTCATCGCCCAGGATGGCGACGCCGCAATCGTCGCTCGACGCATGGTCGGTCACCGGGCCGACGAATTCGATGGGCAGGCCCGCCTCGGCGGCGCCGGCCTCGATCCGGTCGCGCCAGTCGGTGTGGATTTCCCCGGACAGATAGACGGTCCAGGGCGTTTCGTCGCTGAAGTGGCTGCCGTTCGTTTGGTTGCTCACTGGGTCGCTCCCTTCGTTTTCTGATTTGCGGTCAGCGCAGGGCCGTGTGCAGGCCCCTTTGAATCTCAACGTAATCGGAATGGTCGGGTCCGATAAACCCCCGGCGGATCAAAAAGTCGATGATGATGACCCCGCAGTTGAATTTGAAGGCCTCGGTCTCGCGCACAGTGTCCATGACCTGGTCCATGGACCACAAGTAGAATTCCTCGACCTCGCCGTCCGTGTTGTGCGGCACGAAGTCGGCCGGAAGTTCCAGATCGTAATTGAACAGCACGTCCCGGCGCAGGCCTTCGGGCCGCTCCGTGCAGTAGGACATGGCCCCCACAGGCCGCGCCCGGCGGGCGATGTCCTCGGGAATTCCGGCTTCCTCGACACATTCCTTGATCAGGTTGTCCATCACGCCGATCCCGGCAGGCAGGCCGCCCGCGACAAGCTGATCCAGCTTACCGGGCCCGGTCGGCTTGGTCATCGCGCGCTTGCCAACCCACATCTTCAGGCGGTCGCCGTCGCGCACGAACCCGTTCATGTGCACGCCGTAGCCTAAGGTTCCGAACAGGGGCACCGCCGCGCGCTCCATCTGGAACAGGGGCGCGGTCCCCCAGTCTTCGCAAACGGCATAAGGCTCGTCGCGCCAGCCGGAAATCAGACTGCGGGCGCGAAGCTCGGCCAGGACGTCCGCCATGGCGGATGTGCGCGACGCCGGATCGGCAAGACCCTCGGCCAGTGCGATCTCGGCGTCGGTTACCTGCAAAACCGCGCCGAAATCCGCCAGCTGAGGCGCGAAATTCCGGTGAATCAGGCCGACCCGTTTGCCGCCGGCGGTGAACGGCCGATAGGCGGCCGGATCCCAGGCCTGCAGGGTGCGGACACGGTCCAGATAGCTCATGCGATGGCCACGTTCCGGCGCTCACGCATCGGCGTCGTCCTGTTGTTCCGCGACCAGCACGGCCTCGACACAGAACTGGCGGCGCAGTTCCTGGGCGATGAGCCGGGCCTGTTCTGCCTCGGTGTCGTCCAGATGGATGTCAACGACCAGGCCCTCGCGGCCCGCCGGGGCATGGCTGGCGTGGATGCGGGCGGGCACCAGGCCGCGCTTGGCGAAAACCTCGACCACGCGGGGCAGGGTGCCCGGGTCGGCCAGGGCCTGCACGGAAAAGCACTGCGTCGGCAGGGCCTTGCGCCTGCGCGGGGCCTTGGGGGACGGAACAGGGGAAAAAGCGGCGGAATGCGGGGCGCGCCCGCGGTCTTGCGTCTGCATCGGAAAATCCTTTGGCGTGGGGAAAGCCGGTCACGGCGAATCAGGAAGGGCCCGGTCCTCGATTACGAGGCCGGGTCGCTAATTCGCCGGATGGTTCCGGCCGCAAGGAGGGTCGATGCAGTCCTCATGAGCCTGATGATAGGCCTGCCGCCCGAAAATTCAAGGCGCGGGAAGGGGGGGCGGCAAAAATAGGGGCGCGGGATAGGCGCCGAAGAGGGGAAGGATCAGGCGGCGGCGACCTTGCGGCCGTCCTTGGTGATCCGGATATAAGCCTTGGCGCAATGGCTGCGGCAGTAGGGCTTGCCGTCCAGGGATTCCTCGCCGCAGAAGTGGAAATCCGGGTCGTTGGGTTCGCCCACGGGCCAGCTGCACATGCCGGGACGCAGCTTGGCCATGGTCACCAGGTTCTCGTTGACCTGAGGCCGGTCGGGCCGTTCCTTGATGGGCGATCCGCGCTTGGCCAGCCCAAGACGATGGACCTTGCCGATCACCGCGTTCTTGGTGATGCCGAGGCGGCGGCCGATTTCGCTGGTCGGCAGTCCCTCGTCCCACAGGGCGATCAGGGCGTTGACCCGCTGGGGCGTCCATTCGTACGTCGTCTGCATGTACCCTTGCCTCCCGTTTTTCGGCCGGATGTGGCATCACGGCCGAAAGCTGAATTTCTTGTTCCTGGGGCGGATATTTACGGGTCACATCGGCCCGGAAAGCCCATTTTTGCCCAAAAACCGGGCCGGAACGCGTTAATAATTACAATATTTCGCCCGACCGTCAACTAGGTCCACCACATATAGTTATCCACAATACATGTTGTGTTGTTGATAAAAACCTAAACTAGAGAGGATTTCCGGTACGCAGGTGCAAAAAATTATCTTTGCCGGGCGTGGGGGCCGGTATAATCCGGGGGAGCCGAAGGGGGAATTTGGCGGGACCATCAGGAGTGACGAACAATGGCTGTCGACAAGAACGGCATGGATGAATGGGCGGCGGCGGCCGCCAAGGAACTGAAGGGCAAATCCCCCGAAGACCTCGTTTGGGAAACGCCGGAAGGCATCGCGGTGAAGCCGCTGTACACGGCGGCGGACCTGGAGGGGCTGGAACACGTCGATTCCCTGCCCGGCTTCGCACCCTATCTGCGCGGTCCGCGCGCCACCATGTACGCCAACCGGCCCTGGACCATCCGCCAGTACGCGGGCTTTTCCACGGCCGAGGATTCCAACAAGTTCTACCGCGACAATCTGGCCGCCGGGCAAAAGGGCCTGAGCGTCGCCTTCGATCTGGCGACCCACCGAGGGTATGATTCGGACCATCCTCGCGTGGTCGGCGACGTCGGCAAGGCCGGGGTGGCGATCGATTCCGTCGAGGACATGAAGATCCTGTTCGACGGCATTCCCCTGGACGAGATGTCCGTTTCCATGACCATGAACGGCGCCGTGCTGCCCGTGCTGGCCGGCTACATCGTGGCGGCCGAGGAACAGGGCGTGGCCCCGGAAAAGCTGTCGGGCACCATCCAGAACGATATTCTCAAAGAGTTCATGGTGCGCAACACCTACATCTACCCGCCCACGCCCTCCATGCGCATCGTCGCCGACATCATCGAGTACACGGCGCTCAACATGCCGCGCTTCAATTCGATTTCGATCTCCGGCTATCACATGCAGGAAGCGGGTGCCACGGCGGTCCAGGAACTGGCATTCACCCTGGCCGACGGCCTGGAATACGTGCGCGCGGCCAAGGGCAAGGGTCTCGACGTCGACAAGTTCGCGCCGCGCCTGTCGTTCTTCTTCGCCATCGGCATGAACTTCTTCATGGAGGTCGCCAAGCTGCGCGCCGCGCGCCTGCTGTGGTCGGAGTTGATGGCACAGTTCGAGCCGAAGGATCCTCGGTCCTCCATGCTGCGCACCCATTGCCAGACCTCGGGCGTGTCGCTGACGGCGCGCGATCCCTACAACAACGTGGTGCGCACGACCATCGAATGCATGGCGGCGGTCCTGGGCGGCACGCAGAGCCTGCACACCAACGCGCTCGATGAAGCCATCGCGCTGCCGACCCCGTTCTCGGCCCGCATCGCCCGCAACACGCAGCTGATCGTGGCCGAGGAAACGGGCATTCCGCAGGTCATCGACCCCCTGGCCGGCAGCTACTACGTGGAAAGCCTCACGGCCTCCCTGGCCCAGGCGGCGCGGGAGCTGATCGCGCAGGTCGAAGATCTCGGCGGCATGACCAAGGCCGTGGAAGAGGGCATGCCCAAGAAGGTGATCGAGGAAGCGGCCGCGCGCAAGCAGGCGCGGGTCGACCGCGGCGAGGAAGTGGTGGTCGGCGTCAACAAGTACGCGCGGGCGGAAGAGGACGACCTCGACATTCTGGATGTGGACAACGCCGCCGTGCGGGTGAGCCAGATCAAGCGCCTGGACACCATCCGCAACACCCGCGACGGCGCCGCCTGCGAGGCCGCGCTCGACGCCCTGACCCGGGCGGCGGAAAGCGGCGAGGGCAATCTTCTGGAACTGGCCGTCGACGCGACGCGCAAGCGCGCCACCGTGGGCGAGATTTCCGACGCCCTGGAGAAGGTCTACACCCGCCACCGGGCGCAGATCCGCTCCATCTCAGGCGTCTACGGCGCCGCCTACGAAGGCGACGCCGGGTTCGACAAGATCAGGAAGGACGTCGCCGCCTTCGCCGACGCCGAGGGCCGCCGCCCGCGCATGCTGGTGGTCAAGATGGGTCAGGACGGCCACGACCGGGGCGCCAAGGTGATCGCCACGGCCTTCGCCGACATCGGCTTCGACGTCGACGTCGGCCCCCTGTTCCAGACCCCCGACGAGGCCGCCCGCCAGGCCATCGAAAACGACGTGCACGTGATCGGCGTGTCTTCCCAGGCGGCCGGCCACAAGACCCTGGTGCCGGCCCTTATCGACGAGTTGAAGGCCCAGGGCGCCGAAGACATCCTGGTCGTCTGCGGCGGGGTCATCCCGGCCCAGGACTACGATTTCCTGAAGGCCAAGGGGGTCGCCGCGATCTACGGCCCGGGCACCAACATCCCGACCGCCGCCGCCGAGATCATGGAAATCATCCGCACCCGGCCGCTCGCCGCCGAATGATCAGGCGGCTCTGACCGGCCCCTGAAACGCAAAATGAAAAGCCCGTCCTGACCGTTGTGGTCGGGACGGGCTTTCATATGTTTGGCGCGGCGGCGGTAGGCCTTGGCCGATTGGATTTTCTGCTGTCGCAGGGTCCGCATGGCCCGGGCCACCGGGTTCCGCCGCACCGGTGCCTTGCGTTTCATGGCGGGGCTCCTTCGTGGCCATCAACGGGTGCGCGTCTTAAGGTTTTCCTCTCGGAGATGCAAGCGCTTGCCGGCTCGTCACGCCGCTCATCTCCTTTGTCCACGGCCCCGAGCCACCGGGTTCCGCCGCGTCGGTGTCTTGCGTCTCATGGCGCCTCTTTTTCTTTCAACGGATAGCGCTTCCTGAGCCACCAGATTGCACCTAGTGCCGGGGATTGCGTGATCAGGCTGACCACTATGATTACCAGCCCATGCTTGGCGAAGATGTAACCCCATCTGATCTTGCAGTCCTGGCCGCTAATGAAATTTGTGTAACCGGGAGGGGCGGCGGAATAATCGCAATATTCAGCATCTTTATTGTGATCGATCGCGGCGACGGTCCCCAGTCCAATCCAAACGAATATGAGGACAGTGGAACAAAGGAGGTAGATTGCAAGCAGGCTTGCTGCGATACGGGCCCACCGTGGTCGTGTAATTATTGCTTCTTTTCCCACAGCCGTTCCTTGTAGGCCCTTCCGATTCTGGCGCCCAAGGAGTTGACTTTCTCCCGGCCCGTGAAATTCCAGATACTGCCGATCTTTGATGGTGTCGGATTTTCTATGCGGTCACGAATTCGCCGAATTAGCGCAACGGCAGCGGCAATGTTTTTCTCCGGATCCTTAAAGTCATTGATGGATTTGCCATCCATGCCTTCCCAGGTCTTCGGATTTATGTTCATGGGCATCAACGTTTTGGCGGCACCCATCGCAGTCAACACAGATTCAAGCCCGTAATGTGAACCATCGGCATTTTCAACATACATTATGGCACGAATTAGATTTGGGTCTACACCTTGACGTTGCGCCTCGAGATTGATGATCGGATTATACTTCCTTACTGTCTCAACTCCTTTGCTATGTTGTCGGCGGAAGGGGGCGTCTCCCGTTTGATGCGAGTTATCGGCAATGTCGAATCGTGCCGGTGCGTCGTTCTTCAGCGCCCATATCCGGGCTTCTTCGTATCTGATTGGAAACCGCCTGCCCGGGTTGGCCTTCATGCGCGCGATCTCTTCTTCCGCCTGGGGTCGGATTTTCGCTGGATCGGTTTCGATGCGCTGACCGGCTCCACCATCGCTGACGATGAATGGAACGGGAGGTTCTCCTTCATTGGCGAGCAGGCCGGTGGGGTCGCCTGAACGACGGGTATCCTTGCTGGGTGAACTTGCGTCCCGCGCTTTCATTTTCTCAACCATGACAGAGGGGAGGTTATCCGGTCGCGGCGGCCTCATCTTACCGGATGAGACGGCGCGCTGGCTGAGAACCTCCGTCGGTCCCCAGGGTTTGACGATGCCGTCGATTTGCAGACCGCCGCCGGCCAGATCGTTGAGCCGTTTCTGACCATTCTCGATCCCGCGCAGGAAGCCTTCGTCCGCGTCCCTGGTCGGGGCGGGCAGGAGGCCGTTTTCGGTGAGGAAGCTGGATGCATGGAACACGTCGTCGGGCTGGTTGACCTGACCGTGGCCGATGCCTTGGCTCAGGAATGACTGTCCGAACCCGCCGAAACCGTCGGTGCCGCCGCGTCCGGGCAGGCTGGGCGCGGTGTCATCGTGGCCTGCGGCCGTCGTCTCGATCGAGGTTGGGGAATTGGGCAGGTCTTTGGGGCCACCGGTGGTTCCACCCATGGGAAGTCTCCTATTCGATGCGATTGGTGAAGGGGTTGGGGAGGGCTGTGGGAAGCAGAGTCGGCTGCGGGTCAATCCCGTAGGCGGGGCTGCCAGACGGTCTCGGCCCGTCGGAGGCCGCCTGCCGGGTCGGTTAACAGAAACGTCCGCGCAGATGTGAGGGTGCGGCTCTTGTGGCGCTGCTGCCAGGCGTCGAGAGACCAGTCGTGGGTGCTTAAACGGACATCGGCCTGGGGCAGGAAGGTCCAGGCATCGCAGGCTGCGCCGTCCGTCGTCGTGACGGCGAGCGACACGGCATCGTATTGATCGCCTTCATAGACGCTTATCCGCGCGGCCATGGCGGGGCTGATGCCGGCGACAAGCAGGCCGGAAACGGAGGCATTCTTGGCCGGCACGATGGCCGGATAGTCCTGCCCGGCGACAAGCCTGCGATGGTATCCAGCAAGCACGGCGGATATGCCCGCGGGCAGCCGTCCGCCAAGGACAGCCGCCTGCAGGTCAGGATCCATCAGGGTTCCGTAGAAAAAGAAGGACAGCATGCGCCGAACCTTCCCTCGGGGAATTTACCGGGGCGCGATCACCGTCACCCCTACCGGGGCGCAATGACCATGGTCATGAGGCGGCCTTCGGTCCGGGGAAACTGTTCGACCTTGGCCAACTCGTCCACTTCGACGCGCACGCGGTCCAACACCTTCATGCCCAGGTCCTGGTGGGCCATTTCGCGGCCCCGGAAGCGAATGGTCATCTTGACCTTGTCGCCGTTGTCCAGGAACTTGCGCACGGCCTTCATCTTGGTCTGATAATCGTGCTCGTCGATGCCCGGGCGCATCTTGATCTCCTTGACCTCGATGACCTTCTGCTTCTTGCGGGCTTCGTTGGCTTTCTTCTGGGCCTCGTACTTGAACTTGCCGTAGTCCAGAATCTTGCACACGGGCGGATCGGCGTTGGGTGAAACCTCGACCAGATCAAGGCCGACCTCGCCCGCCATTTCGATGGCTTCCTTGGTGGAAATCACGCCGACCATTTCACCGTCGGCGTCAACCAGCCGCACTTGGGCGACATCAATATCTTCGTTAATCCGCGGACCGTCCTTGGACGGCGGCGTTTGTTGCATGGGGCGGCGTGCTATTGCCTTGCTCCTCAATCGGTTTCGACTACTCGGGTGATTGCGGTCGAATCACCCCGTTCCGGCGGAACGTGACGCTGATCGTTGTTTATGATTTTTAAGGGGGCGGTTTATCTGCCCGCCCCGGCGCCCAACGGTCCCGCCGCTTCGGCCCCTAATGTATCTATCGCCTGTTGAAGCGCAAGGATTTCTTGATCCTTGCCGCCCAGGCGGCGGATGGCGACCGTGCCGGCCTCGGCCTCCTTGGCGCCGACGACCAAGATCACCGGCACCTTGGCGTGGCTGTGTTCGCGGATCTTGTAGTTGATCTTCTCGTTGCGGGTATCCGTTTCGACGCGCAATCCCGCCGCCCGGCAGGCCTTGGCGACCTGGGCCGCATAGGCGTCGGATTCATTGGTAATCGTCGCCACGGTGACCTGATGCGGGGCCAGCCACAGGGGGAAGCGCCCGGCGTAGTTCTCGATCAGGATGCCGATGAAGCGCTCGAACGAGCCCAGAATGGCCCGGTGCAGCATGACCGGGCGGTGCTTGGCGCCGTCCTCGGCGATGTAATGGGCGTCCAGGCGCTCCGGCAGCACGAAATCGACCTGCAGGGTGCCGCATTGCCAGTCGCGGCCGATGGCGTCACGCAGCACGAATTCCAGCTTGGGGCCGTAGAACGCCCCTTCACCCGGGTTGAGAATCGGGTCGTGGCCGGCCGCCTTGGTCGCGTCCAGCAGGGCCTTTTCCGCACGGTCCCAGGTTTCGTCGGACCCGGCGCGGACTTCAGGACGGTCGGAAAACTTGATGACGAAGTCGTCGAAGCCGAAGTCCTTATAGATGGCGGACAGCAGGTCGATGAAAATCTTGGTTTCGGCCTCGATCTGGTCGGGGCGGCAGAAGATATGGGCGTCGTCCTGGGTGAAGGCGCGCACGCGCATCAGGCCGTGCAGGGCGCCCGACGGTTCGTTGCGATGGCAGGACCCGAATTCGGCCATGCGCAGCGGCAGGTCGCGGTAGCTGGTGATGCCCTGCTTGAAGATCTGCACATGGCAGGGGCAGTTCATCGGCTTGATCGCCAGCAGCTTGTCCTCGGACTCGGAGATGAACATGTTCTCGCGGAACTTCTCCCAATGGCCCGAGGCCTCCCACAGGGCGCGGTCGACCAGCTGCGGGGTGTTGACCTCGACATAGCCGGCGTCGTCCAGGCGGGCCCGCATGTAATTCTGGCACAGGCGGTAGAGGGTCCAGCCCTTGGGGTGCCAGAAGGCCGATCCCGGGGCCTCTTCCTGGATATGGAACAGGTCCATTTCCCGGCCAAGGCGCCGATGGTCGCGCTTTTCCGCTTCCTCCAACATGTGCAGGTAGGCGTTAAGGTCCTTTTCGTTGAACCAGCAGGTGCCGTAGATGCGCTGCAGCATCTCGTTGCGGTGATCACCCCGCCAATAGGCGCCGGCCACCTTCATCAGCTTGAAGGCATGGCCGACCCGGCCCGTCGACGGCAGATGCGGGCCGCGGCAAAGGTCCAACCACTCGCCCTGGCGGTAGATGCCGATATCCTCGCCCTCGGGCAGGCCCTGGATCAGCTCGGCCTTGTACTTTTCGCCCAGGCCCTCGAAATGCCGGATCGCGACATCGCGGTCCCACACTTCGCGGACGAAGGGCGTGTCGCGGTCGATGATCTCGTGCATCTTCTGCTCCATCTTCTCCAGATCGTCGGAGGAGAAGGGCTCGTCCCGCGCGAAATCGTAATAGAAGCCGTTTTCGATCGTCGGGCCGATGGTCACCTGCGTGCCGGGATAAAGCTCCTGCACCGCCTCGGCCAGGACATGGGCGCAGTCATGGCGCAACAGGTCGAGGGCGTCGTCGTCCTTGGACGTGACGATGGCGAGATTGGCATCGGTCTCGATGGTCGCCGCCAGATCCTTCATCACACCGTCGACACGCACGGCCAGCGCGGCCTTGGCCAGGCCGGGGCCGATGTTGGCGGCGACGTCCAGGCCCGTGACCGGGCCGTCGAATTGGCGGACGCTGCCGTCCGGAAGGGTAATGGCAACCATGATGATGCTCGGGCCGTTGAAAAACAGGGATCGGATAAGGGGGGGAATGTAGGCCGTGGCCCCGGCGTGTCAAGCGTGCGTCACGGCGCGGGGTCAGGAAGGGGGAGGGGCGGCAGGACCTTGAGGACGTCAACCAGCGTCAGGTCGGATAGCTGGGCCTCGCGCAGGATCGTGACCTGGGACCCGCGCTGGGCGCAAAGGGCCGGGTCGCTGGCGTGGGAATAGAGCACCACCGTGGGGGCGCCCGCGAGGGCGGCGACATGCATGGGGCCCGTGTCGTTGCCGACGGCCAAGGCCGCCCGCCGGGCCAGGGCGGCGAGGTCGAGCAGCGAGGTTTCGCCGGCGAGGCTCCGCGCCCCCGGGGCGGCGGCCAGAATGCCGGCATGCAGCGCCCGTTCGTCCGGCCCGCCGATCAGCAGGGGCGTGAGGCCCCGGCCGTGCAGATGGCCGGCGAGGGCCGCGAAGCGGTCCGCCGGCCAACGTTTGGCCGGCCGGTGGGCGGCGCCGCCGGGGACGATCAGGGCGAAGGCATCGGGCAGGGCGAAGCGGGTCATGTCCGTATCGGCGAAGGATAGGTCGGCGGCGGGCACGGACGGGATGCCCGCCATGGCGAGCTGGTCCGCCTGGCGTTCGACCGTATGCAGGCGATCGCGGTTTGGATTGGCGTGGGGGTGGGAACAGCCGCGGGCGATGCCCGACCATTCCGGTTTGGCCTTGGCCGGGAACAGGCGGAAATAGAACGACGAGCGGTCCGAGGTCTGCAGATCGTAGACCCTTGTATATCCGCCCTGGATCAGGTCGCGGCGCAGGGCGCAAACGGCGCCCAACTGATGCCATTTCATGCGCGGCCGCGCGATGACGCGGTCGAACAGGCCCGAGGCTGTGGCAAGGTCTTCGAACGGCGGAGTGGTCAGAAGATCGATGCGCCGGCCCGGATGATTGTCGCGGATCGCCCGCATAGGACCCAGCGCCTGCACGAAATCGCCCAAGGCGCCAAGTTTGATGACTAGGATATTTCCGGAAGGGGAAGGGGGCGCGGCCATGGTGTCAGGCGGACGGGCGGGTGCCCAGGACCTCGTCATAGACGTCCAGCGTCTTGGCGCACATGGCGGCCTTGGAAAAATTGTCGCGCACGTTGGCGATGGCCTTGCCCGCCAGGGTGCTGCGCTGGGCGCTGTCGAGGGAAAGGACCTTTTCGATGGCCTTGGCCAGGGCGTCGGCGTCGCCCGGCGGCACCAGCCAACCGGTCACGCCGGGAATCACGGTCTCCTTGGCGCCGCCGTGGTCCGTCGCGATCACCGGGCGGCCCAGGGCCTGGGCCTCGGCGATGACGCGGCCGAAGGCTTCCGGGTCGGTCGAGGCGGAAATCACCACGTCCGTCAGCATGTAGGCCGCCGGCATGTCGTCGCAGTGATCGACCAGACGTACGACCTCGTTCAGGTCGCGGGCGGCGATCATGGCTTCCAATTCGGCGCGGTAGTCCTCGCGCCCCTGGTCGCCGCCAACCAGCAGGCAGCGGATGTCGCGGCGGTTCAGCTTGCCCAGCGCGTCGATCACCACGGGCTGGCCCTTCCATCGGGTCAGGCGCCCGGGCAGCATGATCACCGGCATGCCGTCGGGCAGCATCCAGTCGGCGGCTAGATTGACCACCCGCTGGGCCGTGACCTTGGCCGGATCGAAACGGTCCAGGTCGACGCCCCGGTGGATCACGCGGATCTTGTTGGCGGGCACGCCGTACAGCTGGCGGATGTGTCCCGCGATGAACTGGCTGATGGCGATCACCCGCTCGCCCCGGGTCATGACCGAATTATAGACCCGTTTCAGATGGTTGCCGGCGCCATAGGTGCCGTGGAAGGTGGTGACGAAGTGCGCCCCCGTGCGCCTGGCCGCGGCCCAGGCGGACCATGCGGGCGCGCGCGACCGGGCGTGCACGATATCCACCTTCTCGGCGCGGATGACCTGGGCCAGGCGGTCGATGTTGCGCCACATGGTCACCGGGTTCTTGGAATCCATGGGCAGGTCGATATGCTCCGCGCCGACGCGGGTCAGGTCATGGACCAACGGGCCGCTCGCCGCCGCGACCAGGGCGCGGCCGCCGGCCTGCACCACGGCGCCGGCGATTTCGACGGTGCCGCGTTCAACCCCGCCGCCAGCGCCCATTGCCGGCAGAACCTGCAGCACGGTCGCCAGGCGGCCCTCGCCTGTCACCCCCTGGGTAGCCATTCCCTGGGCAGACTGGGCGCGTTCGCTTTCACCGCCGCCGGTGGTATGGTCCGGCATCTTGTTCATGGATGGAAACCGATCATGTCTTCAGGCTCAGACGTTGCACCCGACACTCCGCCGCAATTCCTGGAATGTGGTGACGGCAGGACTATTGCCTACCACCAAATGGCTGGCAAGTCTCCCGGCGTCGTCTTTCTGACCGGGTTCAAATCCGACATGACGGGGGGCAAGGCGCTGGCCATCGAGGCCTATTGCCGTGCCCAGGGCCGGGCGTTTCTGCGCTTCGACTATACCGGACACGGGCAGTCTTCCGGGGTTTTCGAGGACGGCTCCATCGGCCAGTGGGCCGACGACGCGGTCACGGCGCTCGATAAATTGACCACGGGCGACCAGGTTCTGGTCGGTTCGTCCATGGGCGGCTGGATCATGCTTTTGGCGGCGCTGGCGCGGAAACCGCGAATCAGGGGCCTGCTGGGTCTTGCCGCCGCCCCCGACTTCACCCGTGATCTGCTGTGGGACGAATTCACGGATGATCAGAAGGCACAGATGGATCACGACGGATTTGTCGAGCTTCCCAACTGTTACGACGACCAACAACCCTACCGCATCTGCAAGCCGCTGATCGACGACGGCTGGAACCGGCTGCTGTTGGACGGCCCCATCGATCTGGATGTCCCCGTGCGCCTGATCCACGGGCTGATGGACGACGACGTGCCCTGGCGGACCAGCCTGCGGATTCAGGAGCGGCTCACGTCCGATGACGTCGAGGTGCAACTGGTCAAGACCGGCGGCCACCGCCTGTCGGAGGGCCACGACCTGGACCGCATGACGCGGACGTTGGACGCGCTGCTGGCGGCGATGGATTGACGGCCCGTCGTGCCAGGCCGACCGAAATGCCGCTCAGCGCTGGTAGAGCGCTGCTTCGCCCCGTGCCTTCACTCCGACCACAAGGCGGCGGATGATTTCCGGGATCAGTTTTTCCGTTTGTTCATTCGACATGTCCGCCGTGATGGCGGGATCGTAAAGGGCGCGGGTCAAAATCTTGTCGTTGATGCTCAGCGCCACAGGCCGGGCGCGGGCGTTGGTGAAGACGCTGGGCGAATAAGTCGCCCTGTCCGCCTGCAGGCCCATGACCTGAACGGTCTCTTCGACAATGCAGGCCTCGGTCCGCCGTTCTTCCGGCGGGCGGGTAAAGACCACATAGCCCCATTGAATATGTTTGTCCGGTCCGTCCCGGTAGCTGGCGAAGCAGGTTGCCTGCCCGACCCGGTCGATGTTCTTGGGGCTTAACCCGAATTCCTGGACCATCCGATGATTGGACGTGAGCGGTGGGGCGAAGAAAACCGAAATGCCCCGATCTTCATCGAACGTATCGGCTTCCTGGAACTCAAGCCCCGTCAGTCGGGAAAGCACGGCGAACTGACGCCTGCTCAGGTCCGCGTGCCATTTCGGAAGGGACCGATGATAGTAAATTCTGACGGGACTGCGCCATTTTCCCGCGCCGAAGCGGGCCGCGAGAGAATTGTCGTCCGATGTGTGGACGACACGGTAGAAGCTTTCGATCAATTGTGATTCGATCGCCAGAACATCGAGATCCGCGTCGCTGCGGATAACCTGATAGGTGTAATGCCCGGCGAAGCCGACAAACGGCACTAAGATCGTCAGTGCGGCGACCCATTGCGCGCGCCGGGCGAATATGCCGATACGCTTCGCCATATTTGGTGGGAGCCAGGTATCGAATCCGGTCATTGTGGATGTTGTGCGGTCGTGGGTAACGGCAACAGGTATGTGAAAGTATGGGCGGGTAGGCACGGAATAGGATGACCGATTTCGGGACGGATTGCATCTTCCTAAAGTTCTTGCCGGCTTCAGGTTCGGCCCTTGTCGCCATGGGGGTCTTCGGCCGTCGGCGTAACAATTGTCGGTGACCGGAACAGGGTGAAAAGGCTGATCAGGTTGTCGATGACGCGTGTCATGCGTTCAAGCGTGTCTTCACGAAGATCGATCAGGGGAAGGTCCATACGCAGGTTCCCTTCCTTGTCGGTCTGGAACTCCCCTTGATATTGGCGCTTTTGAAGCAAGGCGATCAGATCGCCGAGTTTGTCCTGCAGCCCCGGTGCTGTCCCCGGTTTTGCTGCGCCGGGTCTGATCGATGTTTCGGGCGCCTCCTTTCCGTCGATGCTCCGATATGGCGGCGGTAGAACGGGGCGCGGAGACGCCCCCGGTCTGATCATGGGAGACCGGGGCCGCGGGGTGTCCTCCATATCGATCATCGGCGACTTCAGTTTACCGGCCGAAACGGCGCGTTGGATCAGAACTTCTGTCGGTCCCCAGGGTTTGACGATGCCGTCGATCGTCAACCCGCCACCAGCAAGGTCGTTGAGCCGCTTTTGACCCTCTTCCAGGCCGCGGATAAACGGTTCATCTGCCTGGCGGGTAGGGGCCGGTAAAATTCCATTCTCCGACAGAAATTGGGATGCCTGGAACACATCGTCCGCATTGTTTGTTTGGCCGCGACCGACGGGCCCGCTGAGGAACGACCGCCCGAAACCGCCGAACCCGTCCGTTCCACCGATTCCCGGCAGACCGCCTGGCGTGGCGTCATCCGTGTCCGCGATGGGAAGGCCGGGGCTGTTTTCGATGCTGCCAAAGTGCGTAATCCTTATCTTGTAGTGAGGAAAAAGGGGCGCCGGCGCCCGAAGGGAGCACAGGCAGCCGGCGCCCCATCCCGAGAATGAGGGGGAGCAGCGGAAGGAGACGCGCTCACCCCTCGTCGGGATACAGGTCCTCGAAACCGCGGCGGACCTCGGCGGCGAAGGATGTGTCGTGATCGCGCCAGTAACGCGGGTCCTGCATCATGCGGCGTAGCTGCGATTCCGAGCGGCCCGCCGGCGCGGGCGCCGCACCGGAAACCAGTTGCGGCTCACCGTCCTGCATCATCCGGTGCAGGGTCAGCACGCCGTCGTAGGAATTGCAGAGCGCCTCGAACACCGGGGCCGGCAGGTTGGCCTGGCCCCAGGCGTCGATCTGCGCCGCCGCCGTCTGCCAGCGGTCGGCGCCGCCGAAATGGTCGGTCAGGCGGCGGCGCTGCTCGCCCTGCACCGTTTCGGCGGCCAGATCGTGGACCAGGGGGACAAGTTTTTCCGCCGCCAGGTCATAGACCAATTGCGCCTGGGCCTGGGTGAAGCCGGCTTCCATCAGCCGGGCGTTGACCTCCGTGTCGGCGGTTAGGCCCTCCATGGCGGGCTCGATCCGGTAGCCCGTGGGGTCGTCGGGAACCGTGTCGCCGGCGGCGGCGCCCAGGCGCCGTTCCAGGGCGGCGTAGGAGCGGGCGAGATCCTCGACCCGCACCTGGCCCGCCTCCGCATCCCAGAACTTGGGCGGCAGGTAATCGGGCGCCGTCGCGTCCATCGGCGATGCGGGAATCTCGGGGGCGGCGTCGTCCACCGGCACCGGCATGTCTTCAGGCGCGCCGGGCATGGCGGGCAGGGCGTGGGGATCGGTCATGCGTCGTCTCCTTTCGGGGCGGGGGAAGCGTCCGGGCCGGCGCGGCCCAGGTCGATGAGATGGGACAGGTGGCGGACCAGATGGCGCTGGCCTTCGAGATGGCGCAGCGCCGCGTCGGTTGCGTCTGGGCCGAGGGCGCGGTCCAGGGTCAGCGCTTTCAGATAGGCCAGCAGCGCGGCCCCGTCGGCGCCGCGAAAACAGCGGGCCGCCAGACGCGCGGCGCGGTCGCCGTCGCCCGTCCCGGCATCAGCGGCGGTGGGTTCGGAGAAATCCTCGGGCCGCCAGGGCCATTCGGCATCCGGGCGGGTCATCAGGCGGACCCCGCCGGCGGGGCGGGCGGCAGGGCCGCCCCCAGGGCCGACGCGAGTGCCGCAAGCCCGCTGCCCCCGTCACCGCCGCCCATCGGCGGCGGGTTGCCGGCCGGCGGTAAGACCGCCGCTGCCGAGTCGCCGTCGGCGGCCTTCAGGATTTTCGGCGGCACGCCGAAGGCGGCGGCCAGGGCCTGCGCCGCCTGCGGGACGTCGACGATGGCCAATGCCTGCGGCCCCAGGCGGGCCAGGCCGTCGAGGAACGCCAGCGTCGCCTGCACGTCCTGCTGCGCCTGATGACGGGCGAGCGGCGATTTGTATTCCAGATCGATGATCTGGCCGTCGATCCGCAGGGCCGGCACCTCGCCCCGGCGGATCAGGATCGACAATCCCCGCGTCACCAGCGGCGTCAGCAGCTCCGATTGCAGCCGCCCATAGGTCGCGCCCAGCAGGCGGGAAATCTCCGCGACCCGCTCCAGAACTTCCGTCGCCGTCATGCGCGGCCCCTCGATCTGGCCCAGGCGGTCGGCCAGCAGGGCGCGGCGGATGCCCGCCCGCAGATCCTGGAGCACGACCTGGGACAGGTCGAACCGGCCCGGAGCCTCCAGCGGCTTGAGGCCCGCCGAGCCCACCGCCTTGGGGATGATGGTGCCCGGCGTCAGGCGGATGTTGGATGGGTTGAGCACGCCGTCATCGTCCGCCTGCCAGATGCCGGTGACGGCAATCGACGCGTTCTTCAAAACCAGTTCGACCACCTTGTTGGCGGTCTTGATGTCCGGCAAGGTCTTCATCACCGGCGAGCGGCCGTAGATTTCGCCGGGCGCCTTGAGCCAGCGGAAATTGATGAAGGGCGAGCGGTCGAACCGCCCGGTCTTCAGCACGGTCACCGCCTGGTCGCCCGTCGTGCCGTCGCCGGGGTCGATCAGCGCCATGTACTCGAAGCCGCCCTTGGCGGGGATCAGGGCTTCGAGGATGTCCGCCGACGGCTCCTCCCCGTCGCCCGGCTTGCGCGCCTTCAGGGCGTCGGGCAGCTTGGCCTTGGGGAACCGTTCGACGATCTGCGCGCGGGTCAGGCGGCTGGTGCGGAACGTGGTGTCGAGGCGCCCGGAGGCGTCTTCCTCGAACGCCACCTGGCTGAGCGGCACGGCGGTGAAGCGGAACGCCGAGGGCTCGCCCGGCGGGGCGGCTTCGAACATCAGGCTCGCCGTGCCCGCCGTGACCAGATCCAGATAGCACTGATGCATTTCGACGGCGAAGTTGGAACGGTCGAAATGGGACTGCAGGGTCTGGGCCGCCGTTTCCAGTTCCTGGGACAGGCCGGCGCGCCGCGCCTCGTCGACCTTGGTTCCCGGCATTAGGCCGAACCACCGCGCCCAGGGCGGCGTCAGCTGCGCCAGCAGGCTGGCGGCCAGTTGGTCCACGGCGTCGGGCGCCGTGCCGTCGAACAGGCGGTCGGTCTTGCGGCTGGCTCCCTGGCTGCGGCCCAGCGACGTTTCCCGTTGCGGCAGGGCGAAGTCGAAACATTCCTGCCACAGGGGCTCCCAGGTCGCGCGCCGGTCGCGGGCCCGCCGGTAGCGCGCCATCACGGCGTCGGTCGTGGTCTCCGTCATGGTCATTCTCCCAACTTGGTCTTGGCGCCGCCGGCGGCGGCCCCGGTGCCGCTCGGTTGTTCATCCAGCAGGCCGCGGCGCGACGTGGTGATCAGGCCGGCGCGGCCACGGCGCTGTCGGTCCAGACGCTCCAGGCGTCGGTCGCGTTCGTTGTCCTCGGGGTCCGGCGGAGGTGGGGGCGGCGGCGGGGCGGGCGGCAGTTTGGGCGAGCTGAAGATTCCTCCCATGGGGGGCTCCTTTCCTGGCGTTGGATAAAATGGGCTGACCGGTTCCGGGGTCAGATGCTGTCCGGGTCGGCGGTGGCGACGGCGTCTTCCGCCGCCTGGATCAGACGGGCGAGGTCGTCCGTTTCGCCGTCTCCGGGGCGGGACCCTTCCGCCCAGGCGAGCAGCTTCGCCCCGGCGTCGAGATGGGCCAGCGCCGCCTTGCACGCGGCCTGATGCCCGGCGAAGCCCTTGGCGTCGTCGGGGGCGGGCTGGGCGGCGAAGGCGGCATAGTCGGCCATCGCCTTGCGCAGCAATTTCGGCAGTCGTCGCCTGACGGCGGCGCGGGTTGCTTGCAATGAGGTGTTGGTTGCCATGGCGGGGCGTGGCACCAACTATTTGCCGAATAGATTGAGCCCCTTCGGGCCGATGCCGGCCGTCAGGATGTCGGAAAATCCACCGAGCAGGGTTTCGCGCGGCTTGCTGAGCAGGCTGGAACGCTGGGCGGCGGCGCTGGAGTTGATGCCGTCGATGCGCAGCGTGTTCAGGCTGCTGCTGTTGGCGATGGCCTCATCGACCTGGCGGGCGAGGCCGGACAGAAGGCTCGAGGCCGAGCCGCTGCTGGCGCTGATGCCGCTGCCGGAAAAGCGCGCGCGTTGCGCCGCCTGGGCCTGGCGCAGCTGCTCGCGTCGCCGCTTGGTCTCAATTTCCTGCTGCTGGTTGATCTGCGCGACCTGCTGCCGGCGCTGGGTTTCGACATGCGCCGCCTGTTGTTTCGCGGCGGCCTGTTGCTGCACGGCCGAAAGTCCCGTGCTGACGGCACTGGCCAGGGCCATGGTGGCGAACTCTGCCATGAAGGGTCTCCTTGAATTGATGAGGGGGTCAGCCGTTGACGTTCACTTCCTCGGTCACGGACAGCAGGGTGAAAGGCAGGGGCGTGTCCTGTTCAATGCGCCACAGGGACTGTGTGCCGTCCCGCCGCCAGCCGAAGGCGCGCACCGTCCGGTCGCCGGAAAAGGCGACGGGGGGCGCATCCAAAAGGTCGTCGCCGAATTCGCGGAAGGGCACGTCGATGAACCCGCGCCCGCTGTCCAGGCGCAGCGCCGACGCGTCCTTCAGACGGTAGGTGGCGGCGACCATGCGCAGGCGTCCGCCCTGGTTGGACCCCTGCAGGCCGTTGACGGCCGGCGGCAGGGGCTCGATGACATGGGTGTAGCCGAGACCGACCGTCACCTCCGCCGCCGCGACGTTCAGGGTGATCCGCCCGTCGGTGACCGTGGCGTTGCTTTGGACCGAGCCGTCGGCGACGATTTTCACCGTGCGGCCTTCCAGGTGATCCAGGCCGGTCCATTCCGTCTTGGGCGCGGCATCTGTCATGTGCCGGCTGCAATCGACCTGCAGGCCGTCGTCGAAGGCTTCGATGAAATGTCCGCCCGGCCGTTCCGCCAAAAGATAGACCGTGTCGCCCACGGCGCAGACGGAGCGGAAGGCGCCTTGGGTGTCGGACAGGGTCCAGCCGGTAATTTCCTCCGCCCGGTAGAGGGTAAGCGTGCCGATGGTGCCGTCGGCCATGACCAGATGCAGGTTGCGCCGCCGGGCGTCGAAATCCTGGTCCACGGGATCGTGGATCAGGTGCTCGGCGACGGTCGCCAGGTCGCGCGACTGATAGGCCTGCTCCACATCCGTGAACAGGAATTCGCGCAGCTCGCGCCCCGTGCGCGGCACGAACAGGGTGGCGCCGTCGACGTTGCGCGGCGGCACGAAGCGGGCCGCGGGCGAGCCGACGCGGGTCTGGCGGCGGATCTGCACGGACGCCGGTGTCAGCGGATCGCCCGTCACCATCCATTCCGCGCCCGAGGTGAAGACTTGCAGATGGCGGCCCGAGAACACGGCGGAGCAGGCGTTGACCTGATCGGACAACAGGGCGAATTCGATGGCCTCGTCGTCCAGGCCCTCGCCCAGGTCGAAGTTGAACAGGTCCGCCGACTTGGACATCCAGATCTGGTTGGGCAGGTCGCGCGACCCGCCGATCACCGTGCGGTCCTGGTGGAAGGTCACGGTCGCCGGATAGCCCCGGACGGGGGAAAACGATTGTTCCTCCCAGTCCTTGGTGGCGTTCGCGTTGGCCAGAGTCTCCTTCACCGTCGCCGTGGCCGAGGTCGCCGAGGCGACGGCGGTGATCTCGATTTCCTTGTTGGCGATGCGGAACCGCGTGCCCACGTGGCCCGGGTCGAACACGGGGGCGGAGGCGGCCACCGTGACGGTGCCGCTGGTCCCGGTCGGGTCCAGGGTGACGTCCGCCGCTGCGAATTTGTGATGCGGCTGATGGATGCGACCTCCCGTTTCGGCGAAGGCCCAATCGGCGATCTGCCAGTCCGCATGGGACGTGCGGGTGATCTTTTTCGGCGGGGTGTCGGGATGAGTGACCAACAGTGTGTCGGCGCTTTGCACCCAGGCCAGCTTGACGGTCTGTGGTTCGGTCCAGGGTGCCGCGATGGTCGCCGTCTTGACGCCGTTCGTATAGACGTCGATCTGGTGATGGGAAAAGCACAACAGGTAGGTCTGCTCCGTATTGAACTCGAAGGCGATCAGCCGCCCCGGTCCCGGCGCCATGTCGACGAAGCGCGTCCCGGCGCGGCGGGCGACGCCGCCGGTCGGCTGGATCACCACGTTGCGCAGCTTCGCCGCGCCATTGGCGTAGGACCGCAGATCGCTGCGCCCAAGCAGGCGGGATGACACCTCGCCCGCCGTGAAGTTGGATTTATGTGTCGTCAGGCGGGGCATCAGGCGCGCACCTCCACCAGGGAGAAATCGTCGATCCGCCCCGGCGTTTCCTGCTGGGCGTCGATGGTCTTGGCGCGCTGGAATTCCTGGTCGGCGAGACGGAACAGGGCCTCGGCCCGCGACGTGCTTTCCGTCAGCGGGATGCAGAATTCGGCGGACAGGCGCGTGATCAGGGCCTGATCGAAGAACGGCGGGAAGTCGATTTCGGCCGGGCGGAAGATGAAGGTCATGATCACGTCGTCCGTGTTGGCGTGCAGGCGCCGCTCGGCGATGCGGTATTCCAGGCCATGTCCGCGGGCGTTGCCGCCGGCCGACAGGGCGCGAAGGAAATTGGCCGGCAACTGGAACGCCTTGGCGTAATCGGCGACCGGCTCCGCCGCCAGGACCGGCAGGCGCTGCTGCGCCGTGGCGAAGCTCCAGGGATGGGCGGACAACAGGGCGTCGCGCACGGAGGGATACAGGTTGGCCGCGATCTCGGCCTCGGCCGTGCCTTCGTCGAACGAGGTGATGGTGGTGCCGCCCAATTTCAACAACGCGCGGGAACAGAGAGCGATCTGACTTAGCGCCATGGCGAGGTCTCCGGTGATGGGGATGGGTCGGGGAAAGGAACATGCGCAAAGGGCGCCCCGGCGGATGCCGGGACGCCCCCAGGGCGTGACGAGACGGCGGCGGATTAATCCGTGTCCGTGCCGCCGATCGCGGTCAGGTCGTCGACGTCGACGATGCCGCCCGCGTTGGCGTTGACCAGGAACAGGCCGGCGCCTGGCGTGCCGTCGGTATCGACATTGGCCACCAGTATGTCGCCCGTGCGCAGCATGTGCGCCGCGTCGTTGAAGTAGCCGGCGCTGTCCACGACGGCGGCGGCGTCAACCGTGGTGTAATGCCACAGGGTGAAGCCGTTGGCGTAGCTGAGAACGCTCAGGTCTTTCGAAACGAATGCCATGGTCGCCTCCTAGCTTTCCAGGCAGCGCAGGGACACCACGCCCGACGGATCGATCAGGCAGGCCCCCTGGCTCATCATGTTGTTGACGAAGTTGGACGCGCGGTCGCCGTGCCAGGTGATGTCGGTTTTGACGTCCTTGCCCACGGCGTGGCCGACGGCGCTTTTGTGATACCAGTAGCAGTACCGCACGCCGGTGTTTTTGGTCAGGCCCGAATGAGGAATCCACAGGGTGCCCAGCCAGCGCTTGGCCTGGATGCCGCGCCACGGCAGATCGTCGGAGCCGACGAAGTCCATGTCCGAGAACTCGGGGATCTTCAGAAGGTCCGTCCACTGCTTCCAGCCGATGACCGCGAAGCGGTCGCCGTCGTCGGGGACGTCGGCGTCGCCCAGCATCTCGAAGGCGGTCAGCACCTTGGTCTTGGTCAGGCCGTCGGACCCGTCGCCGGAATAGTTGGTGGACGTGTCCAACTGCGCGACGATCAGCTCGTCCGTCTTGCGGCCCAGCGCGTTGGCGCCGGCCCGGGCGATGATCTGGCGTTCGTTGATGTTGGTCTTGATCTCGTCAAGCTCGTCCACCCAGTCGCCGGCGTAATAGTCCTGCAACTGGCATTCGACGGGTGTGTGGTCCAGATTCATGACCGGGACCATGCCGTGGCGGGCCTTGGTCGAGGCCGTGCCCTTGCCCACTTTCTGGAAGGTGGTGGACGACCCCTGGATGTCGTTCTTGGAACGCACCGTGTTGCGCAGCTTGGAGCCGACGCGCTGGTATTCCAGGTGCACGTCCGTCTGGAAGTGCTTGATGAAGGATTGTGCGATATGTGTCGACATGCGTGTTCTCCGGAAATCCGGACTCCTTTGTCGTGTCGCGTTGCGGGGAGGGACGCCGGTCCTGGCGGTTGTGGCGGACGCGCGAACGGGCCTGCCGCCGCGGGGGCGTCGGGATAAATCCGGGCCCTTGGCACTTCACGATCGGAAGCGGTCCCTGGGTTGTCCGGTCTGGGGAAGTGGGAAAATAAAGTAGGTGGCCGGGCCTTGCCCGAAGATTACTTCACATAACCTGCGCAGACATCGCGGAGCAGGTTCAAAAAGACCGCGGCGATGGGTTTCCCGGGCGGCGCTTGGCGGGTGAAATCATTCACCGCCGGGTAAAAATGAAAAATGGTGTTTACTTCTATATCCTTAAGGCATTTGGAAACGGTCTCGCCGATGGCATCGTTGGGGCGGATGTAGCTGATGGCATCCGCCAGTCCTTCAAGGTAAGTCGACTTGGCGTCGGCGGGGTACTTCTCCAGGTAGGTTGCGCGATCCACGAATTGGAAAGCGTCGAAGCGGTCTTGTGCGCTGGCCAGGGCGCCGACCGCGGCGGCGCCGACAATCATGCCGGTGATGAGCGGAATAACGATTTTCATGGCGAGTTCCCGTCTACCCATTGCGAGGGAGAATTCGAGACAACCATACCATGGGCGCTGTCTTGCTTTACAGCCGGGAGACGAGATGAAAATCATCCCATGGGCTTGCCGCCGCGCATGCGCGACAGGATCGCGCGGATCTCCTCGTCCCAGGCGGTGACGTCCTGTCGAAGGGCATGCAGTTCGTCTCTTAACCTTCGCGTTTCGGCCCTGGCTTGATCGCGTTCGGCCAATGCCGCGGCCAGACCGGGAGATCCGACGCGTCCCTTCTTCATCGCCAGGACAGCGGCAAGCTGAATGCCGGCTTTGGCGGCCTCCCGTCCAATTCGGTCCCAGGCCTCGTTGACCGCAGTGCTCGCCTTTTGAAATTCGGCTTCCTTGTCCATCGCCCGGTTGACCGCGGCCCGTCGGTTGCGGCCTGCGGCGTCAAGTTCGGTCTGTAATCGGTCCGGACTGGCAGGTCCGGACTGTGCGCTCGAATCACTCTCCTCCTTCGGGTCATTCACGTCGTCGCTGTCCTTGGGCTCGGCAGGCCGTTGGCCGGCGGAATCGCCGTGCCTGTCTGCTGCGCGCAGATTCTCACCGGGATTTTTGTTCCCCAGAACCTCAAGGCTATTCGCGGCAATGACCTCATATTCCTTATCCGTGGTTGTCTCGAACCAATTTGTCGCGAGGTCGATGAGAAGGTCGCGCTCCCTATCTTTCAGGCTGGCGCGATGACGGTGCAGTCGTTCGGAGAATGCTTCCTGATCAGCAATGCCGCGTGTCTTCAGCGCGCCTTCCAGGAGGTCGGCTTTGTACTTGTCGATCTTGACGCCCTGGATATCGGCGTTGCCGGCTCGGTCTCGCTGTAACCGGCCCGGCCCGGATGCCGCGACATGCCGGAACTCACTGGCGGCAATGATCGGGTTCAACCGCCAGGTTGATATTCCGGGAGAACTCGGGCGCATGGGCATAGTCCTTTGTTCGCGGGTTTCCGGGCTGAACGGGCAAATGCCCAGCCGCTGCGGATGAAACGGACCGAAGGTCGATTGCACGGGAATTCACAAGCCCTTGGCGCGGTTTAGAAAAATCTTCTATTGTTGGGGCTGGGAAGCCATAAGAAACCATGCGTGCTCAAGAGGAAGGCCACTTGAACCGGGTCCAGCGACAGGGGTTGTCATAAGTGCGTTCAGAAGTGGTGTTCCGAGACGGAACGCGGTCCTGGCTGATCTTCGGCCAGGACAGCGGCAAGCCGCCCGATCTGGTTGATTCCAACCAGGTGGTCGTGCGCGCGGGTAACGAGGCCGTGCTGATCGATCCCGGCGGCGTCGAGATTTTCCCCGCCGTGTTCGACGCCGTCGAACACGAGGTGTCGCTTGCCGATATCAAGCATGTCATCCTGACCCACGAGGATCCGGACGCGGGATCGTCGCTGCCGCTGTGGCGCGAGGTCTGCGTCGACGAACTGAAGGTTCATGTGCCCTGGCTGTGGCTGGGCTATGTCACCCATTACGACCGCGAGGCCGATTTCGTCGCCGTGCCCGACGAGGGCATGGAAATCCGTTTCGGCGAGGGCGGCCGGCTGCAATTGATCCCGGCCCATTACCTGCATTCGCCGGGCAATTTCTCGGTCTTCGATCCGGTCGCCAGGGTGTTGTTCTCGGGCGACATCGGCGGCGCCCTGGTGCCGCCCGACGACCGCGACGGGTTCACGGTGCGCGATTTCGACCGCCACGTTCAATACCTGACCGGCTTCCATCAGCGCTGGATGGGCTCGCCCGCCGCGCGCGACGACTGGATCCGCCGCGTGCGCGAGCTGGATCCCGAAATCATCGTGCCGCAGCGCGGCCTGGTGTTCACCGGCGCCAATGTCGACCGCTTTCTCAACTGGTTTGAGACCCTGGAAATCGGCCTTGCCGTCAAGGGCGGCACGCCGCAACGCCTGTCGGCGCCGCCGGCGCCCGAGCCGGCCGATGAACCTGTCGCCGACGGCGCGCCGCCCGCGCCCAGGCCCGAGGCCAAGAAGCCCGCGAAGCCCATCGAATCCCCGATCATGGGGGCGGGGAAACCGCTGGCCCGCGCGCTGAAGGAAAGCAGGCGGCAGTTCCGCCTGATCACCCGCAGCGATTTCGACGGCTTGGCCTGCGCCGTGCTGTTCGAGGAAATGGAGCTGATCGACGACATCCTGTTCGTCCATCCGCGCCAGATGCAGTACGGCGAGGTCGACCTCAACGACAGCGACATTTCGACCAACGTGCCGTTCGACGAACGGGTCTATCTTGCCTTCGACCACCACCTGAGCGAGATGGAGCGCGTCGGCGGCAAGAAGGACAATCATGTCATCGACCCGACGGCGCCGTCGGCGGCGCGCGTGGTCTACAACTACTTCGGCGGGGAAGAGGGCTTCCCCTACGTGTCCGGCGAACTGATGGACGCCGTCGATCAGGCGGATTCGGCACAGTACGAAATGGACGACGTGCTCAACCCCCAGGGCTGGGCGCTGCTCAACTTCATCATGGACCCGCGCACGGGCCTGGGCCGCTTCCGCGGGTTCCGCATTCCCAACTACGAACTGATGATGGGCCTGATCGAGGACTGCCGGAACTTCACCATCGAGGAAATCCTGGAGCTTCCCGACGTCAAGGAACGCATCGACCTGTACAACGAACACCGGCCCAAGTTCGAGGAACAGCTGCGGCGCTGCACCACCATGCACGACAAGCTCGCCGTGATCGACATGCGCAAGGAAACGGATATCTATTGCGGCAACCGGTTCCTGATCTATGCCCTGTTCCCGGAATGCAACATCTCCATGCATGTGGTCATGGGCAAGCAGGACAAGAACACCGTGTTCGCCGTCGGCAAGTCGATCTTCGACCGATCCTCGCCCGTCAACGTGGGCGAGTTGATGCTGCGTTTCGGCGGCGGCGGCCACCGCGCCGCCGGCACCTGTCAGGCGGACAATCCGATCGCCGAGGAAACCATGGCCGAACTGATCCACCGGATCTCGACGGCCACGTAACGTCCCATCCCTCCTAAGGCGCCAGCCGCCCGGTCATCAGATACCAGGCCATGGCGGCGGCTCCGCCCGTCAATGCCAGGAGGGCCGCGAACAATCCCCGGATCAGGCCCGAACGCAGGGCGGCGAAGCCTTCCAGCACCTGCACCTGGTTTTCCGTGATGCGGTCCTGGGTCTGGTCGACCCGGTCGTGCAGGCGGGCGCGGGCGTCGCGGGTCTGGGTCATGAAGGCGCGCAGTTCCTGCCCCATGCGCTCGAACGACTGGGCCGCTTCGCGCGACCGTTCCACGCATTGCCGCTCGTGGGCGATGATGGCCTGGCGGGCGAGGCTCGCCTCGCGCAAGGCATCATTGGCGACGTTCAGCGCGCGGGTCTCCGACGTTTCAGAAAGTGGGGTCATGCGGTCTGATTTCCAATGCTTACGCCGCCCCGGCGTCAGGGGGCGAATATGAATAGGTTATGAATGTAGTGCGCCAGAATCGGCAGCATGATCGATCGCGTCAGGCAATATGCGTATCCGTACAACACCCCAAACATCACGATGGCGCCGGTCCCCACGATTCCTTGGGACCAATGGCCGGCGGCGAACAGCAGGGCGGCGATCAGGATGCCGACGCCGACGCTCGGCACGTAGCGGCAGATGACGGCGATCAGCACGGCGCGGAAAAACATTTCCTCCGCGACGGCGTTCAGCAGCAAGCCGAGCATCAGATCGACGTACATAACGATGTCGTCATTGTATCTTGGAATCTCCGCGATCGCCGGAAGGTCCAGCCGAAAGCTGAGATAGAGCACGGTGCCATGCAGCAGCATGCCGGAGAGAAGCAAGAAAGCCAAAAAAAGCAGGACGTGGATATTCAGCCATCCGGCGCCGTGCCACGGCAGGTCCGGGGCGGCGAAAGACCGCCGGACAAGGGCGCGCAAGGGGGCGGTCGACAAGCAGCCGACAATCAGCAGGGCTTTCTTGGCATAGTCCGTCAGAACGTACTCGTTGATCCCGGCTATCAGGTTTCCAAGCAGAAAGTCGTCCACGATGCAAAACGGCAGCAACGCGAGGACAATACAGGTTTCGCGGTTGGTCAGAGGCAGCGGCCCGGCGATCTCATCGGTCTTCATTGGCGCTCAAAATACGATATCTGACGCTTTGAATTTCCATGTCGACGATAGACCTTGTTGCGCAAACTGTCGTTCGCGAAATTACCTGCCGGACAGATCCATCAGCCTCTCGGGCTATTGAAAGGTCTTAAGTTTTTGAAGGGATTCTTGGGCTTCCCGAAAATTCCTCGTTGGATTTTGTACAACGCCTTTTCAAGGTCGCTGTCTTGTTTTATGTCCTCGTCGGGCGGCTCGCCCGAAAACCAGGGGAAGGGTTCCGGTTTGGCGTCCGGTGCACGCAGGTTGCCCGATGTCACGGCGCGCTGACTGAGAACTTCCGTCGGCCCCCAGGGTTTGACAATGCCGTCGATCCGGAGACCGCCACCGGCTAGTTCGTTCAGCTTTATCTGGCCTTTTTCGATGGCGCCGAGAAAATCTTCGCTGACCTCCCGTATGGGCGCCGGCATCAGGTTGTTCTCAGCAAGGAAGGCGGAGACTTTGTGCACGTCGTCCGTCCTGTTCTCCTGACCGCGCCCGACGGATGCCGTCAGGAAGGTGCGGCCGTATCCCCCCATTCCGTCCGCGCCGCCGACGCCCGGCAAACCGGGTTCGGGGGCATCTCCGGGCCGATCCGGAGTCGGGGTCTGCGCGGGCGGCAGGGCGTGATCCTGTTCCGTGGTTCCCAAGGGATTCCTCCTTTTCCAATTGACTGCGACGATCGTCACAAAATGAAATCCGTCTTTGCCGTGAAGGTGCCGACACCCCGCCAGTTGGGTTTGCGGCGGGTCAGGCCGTCGGCCGGCGGGGCGCCACGGCCCAGGCGCACGGGCTCCGCCAGAAGGCAGCCGGCGACCGCGTCCAGGCCGTCGTCCCGGCAGGTCGCGCCGGGTGCCCATTCGCGCATTTCACGAACCAAGGGTGTGCGCCAGACGCTGTCGTGGGCATGCAGGCGCCCGGCCGCCAGGACAGCGTCGAAGGCATCCAGGATGCGCAGATCCTTGGCGCGGTGGCTGGTTGCTTCGATCACCGCCGCCTCGACCCCCGCCGTGCCCAGGGCGCGGCGCAGCAGGCCCGGCAGGAACCGCCCGATGCCGTTGGTCTCCAGCGTCACCGAGGGCAGATGATTGTCGCGTAGGAAGGCGGCGACCTGGCGGCATTGCTGCGAGGCCTCGTCGCGGTCGTCATTGTCCGATCCCGCCGCCGCGCGCGCCGCCTCCGCCGGGTCATGTTCCAGGTAACGGACGGCATGCAGGTAATGGGTGCCGTCCTGATCCGTGAACAGGGCGGCGATCACGCTGGCGTCGCCGGCGCCCGGCGCGCCGTACGCCGGATCCCACCAGCAGGACGCCGACACGAGACGCTTGCCGCCGAGGGTCAGGACGCCGACGCCGTTGCGTTCCGCATAGTCCAGCGGATGGCCGTAGGCGACCAGGCGATCCGGGTCCAGGCGGCTGTCCAGGATGTTGACCGGCTCCAGCAGCATCTGGCTGCGGAACTTGTTGGGGCCGCTGCGCTCGCGGATCGCGTCGATGCGGGCAATGGGAAATCGTTCCGGCCAGCGCGACCTTCCGCCGGGACCCAGCAACGGGACCTCGAGCCTCTGGAACCCGGCGAGGAACGGTTTGCCGTCCGCCGCGCCGGCCCGGGCATCGGCGGCATAAATGGTGTCATAGGCATGGGGCGTGCCGACATAAAGCTGCAGGCCGCCCGGCACCAGAACGTATTCGATTTCCGCCAGGCGCGCCCGCAGGTCGGCGCGCTTGGGCGCGGTGTCGCAGGTGTTGGGCACCTCGACGTCGTCACAGATCACTACGTCGGCGCGGGAGCCGGTCAGGTTGGCGCCGATGCCGCGGGCCAGCATGGAAGGATCGCGCAGTTCCGCCCGGCGGTTGACCGTGAACTGTTCCGACGCCCATTGGTCGGCCCGCGGCGGCTTCAGGTGCCGGGTCAACGGATGGCGTTCGATGATGCGCTTGACGTTGCGCACCATCTTGCGGGCCAGCGCCAGATCCGCGGCCAGCACCATGATGCGCAGGTCCGGATCGCGCCACAGCATCCAGGCACAGAACAGGCCAACCAGGGTCGACTTGCCCGAATTGCGGAACGCCATCAGCAGCAGTTCGTGGCGGCCGGCATGACGTTCACCCTCCAGCCACTGGGCCATGCGGATGTGGAGGTCCGGCGTGTTCAGCCCCTGCAGGTTGTTCCACAGGACGACGAAGACGGCGAAGTTGACCGGCGGCATGGGTCCTCGCGGCTGTGATGATGTCGGTTACGGGCGGGCCCTGGGCCGGTCGGCGGTCGGCCCGGGACCTTCCGCGAACATGAAGTTCACGGACAGGGAGACCCGCGCCGCGACCGGCCCGAAGTTGGGTGTCGAACAGTGGCGCATGCGTCCCGCCATGAAGATCAGCCGGCCCGGCGGGGTTTCCAGCCGATGGCATCGTGCGGGATCGGTCGCGTCCTGAATGACCAGATCGCCGCCGTCGCCCCGCACCGAATAGACGGCGACCACGGGGGTTTCTCCATGGGCATGCCAGGGAATGCCCTCGTTGGGTTTGTAATGATTGCACCAGGACCTGTGGCGGAAGGGCCGGCCGACAAGCGTCGGATGCCAGCGTTGCAGATAGATGGCGAGTGCCGCGTAGAGCCGTTCCGCCAAGCCCGTCAGCCCGGGCGGCAGGGGCCTACGGTCGAACAGGCATTCCGTCGCCCGCCGGTTCAGGATGTTGTCGCCGTGGATATGGTCCGATGTCGCGTCGGTGGTGCGCATTTCCGCCAGGATCAGCTCGTTCATGGCGGCGATGCGCCCACCGGCGAAGTCGAAGATCATGACTTCCGGGATCGGCTTCGTCCGACGGACGAGGTCACGCATTGACCGCCGCCGCCTGATCCGCGTGCGCCAGGCGGATGACCTCCGCCGACACTGTGCCGGGCCGGCGGATGAAGGCGCCGTCCAGGGCGTCGATCCGGGTCAGCGTCCTGCCGGTCAGATAATAGAGTGCCGCCGCCAGCATGGCCGTGTTGTAGGTGAAGCTGACGTCGCAGGCGGCCTGCCAGTACTTCCCTTCCAGGAACATGCAGGACCCCTTGCACAATTGCACCACGGGGCAGCTGCGGCATTCGTCGCGGGTCTGGTGATGGTGCGCCGTGTCCAGGCGCACGGCAGCCAGATCGCGGACATTGCCCAGGTTGTGATGGGGGTCGCCGGCGGACACGTTGTGGCAGGTCGTGACCTCGCCCATCAGGTTGACGGCGATGGTGTCCTCGCGGTCCATGCCGCATTTCTGGCCAAGGGCGGCGAGCGGCCGCTTCTTGCCTAGCGAGTCGAGGAAGTCCTCGATCTTGCCGCGCACGGAATTGCAGCCGGGTACGGTCAGGCCGTTGGCGGCCTCGGCGAACAGGGTGTGTAGGGCCGCCCGGTGGTCCGCCTCGCCCTGCGGCGTGCAGGCCAGGGCATCGTCGTCATAGGGCAGCAGGATTTCTTCCGTGTTGGAGGAGATCGATCCCAGCGGCACGCCCAGCTTGTCCTCGATATGGCGGCGCACGGCGGCGAGGGAATAGTTCCACCGCGTCAGCACGGTGCCAAACCCCAGGCTGAAGGACGACTCGTCGTTGGAAGGTCCGTCCGCGTCGCCCAGTTGGCCCGCCGCCGTCATCAGCCGGCGGATCAGCCGGCATTTTTCCGGATCGTCCAGAATGTCTTCCGGGTTGCGGTACTTCTGGGCCGGGCCGTCATGGCTGATCTGCACCCCGACCCGCCGGGCGATCAGCCAGTCGATCTTTTCGTCGTCCAACAGGGAGCCGTTGGTGATGACGTTGAACCGCGCCCGGGGATAGCGCCGGCGCAGCTCGTCGCCGAGAATTTTCAGCTTGGCCCAGTAGACGAAAGGCTCGCCGCCCCAGAACTCGATCCTCAGGTCGCCGCCGCCGTCCTTGGCGGCGGCGGTCGCGAACCAGGTATCGAGATTGCGCAGGAACAGTTTCGCGTCCTCCACCGCGCCGCCCAAGAAAGTGTTCCAGCTCGCCTGATTGCAATAGGCGCAGGCGTAATTGCACTTGAAGCCCATCTGAATTTTCAGGGTGCGGATGCCCGACTTGCGGCCGGGGTTGTCCGGCGACACGCGCAGCGGCACGGGCCAGGATACGGGCCCCTCGGCGGTGAAGGCGGGATGGACGATCTGCTCGCCGTCGCCGTCTTCGCGGATCAGTGTGGAGTCCTTGGGGTCGTAGAGAAGGTGGAGCGTGTCCTCCCCTTCCAGGGTCAGTCTGTAGGTCATCAGCCGAACTCCCAGTCCATGGGTTGAGGCGGCGGTACGGAAAAGCGGCCGAATGCAGGGTTCGGCGTGCCGTCCGGGAGAGTCTCCCTCACGTCCCGGTAATCCACGGCGTTTTCCGGTCGGGTCGCGTCGAAGGAGCCGACAAATCCCAGGGGCCCCAGGCGTGCCTCTATGATCACGCCGTCACTGATGAACCCGTTCGTCGGTTCGCCGTCGGAGATGATCTTGAGTGCGGGAACCAGGCCGATGCCCGTGGTGTCGAGAATGTGCTGTAGAAACCCGAAGACATAAACATGCTGCTTGTGATGCCAATGCGGGTACTGGGCCGCTTGGCGCAGGCCGGTCGTGGCCAGAACGGCCATGTCGTCCAATTCCATGATCCGATAGGGCTCCGGAGCCGGCGTTCCGTCGAACAAGGTGCTGACATAGTGGACGGCACCGTCCCGCATGGCCTCGGGGCTCCATGGAATGACGACGTCCCCGGCCGGCGCCAACAGCATGCCGGCAAGGCGCGGCGACAGGTCTTCGCCAAGGACGTTGCTTCCAGCACCCCCCTCGCCAGGCCGGTTGACGCCGTCGCGTTGGCGGTACCAGGTGCGCAGGCGCAGATGATCCGCTGCCACCGTGCAGTCATGCACCAGGTTCTCGACGGTTGATCCGGCAACGGTCCAGGTGCGTCGTGCTCGCTTCAACATGGGCCCGGCTCGCTCTGCAGGCCACGGACTTTCTGCGTCGGCGCTGTGGGGTGAACCCGCCGGACGTAGCGCGCGGCGGCGGCCGCGACCCATATGGTCAGGGCAACGACGACGCCCGTATAGGCCCAGGCCCAAACCTGGAGCCCGGCGCCGCCGGCAACGGCGAACAGCACGATCCAATAGTCGTTGCGGCAGATGTCGAGGCCCCACTTCATCCGGCGCATGACGGGCCGCTGGCGCGGGGTCAGAAGTTTTTGCGGATTCCAGGGAACGACACCCAGGCGCTGGCGCTTTGCCAGGCCCCAGCCGACGCCCATGAGCATGAGGCGCAGCAGGACCGCCGCCCCGGCGCCGACCCAGGCCAGGGCCAGATCATTCTGACGCAGGCCGATGACGACCATGACCAGGACCATGGTCACGTAGCCGACGGCGATGTCGTAGAACCCGCCCAGGTTGGTGGCGCGACCTGTGGCGCGGGCGACATGGCCGTCGATCCAGTCGACCCAGCGCGAGGCGAAGATCAGGCCCGCGCCGGCCACGGCGGAGGCCCAATCCGTTCCGCGCCAGATGATTGCCAGGCCGACGAGCGCCAGGATCAGGCTTGCCGTCGTGATCCAATTGGGGTGCAGCCAGGCCAGCCGGGGGGCGATGGCCAGGGCCGTGTCACGGTCCCAGTTGAGCAGCCGGTCGCGGGGCATGGTGCGGGGCATGCCAGAAGTCATGGCGCATCTCCTCTCGCAGGTAGCTTTGGAAGGGGAAGGTGTAGTCCGGCCCGGCGACGGCCCACAGGCCGCCATGAACCTCGTAGCTGCCGGATCCGTTGTGGCAGATCGGCTCATACAGCATCAGGGTGCCGTCATGGTGGATCGGCTCGATGCGCTCGACGGCGAGGAAGCTGTCGAGGCCGCCCCAGGCGAGACGGTCGCCGATGACCATCTGCTTGGGCTGTTCGCTCTCGGGCGCATAGATGCCGTCCGCCGGCGGTTCCGCCGCGCCGTGAATATCGGCGAAGCGGGCAAGGGCGCCGGGCTCCTTCATGGCGGCGTACCAGCCGGCCGGATCGGCGGCGACCCAGCCACGGGTAAGGGACCAGATGCGGTGCGCGCCCGCCACGAAATAACGGCCGTTGATCAGAAAGGCGCTGTGCGGGCCGATGCGGCCGACGAACATGCGGTCGATGCGGTTGATGATGCCGAACGCGCCCTTCACCAGATCGCCCGGCTGCAGTAGCGCGATGTCTCGTTGCGTGCCGTCGGCCATGGTCACCTGGGTGCCGGCTGGAAAGCACCCACAGTCGCAGGCACAGGCGCAGGCGCAGGCACAGGCGCAATTGCAGTTGCAGTTGGAATAGCAGTTGTAATTGTCGTCGCCGGCGCCGCCCGTGCCCTGGCCGAAGCCGGTGACGGTCCGCTGACGCACGACCACCAACTCGCTGTCGGACACGACGGCATAGGCCGTGCGCTGCGGCGCGGCCCAGTCGACGAGAGGCAGATTGGTCGTCGCTTGCCCGCCGGCGAAATCGTAGCCCGATGGGTTGCCGGGATTGGCCTGGTTCATGATCGTGCCGCCGTTGCGGTTGGTGGGCGTGCCGCCGATCCCGGGCCAGGTGTACCAGGCGCCGTCGGGCGGCATCCAATAAGGATCGCCGGCGCAGTTGCCGGTCTTCAGAAGCCCCGTGCAGTTTGCCGCCCGGATGTCCACATGCCGTTCGCGCTTGAAGCCGTCGACCGGCCGCCGCGACGGCCCGACGCCGTGCAGGCGGCCGTGGGTCTTCACGCCGGGGTCGTCCACATGCGCCGTTTGGCGGTGCAGGCCCATGGTCAGCCCGCCATCGTCGGCCTGCGCCGCCGCCGGGCCCGGGCTGAGGCTGCGCGGATCGTCGCCGCCCCGCGTGCTCATCAGTAGTCGACCCCGTCGACCGCCACATGCACCGTCTTATCGACGGTCAGGGTGGCGATCATGGCGACGGCCAACGTCTCGCCCGCGCCGAGCGTGAGAAACCGGCCCGGGTCGGCGGGAATGGACGGGATCACCGCGGGGTCGAGAAGGTCAACCGCCGGCGCCCCGTTCACGCGGCCCGAGTTGGTCGGCAACTGGAAGGTCGCAAGGATGCAGGACGTGGTGCCGTCGTTCTTTATCAGCGCGAGCGACGGCGTGGTGTCGTCCGTGGAGGCGGAGACCAGGTGCACGCGCGCCCCGTTGGCGCCGGCGGTGAAGACGGTCTGGGCCGTGGTGCCGTCACTGTTGGTGATGATGGTGCATTGGGAATTCCGCGCACCGAGGTAATCGGGGGTGGTCGCCATGTCTGGGTCTCCTCAAAGGCCGAAGCTGAGCGCCGTCAGATGGGCGCCGTGGGTCAGGGTCGGGTCGTAGCGCAGAGCGCCGGCCGAATTCACGGCAAGCACCGCCCCCGCGTCGGCCATCGTCGGCGGCGCCACGCCCAGGTCTTCCTGCGCCGACAGGGTGGCGCGGGCCGATGGCGCGTCCGCGTCGTCGAGCAGGGTCGTGATGAAGGTCGTGGCCGGCAGGCCGCCGATCGACCCGGCGCCGGCCACGGGGTTGCCCTCGGCGTCGAAGGCAAGGAAGGCGCCGCCGCGGGCCGCGCGGTCGGGCAGGGTCAGCACCGCGTCCGGATCGGTCGGCGACAGTTGCAAAGATCGCCGCGTGTCGTCGGCGACCTGCTGCAGGGCGGCGGTCAGGAAATCCAGTTCGTCGTTGATGACGCGGGCCCGGAAGGCGCCCGATTCCTGAAAGTCGGCTTGCCGCGCGATGGTCAGCCGGCGGCGCAGGGTGACGGCGACGCCGGATGCTGGGGCGGTATCGAAGGTGACTTCGCCGCCCAGGTCCTGGCCGGCGCCGGAAACGGCATAGCCGGTTTCCTGCAGGACGTCGTCGAGATAGACCTCCAGGTCGGCGGCCTTGAAGATGGGGAAGGGATAGGTGAACAGGGTCTGCGTGCCGTCGGCGACGTAGCGCTTGCGCGGCGTGATGTCGCCGATCTGGATGTGATCTGCCATGGGTGTCTCCGGATTGTCAGCAAGGAATGGAGGCGGCGGCGGGCGTGGGCTGGATCACTGTTGGTCCCGCCACACGCGGATGCCCTTTTCCACGGACCGGCCGACGACGTAGCCGCCGACGCCGATCTTCAACAGTTCCCACATGTCCGGCGGCAGGGGCAGCATGGGTACGCCGAACCAGGGATGGATGATGTAGTTGTTGGCGACGATGACGCCGAACAGGCACATCAAGAGGGGCCGCCAGTTGCGCTGCAGCCAGCTGTCGCCCTGGGCCTCGGCGACGATGACCCGGGCCGCCGCCTCGATCTCCTTCATCTGGCCGGTCAGCACCATTTCCTGCAGCCGCGACTTGATGCGGGCGGCTTCGTCCTTGTCCTCGACCGCCTGGTCGATGACGTTGAATAGGCCGCCGATCACGGGGGCGATCAATGCGCTCAGCATGGCGGTCACTCGATATCGGCATAGAACAGGTGGCCGCCGATCTCGGCCGAGGGCGCCTTGCCCCGGGCCCAGGGCGGATTGGCCGCCTTGGCGTGATAATGGGTGGCGCCGCCGGTGGGGTCGGCCAGGGTGCCGGCCAGGGCGCGCCGCGCGATGCGCTGGCAGGACTGGAACACCTGATTGTCCGCGGCCACGGCTTCGATCTTGGCGCGGTTGGGGTCGCCCGCGTTCCAGCAGGAAAACTGCCAGGGCCGACGGCACACGTCTTCCACCGTGCCGCCCCACCAATAGGTTCCGCCGGCGGCGCGCGCCCGGCGCACGCGGTTCATGATCACGGCGGCGACGGCTTCCTTGCCGCGCACGGGCTCGCCCCGCGCCTCGCCGTAGAGGGTGCGTGCCAGGACGTCGGCGGCGCGCTGGGCCGCCAGCGCGTGATCCGGGGATCGGCTCATGTCAGATTCCTTCGTCGTCGATGGGGGGAAGTTTGTCGGTGGGGGCGCGGCGCGCCCGCAGGCGGCTTTCAAGGAATGCCAGGCCCGACTCAAACTCGTGACGGGCATCCTCGAGGGCAGTTGCCTGGAGACGTGCCCGGTGCCCGGCCACCAAAGCCAGGATGAGGATTGCGGCTATGTTGGCGGCGGCAAGGCAGAGCGCCCAGCCGCCGATGGACAGACCGGACATGGGTCATGCCAACGCCTGCGCGATCATCGCCGCGCACAGTAATGCGCCCGCCGCCGCCAGAATGGCGGCTGGGTCATGCCTCATCATATTTGCCTCCTCGGGGAAAATTTCGTATCCGCCTGCGGGCGGAGAGCGTCAGTTCAGGAAAAGTGCCCGTTCGCCCCGCGCCTTCACGCCGGCCACCAACCGGCGGATGATGCCGGGGATCAGGGCGCGGGTTTGGTCTGGGGTCATGCCGCTTTTGATTGCCGGGTCATAGAGGGCACGAAGAAGGATTTTGTCGTTCAACGACAAGATTACCGGGCGGGCGCGGTCATTTGTGAAGACCGTCGGGAAGTAGGTCGCGCGATCGGCGGGCAGGCCCATGACCTGGACCGTCTCCTCGACGATACAAGCCTCGGTCCGGCGTTCGCCCTCCGGCTGGCTGAAGACGACGTGACTCCAGGCAACCGTCCCTTCGTCACCCCATTCGTAAATGCCATAACACGTCGCCAATTGCACCCGGTCACGGTCAATCCCGAACCTGCGTGACATCTCTTCCGCCGATGTACCGAGTGGCGCATAGAACACCGAGATGCCGACGTTCGGCTCGAACCGTTTGATTTCGTGGAAGCGGATCCCGGTGTACTTTGAGAGGATTTCGAATTGACGCGCGGTCAGCCGCCGATGCCAATCCGGAACGGATTGATGGTAGTAAACGGGGACGTCCGGCCCCCACTTGTTGAGCGGAAACGCGTAAGATTGATCGACGTCGTCTGATGTATGGGCGACCAGATGGAAGCTTTCGACAAGTGCGCTTTCCGAGGCCAGGACGTCACTTTCCTTATCCGTCCGAATAACCTGATAGGCGTAGTTGCCGGAAAACCACAGGGCCGGCACGACAATGGCAAGTATGGCGAGGAGCGTTGCCCGGCTGGCGAAGCGCCGGAAGCGATGGGCGGCCCGGGTGGTGCCTTTTTCTTTGGGCATCATGGCGTGAGTCCGAAGTCGATATGATGTGGTGACGGAAGTATAACCTCTCAGCGCCAGCCGTCGTCATCCCGGGGTTTCTTCACCGTCGATTCAAAAACCGTCGGTGCCTGGAACCTTGTTCCGATAGCCAAAAGATTGTCGATGATCCGGGTCATCCGTTCCAGCGTGTCGTCGCGGAGGTCAACGGCGTTCGGGTCGTCCGGCTTGCCGTCGGGGCCGAGAGGGATGCTCTTCACCACCTTTCGCTTGGCAAGAATGTTCATGAGGTCCCGCATTTTTTCCCGGAAGGCGGCGGGGTGGTCGTCTTTCGGCCCAGGCGGTTCGGTTGGGCCGGGTGGCGCGATGGTGGTGTAGGGCGGCGGCAGATCGATACGGCCCGGTGGGACTTCGGGCGCCTTCATGCGGCCCGACGAAACGGCCCGCTGACTGAGAACCTCCGTCGGCCCCCAGGGCTTGACGATGCCGTCGCGGCGCAGACCGCCGCCGGCCAGATCGTTGAGTCGGTCCTGACCTGTCTCGACGGCGCGGAAGAAGCCTTCGTCGGCGGTGTCGGTCGGGGTGGGCAGGATGCCGTTCCCGGCAAGAAAGCTGGAAACGCGATGAACGTCCTCAGGCTTGTTGGCTTGGCCGCGGCCGACGCCGTCCGTGAGAAAGGATTTGCCGAACCCGCCGAACCCGTCCGGACCGCCCACGCCGGGCATGCCCGCGTCCGTGTCGTCATCGACGGTCTGTGGCGCCGGCAGCGGCGGGCCGCTTTCCATGCTCCCCATTGGGGGCTCCTATTATCAGTGTTGGGTTGAAGCGATCAGGGGTGAAGACGCACCTCGCCCGTTCGTTGCTTTGGTTATGGCAGATCATATGAGCGACGTCAAGTATATATTCCTATATTGTGTCAAAATATTGCCCCGGCGCGGCTCCGGCCGTCGATTGCAGCAGGGTCCGGCGGCCGGGTTTCGGCGGCTCGAACAGGAAAAAGCCCAGGTTGCGGCCCATGGTTTCGGTCAACCGCCGGGGGCCTGCGGCCCGGAGGACACGCCTCAGCGCCGCCTCGGTCTTCGGTCCGATGATGCCGTCCTCGCGCAGCACCGTGAACCCGCGCGGCCCTAACAGCACCTTGCCCAGATCATTGACCGTCATCTGCAGGCTCTCGCCTTCTTCGGTTGGGGTTTGCGGATCGCTCGTCGCGGGATCGCGGAACAGTTCTCCGAAGGATGCGGAGGTCGCCTCGCGGAGACCGTCAACCGGCGCGCCGCCCGTAAGGCCGCGCAGGGCGGCCTCGAAACGGCCGAGGGCGAGGGCTTCCTCGATCTTTGCCGAGCCGAGCCTGGCGGCCGCCGTGCGCAGGGCCGCCCGGGTCTTCGGACCCGGGTCGCCGTCGTCGGCCAGGTCCTGGAACATTGGCCCCCGGGACGGCACGTGGTCCTGGAAACCGCCGCCGTCCCCGGCTTCGGTCACCGCCTGGTTGAGGATGGTCAGGCCCCGTTGCAGGAACCGGACGGCATCACGGGACCCCTGGGTTTCCGCGACATCGGCGACGCGCTCCGCCAGGCGCCCGACGGCGCGGGACAGGTCCACGCCGTCGATGGTGCGGGCGGGAACGGGGTCTGCGTTGACCGGGCGGCGCGCCGCCGGGGCCATCAGCCGGCCGGTTGCGTCGGTCTCGGCCGGGTCCGTGCCGTAGGCGTCGTCGTAGAACGCGCGCTCGAACCGGTCCAGGGTTTCCTTCTCCGTGCCGGCCGGCAGGGCGAGGCGGCGTTCCGTGATCTGACGGACCTCGGCCTCGGTCAGGTCGCGGGGCGACTTGGCCAGGATATCCTCCAGCCCGCCGTCGGATCGGGTCAGCTGGTCGATCAGCGCCTGGCGGTTGAAGACGCTGCGCGCACCACCGCCGCGATGGGTGCGGGGCGCGGTTTGTTTTGCTGTCATGGGTATCTCCGGGATGGGTCGCGCCTGCGGCGGCCCGCCGGTCTGGGCGGGGCCGGACAGGCCGGATCGAATAAAGGGAAGGGGTATCGGGGCGGGTCAGCGCCGGGGCGCGGACACAATTCGCCCTGTCGATAAAGCGACCCTACGTGACCTGATTGCTCACGTCAAGGATTATATTCCGTATATGGGAATATGATGATTCCGGGCGGCTGTCGCGGGCTGCCTCAGCCCTCCGCCGCCAGGATGGCGGCCAGCCCCTCGCGGTAGGTGGGGCAGGATAATACCGCGCCGAGTTCATCCTTGATCCGCCTGTTGCTGACCACCCGGTTGTCGCGCCAGAAGCTCAACGCCATTTCCGACATGGTCGCGGCGGCCACATCGAAGGGCACGAGGTCGGGTGCGGGCAGGCCCAGAAGCCTGGCGCCATGGGCGATCACGTCGGCCTGGGGGGCCGGTTCGTCATCGCAGACATTGTAGATCGCGCCCGGAACCGGCCGCGCCATGGACGCGCGCAGCACGGCCCCGATGTCGGCGACATGGATGCGGGAAAACCGATGCCCCGGCTTGTCGATGCGCCGCGCCGTGCCCTGGCGCAGTTGGTCAAGCACGCTGCGTCCCGGCCCGTAAATCCCGGCCAGGCGGAAGACATGGACCGGCAGACCGGACGTGCGGCCAAGGTCCAGCCAGGCCGCCTCGGCGGCGGCGCGGTACGCGCCCCGGGGCGCGGTCGGGGCGAGGGGGCTGTCCTCCGTCACCTCGGCGCCGCCCGTGTCGCCGTAGACCCCGGTGGTCGACAGATATCCCGCCCAGCGGATATGCGCGGCGGCGTGCTCAAGGGCGTCACCGGCGGCGGTCAGCACGGGATCGCCCCCGGCGCCCGGCGGCACGGAGACCAGAAAATGATCCGCGCGGGCCAGGGCATCCGCGCCGGCGGCGTCCAGGGGGGCCGTGGCGTCGAACACATGGGCGTCGATCCCGGTTGCCCGCATCTTCGCCTGTTTGCCCGGGGTGCGGCAGGTGCCGGCCACGGTCCAGCCCTCGGCGATCAGGTCATGGGCCAAGGTCAGGGCGCTGAAGCCCAATCCGAAACAGAACAGGTTGGTCATATGCGCGCGGCCCCGGTCGACAAGGGGGCGGAATGCCCCCTATAAGCGGGATCGGTTATAACCAGAGCCCGACCGTCATGCCAGGGGTCCCGCCCATTCACCGCCGCCTTGTCCTTTCCTGCCTGTTCACGGGCCTGATGCTGAGTCTGGCCGTTGCCTGGCCGTCCTGGCCGTCGGCCGCCCAGGGGCTGCTTGGTCAAAAGGCGCCCGCGGCCGGTATAAAGTCGGACGCGGCTCAGGCGGCGGAATACCAACGCTGCATGATACTGGCCCGCAAGCGGCCGCAGGATGGGTTTGAGACGGCCATCGGCTGGCGCTCCCTGGGCGGCGGTGATGCGGCCGATCATTGCGCGGCGGTCGCCCTGATCGAACTTGAACAATACGGCGAGGCGGCCAAGCGCCTGGAGCGCCTTGCCCAGATTTCCATCGAGGAGCCGCCGGTCAAGGCCGGGCTGTTCGATCAGGCGGGCCAGGCCTGGCTGCTTGAGGGCAGGCCCGAGGATGCGACGCGGGCCTTTACCTCGGCCATCGCCCTCAAGCCCGGCGATCCGGACCTTTTGGTCGACCGGGCCCAGGCTTGGGCTGCCAGGGGGGACTACGACGCGGCGGACACGGACCTGAGCGCCGCGCTCAACCTGTCGCCGTCGCGCGCCGACGCCTATGCGCTCAGGGCCAGCGCCCGGCGCTTTCTGGACCGGCCGGCCGACGCCCTGGCCGACGCCAACACGGCGCTGGAACTCGATCCCGCGAATGCAGAGGCTCTGTTGGAGCGCGGCATTTTGCGTCGGCTCAAGGGCGATGACGCGGGGGCCCGGGCCGACTGGATGAAGATCCTGAACGCCATGCCCGACAGCGGGGCGGCGGGACCGGCCCGCCAGAACATCGAAAACATGGACGTGAAGTCCGACGGCGCGCCGCCAAGACGGTAGCAGCCGGGGCGATGCGTTAGAAATCCAGGTCCGCGTAATGGCGGGGCGGGGGAAAGCCGGGCATGCGGTCCGACAGCACGGAACGCATGCTGGGCCGCGACTTGAGCCGCGCGTACCAGTCGCGGGCCTCCGGATGGTCCTCCCAGGGCACGTCGCCCAGGTAGTCGACGCAGGACAGATGCGCCGCCGCCGCCACGTCGGCCATGGAAAAATCGTCGCCGGCCAGCCAGCGCCGCCGCTCGACCAGGAACGACACGTAGTTCAGATGCATGTGGATGTTGGCGTGACCGGCGCGGATACGGGCCCCCTTGGGCTCGCCCTGGCCGAGAAAACGCTTCAGCAGCTTTTCGCCGACCAGGTTGTCCGTGACCTCGCGGTTGAATTTTTCATCGAACCAATTGGTCAGGCGGCGGACCTCGGCCCTGATCACCGGCGTGCGGCCGATCAGGGGTGGGTCGTCATGGACCTCGTCGAGGAATTCGCAGATCACGTCGGCCCCGGAAATCGCCGTACCGTCGATCTCGACCAGTACCGGCACGGTGCCGGCGGGGTTGAGCGCCAGGAACTCCTCGCGGCGCTCCCAGATGTTCTCGATCCGAAGTTCATGTTCAAGCCGCTTCTCGCCCAGGAAGATCCGGGCCTTGCGGCAGAAAGGCGACATCCACAGGTGATACAACGTGCGCATGGGGAATTCTCCTACACCGCTTTCCGGCGGATGGAAACGCCCCAGTTGGCCGGCCGCTCGCGAAACCCTCGCGAAGATGTGACGGCCCCGCCCCGCCTTCGCCTTATTGGGTCGGCACCTTCCCGGCCTATACTGACCGCGGAAACAGAAAGACCGCATGACCCCGGACCGGCGCTCCCAGCGCGGGCCGAATCTGGACACAGCCGACCCGGAAGGAAGTCCGCCATGATCATTCGCCAGCGACCCCGCCATCCCATCCCGTCCAGCGAGATCACGCCGAAAAGCGTGTTCGAGGACCGCCGCAGGGTGCTCAAGACCCTCGGCTTCGGCGGCCTTGCGGCGACCATGCCCATGTGGCTTCCCGATGGCGCGGCAGCCGCTTGGCGCCCGGCCGAGGGCAAGGCGTTGTCCGGCACGCCGCATCCGAAATACAACGCCCAGGTCCTGGGCCAGGAGCCGTCCTCGTTCGAGGTCGTCAGCACCTACAACAATTTCTATGAATTCGGCACCGGCAAGGGCGACCCGGCGGACAACGCCGGCAAGTTCAAGACCACGCCCTGGACGATCAAGGTCGAGGGGGCCGTGGAAAAGCCCGGCACCTACGACATCGACGATTTGATCAAGGCGGAAGACATCGAGGATCGGGTCTACCGTTTCCGCTGCGTCGAAGCCTGGTCCATGGTCGTGCCCTGGCTCGGCGTGCCGCTGGCCAAGGTGATCAAGCGGCTGAACCCGACGTCGAAAGCCAAGTATGTCTATTTCGAAACCGTGTTCGACCCGGACCAGATGCCGGGCCAGCGTCGCCCGGTCCTGGAATGGCCGTATAAAGAGGGCCTGCGCATGGACGAGGCCATGAATCCGCTCGCCCTGCTTGCGGTCGGCGTGCACGGCCAGGTCATGCCCAATCAGAACGGCGCGCCCATCCGCCTGATCGTGCCGTGGAAGTATGGCTTCAAATCCATCAAGTCGATCGTGCTTATGCGCTTCGTCGAGAAGGAGCCGCCGACCTCATGGTCCGCCGCAAACGGCCGCGAATACGGTTTCTATTCCAACGTGAACCCCACCGTCAGCCATCCGCGCTGGAGCCAGGCCACGGAAAAGAAGATCGGCCAGAACAACATCTTCGGCCTGCCGATCCGCCAGCCGACCCTGATGTTCAACGGCTATGAGGACGAGGTCGCGAGCCTGTACGCGGGCATGGACCTCAAGAAATTCTTCTAGGTTGCCTGGAAGCCGCGGGCCGGTGCCCAATCGGCGCCGGCTGGGCTAGGATGACGCCATGAACAAGGAAACCCGCCTTACCTGGGTCGTCAAACCCCTGCTCCATGCGGCCGCGCTGGGGCCCGTCGCCTGGCTGCTGTGGCTCGGCATGAGCGGCCAGTTCGGGCCCAATCCGGCGGAATTCATCAACCGCTATACGGGCGACTGGGCCATCCGCTTGCTGCTGATCGCCCTTGCCGTGACGCCCGTGCGGGGTATCACCGGTCTGGCCGTGATCGTGCGGTTCCGCCGCATGCTGGGTCTCTACGCTTTTTTCTACGCGCTGCTGCACGTCACCAGCTATGTGGCGCTCGACCAGTATTTCGCCTGGGCCGCGATCTGGCAGGATATCGTGAAGCGCACCTACATCACCGTCGGCATGCTGGCGCTGGTGATCCTGACCGCGCTTGCCGTGACCTCGCCCAAGGCCATGGTCAAGAAACTGGGCGGGCGCAACTGGCAGCGCCTGCACAGGCTGGTCTACGTCGCCGCGGTCGCCGCCCCGGTCCACTTCTTCATGATGCGCAAGGGCTTTCAGGTCGAGCCCCTGATCTACGGCGGAATCGCGGGTCTGTTGCTGGCCTATCGGGCAGGCGTCTGGACGAAGACGTGGATGCGCGCGCGGGCCGCCCGGGCGGACGTTCAGGCGGCCTGACCGCCGGAGGGCTTTTCTCGGACCTTACTTGTTCAAGCTCTGATGGATCAGGTCGATCCACATGGCTTCCGAAATGAACGGCCATTGCCATTTCTTCCATCTGTCGGGCAGGCCCGCCGCCTCAATGGCCTTCAGGTCCTTGCCTTCCATGACCGCGCTCTGCACGAACATCGACGTCGACGTCAGCATGTCGAGATAGGCCTCGAGGTCGGCCATGGTCGCCAGCGGCCCGTGACCGGGGATGATCTTGGCGTCGGCGGGGAAACGGCCGGTGATGTCGCGGATGTTGCGGGCCAGGGCGAGCGCGCTGCCGCCGTGGGCGATATCCACGAAGGGAAACATGCCGTTGAAGAACAGGTCGCCCAGATGCAGGACGTTGGCGTTTTTGAAATAGATCACCGTGTCACCGTCCGTATGGCCGCCCGGCAGGTGGAGAAGCTGGATTTCCTCGCCGTTGAAATGAACCGTCAGGCGGTCATTGTAGGTGACGTCGGGCAGGGCTTCGGGCGGCGAGGCGGGGATCGTCATCTTCAGGGCCTTGAGTTCCTGGTCCACGGCCATGTGCTTGCGCACGTTGTCATGGGCGATGATGACCGCATCAGCAAAGCGCTTGTTGCCGCCCGTATGATCGAAATGCCAATGGGTGTTGAGCACGAACTTGGGCCCCCCATCGCCGAAGGGTTTGAGGGCCGCCGCCAGCTTTTCCGAAAAATTTTCCAGTTTGTCGTCGACGATCAGCAGGCCGTCCGGCCCGGGCAGGACCGCGACGTTGCCGCCGGAAAACCCGCCCACCCCCATCAGCATGGTGATCTTTCCGGCGACGGGCGCGGCACCGATGGTGACGTTTGGGGCTTTCGCCTGGGCCACTTCGTGATTGTGGGCATGGCCGTGCCCGGCCCCGGCGGCCGCCGGTCCGGCGGCGACCATCAGCCCGGCGGCCAGCAGCCAAGCATGTGTGAGGACACTACGTCCGATCATCACCGTTCTCCTTATATTGGATCATATTGTCCGTTTGGGGGAATGGTGACGGTGCTGGCGCGATTAGGCAACCCCACGCGCTGTAGGGTTAGGCAGGTCAGACCACCCGGTAGCCGGCGGTGCCGTGACGTTGGGAAAATTTTTCCTGGTTGGGCAGAATTTTCCTGTTCGGGCGGCAATTGATTCCGTCCGGTCAGCCGCCGTGGGCGTGGAAATTTTGAGGTCTAGTCGTCGTCCTTTGACGTGTCCGCGGCCGCCGCTGGATCATCAGCCCAGGTGTCGCGAGCTTCCATGGCGGCCAGCAGGACCGATCCGGCGCTGCCCGTCCCGGTGGTGTCGGCGATGTCGCGGGCCATGTCCGGTGCGTCGCCGAGGATGCCGGGCTCGTCATTCTCCAATTCGGCGTTGGCCTGCATGCGGCGCTGGATTTCCTGGGCGATCAGGTCCTCGATGTTGGCGCGCTGTTCGGCCGGCATGTCCTCAAGATCCTCTTCCGAGAGGCCCATGCGGTTGAGAATCCTCTCCCGCAGTTCTTCCTTCTTCTGCTCTTCGACCTTCTCGGCGTAGGCGGCGAAACCATGCTCGCGGATGAAGTCCAGATCGGTTTGCGGCGCGGCCAGTGCGTCGTTTTTCTTAGACTCGACGGAAGCGGCCATCATCTCGGCGAACGGACCCGATCCCGCATCGGCTGCGGCCGGTTTGTCGGTTTTTTGCGGAAACAAGATGCTGGCGACATTATCGATTTTCATGCGTGTCCTCCTATGCTGTCGCGCGACCGCGCGGGTCGTCCCCGCAGTTCGCGAAGCAAGGGCCGTGCCAAAATTGTCGGACGAAGGGGACGGCGCGGCGGCTTAGTGGGCCTCGTCCCAATTGGCGCCGGTGCCGATGTCGACGTCGAGCGGCACGCTCAGATGCGCCGCGCCGGACATGGCCGAGCGCACCACGTCGCGGGTCGCCTCGATCTCGGCGTCGGGGACCTCGAAGATCAATTCGTCATGGACCTGCAGCAGCATGCGCGCACCCAGGCCTGCCTCGGCCAAGGCGTCGGGCAGGCGGATCATGGCGCGCTTGATGATGTCGGCGGCCCCGCCCTGGATCGGCGCGTTGATGGCGGCGCGTTCGGCGAAGCCCCGCATGTTCGGGTTGCGGTCGTTGATGCCGCGGACATGGCATTTGCGCCCGAAGGTGGTTTCCACGAAGCCCTGTTTCTTGGCCTGCTCCTTGGTCCGTTCCATATAGGCCTTGATGCCTGGGTACTGTTCGAAATAGGCGTTGATGTAATCGCCGGCCTCGCCTCGTGAAATGCCCAGTTGACGCGCCAGCCCGAAGGCGGAAATGCCGTAGATGATGCCGAAGTTGATGGCCTTGGCGCGGCGGCGGACCATGGGGTCCATGCCGTCGACGGGAATGCCGAACACCTGGCTTGCGGTCAGGGCGTGAATGTCGATGCCCGCGTGGAACGCCTGCTTGAGGGCGTCGATCCCGGCGACATGGGCCAAGAGGCGCAATTCAATTTGGGAGTAATCGGCGGACATCAGGGTGAAGCCCTTGTCGGCGACGAAGGCGGTGCGGATCTTGCGGCCTTCCTCGGATCGGATCGGGATGTTCTGCAGGTTGGGGTCCGACGACGACAGCCGCCCGGTCGCCGCCACGGCCTGGGCATAGTTGGTGTGGACGCGCCCGGTCTTGGGATTGATCTCGCCGACCAGGGTGTCCGTATAGGTGCTTTTCAGTTTCGCCAGTTGGCGCCAATCCAAGACCTTCTGCGGCAGTTCGTGGCCCTGGGCCGCCAGATCGTCGAGCACCTCCGCCCCCGTGGCATAGGCCCCGGTCTTGGTCTTCTTGCCACCGTCCAGGCCCATTTCGTCGAACAGGATTTCGCCCAGTTGCTTGGGCGACCCGATGTTGAATTCGTGACCGGCCAGTTTGTGGATTTCGCCTTCCAGGTCGTTCATGCGGGCGGCGAAATCGGCGCTCAGGCCCTTGAGCACGCCGGCGTCGACCTTGATGCCGCGCCGCTCCATGTCGCGCAGCACGGGGACCAAGGGCCGCTCCAGGGTCTCGTAAACCGTGACCATGTGCTCGGAGACCAGGCGCGGCTTGAACAGGTTGTGCAGGCGAAGGGTGATGTCCGCGTCCTCGGCGGCGTAATCCAGCGCCTTGTCGAGCGGCACCCGGTCGAACGACACCTGGGCCTTGCCGGTGCCGGTGACGTCCTTGAACTTGATGGTGTCGTGATCGAGAAAATCGCGGGCCAAATCGTCCATGCCGTGGCCGTGCAGGCCGCCGTCGAGCACGTAGGACAGCAGCATGGTGTCGTCCACGGGGGCGACCTCGACGCCGTAGCGGCCGAGCACCTGGATGTCGTACTTGATGTTCTGGCCGACCTTGAGAATCGACGGATCCTCGAGCATCGGTTTCAGCGCCGCGAGGGCGTCCTTCAAGGGGATCTGGTCCGGCGCACTTTCGCTGCCGCCGCCGTCCCCGTCGCCAAGATCCAATTGCCCCTGGGGTACGGACGACACATGGGCCAGGGGGATATAGCAGGCGCGGCCCGCCTCGGTCGCCAGCGACACGCCGACTAGGCCGGCGCCCATGGCATCCAGGGCGTCCGTTTCCGTATCCACGGCGACGACGCCCGCCGCATAGGCCGCGTCGATCCAGGGCTGCAGCTGGTCGAGGGTCTGCACCAGGTCGTATTGCGGGGCGAGGGCCGCCGGCGACTGCGTCGCCGCGCCGTTGCCGCCGTTCGCCGGCATGCCGAGGCGGCTTTCCACCGTGGTCGCCAGGGACTTGAAGCCGAGATCGCGGAGAAAGGTCAGCAGGGTTTCCGCATCCGGCGCCTTCTTGCGCATGTCGTCGATGGTCTGCGGAACCGGCACGTCGTCCTTCAGCGTCACCAGGTCGCGGGAAATGCGCGCCAGATCGGCCTGTTCCATCAGGGATTCCCGGCGCTTGGGCTGTTTGATCTCGGCGGCGCGGGCCAGCAGCGTGTCCAGGTCGCCGTATTCGCCGATCAGCTGCGCCGCCGTCTTCACGCCGATGCCGGGCACGCCCGGCACATTGTCCGACGAATCGCCGGCCAGGGCCTGCACGTCGATCACCTTTTCCGGGCCGACGCCGAATTTTTCCATCACCTGATCGGGGCCGATCTCGCGGTTCTTCATGGCGTCGAACAGGACCACGCTGTCGCCGACCAGCTGCATCAGGTCCTTGTCCGAGGATACGATGGTGACCTCCGCCCCCCGTTCCCGGGCCTGGCGGGCATAAGTGGCGATCAGGTCGTCGGCCTCGAACCCGTCCATGTCGATGGCGGCCACGTTCAGGGCCTCCGTCGCCTTGCGCACCAGCTCGAACTGCGGGATCAGGTCGTCGGGCGCGGGCGGGCGGTGGGCCTTGTATTCGGGATAAATGTCGTTGCGGAAGGTCTTGCGCGCGCGGTCGAAGATGACGGCGACGAAATCGGCTTCCGTGTCCTCGACCAGCTTCATCAGCATCTTGGTGAAACCGAACACGGCGTTGGTCGGGGTGCCGTCGGGTGCCGTCATGGGGGGCAGCGCGTGATAGGCGCGGAAGATGAACCCCGAGCCGTCGACCAGAAAGACATGTTCACGTTGATCGGTCATGGGGGTCCGTTTCGGTGGATGAGGAGGCAGGTTGAGCGGGCTTCGGCGGCGCGCCCCTGTTATAGCCCGGCGGGCGGGCGGGCATGAAGGGTTTATCTATGACTTTTGGCCGCTCGCAATCGCTTTAATAGCGGTGTTAGACTTGGCGCCGCCTCGGGACAGAGAATACCCCGTGGGCCAAAAATAAGACCACGAGAAGCGGATTGGGTGAGTTTCCGGGGGGGTCCGTCGCCAATGTTCGATACCGGTCCCTTGCTGCTTGCGGCGCTGTCTGGCGCCGTGGCGGCTGCAGGCCTGATGGCCTGGTTTGCGCGGCAGGGTCGCGGCGCCGGGGACGCCGGCAACGCGCCGACGTCGGAAGAGGTCGATGACCTGAAGGCCGAACTGCGCCGCACCCAGGCCTTGTTGCAGGCGATCACCGTGAATTCGCCGACCAAAATCCACATCAAGGACGTGGAAGGCCGCTACATCCTCATCAACAACCATGCCGCCCGCCTGTTCGGCAGCCCCCAGGACCCCATCGGCAAGACGACTCACGACCTGTTTCCCAAGGACATTGCCGACGCCTTCGTTGCCCATGACCGGGCCGTCATCGAAAGCGGCCGCGCGGTTGAGGAGGAAGAGGTTTTCGAGACCGAGGACGGTCCGATCACATACCTTACCGTCAAGTTCCCGATCTACGACCTGGACGGCATTGCCGGCGTCGGCGCCATCGGGACCAATATTACGCGGCGCAAGCAGGCCGAGGGCGCGTTGTTGGACCGGGAAGAGCAGTTCCGAGATTTTTCCCAGGCGGCGTCTGACTGGCTGTTCGAGCTTGATGAAAATCACCGCTACAAGAACGTCTTCGCGCGCGGCCCCGACGTGCCCGGATACGACCCGGAGCTGATGATCGGCAAGACGCGTTGGGAGATCGCCGGCGGCGATCCGGCAACGGATAAGGTCTGGTGCGATCACAAGGCGACCCTGGACGCACACAAGCCGTTCCAGAACTTCGAGTATGAGTATATCGACGCGGACGGACGGTCTCATTTCTGGAACGTTGGCGGAGTGCCCGTTTTCGGCGGCCGGGGCGAGTTCCGGGGATACAGAGGAACCGCGCAGATCATCACGGAGCGCAAGCTGGCGCAGCGCAAGCTTGCGGAAAGTGAGAATCGTCTGCGCCAGGCGGTGGAAAGCCTGCGCGAAGGATTCACCCTGTACGACGCCGAAGACCGCTTGGTCATCGCGAACGAGCGGGCGATCCGCATCAACCCGGCGATGCGCGACGTCTTGGTCACGGGCGGAACCTATGAAGATGTGCTGCGCGCCAATGTGAAGCGCGGTCATATCCCGGATGCCGTTGGCCGCGAGGAGGAGTTCATCAAATGGCGGGTCGCCCGCCACAAGAATCCCGAGGGCGGAGAAATCGTGCGCCGGTTCGCCGACGGCCGCTATTACGTGCTCAACGAAACCAAAACGCCGGAAGGCGGCATTGCCCTTACGTTCTTCGACATCACCGATCTGAAGCTCGCCGAACAGCAGCTGCGCGACGCCAAGGAACAGGCCGAACTGGCCAACCGCGCGAAGACCGAGTTCCTCGCCAACATGAGCCACGAGTTGCGCACGCCGCTGAATTCCGTCATCGGGTTTTCCGACGCGCTTCTGGCCGGCGTTCATGGCGAGTTCGCCAACCCGGCGGCGCGGGAGTACATCAGCGACATCAAACGCTCGGGCGAACATCTGTTGCAGCTGATCAGCGATATCCTGGACGTGTCGAAGGTCGAGGCGGGCATCGTCCATGTGTCGCCGGAAGAAATCGACATCGTCCATGAGGTCGGAGTCTGCATGTCCATGGTCGCCGAGCGCGCCGCCCGCGGCGGGGTCGTGCTGGAGTCGATGGTTCCCGACGGCCTGCCCCATGCCGCGGCCGACCCCAGGCACTTCAAGCAGATCCTTTTGAACCTGCTGTCCAACGCCGTGAAGTTCACGCGGGCCAAGGGGCGGGTTGCGGTCTCGGCGGCCTACGACGAAGGCCGGGGCCTGGTGGTGTCCGTGACCGACACCGGCATCGGCATCGCGGCCGAAGACCTGGATCAGGTGTTCGAGCCCTTCGTCCAGCTTGGCACGGGGTCGCATCGGTCGAGCGAGGGTACGGGATTGGGGCTCAGCCTGGCGCGGGCGCTGGCGCGCATGAACGGCGGCGATCTTGTCATCGAAAGCGAACGGGACCGGGGCACGACCGCGCGGTTCTGGTGTCCGACCGATTGCCCGGTGGACAAGCCCCTGCGGCGGCGCGGGACGGTGGGGGCCGATTGAGGGTTCTTAGTGCCCGTGGCCGGCGGCCGGGGCGTCCGGATTCAGCAGATAGCGTTTCGAGCAATAGGGGCAGACGATTTCCGCCGCCTCGTCGAACTTCAGAAACACCTTTGGGTGGCCCAGCGCACCACCGCCCCCGTCGCAGGCGACGGTCGGGGTGTCCACGTAGATGGGTTCTTCCGGGTCCATGTTATATCCCTTGATCCGCTGTTCCTGTCCGCCCGGGCGGGGCCATGACCGTTGACCCTAGGCTTGAGCGGATGATACCGATTGCGGCCCGACAATCAATATGCAGCGGCATCATTCCGGCGCCGCCGGCCCGTCCGGCCCGGCGCCCCGATGCGCTTCCGAGGAGCCAATGACGGTCCCAACGTCCGATATGTCCCGCCCTCAGCCCGATTTCGCCGTGGAAATCAGCCATTTACGCAAGATCTATGGGCGCGGCGGCACCGTGCCGGGGGATTCCGGCGAGACCGTGGCGGCGCTCAAGGATCTTTCCCTGAACGTGCCCCGGGGCTCGTTCTTCGCCCTCCTGGGGCCCAACGGGGCCGGCAAATCGACGCTCATCAACATCCTGTCCGGCCTTGTCATCAAATCCTCGGGCGAGGCCCGGGTGTGGGGCCACGACATCGACCGCGACATGCGGGCCGCGCGCCTGGCCCTCGGCGTGGTGCCGCAGGAACTGAATCTGGATCCGTTTTTCTCGCCGCGCGAACTGCTCGAGGTGCAGGCCGGCCTGTTCGGCGTGCCGGTCAGCCGCCGCCGGTCCGACGAAATCCTCGCCGCCGTGGGCCTGGCCGACAAGGCGAACGCCTATGCCCGCTCATTGTCGGGCGGCATGCGCCGGCGCATGCTGGTCGCCAAGGCCATGGTCCATTCGCCGCCGGTGCTGATCCTGGACGAACCGACGGCGGGCGTCGATGTCGAACTGCGCCGCCAGCTTTGGGTGACCATGCGCGAGCTCAACGCCCGCGGCACGACGATCCTGCTGACCACTCATTACCTGGAGGAAGCCCAGGCGCTATGCGACCGGGTCGCCATCATCAACCATGGCGAACTGGTCGCCTGCGACGATACCTCGGCGCTGCTGACGCGCCTCGATTCCAAGGAAATGCTGATCACCGTCGACCGCGACATCGCCCGGGTGCCGGCGGCGCTCGAACCCTTCCGCACGGAGTTTCTGTCGCCACGGCAGGTTTCCGTGTCCTTCCCGCCGTCGCAGGCCCATTCGGGCCAGATCATCACGGCCATGCAGGACGCCGGCTATGTCATCACCAACCTCACGACCAAGGAAGCGGCGCTTGAAGACGTATTCCTGCGCCTGACGTCCGGCGGCCCCACGGACGGCGACCGGGAGGCCGCCCGGCAATGATCCGGGGCATCCAGCGGCGGCTCGCCGCCCTGGGGCTGTGCGGATTGCTCGCGGCCTGCGCCGTGCCGCTGACCTATCCGGCGGGACCGGCTGTCGCCGAACCGCATTTCCTGATGGACTGGTTCGTTGCCCGCGACGGCATCCGCATGACCGTGCGGTCGTGGCGGCCCAAGGGCCCGGCCAAGGCGGTCATCGTCGCGCTTCACGGGTTCAACGACTATTCCAACTTTTTCCAGGCCCCGGGTGCCTGGCTGGCGGACCATGGGGTCGCGTCCTATGCCTATGACCAGCGGGGCTTCGGCGACGGCATCGGCATCGGCCTGTGGGCGGGGGCTGATTCCTATATCCGCGACCTCGCGGATTTCACGGCCCTGGTGCGGCGCGTCCATCCGGGGGTTCCGGTCTATGTCCTGGGCGACAGCATGGGCGGCGCCGTCGCCCTGGTCGCCGCGGCGGGGCCGGCGGAAACCCGGCCCCAGGCCGACGGCATGATCCTGGCCGCCCCCGCCGTCTGGGGCCGCGCCGCCATGACCTGGTACGAGCGGGCGGCGCTGTGGGCGACGGCCCATACCATCCCGACCTTTCGCCTGACCGCCCAGGGCCTCAATATTCAGCCGTCGGACAATATCGACATGCTGCGCGCCTTGGGCCGCGATTGGCGGGTCATCAAGCGCACGCGGGTGGAAACCATCCACGGCCTGGTCGGGCTGATGGACCGGGCGCTGGCTGCCGCGCCAAGGTTTTCCGAACGGGCGCTGATCCTCTACGGCGGCAAGGACGACATCATCCCGGGCCGGCCGACCATGGCCATGGTCCGCCGTCTTCCGGCCGCGGCCCGGGACCGCCAGACCTTGGCCCTTTACGACGGCGGCTATCACATGCTGCTGCGCGATCTCAACGCCGAGGTGGTGTGGCGCGACATTCTGGCCTGGATCGACAACGCCCGGGCCCTCCTGCCGTCCGGTGCGGACGGGCGGGCGGCCCGGGCGCTTGAAAAAGGCTCGCTTGCCGCAAAGCCCTAGGCTGTCGTCAGCAGCCCGCCGTGCATTTGCCCGCGCCGTCGAACGACATGGTCCGGCCGCTCAGCGGGATATGCACCGGCACCTTGGCCGCCTTCATGAAGGTCAGGGTCCGCTTGCCGACGACCTTGCCGCCCTCGGTCCCCGTCTCGTTGGCGTGGGACGCGATGACCGACGCCGGCTTGATCAGGTCGTTGATGACATAGGCCGCTTCCATGGGGCCGGTGGTATAGGTGTCGCCGATGTTCATGACCGCCAACTGGGCCTTGTAGTGATCGCCGACCACGGTTTTCTGTTCCGCGGTCATGCCCGTGTCGCCGGAAAGGTACGTGACCAGACCGTTGGAAAAGGTCAGGACATAGCCCGTGGGCGGCCCGGCATAGGCGGTCAGCCCCGACGCATCCAGCATCTTGCCGAGATCGCCGCCGACCATGGCGCCGGCGACGCCGTTGGAATGGACGGCCGGCACGGTGGTGATGGTGACGCCGCCGACCTTGGTCGAGGCGCCGAAGCGCACCAGCACGGAATTCTTGGGATCGCCGCCCAGCGCCTTCAGCTTGCCCGCGAAGAATTTGGGCATTTCCGAGCCGGTGACGATCTTCGCCCCGGTCGCCAGCGCGATGTTGACGGCGCTGGTGTTGGGCGTCGCCTTGGCCGACACGTCGGGCTTGGCGCAGGTCCCGGCCCCGGGGGCGGGCAGGTGGCGGTCGCCCGCGTGGTCGCCGTGCATGTGGCTGACCAGGACGGCGTCGATCTTGCCGAGGCGGGGGTCCGTGCCCCCGGCCACGGTGCGGCCCGGATCATAGAGCAGCCGCGTGCCGTCGGGATCTTCGAAAATCAGGGCCCGGTCCTGGCGGCAGAACTCGCCTTCGTGACTGCCGAGCGGAGTGATCTTGACCTCGCCCGCGGCCCGGGCGGGACCGGCGGAAAGCGCGGCTGCAACGGCGACGGCGGCCACGGCCAGAACGGCCGGGACGGGGATGCGGAACGTAAGGCGCGGTGTCATCGGTTTTCCTCCCAAGGAACAAGCGGGCCCGGCGCCTGGTTGCGGCGCCGAAGCCCTTGCATGCAAGAAGTTTGCCCGTGAATTTTGGGGCGCGCAATGCTTGCCAGCAGGCGAGGGTTCGGCGTATGGTCCGCCCGTTCGCGCCAGCGCCGACCAAGGCACCCGTAGCTCAGCTGGATAGAGCGCTGCCCTCCGAAGGCAGAGGTCGCACGTTCGAATCGTGCCGGGTGCACCACTTTTCCCCGAGAGTCCGCTAATCCCCCGCCATTACGTCGAAGGCGATGCTCAGGCGTTCCACCGGCGCATGGAACGGCACCGTCTCGTGGTACAGGTAGCTGGGGAACAGCAGCATCAGCCCCTCGCGCGGGCGGATGCGCGTGGTCAGCGGGTCGCGGGCTGCATGAAAATCGGCCGGCGGCCTGCCGAATTCGATCCAGCCCTGATGGTCCGGGTCGTCGTCGCGCACGACGGCGGGAATTTCCGGATAATAGACGCCGCTGAGCCAGGCCGCCGGATGGATATGGGCGACCTGATGGCCCCGGTCTTCCATCACCACGCCCCAGATCGACAGTGAAAGAGTGTCCGGCCGCTGCGCCAGGAAAGGGTGATCCGGGTCGGGCGGCAGCGCCTGACGGTAATCCGCGACCGCCGCCAGGATCGCCTGTTCCAGCCCGGCAACCGGCCCCTTGTCGCCGATCGTCAGTTCCCCCGAATGGCGGCCCCGGCGGGTCGCGTGGCTGGCCGGGGCGTAGGCGAGGGACGGATGGCCGCGCAGATGGCGGGCCAAGGCCGTGTTGAATTCGGCGACGCTGGTGAAGCCTTCGGGCGGGGCGATCTCCCTCGGCCGCAGCAGCCGCGCGAAATCCAACAGCCGCGCGGCCCCGTCGCGGTCGCCGGCTTCGTTCAAGGCGATGGCCTGGAACGCCAGGGCCGAGGTATTGTCCGGATGGCGTTCGAGAAATGCCGTGGTCTCCGTCACGGCATCGCCCGGACTGCCCATTTCCAACAACAGATCGCCCAGGTTGACCCGCGCCTTGTCGTAGTCGGGGGCCAGGGCAATGGCCTTGCGGGAGGCTTCGAGGGCGTCGTCCAGCCGCCCCAGTTCACGCAGCGCATAGGCGATATTGACCTGGGCCCCCGCATGTCCGGGGGCGCGGGCCAGGACGCCTTCGTACTCGGTGATCGCTTCTTCCGGGCGGCCTGTCTCCTGCAACAGGGTGCCCAGGTTGTAGCGCGCGTCGGTGTTGTCGGGGTCGATTGCCAGGGCCTGCGCATAGGCGGCCCGCGCTTCCAAGGGTTTGCCTGTTTCCTGCAGCACCGCACCCCGGTTGGTCGCCGCCCCGGCGTGGCCGGGCTGGGCCTTGAGGGCCGCGTCATACTGGGCGAGGGCGTCGGGCAGGCGGTTCAGCGCCTTCAGGATGTTGCCGAGATGAAACAGGGCCTCGGCATGCGCCGGCTCCCGCGCCAGGATGCGGCGGAACGCGTCCTCCGCCTCCGAAAACCTGCCCGACACCTCAAGCAGCACACCCAGGTTGAAGCGCGCCCCTGCATGGTCCGGATCGCTCTTCAGGACCGCCCGGTAGGCGGCCTCGGCGGCCTCCCATTGGCCCATGTCGGACAGCACGTTGCCCCGGTTCATCAACGCCTCGCCATGGCCGGGGTGGAAGGCCAGGGCCGTGTCGAACAGGCTCAGCGCCTCGGCCCGGTCGCCCGTGTGAAAGGCCGCGACGCCGGTGACGTTCAAGGCGTCCACGTCGTCGGGCGCGGTCATCAGGGCGTCGCGTCCGGCGGCGAGGGCGCCCCGCCAATCGCCCTGCGCGAGGGCCCGGCGGGCACGATCCAATTGGCCGTCGACAGATGGCGGGGCGAAGCTGGCAAGTCCCGGGGCCGCCGCCGGGGCGGATTGCCTGGGGGCCTTGGGCAGAGGGGCGGGCGGGGACGGGCGCTTGCGTTTTTTCGACGCCCCCGGATTGGCCCGCCGCTTCTGCTTTTTCACGGCCTCTGCTCCGGCGCTGTTCCGGGCACCGGCGGGGCCGGGGGCATCGCGCTGCCGTCGGATGGGGACGTGGCTTCGGTTCTGGCGGCGCCGGTCTTGTCCTTCTGCCCCCATTCCATGGATTCCAGGACCTTCTGGAATTCGCGGGGCAGGCGGGCCCGTTCTTCGGGATCGGCAACGGCCCAGAGCGTGATCCAGGCCACCAGGGTGAGGAGGCAGAACGCCGTGGCCAGCTTGCCGCCGAGGGGGGCGACGCGGGTTTCGAACCAGTGGCGCAGGGGGGCCTCGCCGGTCAGGAAGCGCCGGCGCAGCAACACGCCGACCACGGCGGCGAGCACCAGAAAGAGGGCGAGTTTCCAACCGTTTTCCATGCGCGGAGTCCTATTCGCCCAGGAGGTGCAACAGCACCCGGCGGTGGTGGGCTTGGCGGCGGTGTTCGAACAGATAGATGCCCTGCCAGGTGCCGAGCAGCACCTTGTTTCCGGCCACGGGCACGGATAGCTGCACGTTGGTCAACGCACTGCGGATATGAGCGGGCATGTCGTCGGGTCCCTCGGCGGTGTGACGGTACAGAGTAGGGTCTTCCTTCACCAGGCGCTCGAAAAAGGTTTGCAGGTCGCGGCACACGTCCGGGTCGGCGTTTTCCTGAATGGTCAGGGAGGCGCTGGTATGGCGGCAGAACAGGGTCAGCAGCCCAGCCGTCATCCCCTGGGCGCCGGCCCAGGCCGTGACGTCGCGGGTGATCTCGTAAAGGCCGGGGCCGTCGGTGGCCACGTTCAGTTCATGCTGTGCCTGTCGCATGGGGGATGCTTAGCCTTCCCTGGCCATGGCGGCAAGGACTTGTCAGGACCGCGTCGGGCGGGTATTCAGGTAAAGGAGCAAAAGAACATATGATGAACAAAATGGAGCCCCGGGACGGCCTGACCCTGCCCGACGCCCCCCGCCCACAGGTCACCTTGGGGGTGACCCGGGGCGTCGTCCGCCTGCTCTGGCGCATGGGGTTCAGCCCGCTCACGGAATTCACCCTGACCTCGAGCCGTCGCGTCGATGTGGCGGGCCTGGACCGCCAGGGCCGCTTTCTGTTCGTCGAGGTCAAATCCTCGGCCGAGGATTTTCGCGCCGACGGCAAATGGCATGCGTATCGCGATTTCTGCGATGGGTTCTATTTCGCCGTGCCGCCGGGGTTTCCCAACGACATCCTGCCCGCGGACGCGGGCCTGATCGTCGCTGACGCCCATGACGGGGCGATCCTGCGCTCGGCCGACGAGGTGCCCATGAACGGCAACCGCCGGCGCAAACAGACCCTCAATTTCGCGCGCGCGGCGGCGGACCGGCTGGTGCGGGGAGCTTAGCTTTTCCAGCCCCGCTCGCGGGCAAGAAGCGCGCGTTTCCGCGCCACGCCCCAGCGGTAACCCGTGAGCGATCCGTTCGACCCCACGGCCCGGTGGCAGGGGATGACGAGGGACACCGGGTTGGTCGCGCAGGCGCGGCCCACGGCGCGCGCCGCCCCGTCGTTGCCGAGGTGCGCGGCCAGTTCACCATAGGTCCTGGTCTCGCCCGCCGGAATGGCCGCAAGCGCCTGCCATACCCGCCATTGAAAGGCCGTGGCCTGCACGTCCAGCGGCAGGGCCTTGGCCGAAACGCGCCCGTCCAGGAAGGCGAGGACCCCTTCCATGAGGGGTTTCAGGGTGGTGTCGTCGCGGTCGATGCGGGCCTGCGGGAAATCGCGGCGCAGTTCGGATTCCAGGGCGCCGTCGTCGTCGGCAAGGGCGACCATGCAGAGCCCCTTATCCGTCGCCGCCGCCAGCACCCGGCCGAGCGGCCCGTCGGCGACGGCGAACCGGATCGCCGCCCCGCGCCCGCCGGCGGCGTAACTGGCCGGCGTCATGCCCAGAAGCGCCGACGACTTTTCATACACCCGGGACGACGAGCCGTAGCCGGCACCGTACAGGGCCCCCGCCACGCCGCCGCCGGCCTTCAATCCCCGGCGCAGGCGCTCGGCCTTCACGGCGTCGCCGTATTGTTTCGGGCTGACGCCGACCATGGCCTGGAACATGCGCTGCAGGTGAAAGGGGCTGTAACCCGTGGCCTCGGCCAGGGCGTCCAGGGGCGGCGGGCTCTCCGCGTCCTCGATCAGGCGGCAGGCCTCGGCGACGGCGGCCAGGCGCGGATCGACGATGCGGTCGTTGTCCGGGCGGCAACGCTTGCAGGGGCGGAACCCGGCGGCCTCCGCCTGGGCGCCCGTGTCGAAGAAGCGCACGTTGTCCCGCTTGGGCGGGCGCGAGGCACATCCCGGTTTGCAATAGATGCCCGTGGTGGCGACGGCATAGACGAAATCGCCGCCGGCGCGGCGATCGAGCACCCGGCGCCAGCGGTCGTTCTCAAGGGTCGGGTCTTGGTGTGTCGCGTGATCCATGGGCAAAGCCTACGCCGTGGGTCCGGATCAGGCCATCCGAAGCTTGCGGGGTAATTCTAGTCCGAGACGGGGCCGACCAGGAACAGGGCCGACCCTTCGTCGCGCAGCCATTTGCGGCAGGCGTCCATGTCGTCGGCAAGGTCGCGGACCAGGGCCCAGAACCGGGGGCTGTGGTTGTGCTCGCGGAGATGGGCGACCTCATGGGCGACGACATAGTGCAGCACCCGGTCGGGGGCCAACACCAGACGCCAGGAAAAGCTGAGATTGCCGTTGGCGGCGCAGGAGCCCCAGCGGCTTTTCGTGTCGCGCAGGGTGATCCGCCCGGCGGTGACGCCGAGGGCCGCCGTGGCGGCCTCGACACAGGGTTGGATGCGCCGGCGGGCGTCCCGTTTCAGCCAGTCGGCGAGCCGCCGGGGCAGATGTTCCGCCTGGCCGGTGACGTGGATTTCGCCGCTGTCTTCGGTGTTCTCGACCCACACGCCGCCGCGCGCGTCCGGGCGGTGGCGGATGACGTGGGGGCGGCCGAGGTAGGGAATGACCTGACCGTCGGTGAAGGGCAGGGGCCTGGGCGCCGAGGCCAGACGGGCGTGAATCCAGCCCGCCTGTTTCTCGGCGAAGGCATGGGCTTCCGCGTCCGAGACCCAGGGCGGGCAGGTCACCACCGCCGCCCCCGTGGCCGGGTCGGCGCGCAGGATCAGGCGTTTGGCGCGCTTGTTGCGGCGGATGGTGAGCGGCACCGCGCCGCCGTCAGCGCGGTCAAGGCCGTGGCCCAGGGAGGATAAGGTCCGGCCGCGCCCGCCGCCGGTCAACTCAGGCCGCTTCTGCCATGGCCAGACCGGCGCCGTCGTATTCCTGATACAGGCGCTGGGTCATGGCCGCGTCCATGGGCAGCACCGGCGGGCGCATGTTGGCCCAGGCATTGTCGCCCGTGTGGCGGGCGACCATGGCCTTGAGGGACGGGATCAGCGGATAGCCCGAGATGATCTTGCGCACGGCGGCCAAGGGTTTCTGCAGGTCTTCGATGTTTCCGTCGTCGCCGTTCGTGCGGTACTCGGAATAGACCGCCTGGGCCAGGTCCGAGGCGATGTTGGCGCAGGCCGTGATGCAGCCCGCCCCGCCTTCGCGCAGCACCGGCAGCATCAGGTCGTCGGCGCCCGAGAACACGCAGAAGCCGGGGAATTCGCGGGTCGCCGTCAGCATGTTTTCCAGCACGCCCGAGGAATCCTTCATGCCCACGACCGTGTTCGGATAGGCCTTGCGCAGCATGCCGATCAGGTTCATGGAAATCGGCACGTTCGACATCTGCGGGAAGTGATAGACGCAGATCTTCAGGCGGTCGTCGCCGATGCGCTGGATGACTTCCGAATAGGCGGCGAACAGGCCTTCGTCCGACTGGTTCTTGTAATAGAACGGCGGCAGCATGAGGACCGAGCCGGCGCCGATTTCCAGCGCCTTCTTGGTGATTTCGACCGTGTCCGGAATGGCGCAGCAGCCGGTGCCGGGCATCATGCCCTGGGTCGGCACGCCGTTCTCGGCCAGCTTGTCGAGGATTTCCAGGCGCTCGGCGACGGAAAAGGAATTGGCCTCGCCCGTGGTGCCCAGAATGCCCAGGCCGTCGCAGCCATTGGCCAGAAGCCAGCGGGAATGCGCCGCCAGACGGGCGTGGTCGGGGCTCAGGTCCGCCAGCTGCGGGGTCAGAACGGCGGCGTAGACGCCCGTCAGTTCCAGGTTGCTCGCACTCATGTCTCTCTCCTTCGCAGCGTTGTCCGGCCTGCTTGCCGGGCGGCGGGGGACGGCTATTTGGGCCAGCCCACCACATGATTTTCCAGGTCGTCGGTGTCGCGTTCGGAAACCACGCGGCCGCGCACCGAGATACCCGCATAATGTACCGTTTCCGGATCGCCGGAAACCAGGGGATGCCACCAATAAAGGTCCTGGCCTTCGGAAATCAAGCGGTATGCGCAGGTCGAGGGCAGCCAGCCCAGCTTCTTGACCATGCGCGGCGTGAGAATCTGGCATTCGGGAACGAATCGCTTGCGGTCCGCATAGCTCGAACAGCGGCAACTGTCGGTGTCGAGCAGTCGGCAGGCGACGTCGGTATAGAGCACCTCGCGCGTGGCCTCGTTCTCCAGCTTGTTCAGGCAGCAGCGCCCGCAGCCGTCGCACAGCGATTCCCATTCCGGCTTCGACATGTCGGCCAGACCCTTGGTCTTCCAGAACGGCGGCGTCGCGTCGCGTTTTTTCTTCTTGAACAGCCCGAACATGGACCAGCTTTCCCCGGCGGTGATGATGGGCGACAGCATACTGCGCCTAAGCGCCGCTGTCCTCCCGGTCGATGAGGTGGACAAACGATCCCATGACACTGCCCCGCCGCCGGCCGAGCGCACCCAGATACATGCCGTCGGCGTTGGACACATGGAACAGGGGGGCGTCGAGCCCTTCGCTCAGGCCCTCGGCGACGATCGTCGCGTAATGGAATTCATGGCCGCGCAGGGCCGTGCCGGCGGGGCCGAGCGGCCCGGCGTCGGCGATGACCGCGCGGCGGTAGCCCAGGTGCAGCTTGCGCCGGGCGAAGGACGTTTCCACGGGCAGCAGCCCGGCCATGGCGTGGGCCGCGCCGTCGGCATCGGTCAGGGCATCGCCCAGCACCATGTAGCCGCCGCATTCGCCGAACACGGCATGGCCCGCCGCCGCCGCGCCGCGCAGCCCGGCCAGGAAACAGGCGTTGTGGGCCAGACGGCCCGCATGCAGTTCCGGATAGCCGCCGGGAAGGTACACCGCGTCGGCGTCGGCCGCCGGGGCCTCGTCGGCGAGCGGCGAAAAGGGCGCGATCTCGGCCCCGGCCCGGCGCCAGCCGTCGAGCACATGGGGGTAGCAGAACGAGAAGGCCCGGTCGCGGGCGACCGCGATCTTCTGGCCGAGCGGCGGCAAGGACGGCGCATCGGTGGCGCCGGCGGCCTGCGTCGTGCCGGCCAGGGCGCGCAGGGCGTCCACATCGACATGGGCGGCCACGGTCTTGCCGGCGGCATCGAGAAACGCCTCCAGATCGCCGTGCTCGCCGGCCTGGACCAGGCCCAGGTGGCGTTCAGGTAATTTCAGGTCTGAAAGGCGCGGCAGGCAGCCGAGCACGGGAATGTGCGGATGGTCGGCGGCCATGGCGGCTTTGAGAATGTCGGCATGCCGCGCGCTGCCCGTGCGGTTGAACACCACCCCGGCGACGGTCACGTCCGCCCGGTGATGGGCGAAGCCGCCGACCAGGGCCGCCGCCGAAGCACCCTGGGCCGATGCGTCGACCACGAGGACGACGGGCCAGCCGAACGCGCGGGCGGCGTCGGCGGTCGAGCCTTCGTCCAGTTTGGCGCCGTCGAACAGGCCCATGACCCCTTCGCAGACGATCAATTCCGCCCCTTTGGCGGAAACGGCCAGGACCGAGGCCAGGGTCGTGTCCCGCATGGCCCAGAGGTCCAGGTTGGGGCAGGCCCGCCCGCCGGCGGCGGCGTGAAAGGCGGGGTCGATGTAGTCGGGGCCGACCTTGGCCGAGGCCACGGCCAGGCCGGCATCGCGGAAATGGCGCAACAGGCCCAGGGTCAGAAGCGTCTTGCCGCTGCCCGAGGACGGGGCGGCGATGACGATTCCCGGCGGCAGCCCGCCGGTCACAGCAGGGACTTGATCTTGGCCGCCATGGTTTCGGCGTCCGTCTGGGTGCTGAAATGGGCCAGGAACTTGCCGTCCGGCCCCATCAGGTAGATCACCGACGAATGGTCCATCAGGTAGGCGTCCTTGTCGCCGCCCTGGTCCGGGACCTTGGCGTAATAGACGCGGTAGGCCCTGGCCGTTTGCTTGATCTGCTCCGGCGTGCCGGTCAGGCCGACGATGCCGGGATGGAAATGGGCGACGTAATCCTTCAGCACCTCGGGCGTGTCGCGTTCCGGATCGACGGAGACCAGGATCGGCACGACCTTGGCGGCCTGCGGGCCCAACTTGTCCATCGCCGCCGAAATTTCGGTCAGGGACGTCGGGCAGACGTCCGGGCAATAGGTGTAGCCGAAGAAGATCAGCATGGCCTTGCCCCGGAAATCCTGTTCCGTCACCGCGCGGCCCGTGTGGTCGGTCAGGGTGAAGGGGCCGCCGATCTTCACTTCCGGCGCGGCGCCGGTGCGGGGAGAGTCGGTCAGGCGCTGTTCCGCGATCACGGCGACGACGGCGACCAGGATCAGGGCGGCCAAGCCGAGGGAGATGCGGCGCACCAGGCGCAGGCGGGAAACGGTCTTGTTCGGATGCTTGGTCATGGCCTCGTTGCCGATTGCTCAGATGTGCGGGAAAGGTACGGACTTTGTCCGCCGGATCAACCCTTCTCCGTCACGATTGTGGCCGTAAATAGACGAGGTAGTAGGTTCCGGCGACAAACAATCCGCCGCCGACCATGTTGCCGAGGGTCACCGGCACCAGATTGCCGACAAACCCCGCGAGCGTCAGCCCGGGTGTACTTTGCAGGCCCGCAGCCGCCACATAAGCGTCATTGCCCGCGGCCAGCATGCCGACGGGGATGAAGAACATGTTGGCGATGGAATGCTCGAAGCCCATCGCCACGAAGGCGGTGATGGGAAACAGGATGGCGAAAATCTTGCCGATGACGGTGTGACTGGCGAAGCACAGCCAGACGGCGAGGCAGACCAGGGTGTTGCACAGGAGGCCCCGCACGAAGGCGGTGGTGAAATCCAGTTCGACCTTGGCCGCCGCGATCTTGACCGCCGTGGCGCCGACGGCGCCGGCGCCCAGGTCCATATAGCCGGACCAATAGGCCAGAAACGCCATGGCGACGGCCCCGGCCAGGTTGCCGGCATAGGCGACGCCCCAATTGCGCAGCAGGGCCGCCGTCGCGATCTTGCGGCCGGCCCATCCCATGACCAGCAGCAGATTGCCCGTGAACAACTCCGCCCCGCCGACCACCACCAGGACCAGGCCGAGGGAGAACGTGACCCCGCCCAGGATGCGCGACGGCCCCAGGCCCATGCCGTGGTCAGTCATGGTCAGGGTGAACAGCATGGCGCCGAAGGCGATGAAGGCACCCGCCAGCAGGGCCAGGGTGAACAGCGGCAAGAAAGGCAGGCCCGCTTTGGCCACGCCCGCGACCTCGACGCGCCGCGCCATCTGCGCCGGGGAATAGGCGTCGAACAGGCCCGGGTCCGCGCCCGGTGGCGTCGTTTGATCGGCCATGGAGAAACTCCTTCCCTGATCGTGTCACCGGGGGCGATACGGCCTCCGCCTGTTTTCCCCTTTGGGCCGCGGCGGGTCAATGCGCTAGATTCCCGCATGCCTGCACGCAAACCGGACGGAAACCTGAAACGCGGCTGGACCACCGGGGCCTGTGCCACGGCGGCGACGGCGGCCGCCTATGAGGCCCTGGTCACGGGGGCCTTCCCCGATGCCGTCACCATCACCCTGCCGCGCGGCGAGGAGCCGACCTTCGATCTGGCGCGCACGGACCTGGACAATGGCGCGGCGACCGCCGCCGTGATCAAGGATGCGGGCGACGATCCGGACGTGACCCATGGGGCCGAGGTTTCGGTGACCCTGCGCCCGGGGGCGGAAGGTTCCGGCGTCACCTTCCGCGCCGGGCCGGGGGTCGGCACGGTGACCAAGCCGGGCCTGCCCTTGGCCGTTGGCGAGCCCGCCATCAACCCGGGCCCGCGCAAGATGATGACCGGCGTGATCAGGGATTTGTCCCGCCGCCTGAGCGGCCCCGGCGATGTCGAGATCACGGTCGCCATCAAGGACGGCGAAGTGCTTGCCGAGAAAACCATGAACGGGCGGCTCGGCATCCTCGGCGGGCTGTCGGTGCTGGGCACCACGGGCGTCGTCATTCCCTATTCCTGCGCGTCCTGGATCCATGCCATCCACCGCGGCGTCGACGTGGCGCGGGCGGGTGGACTTTCCCATATCGCGGCGGCCACGGGCTCGACCTCGGAAGCCGCCGTGAAGGCGATGTACGATCTGCCCGACATGGCGCTGATCGACATGGGCGACTTCGCGGGCGGACTGCTGAAGTATCTGCGCCGCCATCCCTTGCCGCAACTGACCCTCGCGGGCGGCTTCGGCAAGCTGGCCAAACTGGCCCAGGGACATTTGGACCTGCATTCCGCGCGCTCCTCCCTCGACCTGAAAAAACTGGCGGCCCTCGCGGGCGACGACCGGGACTTGGCCGTGCGGATCGCCGCCGCCAATACGGGCATGGAGGCCCTGACCCTGGCCCAGGCGGCGGGCGTTCCAATCGCCGACCGGGTGGCCGCTGGTGCGCGGGAAGTAGCCCTGGCGGCGCTTGCCGGCGATGTCGCGGTCGAGGTCCTGGTGTTCGACCGCCAGGGGCAGCTCGCCGGGCGGGCCGGTGGTTAGCAGGCTCCTGATCCTGGGCGGCACGGCCGACGCGCGGGCGCTCGCCGCCCGTGTGCGGGCGCGCTGGCCGGCCATGCGCGTCATCACGTCGCTGGCCGGGCGCACGGCGGCCCCCCGCCTGCCCGAGGGGGAGGTCGTGACCGGGGGCTTCGGCGGTGCCGGCGGGCTCGCGGATTACATCACGGCCGAAGGCGTCGATGCCCTGATCGACGCGACCCATCCCTTCGCCGCCGAAATCTCGAAAAGCGCCGCCGAGGCCGCAACAATCGCCCGCGTGCCGCGCCTGGTTCTGACCCGTCCGCCCTGGGTTTTTGTGCAGAATGCTGCAGTGCAGCATGTGCGCAGCATAAATGCAGCAAAATCGGCCCTGGAAACGGGCGGAACCCGCATCTTCCTCGCCATCGGCCGCCAGGAAATAAATCAATTCAATGAGTTGCAGGATCGGTTTTTATTGCTGCGCTTCATCGATCCGCCGCAATCACCGCCCGGTTTCGCGCAATATGAAGTGCTGACGGGCCGCCCGGGGACGCCGGAGGACGAGCGCCGCATCCTGCAGCAATTCGCCATCGACACCCTGGTCGCCAAGAACGGCGGCAGCGCCGCGTCCCGCGCCAAGGTCGACGCGGCGCTCGACCTGGGCATCAGGGTCGTGTTGATCGATCCGCCGGCCCCGCCGCCGCCGCCGCACGCGGACAGCATTGATGCGGCCCTCGCCTGGCTGGACGGCCTTTAGGACGGTTGCGCCTTCTTGGGGCGCAGGACGTGGTGGTGATGGGCGGCGTAAAGGGCGGAATCGTCGAACGCCGTTTCGCCGAGGGCGCGGCCGACCAGGATCAGCGCCGTGCGGGTGAAGCCCGCCGCCTTCACCTTGTCGCGGATGTCGGCCAGGGTGCCTTCAACCATCTGCTGGTCCGGCCAGGTCACCCGGTAGGCGACGACCACGGGGCAGTCAGCGCCGTAATGGGGCGTCAGTTCGCGCACCACCTTGGCCAGGTTGTTGACCGAAAGATGCACGGCCAGGGTTGCCCCGCTGCGCCCCAGGGTTTCCAGGTCCTCGCCCGACGGCATTTCCGACGCCCGCACCGACGTGCGGGTCAGGATGATGGTCTGGCTGACCTGGGGCAGGGTCAGTTCGCGCTTCAGCGCCGCCGCGGCGGCGGCGAAGGCGGGCACGCCCGGCGTCACGTCATAGGGGATGTCCAGCGCGTCGAGCCGGCGCATCTGTTCGGCGACAGCACCATAGATCGACGGATCGCCGGAATGGACCCGGGCGACGTCCCGGCCGGCGGCATGGGCGGCCTCGATCTCGGCGATGATCTCGTCCAGGTTCATGGGAGCGGTGTCGATCACGCGGGCCCCTTTGGGGGCCTCTGCGACAATCTCCACTGGGACCAGGGATCCGGCGTAGAGCACGACCGGGCAGGCTTTGATCAAATTCAGGCCGCGCACGGTGATCAGGTCCGGCGCCCCCGGTCCGGCGCCGATGAAATGGACGGTCATGTGCCGGTCTCCTTGTTCTGCATTTTTCCGGCGTAACCGCGCGGCGTGTAGACCCAGCGCCGGGCGCCGCGCGTCACCGCGCGGGTGTCGGAGGATCCGATCATCACCAGGGTCAGCATGTCGACCAGGTCGGCGGTCAGATCCTTGAGGTCGATGATCTGGATGGTCTCGCCGTCCCGGCCCAGGTTGCGGGCCAGGATCACCGGTGTGTCCGGCGGGCGATGGGCAAGCAGGATGTCCCGCGCCTTCTCAAGCTGCCAGCGCCGGCGCTTGGACACGGGGTTGTAGAGGGCCATGACGAAATCGCCCTCGGCGGCGGCGGTCAGGCGCTTTTCGATCACCTCCCAGGGCGTCAACAGGTCCGACAGCGACACGGCGCAGAAATCGTGGCCGAGGGGGGCCCCCGCCCGCGCGGCGGCGGCCTGCAGGGCGCTGACCCCGGGCTCGATGGTGACGGCGATGCGGTTCCAGCGGGGATCGTCCTTGCGGTCGATCAGCTCCACCACCAGGGTCGCCAGGGCATAGACGCCGGGGTCGCCGGAACAGACCAGGGCGACCTGTCTGCCCTCGGCGGCGAGGTCGAGGGCCTTGCGGGCCCGGGCTTCTTCCTCCGACAACTCCGACGAATGCAACGCCTTGCCCTCCGCAGCGGGGCCGAGCAGGTCGAGGTAGAGGCCGTAGCCGACAAGGTCCGTCGCCTCGGCCACGGCGCGGGACACGGCGGGGGTGCGCCAGAGCGGCGTGCCCGGCCCGGTGCCGACGACGGTCAGGCGGCCCCGCGCCCGGCCGACCATGGCGGGGTCGATGCTGGCGGGGGAGCGTGCGATGGCGCAGGTCGCGCGTTTGGACTTGGTCTTCTCCACGACCAGAACCGCGTCCGGCCCGCCAGCGGCCAGGGCCGATCCTTCGGCGACGCCGTGGCAGCCGACTTCGTTGAAGACGACGTCCGACGGGTTGGCGAGGCGCGGCGCCTCCGCCTCCAAGGTGGCGGCGTCGAAGAAGCGCACGGGCAGGCCGAGGGCGTCGCCCAACGTGTTCACGGCGGCCTCGTCCATCTTCACATCGATGGAGGCGACGCAGGCGACGGCGCCGGGCGCCAGGCCGTGTTTCGCCATTGTCTCGGTGACGAGGTCGCGCAGTTCGGCCGGGTCGGCGTCCCGTTCGCAGCCGACGCCGATGGTCAGCACCGGCGGGTGCAGCACGAGATCGTCCGTGTCCCCCGGGGCGCGGTCGGTGACCAGGATGCCCGGCCCGGCGGCGGGGTCGATGGGCAGGCCCGCGTCCTCAAGCCAGCCGGCGTCCCCGGCCTGGACGTCCAGGCGCACCGGTTCCCCGGCCAAAAGCGCGGCGGCGACGGCCAGGGATTTCTTGCGGTTGGCGACGACCCAGCCCGCCGGCGGATCATCCACGCCGATGCCATGGCGCAGGTCGCCCGTCGTGGTCACGGCGGCGCTGATGCCCAGCGCCTTGGCGATCTCGCGGGCCAGCACGTTGGCGCCCGAATGTCCGCCCAGAAGCGGCACCACGGCGCTGCCGTCCTCGGCCACGGAAATCACCGGCGGCTCGGCGACCTTGTCGGCCAGCAGGGGGGCCAGGGCGCGGATCAGGATGCCCGAGGCGAAGACGCCGATCACCGGATGCCCGGCCTGAAACAGGCGGGCGGCATGGGCCGTGGTTTCGGCGAAGAAGTCGTCGGCGGCGCCGACCCGGCCGACCCGGCCATGGACCAGGGCGCCCGGAATGACCGCCTGCAGGCGGCGGGCGAGCGCCGCGCCCGGTTCGGTCACGGCCAGGATGACGGGCGGGGTGGCGGTCATGACGGGGGCTCCGCGGTTTCGACGTCCTCGGGCGAGCGCACCAGGATCATGGAGAAATAAGGGGCCGTGTCGGGCGCTTCCGACAGGGGCATGACTTTTTGATCGGCCATGGTCGCGCGTTCGACATATTGCGCGCGGTCGAGCCGCCCCAGCTTTTCGATCACCGCCCGCACCTTGGGCAGGTGGCGGCCGACCTTCATGATGGCGGCGGCTTCCGAATTGCCGAGGCGGGCCTCCAGATCGGCTTCATCCAGCGGCCCGGGGATCACCGTCAGCACCTGGTTGCGCGACACCAGGGGCGCGCCCGCCACGGCGGCGCAGGCGGCCAGGGACGACACGCCGGGCACGACCTGGGTCGGATGATCGTCCGCCAGGCGCAGGAACAGATACATGAAGGAGCCGTAGAGGAACGGATCGCCCTCGCACAGGATGGCGACGTCGCGTCCGGCGGAAAGATGACCCGCGATCTCCTTCGCGTAGGCGTCGTAGACGTCGTTGGCGGGAAACCGCCCGGGCACCATGGGGGTGACGATGGCGATCTCGGTCTTGCCCGCCGGGATGTGGGGGGCCGCGATGGCGCGGGCCAGGCTTTCCGTCCCCGCCGCCGCCGGATAGGCGATCACGGGCGCCTGGGCGATGATCTTCACGGCCTTGAGCGTCAGCAGGTCCGGATCGCCCGGGCCGACGCCGACGCCGTAGAGGGTGCCGGGATTGCTCATGGCTTGGTTACCGCCCATTGCAAAACATCCATCAGGGGCCGCATGCCGGTCAGGCCGCCGACCGCATCGGCGCGGGCGACGGCGATGCGGGCCAGTTCGCCGCCAATTGCGCGGTGGTTGCGGATCAGGGTTTCCTGGGCCTCCAGGGTCACGCCGTTGGCGACCAGACGGCCGCCGGATTTGAGGGCGGCCAGGGCGCCGTCGATCACGCCGGGCTGGGACAGGCCGCCGCCGATGAAGACCGCGTCGGGTGCGGGGCCCGCATCGGCGAAGCAGCCCGGGGCCGCGCCCTTGATGAGCTTCAGATGCGGCACGCCCAGGTTGGCGGCATTGGCTTCGATGTCGTCGAAGCGGCCAGGGTCGCGCTCCATGGCGACGGCCTCGGTGCCCGCCGCGGCGCGCAGCCATTCGATGGCGACCGCCCCCGAACCGGCGCCCACGTCCCACAGCAGTTGTCCCGGCAGGGGGGTCAGGCGGGCCAGGGTGGCAGCGCGGACCTCGCGCTTGGTGATCTTGCCGTCGTGGCGGAAGGCGGCTTCGGGCAGGCCCGGCGTTTCCGGCCAGATGGTCGCCCCCGGGCTCGGCCACAGGTGGAAGGCGATGACGTTCAAATCCTTGACCCGCCGGCCTTCCCATTCCTCGGCCACCGTGTCGTAGCGCCCTTCGTCGGGCCCGCCCATGTGCTCGAACACGGTCATGGGGCTTTCGCCGAACCCGCGGTTGCACAGCAGCGCCGCCGCCTGTGCCGGGGTCTCGCCGTTGCGGGCCAGGATCAACAGGCGCAGGCCCGGCAGCAGATGGCGGTTCAGGACCTCGACCGGAAAGGCGTGGCAGCTGACGGTGCGCACCGTGCCGTCGTTGAGCGGCCAGCCCATGCGCGCGGCCAGCAGGGCGAAGGCGCCGGGGGCGGGCTGGATGTCCATGGCCGCGATGCCGAAGCGCGCGACCAGACGCTTGCCGATGCCGAAGTTGAGGGGATCGCCCGAGGCCAGCACGCAGACCGGTTTGCCCGCGTGCCGGGCGATGGCATCGATCCCGGCGTCCAGGCCGTCGCCCCAGGTCAGGCGCGGGCGGGGGTCGCCGCCGAGCATGCCCAGGTGGCGGTCGCCGCCGACCAGGACCTCGGCCTCGGCGATCAGCGCGCGGGCGCGCGCGCCCAGACCGGCCAGCCCGTCCTCGCCGATGCCGACCACGGAAAGCCATCTATCCATTCGGCGCCTCCGCCTGTTCGGGGGCGGGGCAGAGGGCGTTCACGGCGGCGGCGGCCAGGGCGCTGCCGCCCTTTTGCCCAGTCAGGGTCGCGAAGGGAATGCCGTCCGCATGGTCGATCAACGCCTGTTTCGATTCCGCGGCGCCGATGAAGCCCACGGGAAAACCCAGGATCACGGCGGGGCGGGGCGCGCCCTCGGCCAGCAGCTCCAGCAGGCGGAACAGGGCCGTCGGCGCGTTGCCGATGGCGACCACGGCATCATCCAGGTGCGGGGCCCAGGCGTCGACGGCGGCGGCGGATCGGGTGGTGCCGAGGGCCGCCGCGCGGTCACGCACGCCATCGTCGTTGAGGGTGCAGATGATGCGGTTCGATTTGGGCAGGCGTGAAGAGATGACGCCCCGGGCGACCATTTCCGCATCGACCAGGATGGGGGCGCCTGCCGCAAGGGCGGCCTTGCCGGCCTGGGCCGGATCGTTCGACATCACCAGGTCCCCTGCGATCTCGGCCATGCCGCAGGCATGGATCAGGCGCACGGCCAGGGCGCGCTCCGTCCCCTGGAAGCGCGACAAATCCGCCGCCGCCTCGATGGCGGCGAAGGAACGGCGGTAGATTTCCGCCGGGTCGCGGACGTAATCGAACATTACTGCCCCGGCGTCAGGTTTCGGGGTCGTGGGAATGCGGATGGGTATGCCCGTGGCCGTGATCATGTCCATGGTCATGGCTGTGCCCATGCCCATGATGATGGCCGTGCTTGCCGTGGTGGATGCCGTGATCCTCGGCCCCGTGGCCGTCCGTGCCGATGCCGACCACATGGTGATGGTGGCCGACCTGGGGGGCCCCATGGTCGTCCTCATAGCCGATGATCTGCTCCCGGTACTTGCACAGCAGACAGTTCATCTTGTTGTCACCGTTCAGCGCTTCCTCGACCCGGTCGGCGAAGCAGTCGATCAGGTCTTCATGGTCGTTGAGATAGGGCGCCTTGACGATATCGATCTCGGGATGCGCCTGGGCGCAGTCGTCGGCCCAGCGGTAGATGCGGTTGACCAGGATGCCCGTGAACAGGAAATAGGGGAACACGATGATGCGCTTGTAGCCGAGCTTCACCGCCTTGTTCAGGCCCTCGTCGACCAGAGGATAGGCGACGCCGGAATAGCTGACCTCGGCCCAGCCGAAATCCATGCCTTCCCACAGCATGCGCGCGACCTTGTTGACGTTGGAATTGGCGTCCGAATCGTTGGTCCCGCGCCCGACCACCATCAACAGGGTGTCCTTGCGGGCGATCTCGCCCTTGGCCGCGTTGGCGGCGGTCTCGGCTTCTTCGATGCGGACTTTCGCCGCGCGCAGCAGCCGCGCGTCGATCGCCAGTTCGCGGCCGAAGCGCACGTCCAGGTCGGGATGGGCATGGGCGAAACTGTTGATTTCCGACGGCAGGTCGTTCTTCACATGGCCCGCCGCGAACAGCATGCCGGGCACGCAGATGATGCGGTTGACGCCCCGGTCCCGCAATTTGTCCAGGCCCGTGCGGATCACCGGCGTGGCGAATTCGAGGAACCCGCTTTCCACGTCGTAATCGGGGAATCGTTTGGCCAGATGGCCCGCCAGGGTGCCGAATTCATCGACGGCCCCCTGGTCGCGGCTGCCGTGGCCGCAAATCATGATACCGGTCTTTTGCGTCATTCGCTTGGTCCTTGCCTTCGAGCGGCCGCCGGCGCCATTGCCGGCGGAATGGTCTGATCCTTCGCCGCCTGGTCATCGCCTCCGGGCGGGAAAGAGGGCCGACTATACAGATTTCAGAGAGAGGGGAAAGGGTGACGCCGCGTCAACCGGCGGACACGGGCCGTCCGTCCGTTTCGGCGCTTTCCAGGGCCTCGGGATCGCCACCGCCGTCGCCGGTTTCCGGGGAATCCTCTTCCGCGGGCTCCTCGGCTTCCGGCGGTTCGGGCGGCGGCAGGCCGGCCCGGCGTTCCAGGTCCTGGGCGTCTTCCTCGCGCCCGAGGGCGCGGAGCGCGGCGGCCAGGTTGACCTGGCTGAGGGCGAGCGAGGCGTCGCCCGGCATCAGGCGCTTTTCCTTGATCGCGACGGCGCGGCGGAACAGGGGTTCCGCCGCCTGGGTCTTGCCCCGGCGCCGGTAGTAGAGGCCCAGGTTGTTGACCACGGCGGCGACGTTCAGATGGTCGTCGCCCCAGGCCGTCTCGTCGGCGGCAAGGGCGCGCTGGTAATACTGTTCCGCCGATTTGGCGTCGCCGGCCAGATCGCAGGCCAGCCCCAGATTGTTGAGAATGCCGCCCAGGTCGGGATGGCTCTCGGCGCCGGATTTTTCAAGCAGGTCGAGCGCGGCCGCGAAATGCTTGCGCGCGGCCCGGTAGTCCTCGCGGCCGTGGGCCACGGCTCCCAGGCGGCCCAGGCATTCGACCCGCAGTTCCAGATCGTCCCCGGGGGCCGCGTCGGCGGCAAGCCGGAACAGGGTCACGGCTTCCTCCGCGTCGCCGCGCGCGGCCAGAAGGTCGCCCGCGACCAGCCGGGTCAGGGCCGCCGCGCGGCCGTGCACATCGGCGGTCCAGGCATGCTTGTGGCCGGTGGTATCCTCTTCCTCGGCGGCGCGGATCAGAAGGTCCGTGCCGCGGGCGATGTCGCCGGAAGCGATGGCGCCCCGCGCGTCGTGCAGCAGGCGCGCCGCCGCCGGCGATCCGGCGCTGACGGTGCCGAGCCGCGCCCGCAGGTCGTCCAATTCGCCGGCGAAAGTGCGCAGCCGCCCGTCCCGCGCCCGGTCGTCGATCCCCCGTTCGGCGAGAATCTCGGCCAGGCCCTGGATCTCGGGCGTGTCGGGCAGGGGCACGGGGTCCATGGGCGCGGGCGCCGTCCCCTGGGGCGGGGCGGGCTGCCAACCATCCGTTTCCGGCTGGGCGCGCAGCACGGGATCGGGGCGGTCCAGGCGGTCGCCGCCGCGCAGCCTGCGGCCGCCGAACAGCAGCACGCCGATCAGCGCCAGGGCGCCGGCCCCGGCGGCGGCAAGCGCCCAGGTCGGCATGGTCGCGACGGTTTCCACCAGCGGCACCCACAGGTCCGCGGTCGAATTCAGAACCCCGTCACGGATCAGCGTTAGGTCCGACAGAAACTGTTCCATGGCCGGAAAAATACCCGTCCACAGCGAATTTGCACAGGGGCATGGCCCAACCGCCCGCCTGCGGGGCGCTGGCCCGGGGCCGGGTATCGGGATTGCAGGCGGCGGCGTGCGCGCGCGGCCCGGCGATTCGGGGCGGGTCAGCCCGCCGGATGGAAGGCCGGGTAGTCGAAGGGCAGAGCGCCCAGGTGCAGCAGGGCCGCGCGGCGGCTGCGTTCGCCCTCGTCGTCGATGTTGCGCTGGACGAAGGTCTCGACCGTGTCGGCCAGACCGTGCAGGGCGAGCAGGCGCTCGATCAGGGCGCGCTGGCCGAGTGCCGGATGAACCCGGTCACGGGCCGGGATTTCGGCGAGCGGCACCGGGCAGCCATCGATGGCCAGCGCCCCCCGGGTGCAGATATAGGCGCCGGCGCGGGTCACGGCGGGGCCGAATTCGACCTCGGTCTCGATATCCGCAAGCTCGCCGTAGACGTAGTTGCCGCGCCGGGTCTCCGTGGTGTGCATATGGGCAAGCTGGGCCGGCGTCAGCCAGTTGACGAACAGCGACACCACGGTACCGGGGGCCGGATGCAGGGTCGCCGGGACCGATCCGTAGCCCGCGAAATGGGCGCAATAGACGCTGTCGAAATTTTTCAGATGAAGGCGCACCACGGGCACGGGGCCGTCCTCGGGCCTGGAGAATTTCCAGGCCAGGGCCGAGGGCGCCTGGTTGGAGCCGCAGGCGATCACCGGCACCCGTCCCTCAAGGTCGCCGCCGGCAAGTTCATGAAAATGCGTTTCGCTTTCCACCGGCTGGACATGGCCCGCGTGGATCACGAAGGAACGGTCGGGCACGTCATAGGGATAGGCCAGCGCCCGCGACACGGAGCGCGGGCGGATCGGGCGGGCGGCGGGCGGGGGAGGCTGGTTATTCAAGGTATTTGGCGATGTCCACGTCGTCGATCTGATAGGGCTCGAGGAACCGGTCGGCGTATTCCTGGAACACACCGGAGGTCAGGAACAGCTTGAACAGCTCGCCGTCGATATGCGCGTCCTTTTTCATGAACGACATGATCTTGATGCTGTCCGACAGTTTCTTGGGGTCCTTGTAGGGGCGGTCGGCGGCGGTCAGGGCCTCGAAGATGTCGGCGATGGCCATGATGCGCGCCGGCACGGACATCTCTTCCTCGGTCAGCTTGCGGGGATAGCCCGTGCCGTCCATCTTTTCGTGGTGGCCGCCCGCGTATTCCGGCACCCGCTTCAGGTGCTTGGGGAACGGCAGCTGTTCCAGCATGATGATGGTCTGCACGATGTGGTCGTTGATCTTGAAGCGCTCTTCCTCGGTCAGGGTGCCGCGGGCGATGCACAGGTTGTAGATTTCGCCGAAATTGTACTTGTGCTCGGGGATGTTCAGCTTGAACCCGAAGGGGTTATCGGGCTGGGCCGCGGGCTCCAGCGCGTCGCGGAAGACGACATGGTCGTCGCGGTCGGCCAGCAGGTATTCCTTGGCCGGCGCCGGCACGGGCGGCGTGCGGTCCTTGCGCTTGCGTTCCTCGAAGGACAGGCCCAGGCGGTCGTCGAGGGTGCGCGTCCACGGGGTCTTGGCGATCTCGCGGATGCGTTCCTGGGCCTCGGGCGCCATGAATTCGTCGCCGACGTTGGCCTTGGCGATGAATTCCCAGTCGGCATCGATCCTGGCCAGGGTTTCGTCCAATTCGGCCTTCAGTTCGTCCGGATCACCCCGGCCCGCGAGCAGCGCCTTGTAGTACTCGATCTCGGCCTCGCGCTTGACCACCTCGAAGCGCATGCGCACCTCGTGGACGCGGTTGTAGATGGTTTCCAGCTTCACGGCCTTGTCGACGACGTATTCCGGCGTCGTGACCTTGCCGCAGTCGTGCAGCCACGCCCCGATGTGCAGTTCGTACCACTGCTCCTCGGTCAGGTCGAAATCCTTGAACGGCCCGTCCTTGTCGTCGCAGGCGGCCTTGGCCAGCATCTTGGTCAGTTCGGGCACGCGCTGGCAGTGGCCACCGGTATAGGGCGACTTGGCGTCGATCGCCGACGCGATCAGCTCGATGAAACTTTCCAACAGCTTGCGCTGACTTTCCAGCAGCTGCTGATTGTCGAGCGCGACGGCGGCCTGGGAGGCCAGGGCCTCGACCAGGGGCTGGATCTGTTTGGAGAATTCGATGACCGTGCCCGACGGGTCCGTGGCGTTGAGCAGCTGGATGACGCCGATGATTTCGTCCTGGCTGTTCTTCAGGGGCACGGTCAGGAACGACTTGGACCGGTAGCCGGTGCCCTCGTCGAATTTTTTGGTGCCGGAAAAGTCGAAATTCTCGGCCTCGTAGGCGTCCTTAATGTTGATCGATTCGCCGGTCAGGGCGCAGTAGCTGGCGATGTTTTTCTGGTTCGGCTGGCCCGTTTCCGGGTCGAACAGGCGGATCGGCGGAAAGGTGATGTCCTTGCCCGTGGTGCCGCCCAGCGCGATGTTGAGGGAATCGGTGCGCATGATCTCGAACTTCAGCGCGTCCTCGTCGGTCTTGATGTACAGGGTCCCGCCGTCGGCCGCGGTCAGGTCCTTGGCCTCCAAAAGAATCTTTTCCATCAAGCGGTTAATGTCGCGTTCGGCGGACAGGGCGATGCCGATGTCGATCAGGCGCTGAAAATTCTTCAGCGCCGGGTCGTTCTGCGCAGTCATCGCGTCACCGGACATGTTTCACCAATGAGGTCTTCACTTCCCACCGAGCCTTGGAAATTTTCCGGCCTCTCCAACCGGGCATCCCTCGAAATCCTAATCCGCCGGTGTTTATAGGGAGTTAATGTCATTTACCGGCGCCGGAAAGGGTATCCGCCTTTGCCCCCCGTGACAACTGAACGCGGTTTGGCGGCGACTGCTCAAGCAAGCTAGCCTGCATTTCTTACCACATGGCCGTCTAGCGCCGTTCTCTACTGAACCGCGGAAGGGCTGGCAGCGATGCATTACTTATTTTAAAAAGAGGTCGGGACTATCGTCACCAAGATGTTCTGCTGCTTGTCCCAAGCAGGACACTAGGCAATTACGAGCGAGCCATTCGGCAAGTCCACGTTTCTCCGACCAATCGTGCCCCAATTTGTCTCCCCAAATGTGTTTTCCGTTCTGTATTGGGCCATGAATGAAGCGAACGCGGCCTTCGCCGTATATTTGGTCGATGACCTCTTTTACTGTGAATCCATCTCGATGGATGATCGCACCTTCATCAATTTCAAGGCGTGCGCGGATCAGGTTGCAAATGGATTTTCGCCCGCCCCCACTAGCGAGGATGTCCATGCAAGATGCGAAACTGACAATTGCCTTAAGCCCAAATATTTCGCGGCACCCATCGTGAAACCACAGCATTGCCTGCGTGATGATGCTCTGAAGTTTCGGCCTGTTATGTGGGCCAATTGGATCGAGTAGCCACTCAATGGCCTCTCCTGCAGTTGTGAAGTTGGCATTGAATTTTTGTAAGTGACTTTCTAATTCGCCGCGTTCAACCCAAGGGGCGTGTGGCATGTTGGATGTTGACCCCCCACCGAGAATTATCCCATCTGCAGTAAACGAAAGTAGTGTTTGATTTCGCATCTCTCTATCGAATCGTAAGTTAAGACCATTCAAAGCGGCTGAAGGTTTTTCCCAATTCAGCGAAATGGTCGTTAACGCGAGTCGCGCCGCTAGTAGTGCTTTATCCTCTCCCGCCTTGTCTCCAAGGCCGGAAACTTTGACGCTGCATACATATGGGCATTTTCCGATAGCCTCCAAAACACTCTGCTCAAAAACGCTGTCGGCAGAGGGTTTCCGGGTTCTCAGTTTTTGACCCTGCCATGCGCGAATTATCCGCCGTTTCATTATCTTCGAAATCGCCCCATCGGCGATATTGTGGCCAAATCGCTCTATCCGACCTCCAGAGCCGATGCGTGCTGACCGACCGTCCGATGCCTTCCGGTCGAGCCAAATCGGGCGAGGTTCGAAGCGGACGGGCCCGATCGCAAATGGTGCAACATCATCAAAGCTGAAAAGGGTGCAGCCAAAGGCATACTCTCGTTGGCCCCTGGTCGATATCCAAGTCGTGTCTCGATCTATTGCCGTGTCAACGTCGTTAAGAACGGAATCAACATTCTTACTGATATCGTCAGCGAGATCGATTTTGACCAGAGCAAGACCGAAAGCAGCTCGAACCAGTTTTCTAAATTCGCTGACGGAAAAGTGGGTTTTTAATGAAGTGTTGGTGTTCATTTTTTGGCGAGCAAAATCAGCGATGAGTTTATCGATTTCTTCGGAAACAATAATTTGTCGGCCATTACCTATGCCAATCATCCTAGGAAGATAAACTTTACTGTTTCCGCTGCGAGCGGGCTGCGGAGATTGCTGAAGCTGAATAAGCGCCCTAATTATATCTTCTATAAATTTTCTGGGTTCCACATGCCGTCTCCTGTGGCTGGAATGTTATTCAACAGATATCGAGCGATGCATCAAAAGATCATTGTTCGTTAGGCCCCGCGAAGAAACAAGCCCGGTGCTGTTATGAACAGAACCATCTTTGGTACTTCAGCCCTTCGGGTGTGGGTGCGGCGAGAAATGCGTGCCGGGCATTTTCGCCTTTTGCCCCCTTGTTTCAGCGGCTAACGTCGGCGCGCGCCGGACAACCTGCCCCGGCGGCCAGGAAACCGCACATGGCCTATGCCTCGCTCAGGGATTTCATCTTCAACCGGCTGGAGCCGGCGGGCCGCCTCGTGCGCGTCACCGAACCCGTCACGCCGGAACTGGAGATGACGGAAATCCAGACCCGCCTGATCGCAGAGGGCGGCCCGGCCGTGCTGTTCGAGAATGTCGTGGGTCGGGACGGCAAGGCGTTCGGCATGCCGGTCCTGGTCAACCTGTTCGGCACGGTGGAACGGGTCGCCTGGGGCATGGAGCGGGAGCCGGCGGAACTGCGCGAGGTCGGTGAGACACTGGCCTTCCTGCGTCAGCCGGAGCCGCCGGAAAACCTGCGCCAGGCCATGGACATGCTGCCGCTGCTGAAAACCATGGTCGCCATGAAGCCGAAGACGGTGAAATCGGCGCCCTGCCAGGAAATCGTGCTCAAGGGGGATGACATCGACCTTGCGGCCCTGCCGATCCAGACCTGCTGGCCCGGCGAGCCGGCGCCGCTGATCACCTGGCCGCTGGTCGTGACCCAGGGGCCCCAGGCGGGGCAGAAGGGCGGCGACAAGCGCGACGGTTTCAACCTGGGCATCTACCGCATGCAGGTGACGGGCCGGAACACCACCCTGATGCGCTGGCTCAAGCATCGGGGCGGGGCCCAGCACCATGCCCGCTGGAAGGACAGCCGGCCCGAGCCCCTGCCCGCCGCCGCCGTCATCGGAGCCGACCCGGGCACCATCCTGGCCGCCGTGACGCCCGTGCCGGACACCCTGTCGGAATACCAGTTCGCCGGCATGCTGCGCGGCAAGCGGGTCGATCTGGTCGACTGCAAGACCGTGCCCCTGAAGGTGCCGGCCGAGGCCGAGATCGTCATCGAAGGCCATGTCTCGCTGGAAGATTACAGCGACGAGGGACCCTACGGCGACCACACGGGCTACTACAATTCGGTCGAGCCGTTCCCCGTGTTCACGGTCTCGGCCATCACCATGCGCCGCGACCCGATCTATCTTTCGACCTATACCGGCCGCCCGCCGGACGAACCGTCGGTCCTGGGCGAAGGGTTGAACGAGGTCTTCGTGCCCCTGTTCCGCCAGCAGTTCCCGGAAGTGGTCGATTTCTGGCTGCCGCCCGAAGCCTGTTCCTACCGCGTCGCCGTGGTCTCCATGAAGAAGGCCTACGCCGGCCATGCCAAGCGCATCATGATGGGCGTGTGGTCCTACCTGCGTCAGTTCACCTATACCAAGTTCGTCATCGTGGTCGACGAAGACATCAACGCGCGGGACTGGAACGACGTGATCTGGGCGATCTCGACCAACGTCGATCCCGCCCGCGACGTGACGATGATCGAAAACACGCCCATCGATTACCTGGACTTCGCCTCGCCGGAACCCGGCCTGGGCAGCAAGATGGGGATCGACGCGACGGCCAAGATGGGGGCGGAAACGCACCGGGAATGGGGCCGCAAGATTCGCATGTCGGACGACGTGATCGACGAAGTCACCCGCAAGTGGGCCGCTTACGGCCTGCCGGGATCGGGCAGGCCGATCTGGAAATAGACCTCAGCAGGCGTCGGCGTAGCTGAAATACATGTCCCGCGTTTCCTGAAACACGGGGCCCCGGGGCAGGGCGCGGCCGTCCAACTGCGTGCAGGGCACGACCTTGGAATAGTTGCCGGTGGCGAACAGCTCGTCGGCCTCGGTCAGGTCGTCATAGGTGATCTGGCGCTCCACGACCTCGACCCCGGCCGCGCGCAGAAGCTCGATCACCCGCTGGCGGGTGATGCCGTTGAGGAAAGTGCCGTTGGTCGCCGGCGTGTGCACGACGCCGTCCTTCACCATGAACAGGTTGGCCGACGAAAACTCGGCCACGTCGCCGTCCGGGTCCAGCATCACGCCGGTGTCGAAGCCGCGCTGGTTGGCGTCGGCCACGGCGCGCGACACGTTGGGATACAGGCAGGCGGCCTTGGCCTCGGTCGGCGCCATGTCGGCGGCCGGGCGGCGGAACGGCGACAGGCAGGCCTTGAAGCCGGTCGGCGCGGGCAGGGCGGCCTCTTCCACTGTCAGCACGAAATGGGTCGATGCCGGGTCGGGCACGACGAAGCCGCCCGAGGCATAGAACAGCGGGCAGATGTACAGTTGCGCGTCGTCGGGAAACTGCTGGATGCCTTCGTGGGACAGTTCGACGATGTCTTCCGTCGTCACGTCCGGCGCCATGCCCATGATGCGGGCCGACCGGATGGCGCGGGCGCAATGGGCTTCCAGGTCGGGGGCCTTGCCGGCCATCGACCGGGCCCCGTCGAACACCGCCGAGCCCAGCCACATGGCGTGATCGGTCGCCTTGGCGACGGCGGGCTCCTCTGTATGCCATTCGCCGTCGATCCAACTGACGGCGTTGCCGCCCCTGCTTTGTCCGTATTTCATGGCATCGGCCTTTCAAAACTCCCAAAGCCAGCGCCACTCTCTTCGCACATGCAGCATAACCGCTGGAGGCGGAAACGCCAAGCGCAGGGAAAAACGCGGGGAATTTAGAGGTTTGACGCGCCGTTTTGATGGGCGGCGGGGATGTTATCCCCGCAGGGCTACTGGCTGGCCCAGACCACGCGGGAAATCCACTCGACCTGACTCAATTCCAGGGAACGGTCCTCGTGCGCCGTGTTCAGGGATTGCAGGTCGATGTGGCGCGCCGTGCGGCGGATCAGCACCTTGGCCATGACCTCGCCCTCCGTAGTCTTGACCACGACGCGGTCGCCGCGCCGGACCGAGGCATGGGGGGCGACGATGATGGTGTCGCCGTCGCGGAACACGGGTTCCATGCTGTCGCCGTTGATTTCCAGGGCGAAGGCGTTGGGATCGTTCAGGCCGGGGAAGGGGATTTCGTCCCAGCCGCCGCCCACGGGATAGCCGGCGTCGTCGAAAAATCCGGAATTCCCCGCCTGGGCGAAGCCGATCAGCGGCACGTTGCGGTAGACGCCGCCGCCTTCCGTCTCGTCCACGTAGGACACCCATTCTGACAGGCTGGCCCCTGTCGCCGACAGAATCTTGGCGACGCTTTCCGTCGACGGCCAGCGCAGCTTGCCGTCGCGCGTCGTGCGCTTGCTTTTGTTGAAGGTGGTCGGATCGAGGCCGGCCTTGCGGGCAAGGCCCGAGGTCGACAGCCCATGTTCGCGGGCCAGCCGGTCAACCGCATGCCAGACGCTTGAATGTCGCAACATGGGAACATTGTCTTACAAATGGCGGATAATTTCCATAGGGAATCGTCGGGGCGGAGGCGGGCGTCCTTCTCCGGGCGGTCCCGGAGGCGGACCATCCGTCGCGTTTGGCTTCATGGGATAATTAGGAAAAAGAACCTGAAAAATCGTTGACATGGGAATTTTGGGTAGGTTATCTGTATTTGTTCTTGAAATGTTCTTATTTGTTTCAGGCAGCAGGGAGGCCGGATTCCGTGAAACGCAAACGCTATTTCCCGCGCCCGCAGCCCGCCGGGGCGACCCGTCCCTTCGATACGGCGGAAGAGGCCTGGTTCTGGTTCATGCGCGCCCATCGGGCGCAGCGCGACGGCCGGAGGTTCGAGGCCGGCGGCGGCATGGCCCGCCCGTGCGAGGCCGACGACGTTTATCTCGCCGCCCTGTCCCTGGTGCGGGCGGGGGTGCTCAAGGTACTGCACCTGCGCACCTTGTTGGAATTCGGCGCCCGCGACCGTCCTCCCGACGCCCGCCTGCGTGACGAGGCCTGGCCCGCCCGCCTGTGGGACGAGGCCCTCGACCGCATGACGACGGTGCTGCGGCGCAAGGGCATCCTGGCATGAGCGACGACAGGGCCCTGGCCGGGCCGGACCTGGCCGTGGTCGCCTTCACCGGGCGGGCGACCCTGCCCTGGCTGCGCCTGCTGAAACCCGGGTTCCGCCATTGCTTCGTGCTGCTGCGCACGCGGGGCAACTGGCTCTATTACGACCCCATGGCCCATTACACCTTCGCCACGGCCATGGGCGCCTATCCGCTGCTGGGTCTGTTGCGGGTGTTCCGCCGCCGGGGCTGCCGGCTGCGTCTGGTGCGGCCCGTGGTGCCGCCGCCCCGCGCCCTGGCGTGGCGGCCCTATACCTGTGTCGAGGCGGTCAAGCGGGTGCTCGGCCTGCGGGAACCCTGGGTGCTGACCCCCTGGCAGCTCTACCGCTGTCTCAGCCGGCGCCACCCAGAAGCCGTCCGGCGATGATGGCGGCCAGCACGATCAGCCCGAAATCCCGGTTCGACTTGAACCGGCCCAGGCAGACCTTGGCGTCGTCCAGGTCCAGGCCGCGGACCTGCCAGACAAGGTGCAGCGCCGCCACGGCCAGGCCCGCGAAATAAACCGGGTGCAGGGCGGCATGCACGCCCGCCGCCGCCAGCAGGGTGACCGTGCCGCCGTAGAATGCGGCCAGCCAGGGGCGGGTCGCATCGCCGAACTTGAGCGCCGTCGACTTGACGCCGACCAGGACGTCGTCTTCCTTGTCCTGATGGGCGTAGATGGTGTCGTAGCCCATGGTCCACAGCAGGCCTGCGGCATACAGCAGCACCGCCGGCGCCTCCAGCCTCCCCGTCACCGCGGTCCAGCCGAGAAGGGCGCCCCAGTTGAAGGTCAGGCCCAACACGAACTGCGGCCAATAGGTGACCCGCTTGGCGAAGGGATAAATGGCGACCAGGACCAGCGACGAGGCGCCCAGGATCACCGTATAGGTGTTGAATTGCAGCAGCACGGCGAGCCCGATGGCGAGCTGCAATGCCAGGAACGCCAGTGCCTGGACGACCGAGACCTGACCGGACGTGATGGGCCGCGTGGCCGTGCGCGCGACCCTTTTGTCGATATCCCGGTCGGCGATGTCGTTGACGGTGCAGCCGGCCCCCCGCATGACCAGGGCGCCCACGGCGAACAGGGCCATGAACCAGGGGTCGGGCCAGCCGGGTGCGGCCATCGCCACCGCCCACCAGCAGGGCAGCAGCAGCAGCCAGGTGCCGATCGGCCGGTCCAGGCGCGCAAGGCGCAGATAGGGCCGTATGCCGGCCACCGGCACCCGGTCGATCCAGCTTTGCGGCGGAATGTCCGAGGCCGAAACTTGTTGTCGCTTATCCATGGCCTCAAGTAATAGGGTCGGGACCCGGGACATTTAAAGGGAAAATCGCCATGGCGGCAGGGATCCGCCTTTACGTCGACGGCCCCCTTGGCGGGGGCGCGCCGGTCGCGGCCACGGCCGACCAGGCCCATTACCTGGGCCGGGTCATGCGCCTGGGCGCGGGCGATCCGGTCCTGCTGTTCAACGGCCAGGACGGCGAATGGCGGGCCGAGATCGCGGATCTCGGCAAGCGCGCGGCCCAGCTGGTCGTCCTGGAAAAAACCCGCGATCAGTCGGAGGCGCCGGGCCCCTGGCTCGCCTTCGCGCCGGTGAAGAAAACCGGCACCGATTTCATCATCCAGAAGGCGACCGAACTGGGAGCATCGCGCCTGATGCCCGTGCAGACGGCCAATACCCAGACCGGGCGCACCAACACGGCGCGCCTCTGCGCCCAGGCCGTCGAGGCGGCGGAGCAGTGCGAGCGCCTGTCCGTGCCGGAGGTGTCCGACATGACCGATCTCGACGCCCTGTTGGCTGATTGGCCCCAGGGCCGCCCCCTGTTCGCCCTGGACGAGACCGGCGGCGGCGCGCCGCTTGCGGCGGCGGCCCAGGCGGCGAACAAGACGGCGGGCGGGGCGGTCGGCTTTTTGGTCGGCCCGGAAGGCGGCTTTCAGGCGCGGGAGCTTGACAGGTTTGCTAAGCTTCCCTTCATCACCCCGGTGACGCTGGGTCCCCGTATCCTGCGCGCCGAAACGGCCTGCCTTGCCGCACTTTCCGTATGGCAGGCGGTTGTAGGCGACTGGACCTGACCAAATATAGGAACGGCGGACCTTATCTTCCTCCCCTCTTCCCGCCCGTTCCCTCCAACGACGAAAGACCCGGCCATGGCCAATGACAGTTCCCCCAAGTCCCATCCCATCACCGACAAGGCCACCCTGGTCGAATACCTGGAAGCGGGCTGCAAGCCCGCGCGCGACTGGCGCATCGGCACGGAACACGAGAAATTCGCCTACGACCTGAAGACCCTGCGCCCCCTGACCTATGACGGGGAGCCGGGCGTGCGTCAGATGCTCGACGCCCTGACCCGCTTCGGCTGGACCCCGGTGCTGGAGAAAGGCAACGTCATCGCCCTGTCGAAGCCGGACCGCAGCTCGATCTCGCTGGAGCCGGCGGGGCAGCTGGAACTGTCGGGCGCGCCCGTCGAAACCATCCACCAGACCTGCGGCGAGGTCACCGAGCATCTGAAACAGGTGAAGACCGTGGCCGGCGAGCTCGGCATCGGGTTTCTGGGCCTGGGCTACAACCCGAAATGGACGCGCGAGGACATGCCCTGGATGCCCAAGGGGCGTTACGCGATCATGCGGGAATACATGCCGACCCGGGGCGGGCTCGGGCTTGAGATGATGCAGTCGACCTGCACCGTGCAGGTCAACCTGGACTTCAATTCCGAAGCGGTGATGCGCCAGATGTTCCGCGTCGCCCTGGCGCTGCAGCCCATCGCCACGGCGCTCTGGGCCAATTCGCCGTTCCGCCACGGCAAGCCCAACGGCTTCCTGTCCTACCGCTCGCACATCTGGACCGACGTCGATCCGGACCGCTGCGGCACCCTGCCCTTCGTGTTCGAGGACGGCTTCGGGTTCGAGCAATACGTCGACTATATCCTCGACGTGCCCATGTACTTCGTTTACCGCAACGGCACCTACATCAACGCCGCCGGCCAGTCGTTCCGCGACTTCATGGCGGGCAAACTCCCGGCCCTGCCGGGGGAACTGCCGACCATGAAGGACTGGGAAGACCACATGACCACGGCCTTCCCCGAGGTGCGCCTGAAGACCTTCCTCGAGATGCGCGGTGCTGACGGCGGGCCCTGGGCGCGGCTCTGCGCGCTGTCGGCCTTCTGGGTCGGGCTGCTGTATGACACGCAGGCCCGCGACGCCGCCTGGGACCTGGTCAAGGACTGGACCGAGGACGAGCGCGAGGCCATGCGCCGGGACGTGCCCAAGACCGCCCTGAAAACGCCGTTCCGCGACAAGCAGATCAAGGAGATCGCCTGCGAGGTGCTGTGCATCGCCCGTCAGGGGCTGAAGAACCGGGCGCGGCTCGACGCCGTCGGCCTCGACGAAAGCCATTTCCTGCAGCCCATGCACCAGATCTGCGATTCCGGGATGACCCAGGCCGAGGAGCTGCTGGTCGCCTATGAGCGGCGCTGGAAGGGCACCATCGACCCCGTGTTCACGGAGTACGCCTACTAACTTTGCTTGCTCCCGGGCCGGGCGCGGGGTTAGGTTCCCGCTCCGTTTCAGACCCAAAGAGCCCGAACCATGACCGATCTGCGCGACATCGCCGAAAACGCCAATGCCTGGCCCTTTGCCGAGGCCCGCGAGCTGCTGAAACAGCTCGGCGGCAAGCTGCCGGAAAAGGGCTATGTGCTGTTCGAAACGGGCTACGGCCCCTCGGGCCTGCCGCATATCGGCACCTTCGGCGAGGTCGCGCGCACGACCATGGTGCGCCACGCCTTCGAAATCCTGACCGGCATGCCGACCAGGCTGTTCGCCTTCTCCGACGACATGGACGGGTTGCGCAAGGTGCCGGAAAACCTGCCCAACCAGGACATGCTGGCGGAACATCTGGGCAAGCCCCTGACCTCGATCCCCGATCCCTTCGGCACCCACGACAGCATGGGCCATCACAACAACGCGCGGCTTCGGGCGTTCCTCGACGGCTTCGGCTTCGACTACGAGTTCAAAAGCTCGACCGAGTGCTACAGGGCGGGCGAGTTCGACGCCACGCTGCTGACCCTGCTGCAACGCTACGACGCGGTGATGAAGGTCATCATCCCGACCCTGGGCGAGGAACGGCGCGCGACCTACAGCCCCTTCCTGCCCGTATGCCCCAAGACCGGGCGCGTGCTGCTGGCCCCCGTGCTGGAAACCAATCCGGCCGCCGGCACCATCGTTTACGAGAACGAGGATGGCGAGAAGGTCGAGACCACCGTCACCGGCGGGCATTGTAAATTACAGTGGAAGCCCGATTGGGCCATGCGCTGGACGGCGCTGGGCGTCGACTACGAAATGTCGGGCAAGGACCTGATCGAAAGCGTCAAGCAGTCGGGCGCCATCTGCCGCATCCTGGGCGGCAAGCCGCCCAAGGGCTTCACTTACGAATTGTTCCTGGACGAAAACGGCGAGAAGATTTCCAAGTCCCGCGGCAACGGCCTGACCATGGAGGAATGGCTGGCCTACGCGCCGCCGGAAAGCCTGTCCCTGTTCATGTTCCAGAAACCGAAGACCGCCAAGCGCCTGCATTTCGACGTCATCCCCAAGAACGTCGACGACTACCTCGCGCATCTCGGCGCCTTCGCCGATCAGGACGACGCCCAGAAGCTGGCCAACCCGGTATGGCATATCCACTCCGGCAATCCGCCCGCCCCCCAGGCGGCGCTCAGCTATTCGATCCTGTTGAACCTGGCCGGCGTGTGCGGGACCGAGGACAAATCCGTGCTCTGGCACTTCATCTCGCGCTACCGCCCGGACCTGACGGCGGAAAACGCGCCCTTCATCGACGGGCTGGTCGGCACGGCCATCGCCTATTACCGGGACTTCATCAAGCCGGCCAAGGTCTACCGCCAGCCGACGGAGACCGAGCGCGCGGCGCTGCAGGATCTGGCCGACACGCTGAAGGGCATGGACGCCGCGTCCGAGGCCGAGGACCTGCAGACCGAGGTCTACGAGGTCGGCAAGCGCCACGGCTTCGAGAACCTGCGCGACTGGTTCAAGGCGCTCTACGAAACCCTGCTCGGCCAGTCCCAGGGCCCGCGCATGGGCTCGTTCATCGCGCTTTACGGCGTCAACGAAACGGTCGCCCTGATCGACCGCGCGCTCAAGGGCGAGGACCTGGCCGCCAGCGCCTGATTTCCGGCATCGCTGAAACCGTCCTTTTCGCTGTCCGGCGGCAGATCGCGCATGCCTTTAATATAGGAATACATTCTTGATTTTGATCTGATCATCTTGTATAGCCATGTGCATCGAATGGGAGGAGTGTGTCCTGCACGACGGTTGCGCTCACCACGGCATGGAAGGCCGGAACTGGCCGGGAACCGCTCTGGCACTGCTGCGGCTTCTTGCCCTACTTTGCGCCATGGCGGCGTTCGGCGCCTTTCCGGCCCGCGCAGCGACCGGTTCGGCCTCAGGTGCGGCGGAACCGGCGTTCCCCTCGGTTCAGGTCTATGAGCTTTCCGGTCTGCGCATGACCATCCCGGTCGGCTACCTTCGGGGCTTTGAATTGCCGCCCGAACCGGCAATCAGATTTCTCGACCGCCCGCTGCAGAGCATTCAGGTTCATGCCGCGGCCCCCGACATGGGGCCGCCGAACGCCGATCTTCTGAGGCGCCTGTCACGCCCGAAAGAGTCGCCGGAACACGTGCGGATTCACCTGCTTGTCGTGTCACCGGGCCGGACGGTGTTGGCGTGGGAGACGCACATGCGGGCGGCTCGCGAACAGGGAACATGCAGGGTCGAACAGACCGGCGACCGATGTCCCGATCCAATGGCGCTTTCGAACGACCCAAGCCGCGAGGCGCTGTACATGGGACGCGGGAACGAATTCGTTTTCTGCAACACACCGGACGGCGTGCCGGTCCCCCATTGCGAAACCAACACGCTTCTGATCGACGGACTGAGCGTCAAAACCTTTTTCGACCGGCGCTTTCTTGATTTCGATGACCCGGTCTGGGAGCGGGTTCATGCCCTTGTGTGTTCCTGGATAAACTTTCCGCCGGGACGGACCCTGACCGTCGACCGCTGCCGGACGAATACCGTCCCGCGCCCGGATTAACCTCTCTCCACACTTCTCAACCCTAAACATGAAAGGATGTTCCCATGCCGGAGCAAACCGATACCCGTGCGCGCCATCAGGCGATTCTGGATGCCGCGTCCGACCATCTGGAACGCGGCGATATCCGAGCCTATTGGAAAACCATCGAAGGGATCAGTCCCGTCTACGCCCGCGTTGCCGGACAGGTCGCCAATCACGAAGGCCCTTTGGGCGCGGGGGCCCGCGAACGCCTTCAGGATGCCGCGCAAGACATCCTGAAACGTCGCCTCAGCGAAGCGGATATCCGTCGTATCGCGCTTGAGATCGCGACGCGCGATCGCGCCACGCGCCAGGCAAACCTTACCGACGAAGACTGGGCCGGGGTCACGCTCAAGCAAACGGACGATTATCACGCGGACGCCTTCGAGCGATTGGGCCTGTCCCCCGACACATACACCCTGCATCCCGTGGTCAGGGCTCTGGGGCCCGTCGCCGAGGCCTGGCGGGACACGGACCGCCTGGATGACCCGGCGGCAAAGGCGCGATTCGATGGTGCAATCAAGCGACACAAGATGTCGCTTGGCGACGGCCTGCGCCATTGGTTCGATATCGGGGTGAACAATCTGTCCTTCGTGTCGGATGTCATCGAAGGTTACGCCCATGATTTCCAGGACTGGTCGGAAGAACGCCGGCGTAAGATTCAAACCTTGTTCGAAAACGACGACGCTTCGAAGGCGACGGACCACAGCCCGCATGCAGGAGAATTCTTCGACCGGGTGGGTTTCGTTGCGGACCTGACCCACCTGGACGACCCGCTGGAGGAAGTTCTTCTGAAGCGGCCCGGTGATCTGACGGACGCCGAGGTGCGCGCGGTCATGGGGCGGCGTCTGGACAGCCGTGACGACGGGGAACGTGAGGCCCTGTTCCGTGTCGAACAATCCCGCTTCGATCATGTTTACGGGACGCATCCGGCGCGGCGGGATGCCACGGGACGCCTTATCCAGCCGGAACCCGTGAACCCGACGAACGCCAACCCGTCCCCCGCCCGGGGGCCTGACGGCCGTCCCGTGGCCGAAACGCTTTCCGCCGTGGCTGAACAGGTCGCGGATCTGGCCCAGGGCGGCGACCGCCTTGATGCCGTGCGGGCGTTGCAGCGAGGCCTCAACTTCTTGATCCGGGAACCCTGGCGCACGCCCGACTTCAATCCGGAGATCTGGCGCGAGCGCCTGCGCAGGTCAGGCCGCGAGGAGCCTTACGCATTGTTCGCAGGCTCGCAGCCCCTCAAGGATGACGGCCTTCCCGGACCCAAGACGCGGGCGGCCCTGCGCCGCGCGGCGGCGGCCTGGGGGCGCCCGGGGGTCGAGGAGGGACTGGCGCTTGGAAGGTTCGACGGCTTTGTGCGGAATGCCGAGGTCGGCGGTCTCAGAACGGCGGCGGAAACGGCCTTTGCGCCGTTGTTTCCCGCAAGCACCGCGCGGCCGGGCGGGCCGCGGCCCGAAGGCTATGGCCTGCAGATGGCCATCAACGACATGGGACAGGAAATGATGGGCGGAACCTACCGGCCCTTGAAGGAGGACGGGGACATCGGGCCCAAGACGGAAGCCGCCTTCCATGACGTGCTGCGGGCCGCCGGGCCGGATCGCTTCGTCGGCCATCTCGGCAAACGGCTTGGGTTTTTCGCCGCAGCCGGGGACACGGCGGACGTGGCCTGAAATCAGGCCCCGGTGCCGCCCACCGTCAGCTGATTGACCAGCAGCGTCGGCTGTCCCACGCCCACGGGCACGCCCTGGCCGTCCTTGCCGCAGGTGCCGATGCCGGGGTCCATTTCCATGTCGTTGCCGACCATGCCGACGTGGTTGAGCACGTCCTTGCCGTCGCCGATCAGGGTCGCACCCTTCAAGGGGCGGCCGACCTTGCCGTTCTCGATCTCGTAGGCTTCCGTGCAGGAGAACACGAACTTGCCGGACGTGATGTCGACCTGGCCGCCGCCGAAGCTGACGGCGTAGACGCCCTTCTTGACCGAGGCCAGAATCTCTTTCGGGTCCTTGTCGCCGCCCAGCATGTAGGTATTGGTCATGCGCGGCAGGGGCTGATGGGCGTAGCTTTCGCGCCGCCCGTTGCCCGTGGGCGCCATGCCCATGAGCCGCGCGTTGGTGCGGTCCTGCATATAGCCCTTGAGGATGCCGTCCTCGATGAGGACCGTGTTCTCGGCCGGCGTGCCTTCGTCGTCGATGGTGAGGCTGCCGCGCCGGTCGGCGATGGTGCCGTCGTCGACCACGGTGACGCCCTTGGCGGCCACGCGCTGGCCCATCAATCCGGAAAACACCGAGGTCTTCTTGCGGTTGAAGTCGCCTTCAAGGCCGTGGCCGATGGCTTCGTGCAGCAGAATGCCGGGCCAGCCCGGGCCCAGGACCACGGGGACCTCGCCGGCCGGGGCGGGAACGGATTGCAGGTTCACTTCGGCCTGGCGGAAGGCCTCATCGACCACGGCCTTCCAACTGGCCGCGTCCATGTAGCGTTCATAGGTCACGCGGCCGCCGACGCCGTAGCTGCCCGTTTCCATGCGCCCGTCCTGTTCCAGCACGATGGAGACGTTCATGCGCACCAGGGGGCGGATGTCGGCGACCCGGTGGCCGCCCGAGCGCAGAATCTGCACGGCCTGCCAGTTGCCGAGGATTGAGGCCGAGACCTGACGCACGCGGGCGTCCTTGCCCCGGGCATAGGCGTCGATGGCGCGCAGCAGGTCGACCTTTTCCTGAAAATCGACGAGGGCGAGCGGGTTGTCTTCCATATAGAGCGCCCGGTTGGTGCCGTTCGGGGCGGCGGCCAGGCTGCCCGTATGGCCCCGGCGGACGGCCTTCACCGTTTCGCCGGCGCGGCCGATGGCGGCTTCCGACAGTTCGGAGGCATGGGAATATCCCGTGCTTTCGCCGGCGATGGCGCGCAGGCCGAAGCCCTGGGCCGTGTCGAAATTGGCGGTCTTGATCTGGCCGTCGTCGAGCACCAGGCTTTCCGATTGCCGGTATTCCAAGAACAGCTCGCCGTCGTCCATGCCCGTCAGGGCGTCGTCGAGCAGGCCCTGCACGCGGCCCCGGTCCATGCCGGTGCGGTTGAAGAACAGGTCGTCGGTGGCGGCAAGATCGGTCATGACATCCCTTTGGGAGTTAAGCGGGCGTTGAAATTTAATGGGCACGAAACGGGCCAGTCCTGGTTATATAGGAACCGTCGGACATATTTTCGAGTATACGGGTGACCATGTTCAAGGAACATCCCCTGCGCCGCGCGTTGGCCGAGGAAATCCACGCCCGCCCGCCGGCGGACCTGGCGGCCCCCGTGCAGGTTTCGCACATCGCCCTGATATCGGGCGAGGACGGCATGGCGCCCCATGTCGCCCATCTGGAAGCGCTGTGCAAGCACTTCCGGGTCTCCCCGCCACCTGCGGACGCGACCCATTTTTCGACGGACCTGGGCGATCTGCGGCTCAAATGGGAGCGCCATACGGAATTCTCCACCTTCACCATCATCCGCCCGGGCGCCTTCGCCCAGCCGTTCAAGAGCACGGCCATCGACGGCCTGCCCAAGGACTGGCTGTCGGACCTGCCCGGTCAGGTCATCGCGGCCTGTCACGTCGCGGTGGAAAACACCGGCGGGGCCGGGCGGTCGCCGGCGGAAATCGCCGGCGCCTTCGACAACAACCCGCTGACGGGCTCCATCGTGTCCGGCCGCAAGGCCCGCTTCTGGACCGACTATCAACTTCACGCCGACGGCTTCTACCGCTTCCTTTTGGATGTCGATGCGATCGCCCCGCCGACCCTGGGCCGTCTGGTCCAGCGCATGCTGGAAATCGAGACCTACCGCATGATGGCCATGCTGGCCTTTCCCCTGGCCAAGGAATCGCGCCCGCGCCTGACGGCGGTGGAAACGAAATTGGGCGGCATCATCGCGCGGCTCGGCACCCGCGAGGCGGTCGAGGACGAACGCCAGTTGCTCGACGATCTGTCGGCCCTGGCGGCGGAGACCGAGGCCGTCAACGTCGCTACCGCCTACCGCTTCGCCGCCGCCCGCGCCTATCATGAACTGATCAAGCGGCGCATGGCGTCGATGCGCGAGGAACGCATGGACGGCGTGCCGCCGGCCATGGATTTCCTCGACCGCCGCTTCGCCCCGGCCATGGAAAGCTGCGAGAACCTGTCGACGCGGGTGGAAAGCCTGTCGGGGCGCATCTCGCGGGCGACCTCGCTGCTGCGCACCCGGGTCGACGTCGCGCTGGAGGCCCAGAACCGCGACCTTCTGGAATCCATGAACCGCCGGGCGCGGCTGCAACTGCGCCTGCAGGAAACGGTCGAGGGCCTGTCCGTCGTCGCCATCAGCTACTACCTGCTGTCGCTGGTGTCCTACCTGGCCAAGGGGGCCAAGACGGCGGGCCTGTCCAATATCGATCCCTATGTCGTCGTCCTGGCGGCCTTCGTGCCCGTGGTCATCGGCATCTGGTTCGGCGTCCGGCGCATGCGCCGGGTGATCGAAAAATCGACGGACGGCCGGACGCCCCCCGATCCCTGACGGCGATGCTTGGCCCTTGACGTTTTCCGGGGCGGCTGTATTTTTCAGCTTCGTGGTGATTTGTTCGACCAGCTTGCGGCCACGTTAAAAATCCCGCTAAACGGTCTGTGGCGTTCTCGCCCTGACCCTTGTTTTTAGCGGTCGGGGTTTTTTTATGGCCGGGCCGAACCTGTGATTCAGAAGCCTGGAAGACTGAAGAGAGCGTGAGATGACAGACGACAACAGCAATCCCGAAACTTGGCGCCCGGCGACCCAGATGATACGCGGCGGCACCCTCCGTTCCAATTTCGAGGAAACGTCGGAGGCCATTTTCGCGACCTCGGGCTACGTCTACGCCTCGGCGGAACAGGCGGAACAGGCCTTCAAGGGCGAGGTCGACCGCTACATCTATTCGCGCTACGCCAATCCGACCGTGGTGATGTTCGAACGCCGCATGGCGCTGCTGGAAGGCGCCCAGTTCGGCATGGCCTTCGGCAGCGGCATGGCCGCCATGTTCGCGTCCTTGGCTAGTTTCGTGAAGGCAGGCGACCGGGTGGTCGCATCACGGGCCCTGTTCGGGTCCTGCCTCTACGTGGTCCAGGACCTGTTGCCGAAATACGGGGTCGAGACCGTTTTGGTCGACGGCACGGATCTGGCGCAATGGGAAGCGGCCCTGTCCAAGCCGACCGTTGCCGTGTTCCTGGAAACGCCGTCCAACCCCTGTCTCGACATCATCGACGTGAAGGCCGTGGCCGACCTGACCCACAAGGCGGGCGGGCGGCTGATCGTCGACAACGTGTTCGCCACACCGGTGCTGCAAAAGCCGCTGACGCTGGGCGCCGACATCGTCATGTATTCGACGACCAAGCATGTCGACGGTCAGGGCCGCTGCATGGGCGGCGCGCTTCTGACCAACGACGAGGCCTATTACACGGACCACCTGGTGCCCTGGATGCGCCATACCGGCCCGGCCATGAGCCCGTTCAACGCCTGGACCATGCTGAAGGGTCTTGAGACCATCGACATCCGCGTGCGCCAGCACTGCGCCAACGCGCGCGCCCTGGCCGAATTCCTCGAAAACCAGGCGGGGATCGTCAAGGTGCTCTACCCGGAACTGAAATCCCATCCGCAGCATGATCTTGCCATGAAGCAGATGGCGGCGGGCTCGACCATGCTGTCGTTCGAGCTGCCGGGCGGCAAGGCCGCCGCGTTCCGGTTCCTCAACGCCCTCAACCTGGTCGATATCTCCAACAACCTGGGCGACACCAAGTCCCTGACCACCCATCCGGCGACCACGACCCATCAGCGCCTGACGCCGGAAGACCGCGCGGCGCTCGGCATCGGCGACGGGCTGATCCGGCTGTCGGTCGGGCTGGAGGACGTCGAGGATCTGAAGGAAGACCTGGCGCGGGGGCTGAAGGCCGCGAACGGCTAGCCGCTTCCTAACCTTGGTCAGTCACCCCCGCGAAGGCGGGGGGCCAGCGAGCGTGAAGTCTGGATTCCCGCCTGCGCGGGAATGACGATGCGGGAAGCTTACTTCTGCACCCAGGGCAGGCCGTCGACTTTCCAGCCGGCGACGGCGCCGCGGTGGTTGTCTGCGTCCTTGTCGCCCTCGAAGCCGGTCAGGATGTTGTAGGACTTGGCGTAGCCCGCTTCCGTCGCGGCCTTGGCGGCGGCGATGGAGCGCACGCCCGAGCGGCACAGGAACAGCACGGTCGCATCCTTGTCGGCGACCTGGTCTTCCAGGTCGTCCGTGAACTCGGGATTGACCTCGCCCTTGGGAAACAGGACCCAGGAAATCATCCGCAGGTCCTTGCCCAGCGGCGACAGGTCCGGCAGGCCCACATAGGCCCATTCCGCATGGGTGCGGACGTCGACCAGCACGGCCTTGGGGTCCTTCTGCAGAAGGTCCCAGGCGTCCTTGGGGCTGATGTCTCCGGCGTATCCGTCCGTCATGGGAATGTCGTTCCTGGTTCGCTCGGCCCGTTACGAGATGCGGCCCATGTATCGCGCAGCACGCCCTAGGCGTCCAGCACTTTCAACATTTCCGGGACGGTCACGAATTTCTCGCGCGGGCTGTCCCGGCCCTCGGCGCGGGCGACCTCGGCGGCCTCGATCTTCTTCCAGTCGTCGAAGGTGACGGCGCGCACGCCGCGATCTTCAAGCAGCGGCTCCAAGGCCGCGCGTCCCGGCTTTCCCGGCGCGTCCTTGAAGTCTTCGCAGATGTATTCGGCGACGGTCACGCCGTCGGGCCGGTTGGATGAAATCACGCCTGTCGGCCCGCGCTTGATCCAGCCGACGGCATACAGCCCGTCGTCGACCCGTCCGTCCCGGTTGGGGATCACGCCGGCCCTGTCGTCGAAGGGCGCCCCTTCGATGGGGTCCGACCGGTAGCCGATGGCGGCGATCACCAAGCCGCAGGGAATTTCGAACAGCTCGCCCGTGCCTTGGGCGCGGCCGTCGACCACGCGGGTGCGCTCGAAGCTTACCGCCTCGACCCGCTCATCCCCCAGGATCGCGACCGGCTGGGCGAAGAATTCGAAATGGATGCGCTTGGGCTTGGAGGCCGGATCCCGGGTCGCGTAGTCGCGCAGGTTCACCAGATTGCGTTCGGCCAGGCGCTTGTCGCGGGGATCCATGTCGTCGGGGGCGGTATCGGGCAGTTGTTCGCCGCGGGCCAGCGGCACCGCCTGTTCCAGATCGCCCAGTTCGCGCAGTTCCACGTTGGTGAACTTGGCGTCGAGCGGGCCGCGCCGGCCGGTCAGGTAGACGTCGGTCAGCGGCGCCGTCTCGATCATGTCCAGGGCATGGGCGGCGATGTCGGCGCCGGCCATGCCCTCGCGGGATCGCACCAGCACGCGGGCGCAATCCAGCGCCACGTTGCCGTTGCCGATGACCACGGCGGCGGGGGTGTTCAAATCCGGTTCCAGGTCGCGGAAATCGGGATGGCCGTTGTACCAGCCGACGAAGGCGGCGGAGCCATGCACGCCCGCCTTGTCGGCGCCGGGAATGGTCAGCTTGCGGTCGCTGGGGGCGCCCACGGCCAGCACCACGGCGTCGTACATCCCGCGCAATTCGGCCAGGGAGACGTCCTTGTTGACCTCGACATTGCCGAAATAACGCACCTGGTCGAACAGGGCCGTCTGCTCGTACTTGCGGGCGACCTTCTTGGTGGTCTGATGGTCCGGTGCGACGCCGCCCCGGATCAGGCCATAGGGCGTGGGCAGGCGTTCGATGATGTCGACCTGGACGTCGCCGGGGCCATTGACCAGGGCGTCCGCCGTATAGAAACCGGCGGGGCCCGACCCGATGATGGCGACGGTGATAGTCATCGGTCCTGGTTAACCCCTACCGGCGGTAAGGTCAATCGACCGTCCACGTCCGCCCGGCGCGCAGCAGCTTGTTGAAGTCGGGCTTTTCGCTCGGCATGTGGCTGCGGATCAGCTCGCCGACCTCGTCGTCGTAGCTTTGTCCCGGCGCGCAGTAAAGCACGCCCAGGGCCACGGGCATGGCCGGCGGCTCCATATGGGCGAGCAGGGTGGCGATCATCTTGTTGGTCTCGTCGTGGACCAGGATGTCGGCCTCGCTGACGCCGTTGTCACCGATCACCACGGCTTCCAGGGCCAGGGTCTGGGTGTTCAGGCGCAGGCCCTTTTCCCCGTCCTTGCCGAAGATCAGGGGCTTGCCGTGCTCGACATAGATCTGCCGGTCCGACGCCACGTCGCGGCCCGTGAAGTTCTCGAACACGCCGTCGTTGTAGACCTTGCAGTTCTGGAAAATTTCGACGAAGGACGTGCCCTTGTGGGCATGGGCGCGGGCCAGCACGTCGGGCAGGTGCTTCTGGTTGGAATCGATGCCGCGGGCGATGAAACGCGCCCCCGCGCCGATCGCGAACACCGTGGCCGAGGCCGGATTGTCCAGCGAGCCCCAGGGTGTCGAGGGCGAGCGCGTGCCCTGGCGCGAGGTCGGCGAATACTGGCCCTTGGTCAGGCCGTAGATCTCGTTGTTGAACAACAGGAACTGCAGGTCGACGTTGCGGCGCAGCAGGTGGAACAGGTGGTTGCCGCCGATCGACAGGGCGTCGCCGTCGCCGGACACGACCCAGACGTCCAATCCCGGATTGGCCAGCTTCAGGCCCGTGGCGAAGGCGGGGGCGCGGCCGTGGATGGTGTGGAAGCCGTAGGTCTTGATGTAATAGGGAAAGCGCGCGGCGCAGCCGATGCCGGACACGAACACGGTGTTCTCGGGCTTGGCGCCGATATCGGCCAGGGTCTTCTGCACGCCCTTGAGGATGGCGTAGTCGCCGCAGCCGGGGCACCAGCGCACTTCCTGGTCCGTGGCGAAATCCTTAGGGGTCAGCTTTTCGGGCGGGGTGACGACGTTCATGTCAATGTCCCAACTTGGCGCGGATCGCGTCTTCGATTTCGGTGATCTTGAAGGGTTGGCCGGACACCTTGTTCAGGCCCTCGGCGGGCACCAGGTATTCGGCGCGCAGCACGTTGACGAGCTGCCCGTGGTTCATTTCCGGCACCAGGACCTGCTCAAATCCCTTCAACAGGCCGCCCAGGTTTTCCGGGAACGGCCAAATGTGGCGGATGTGGATATGACTGACGTCCAAACCCTCGGCCCGCAGGTTGGCGACGGCGCGGCTGATCGGCCCATAGGTCGATCCCCAGCCGACGACGGCCAATTTGCCTGACGCGTTGCCGTCCTCGACGCCCTGGGCCGGAATGTCGCGGGCGATGCCCTCGATCTTGGCGAACCGGGTGTCGGTCATCTTCTGGTGATTGCCGGGATCGTAGGAAATGTTGCCGGAATCATAATCGCGCTCGATCCCGCCGATGCGGTGTTCCAACCCGGGCGTGCCCGGAATGGCCCAGACCCGGGCCAGGGTTTCCGCGTCGCGCTGGAAGGGATGGAAGCCTTCCGGGTCGGTGCGGAAATTGACCGGGATCTTGGCGTAATCGTTGATGTCCGGAATGCTCCACGGTTCGGCCGCGTTGCCGATATAGCCGTCGGTCAGGATGAACACCGGGGTCATGTATTTGATGGCGATGCGCACGGCCTCGATCGCGACCTCGAAGCAGTCGGCGGGCGCGCGCGCGGCCAGCACGCAGAGCGGGCTGTCGGCGTTGCGGCCCAGCACGGCCTGATACAGGTCCGACTGTTCCGTCTTGGTCGGCATGCCGGTCGACGGCCCCGCGCGCTGCGAGTTGACGATGACCAGGGGCAGTTCCGCCGAAATGGCGAGGCCGATGGCCTCGGTCTTGAGCGCGATGCCCGGGCCCGACGACGAGGTGACGCCGAGCGATCCGCCGAACGAGGCACCAATGGCGGCGCAGGCGGCGGCGATCTCGTCCTCCGCCTGGAAGGTCACGACGTTGTGGTCGATCATCTTGGACAGGGAATGCAGCAACTGCGACGCCGGCGTGATGGGGTAGGACGCGAACACCATCTTGATGTCGGCCAGATGCGTGCCGGCGGCCAGGCCCCAGGCCAGGGCCTCGGCCCCGGTCACGGTACGGTAGGTGCCGGGTGCGATGTCGGCGGCGTCGACGTGGAAACCGTGCACGCCGTCGGGCAGTTCCATGGTTTCGGCGACCGTATGGCCCGCGTCCATGGCGGCGACGTTGGCGGCGGCGATGTCCGGGCGCTTGCCGAACTTGGCGATCAGCCAGTCGGCGGTCGGCTTGCGGTCGCGGCCGTACATCCAATAGACGAAGCCCAGCGTCCACATGTTCTTGCAGCGCAGCGCCTCCTGCTTGGACAGGCCCGTGTCCTTGACCGCTTCCATGGTCAGCTTGGAAATGTCGAGGGCGACCAGGTGATAGCCGTCCAGGCTGCCGTCTTCCAACGGGTTGGCGTCGTAACCGGCCTTGCGCAGGTCGCGGTCGCCGAAGCTACCCGTGTCGGCGATGATGATGCCGCCCTGCTTCAGGCCATGCAGTTCCACCTTCAGCGCCGCCGGGTTCATGGCGATCAGCATGTCGAAGGCGTCACCCGCGGTCTTGATCACGCGCGATCCGAAATTGATCTGGAACGACGACACGCCGAAGGTCGTGCCGGCGGGGGCGCGGATTTCCGCGGGGAAATCGGGGAAGGTCGACAGGTCGTTGCCGGCGAAGGCGGTGGCCAGGGTGAACTGGCCCCCCGTCAACTGCATGCCGTCGCCGGAGTCGCCGGCAAAGCGGACGACGGCGGATTCGACGGTTTCGCGCGGGGAGGGTTCGGTGGAGTTCTCGGCAAGTGCGGTGCTGGACATATGTTGGTGATCCGTTGACGATCATCCGGCGTTTTTGAAAACGGCGGCTGCGATGTGGGCCTGCGACCGGTGCTCGCCGGCCGTCGATGCCTTGAAGAACCGCCCTGCGAGGCCGTTACTTCGTGATTTCGAATTATCTAGTGCACCCCATGGCGCAGAACAACCACAGTTTAAGTAGTGTTACAGTCCAAGATTATCCTGGCCCCGGGACCCCGGCGGGCCATATTTATGACAGCACCCTTCCAGTCCCCATAACCAAGACGGAACATCATGACCGCCACAGGCAATATTATCGACCGGCTTCAATCACTTATCGGCAAGGCCGAGGCGCTGGGCGCCGACGCGGCGGACGCGGTTTTCGTGCGCTCGGCGTCGCTGTCGCTGTCGCAGCGACTGGGAAATCCCGAAGATTTGATGCGTTCGGAGGACAATGATCTGGGCCTGCGCGTGTTCGTCGGCAAGCGCCAGGCGGTGGTTTCGTCGTCTGATATGTCCGATTCGGCCCTTGATGAACTGGCCGAGCGCGCCGTCGCCATGGCCCGCAACGTGCCCGAGGACGCCTTCTGCGGTCTCGCCGATCCGGACCAGCTGGCGGCCGACCTTGCCGACATCGATGATTTCGACCCGACGGAGCCCACGGCGGAACATCTGATCGCGCTCGCCGCCCGGACCGAGGACGCGGCCCGCGCCGTGCCCGGCGTGACCAATTCGGAAGGGGCCAGCGCCGGCTGGAGCTCGAGCGAGATCGCGCTGGTGACCTCGACCGGCTTCGCGCAGACGCGCCAGGCGTCGCGCCACAGCATCGGCGTCTCGGTCCTGGCCGGCACGGGCACGGCCATGGAGCGGGACTACGATTACGACACCAAGGTCTACGCCGCCGACCTGGCCGACGCCGAAGCCATCGGCCGCTCGGCCGGGGAAAAGACCGTCCGCCGCCTCAACCCGCAGAAGGTCAAGACCCAGCAGGTGCCGGTGATCTTTGATCCGCGCGTCGCCAACACGATCCCGGGACATATGTCGTCCGCCATCAACGGGTCTTCCGTGGCCCGCGGCACGACGTTCCTCAAGGACGCCATGGGCACGCAGATCTTCGCCGACGGCGTGACCATCGTCGACGATCCGCACCGCCGCCGGGGCCTGCGCTCCAAACCCTTCGACGGCGAGGGCGTGGCGACGCGGCGCCTCAACGTGGTCGAGAACGGCCGCCTGACGACCTGGATTCTCGACTGCCGCTCGGCCCGACAGTTGAAGCTGACGACCACGGGCCATGCCTCGCGCGGCACCTCGTCGCCGCCGTCGCCGGGGGTGTCGAACCTGTACATGGAGGCGGGCACCATCTCGCCCCAGGACCTGATCGGCGGGATCAAGCAGGGCCTGTACGTGACGGAGCTGATCGGCATGGGGGTGAGCGGCGTGACCGGCGACTATTCCCGGGGCTGTTCCGGGTTCTGGATCGAGAACGGCGAGCTGACATTTCCGGTCAGCGAACTGACCATCGCCGGCAACCTGAAGGACATGTTCAAGGCCGTCACCCCGGCCGACGATCTGGAATTCAAGTACGGCACCAACGCGCCGACCCTGCGCATCGACGGCATGACCGTGGCCGGCAAGTGACGGGGACAGGGACCATGACCACCAACCGCCAGATCATCTTCACCTCCCGGCCCGAGGGCTGGGTCACCCTGGACAATTTCGCCGCCCGCGACGCGGCGATGCCTGATGTCGGCGACGGCGACGTTTTGGTGCGGGCGATCTACATGTCCCTGGACCCCTACATGCGCGGGCGCATGGACGCGGCCAAATCCTATGCCGCCGGGTTCCAGTTGGGCGAGCCGCTGCAGGCCCGCGTGATCGGCCAGGTCGCGGCCTCGAAAAATCCGGATTATGCGGAAGGTGCCCTGGTGTTCGGCGCGCTCGATTGGGCCGATTACACCCTGGTCCCGGGCGGCAGGGGGCTGAAGACGATCGATCCCGCCGCCGCCGACGTGCCGCTGACCTGGCATCTGGGTGCGCTGGGCATGCCGGGCATGACCGCCTGGGTCGGGCTCGGCTTCACCGACCCGAAACCGGGCGACACCCTGTTCGTCTCCGCCGCCTCGGGCGCGGTCGGCCAGATCGTCGGCCAGATCGGCCGCCTGCGCGGCTGCCGCGTCGTCGGCTGCGCCGGCACGGACGCCAAGGTCGCCTACCTGACGGACGACCTCGGGTTCGACGCGGCTTTCAACTACCGAGCCGCCGGCGACGACATTCTGGGGGCCCTCCAGGCCGCGGCGCCGAACGGCATCGACATCTATTTCGACAACGTCGGCGGGCAAGTGCTGGAGGCCGCCCTCGACGACGCCAACCGCTTCGCCCGCTTCGTCGAATGCGGCATGATCTCGCAGTACAACCTGACCCGCGACGAGACGCCGGGCATCCGCAACATGACCCATGTGGTGCGCAAGGCGATCCGCATGCAGGGCTTCATCGTCTCCGACCACGCCGCCCGGCGCGCCGAATTCGATGCGGAAATGATCGATTGGCTGAAGGCCGGAAAGATCAAATACCGGATCGACGTGGCCGAGGGCCTGGACGCCGCCCCCCAAGCCTTCATCGCCATGCTGAAGGGCGAGAACTTCGGCAAGCAGGTCGTGCGGATCGGGGACGAGCCCTAAATCAGTTTCGGGAAATCCGTGACACCCACGTCATGACCCATCTGGGTCAGCAGCGTGGTCAGCTGGCCCCGATGGTGGGTCTGGTGGTTGAACATATGGCTGACCAGAATCCAGCGCGGCTGATGGAACGTCCGGTTGTCCATGCGCGACGTCCATTCGACGGATTCCGACAGCCAGGCCTCCGTCAGCGCCGCGGTCCAGGTTTCGATCTCGCCGTCCAGGGCCTCGCGTGCGGCGCGTAATGCGTCGAAGTCGGCAAACAGTTCCACGTCCGTCGTCGGGGCCGGGCGGTCGCCGCCGTCGAACCGGTTCAGCCAGGCGTTGTCGCCGAACATCAGGTGGTTCAGGGTGCCGTGCACGGATTTGAAGAAGGCCCCCCGGTCGGCCTTGCGGTCGGCGTCCGGGATATCGGCGCAGACGGCGTAGACGGCCTGGTTCATGACGCGGTTGTATCGGGCGAAGGCCTGATAGAGGGCGGGCGTGGACATGGGCGTGGCTCCTTCGGCTGTCGGGCACAGTCTAGGAAGGAAGCACCCAGGCAATAAAGGGCAAGGTTGGAAAAACCCTTATGCCGGGACCAGCATGTTCAGGCGGTCGGCCGCGACGCGGGCGTCCAGCGGCAGGCGGGTGACGATGTCGCCGTCGCCCTGCACGGGCTCGCCGGCCATGCCCTCGACGATGATCGAGGTCGCGGGCACGACCTCATAATCGGGCAGCTTGTCGAGACGGCCCAGCACCATCCAGGCGGTGTAGCGCAGGGCACTCCACGGCCCCACCGATTTGAACAGGCAGACATGCAGGCGCGGGTCGCCCAAGGCGGCGTCCTTGGCGCAGATGAAGCGCCCGCCGTAGAAATGGCCGTTCGCGAACACGGCCGAGCCCACGTCATAGGGGATGCCGTCGACGAGCAGCCGGTAGGCCCGGAACCTGTAGCGGAAGAAACCGCAGAGCGTTTCCCACACATAGGCCGACTTGCCGATCAGGCGCTTCAGCCCCGCGTCGACCGAGGCCACCACATGGGCGTCGAAGCCGACCCCGGCCATCATCACGAAGCGCCGGCCGTTGACCTCCCCCAAATTGACGGGCCGGATGCGGCCGAGTGCGATGGTGCGGGCCAGGCCGACATCGTCCGTCGGCAGGTCCAGTTCGGCGGCCAGCACGTTGGCGGTGCCCAGCGGGATGATGCCGAGCGGCACCTGGCGCCCCGACAGGCCGTTGATGACCTCGTTGATGGTGCCGTCGCCGCCGGCGGCGACGATCACGTCATAGTCCTCGGCCGGGGCCTCGCGGGCCGTGCGTTCCGCGTCGCCGCGGGCCCGGGTTTCGTGCAGCGTGACGTCGGCGCCCAGGCTCCACATGATCTCCAAAATGCGGGTCAGGCGCGCCCGGCTGCGGGCACCCGCGGTCGGGTTGAAGATCACAAGAACCTTGCGGGGAGCAGCCATCAGCGTGTCCGGCTCCCCCGGTAGGGTGTTTGAATCGGGCATGATGTGTCGTTTAGACCCAGGATTGTGGCACTTTTGTTGCGACTATAATTTCAAATTTATTTCTCGTGTGTGAAGTTTCAATGACAGCCCCTGAAAGTAATGGCGGACATATGGTCAATTACATAAAAGTCCCCACTAAATATAGGCCATGCGACAACAACCGCCGTGGACGACATGAACGCTGTAAACCCGAAGACGTCTTACAAGTTCCGCTCGATCTGGATTTCCGACATCCATCTGGGCACCCGGGGATGTCAGGCGGAAATGCTCCTCGACTTCCTCAAGCATACGGAATCGAAATACCTCTATCTGGTCGGCGACATCATCGACGGCTGGCGCATGCGCCGGGCCTGGTATTGGCGCCAGGCCCATAACGACGTGATCCAGAAGATTCTGCGCAAGGCGCGCAAGGGCACCCGCGTCGTCTACGTGCCGGGGAACCACGACGAAAACTTCCGTGATTTCTCCAACCACCGGTTCGGGCGGGTCGCGGTTCTGAACGAGGCCTATCACACCATGGCCGACGGGCGACGCTTTCTGGTCATCCACGGCGATCAGTTCGACGGCGTGGTGAAGTACGCCAAGTGGTTGGCCTTCCTCGGCGACAATGCCTACAACGCGGCGCTGATGCTGAACCTGTGGCTGAATATCGTCCGGCGCAAGCTGGGATTCTCCTACTGGTCGCTGTCCGCCTATCTGAAGCACAAGGTCAAGAACGCGGTCGAGTTCGTGTCCAGCTACGAGGCCGCCGTGGTCGGCGAGGCGCGCAAGCGCGGCGTGCAGGGCGTCATCTGCGGCCATATCCACACCGCCGAAATGCGCGACATGGACGGCATCCTCTACTGCAACGACGGCGACTGGGTCGAAAGCTGCACGGCCCTGGTCGAACACGAGGACGGCCGCCTGGAAATTCTCAAATGGGCGGAACTGCGCGGCCTATCCTTTCTAAGGGACGAAGACGCATGCGACTCCTCATCGTCACCGATGCCTGGCTTCCCCAAATCAATGGTGTCGTCCGAACCCTCGACACGCTGAGGCAGGGGCTGGAGACGCGCGGCCACCAGGTCCGCCTGGTGACGCCGGACCTGTTCCGCTCGGTACCCTGTCCGACCTATCCGGAAATCCGGCTGGCCCTGTTCCCCGGCCGCCGGGTCGCGGCCATGATCGAGGAGTTCCAGCCCCAGGCGATCCATATCGCGACCGAGGGACCCCTGGGCGTCGCCGCCCGGGGCCATTGCCTGCGTAAGGGCTACCCATTCACCACGGCCTATCACACGCGGTTCCCCGAATATATTCATGCCCGGGTGCCGCTGCCGCTCGGCTGGCTCTACGCGGTGATGAAGTGGTTCCATGGGCCGTCATCGGCGATCATGGTGGCGACCCAGACCATCGAGGACGATCTGAAATCCCGGGGCTTCCGCCCGCCCGTGCGGCGCTGGTCGCGCGGCGTGTGGACGGACCTGTTCAAGCCCCGCGACAAGGCGTTCCTGGACGCGCCCCGGCCGATCAGCCTGTTCACCGGGCGGGTCGCCGTGGAAAAGAACATCGAGGCCTTCCTCAAGCTCGACCTGCCCGGCACCAAATACGTGGTCGGCGACGGCCCGCAGTTGGACGACCTGAAACGCAAATACCCCGCCGTGCGCTTCGCCGGGGTCAAGGAGGGGGAGGAATTGGCGCAATACTTCGCCGCCGCCGACGTCTTCGTGTTTCCGTCCCGGACCGACACCTTCGGCCTGGTCCTGCTGGAAGCCATGGCGTCCGGCGTGCCCGTCGCGGCCTATCCCGTGCCCGGGCCGCTCGACGTGGTCAACCAGTCGGGGGCCGGGGTGCTGTCCGACGATCTGGCGGCGGCGGTCACGGCGGCCCTCGCCATCCCCGCCGAGACCTGCCGCAGCCATGCGCTCAAGTATTCCTGGGACGCCAGTTTCGACCAGTTCGAAGGCAATCTGCACGTGTTTCGCTGAGGCCTTTAGAACTCGCTTATAAATCCCTGAAATCACGCGGGATTCTTGGCCTTTCTCAGGCTACGTGTTAAAAGGTCCGACCCTGTCCCAGGAACCTTCGGAAGGACCCGAGGCCCGTGGCGTCCGCCATCGATACCCATACGCCCGCCCATGCCTCCACGGCGAGCCTGCTCGGCCGGCTGTTCCGTGAAAGCATGCGTGTTTACGCGCGCTGGTTCTTCGCCGCACTTGTCTGCATGGCGCTGATGGCGGTGGCGACGGCGCTCAGCGCCTGGCTGATGGAGCCGGTGGTCAACGACATCTTCGTCAACCGTGACGAAACCATGCTGATGCCCGTGGGCCTGGCAGTGTTCGCCGTGTTCATCGTCAAGGGCCTGGCCAACTACGGGCAGGCGACGCTGATGGCCTATGTGGGACTGCGCATCGTCACCGACAATCAGAACCGCCTGTTCGACAAGCTGTCGCGCATGGACGTGAAGTTCTTTCAGGATTCCAACACGGGCGGGCTGATTTCCCGCTTCCTGGTCGACATCAACCAGATGCGCAGCGCCGTGTCCACGGCCTGGGTCTCCCTCGGCAAGGACGCCATGACCCTGATCGGTCTGATCGGCGTCACCTTCTATCAGGATTGGCAGCTGGCGCTGATCGCCTTCTTCATCTTCCCGGCGGCCCTTCTGCCCATCGTCAAGCTGGGCCGCCGCATGCGCAAGGTGACGGCCAACACGCAACGGGAAATGGGCCTGTTCACGACGCTGCTGGAACAGACCATCCAGGGCATCCGCGTGGTCAAGGCCTATTCCATGGAAGCTTACGAGCGGGCGCGCGTCGGCGTGATCGTCGAGCGCGTTTTCAAGCTGACCATGAAGGCCGAGCGCACCCGGGCTCTCTCCAGCCCGATCATGGAAACCCTCGGCGGCGTCGCCGTCGGCATCGTCATCTTCTACGGCGGCTACCGGGTGATCCACGGCAACACGGACGCGGGCTCGTTCTTTTCCTTCATCACGGCGCTGCTTCTGGCCTACGAGCCCATGAAGCGGCTGGCCAACCTCAACGCCGCCCTGCAGCAGGGTCTGGCCGGCGCCGACCGTCTGTTCCAGATGCTCGACATGGAACCGGCGATCCGGGAAGCGCCCGACGCACGAGCCCTGCCCACGCCGGTCAAGGGCGCCGTCGAATTCCGCAATGTCGGCTTCGCCTATACCCCGGACCGCAAGACCCTCGACGATCTGTCGCTGACCGTGCCGGCGGGCAAGACCGTGGCCCTGGTCGGCCCGTCCGGGGCGGGCAAGTCGACGATCCTCAACCTGATCCCCCGGTTCTACGACGTGGCCGAGGGGGCGGTTCTGGTCGACGGCCTGGACGTGCGCAGCCTGACGTTCCAGTCCCTGCGCGGCGCCATGGCCCTGGTCAGCCAGGAAGTCACCCTGTTCGACGATACCGTGCGCGCCAACATCGCCTACGGCCGGGCGGGCGCCACCGAGGACGAGATCATCGAGGCGGCCAGGAACGCCGCCGCTCATGACTTCATCGCCGCCCTGCCCGACGGCTACGACACCCTGGTCGGCGAACAGGGGGTCAAGCTTTCCGGCGGCCAGCGCCAGCGCCTGGCCATCGCCCGGGCGATGCTGAAGAATGCGCCGATCCTGTTGCTCGACGAGGCGACCTCGGCCCTCGACACGGAATCGGAACGCCAGGTGCAGGCGGCGCTCGACGCGCTGATGACCGACCGCACGACCCTGGTCATCGCCCACCGCCTGTCGACCGTGGTCCGCGCCGACCTGATCTGCGTCATCGTCGGCGGCCGCGTCGCCGAACAGGGCAGCCACGCGGAACTGCTGGCCCGGGGCGGCCATTACAAGCATCTCTATGAACTGCAGTTCGCCGGCGATGCCCCGGGGAACGGTCCGGACGCCGCCCGCCAGGCGGCGGGACGGTAGCCGGCCCGGGCCGGTGACCGCGCCATGCTGAAACGGCTCGTGAAAAGCGATGGATTGCGCCGGGTGCTGTGCTGGCTGGGCTCGCTCTACATCCGCCTGGTTCACGCCACGGGCCGCTGGCAGGTCATCGGTGGCGACGCGGCGCGGGCCCATTGGGCGGCGGGCAGGCCCTTCATTCTGTGTTTCTGGCACGGCCGGATCTTGATGATGCCCCATTGCTGGCCCCGGGACCGTGACATCCACATGCTGATTTCCCAGCATCGCGACGGCCAGATCATCGCCCGCACGGTGGGCCATTTCGGGATCAAGACGGTGGCGGGCTCGTCCTCCCGGGGCGGGGCTCAGGCGCTGCGCGCCATGGTCAAGGCGCTGAAGGCCGGCGACTGCGTCGGCATCACCCCCGACGGCCCCAGGGGCCCCCGCATGCGGGCCTCGGACGGGGCCGTGGCCCTGGCCCGGCTGTCGGGCGTGCCGATCATCCCGGCGACCTTTGGTGCCGCGCGGGGGCGGGTGGTGCAAAGCTGGGACCGCTTCCTGGTCGCTTGGCCCTTCGGGCGGGGGGTGATCGTCTGGGGCGATCCGATCGAGGTTGCCCGCGACGCCGATGCCGATCAATTGAACGCGGCCCGAACCCGGGTCGAAGAGGCGCTCAACGCCATCACCGCCGAGGCCGACCGCCTGACCGGGCGCACACCCGTCACGCCGGATGCCATGCCGTCCACCATGGCCGGGGAGACTTCGTGATGCTCGGTCTCTACCGCTTTCTGACCGCCCTGGGGGCCCCCCTGATCCATATCTACCTGGGCCGGCGGATCAAGGCCGGAAAAGAAGACCCCCACCGCTTTAACGAACGTCTCGGCCGGGCCGCCCTGGCCCGCCCCGACGGGCCCCTGATCTGGCTGCATGGCGCCAGCGTCGGCGAGGCCATGTCCCTGCTGACCCTGATCACCCGCCTGAAGACGGCGGTGCCCACGGCCAACATCCTGGTCACCACGGGGACCGTGACCTCGGCGCGCATGCTGGCCGACCGCCTGCCCAGGGGGGCGGTTCATCAATACGTGCCGGTCGACCGCATGACCTATGTGCGCCGCTTCCTCGACCATTGGCGGCCGGACCTGACGCTCTGGGCGGAATCGGAATTCTGGCCCAACCTGATTTCGGAAACGGCGGCGCGGGGCAATCCCCTGGTCCTGGTCAACGGGCGCATTTCGCCGCGTTCCTTCACGGGCTGGTCGCGGGCACCCAAATTCATCGCCGGGCTGCTTGGCGGGTTTTCTCTATGCCTGGGGCAGACCGACGGCGACGCCGACCGTCTGCGCCTGCTGGGGGCGGCGGGCGCGCGGTCCATCGGAAACCTGAAATTCGCCGCCGACCCGCTGCCCGCCGACGCGGGGCATCTTGCGGCCATGCGGGCGGCGACGGCGGGCCGTCCCCTGTGGCTCGCGGCCAGCACCTGGTCCGGCGAGGAAGACATCGCCTGGCGCGTCCATCAGGACCTGGCCCCCGCCCATCCGGGGATGTTGACGATCATCGTGCCGCGCCATCCCAACCGGGGGCCGGAAATCGCGGCCCAGCTTGCCGCACAAGGGGCCAAGGTCAAACGGCGTGAGGCCGGGGCCATGCCCGATGCGGGGACCGACGTCTACATCGCCGACACCATGGGCGAACTGGGCCTGTTCTTCACCCTGGCTCCCGTCGTGTTCATGGGCAAGTCGCTGTCGGCCGAGGGCGGGCAGAACCTGCTGGAGCCGGCGCGACTCGGCTGCGCCGTGCTGCACGGCCCGTGCATGACCAATTTCGCCGACATGAGTACCCGCATGGCCGCGGCCGGCGCGTCGCTGCCTGTCGCCGACGGGACGGGCCTGAGCGCCGCCGTGGGCCGTCTGCTCGCTGAGCCGGCGGAAGCCCAGGCCCTCGCCGAACGCGCCGCCGACTTCGCCCGGGCAGAGGCCGGAATCATCGATCGTCTGATGGCCGAACTCACCCCCTATCTGGCGCCCCTCGGCGGAGACGCGCGATGAAGGCCCCCGGGTTCTGGTATGCCCGCCCGCCGTCCGTGCTGGGGGCCGTGCTGTCGCCCCTGGGACTGGCCTACGGGGCGGCGACGGCGCTCCGTCAACGCAGGGCGGTACCGATCGATGCGGGCGTGCCGGTTGTCTGCGTCGGCAACCTGACCGCCGGCGGGGCGGGCAAGACGCCCGTGGTGATCGACCTGGTCCGGCGGTTGGCGGCCAAGGGCGCGGTCCCCCATGTCGTCAGCCGTGGTTACGGCGGCGCCGCCGAGAGTGCCCCCCGGCGGGTCGACGCCGCATCGGATACCGCCGATGCGGTGGGCGACGAGCCCCTGATGATGTCGCGGACGGCCCCCGTATGGGTCGCCGGCGACCGTCCTGCCGCGGCCCGGGCGGCGGTGAACGCGGGGGCGGGGGTGCTGGTCCTCGATGACGGGTTCCAGGACCCGGCGGTCGCCAAGACCCTGTCCGTCGTCGTCGTTGACGGGTTTTACGGGTTCGGAAACGGCTTCATGATTCCGGCCGGTCCTCTTCGCGAGACGATCCGGGCCGGGCTGGCGCGGGCGGATGCAATGGTCATCCTGGGCGATGACGCCTGGGGGGTGGCCGATGCGGCCAGGCGGTTCGGCCCGAAAAACCTGCCCGTATTGACGGCAAGGATCGTGCCCGGCCCCGAGGTCGCGCGGATCGCGAAGGTTCTGGGCGTCGCTTTCGCCGGTATCGGCCATCCGGAAAAGTTTTTCCGCACCTTGCGCGATCACGGCTGCCGGCTTGCCGCAACGCAGGCCTTTCCCGACCATCACCCCTTCGGCGGCGCGGAATTGGCGGGCCTGAAGCGGCGGGCGGAAGCCCTGAAGGCAAGCCTCATCACCACGGAAAAAGACCTGATGCGCATTCCCGAGGACCTTCGTTCGGACATTGAAGTCTTGACAATCACCCTGCAATGGGACGACGAAGCGGCCCTCGACCGATTGCTTCAACCCGTCAAACCCTGATCAGGCTGCCGTTTCCATGGCCCATATGCCGGCCCCGTTGAACAAATACGTCCTTCACCCCGTCCAGGCGGCGGGGACGTTCGCCGTGTACATGTTCTTTCGCATTTTGCCGCTGGATTGGGCGTCGGGGGTGGGCGGATTTCTGGCGCGCACCATTGGGCCGCGCCTGCGCCTGTCGGACCGGGCGCGCAAGAACCTGCGCGCCGTGTTCCCCGACATGGCGGATGCCGAGGTCGCGCGCATCGTCCGCGGCATGTGGGACAACCTGGGCCGGCTGGCCGCCGAATTCCCGCATCTGCAGGAAATCGACGTCTATGCCGGGGACGGCCGGGTGATCGTCGAAGGTGGCGAATACGTGGATCAGCTGCGCGACGATCATGAGGCGGGGATTTTCTATTCCGCCCATATCGGCAACTGGGAAATTCTGGCCTTGGGCGCGACGCAGCGGGGTCTGCCGCTCGACCGGGTCTACCGCGAGGCCAACAACCGCCTGGTCGAATGGCTGTACCGCAACGGCCGCGCCGCGGTCGAGGGCGCCCTGATCCCCAAGGGACCGCAGGGCGTGCGTCAGCTTCTCAACGCCTTCCGCTCGGGCAGCCATCTTGCCATGCTGGTCGACCAGAAGATGAACGACGGCATCGCCGTGCCGTTCTTCGGCCGCCCGGCCATGACGGCCCCCGCCTTGGCCGAACTGGCCCTGCGCCATGACTGCCCCGTGGTGGCGGCCAGGGTGACGCGGGTCAAGGGGGCCACCTTCAAGATGACGGCCCTGCCGCCCGTCCGTTTCGCGAAGACCGGCGACCACAAGGCCGACGTCCTGGCCGCGATGACGCAAATCAACGATCAGGTCGAACAATGGGTCCGCGACACGCCGGAACAGTGGCTGTGGCTGCACAACCGCTGGCCGAACGGCGGGGAATAGTTATTCGCTGGGCTTCTGCGGGCCGACCAGCAGCGCCGGGTCCAGGGCGGTCTTGAACCAGCTGACCCCCCAATGCAGGTGCGGGCCGGTGACCCGGCCGGTCGCCCCCACGGTGCCGATCTGCATGCCCTTGGTGACGAAATCGCCTTCCTTCACGGTGATCTTGTCCATGTGGATATAGACCGAGGTCAGGCCCAGGCCGTGGTCGATCATCACCGTCTTGCCCGTGAAGAACATGTCCTGGTTGACCAGGGCGACCACGCCGTCGCCCATGGTCTTCACCGGCGTGCCCCGGGGGGCGGCGATGTCGACGCCGTTGTGCGGGCTGCGCGGCTTGCCGTTGAGGATGCGCTGGCTGCCGTACACGCCGGAAATGCGGCCCTCGGCCGGCCATATGAAGCCGGTGTCGAAAAAGGTCTTCAGGGTCGTCCGCTTGCGCACCTCGGCGATCTGGGCCTGGTCGTTCTTGATCCGCTTCAGGTCTTCCGGTCTGGTCGGGCTGACCTTGCGTTCCGGCAGGCCGTCGATGCGCTGGATCTTGTATTTGCGCGGTTCGATGGTGAATTCCCGCGTCACCGGCAGGCCTTCCGGCGGCTCCGCCCGCAGCACGATCTTGGTCTTGGCCTTGCGCCCGAAGCCGATGATGAAGCTGCCGTCCGGGGCCACGGCCACGGGCGCGCCGTCGAGCATCAGATTGGTGCCCGGCGCCACCTTGCCGGTGACCAGGCCGCCCTGGACGAACTGGCCGGAAAGTTCCAGCGCGCGGGCCGGATGAACCCCCGCCGCGGCGAGGGCCGCCGCGGCCAGAAAAACACGAAGAAGGAATGTCACAGGAGCCGCCCCTGCCGGTCATTGCCGGGCTTGTTGGTCTTGGGTTTGTCGGGATTGTCGGACGCCGCCCGGGCCGGGGCGCTGCCGCCGGTAACCGTCACCGGCCGCGTCCCGTCACGGAGCCGAAGGTCCAGGCGGTCGCCGGTTTTGAGCTTCACGGCCGAGGTCACGGGGGCCCCCGCCGGGTCGGTGACCAGGGCGAAACCGCGGTCGAGCACGCGTTGATAGGAATAGCTTTCGAGCAGGGCCGAGGCCTGGCCCAGGCGGCCCCGCGCCCGGTCCACGGCGGCCCGGCCGGCGGTCTTCAGGGCGCGCGCTTCCGACGCAAGGCGCCGGGCTTCCATCTCGATGATCTTGTCGGGGCGGGTCAGCCCGGCGGCGGCGCCGGTCAGGCGGGCGCGGCGGCGCTCCAGCCCGCTGCCCAGGGAATGGCCCAGGCGGTCGGCCCAATCGTCAAGCCGCTGCGCCTGTTCCTGCAACCTGCGCGCCGGGTTGGGCAGGGCCCGGGCCGTGGCGTCGAGATGGCGGCGGTGATCGGCCAGCCGCCGGGACACGGCGCTGGCGATGCGCCGTCCGTCCTCCAGAACCTGGGCCAGCAGGTCGAGGCGCACGGGCACGGCCATTTCCGCGGCCGCCGTCGGCGTCGGCGCCCGCCGGTCGGCGGCGAAATCGGCCAGGGTGGTGTCGGTTTCATGACCGATTGCCGAAATCACCGGGATCGGGCAGTCGGCGATGGCGCGTACGACTTCTTCCTCGTTGAACGCCCAAAGGTCTTCCAGGCTGCCGCCGCCGCGGGCGACGATGACCACGTCCGGGCGCGGCACGGGGCCGCCGGGTTCTATCGCGCCGAACCCCTGGACCGCGGCGGCGACCTGGGCGGCGGCGTTCTCGCCCTGGACCAGCACGGGCCAGATCAGGACATGGACCGGGAAGCGGTCGGCCAGACGGTGCAGGATGTCGCGGATCACCGCCCCGGTGGGCGAGGTGACGACGCCGATCACGTCCGGCAGATAGGGGATGTCGCGCTTGCGCTCGGGCGCGAACAGGCCCTGGGATTCCAGCTTGCGGCGGCGGTCCTCCAGCAGTTTGAGCAGCGCCCCTTCGCCGGCCAGTTCCATATGGTCGACGACGACCTGGTACTTGGAGCGCCCGGGATAGGTGGTCAGCCGCCCGGTGGCGACGATCTCCATGCCGTCCTCGGGCTTGATCGCCAGGCGCCCGGCGGTGCCGCGCCAGCACACGCCGTCAATCACCGCGTCTGCGTCCTTCAACGCGAAATACAGATGGCCCGAGGCGGCCCGCTTGAAGCCCGAGATTTCCCCCCGGATTCGCACCCATTGAAAGGTCTCCTCGACCGTGTGTTTCACGGCCTGGGAAATCTCTGAAACGGTAAAGACCGGCAGGTTATGGCTGGTCTCGGTTTCGCCGGGTTGACTCTGCGCGGTGCCGCTGGAATTGTCGCTCATGGGCGCAGTATGCAAGGCCCAGTGAACGGACACAATACGGCGGGCCATGGCCAAGGCCATCTGCCGAACGAACCGCCGGAACCGGGAGGGATTGGGACAGAATGAAGGTGCTTGTGGTCGGCTCGGGCGGGCGGGAACATTCCCTTTGCTGGGCCATCGCCAAATCCCCCAAATGCAGCGAACTGTTCTGCGCCCCCGGCAATGCGGGCACGGCCGACCTTGCCAAGAACGTCGATATCGAGGCCGAGGACCTGGACGGCATCATCGGATTCGTCAAGGACAGCGCCATCGACTTCGTCGTGGTCGGGCCGGAAGGCCCCCTGGTGGCGGGTCTGGTCGATAAGCTGGACGCGCTGGGCGTCAAATCCTTCGGGCCGACGGCGGCGGGGGCGGAGCTTGAGGGCTCCAAGGCCTTCACCAAGGACCTGTGCGCGAAATACGGCATCCCGACGTCCGATTACGACCGCTTTGACGAACCGGACGCGGCCAAGGAATACATCCGCACCCATGGCGCACCCATCGTGGTCAAGGCCGACGGCCTGGCCGCCGGCAAGGGCGTCATCATCTGCCGCAACGTCAACGAGGCCTATGCGGCGGTCGACCAGATCATGATCGAGGAAGCCTTCGGCCACGCCGGGGCGGAAATCGTCGTCGAGGAATTCCTCGAAGGCGAGGAAGCCAGCTTCTTCGCCCTGGTCGACGGCGAAACGGCGCTGCCCATGGTCGGCGCCCAGGATCACAAGCGTGCCCACGACGGCGACGAAGGCCCCAACACGGGCGGCATGGGGGCCTATTCGCCGGCCCCCATCGTCGATCAGGCCATGATCGACCGGGTGATGGCGGAGATCATCGAGCCGACCATCCGTGGCATGGCGGCCGAGGGCCGGCCCTTCAAGGGCGTGCTTTACGCCGGGTTGATGATCAACGGCGAGGGGCCCAAGCTGATCGAATACAACACCCGGTTCGGCGACCCGGAATGCCAGGTCATGATGATGCGCCTGAAATCCGACGTGCTGGAGGTTCTCCTGGCCTGCGCCGAGGGGCGGCTGGCCAAGACCAGGCTGCAATGGCGGAACGATGTCGCCATGACCGTCGTCATGGCCGCCAAGGGCTATCCCGGAAAGTATAAAAAAGGGACTGAAATCAAGGGCCTGGATGCCGCCGGCGCGGTCGATGGCGTGGTCGTGTTCCATGCCGGGACGGCGCCCGGCGCGGGGGGAGTTGTCACCGCCAACGGCGGGCGGGTGCTGGGCGTCACGGCGGTCGGCAAGGACGTCAAGGAAGCCCGGGCCCGGGCCTATGAGGCCGTCGACCTGATCGACTGGCCCGAAGGCTTCTGCCGCCGCGACATCGGCTGGCGGGCGATCAAGCGATAGTCCTGCCGCCGCCGGCCTTTTGCCGGTGGTCAGGGACCCCTATATAGAGCCCAGAGATGAATATTCGCCGCGCCGCATTCTCCGCGCGCGGCGGCAGACGGAGGAAACGACGACATGGACGACAAGACCCGCACGGAAGTGGAAGCCGCCGCCTTTCGCGGCCTGATCAAGCACCTGCAGAAGCGCACGGACGTGCAGAACATCGACCTGATGAACCTGGCCGGGTTCTGCCGCAACTGTCTGGCCAAATGGTACGCAGCCGAGGCCCAGGCCCATGGCGAGGACGTCGATTATGACGCCGCCCGCGACGTGATCTACGGCATGCCCTTCGGCGAGTGGAAGGACAAGTACCAGAAGCCCGCCGACGCGGCGCAGAAGAAGGCCTTCGAGGACACCAAGCCGCTGCACGCGGACATCAGCGGACATAATTAACCCATGAATGGCCTGGCGCCCGACTTCTGGCCAAATTCCGGCTATCACCTGCTGACGCGGGACGGGGCCGGCCATCTGGCCGTGACGGACGCCTTCCTGCGGGCATATCTGCAGCGCCCGGAAATCGCGCCGATCGAGGAATCCTGCGATGCCGAACGGGCACTGCACGGCGCCCTGATGGCCAACCCGCGTGAGGCCGTGGGCGACAAGCGCATTGACGCCATGGCCGATGCGGATGCCCAGGACAATTACCGGGTGCTGCTCGCCTTCCGCGACCGCTTGGTGGCGGCAGGCACGGTCGAGGCCTGCTATCTGGAAATTTTCCGTACCACCGGCGTCACCATGCCGCCGCTGTTCATCGACCAGATGGCCCATGTCGTCACCCGCCGGGTGATCGACGGCACGGACGATCCGTTCCGCGTCCGCGCGGCGGAGCTCCTGTTCCGCGAACAGACGGTGACCCTGAAGGACGGCGCGATTCTGCTGGGCGATGCGGAAACGGTCGAGATGCTGGCGACCACGGCCGGCATGGGCAGCCTGGGCAAACTGGTGGTCGGCAGCGGCTCGCCCGCCCGCCAGGTCGATATGGACGTGCTGCAGACGGACACGGCGGCCATCTACTGGGAGCGCAACGAACGCTACGACACGGTGCTCGACATTTCCTTCGCCCGGCCGGGGCTGGACGCGCTGTGCCGCGTGCTCGAAGCCTGGGTCCGCCATTTCCTGCAGGCCGAGGTCTCGATCCAGCCCGTGCAGGAAATCAACGACGAAAAATGGGTCTGGCACCTGGGCCTGGACGCCGAAGCCTCGACCCTTCTGAACGACCTTTACGAAGGCGAAGATGTGGACGACACGCGCATGGAACGGCTGCTGTCGCTGTTCCGCCTCGACTTCAAGGACCCCAACCAGATGGCCGCCGACGTGCGGGGCAAGCCGATCTATCTGGCGCTATGCATGACTCCGGATCAGCGCGTGCGCCTGAAACCGCAGAACCTTCTGGTCAACCTACCGCTCGCAGCCGAATCCTGATCTTATTCTCATGGTCACCCCCGCGAAGGCGGGGGTCCAGTTCTCCTGGATTCCCGCCTGCGCGGGAATGACGTCAAGGAAGGCTGGATTGTTGGCCACCTAACGTCTGTCCTGAAAAAACGCCTTCAAAAGCTCGGCGGCCGCCGTTTCGTTGATGCCGCCGACCACCTCGGGCGCGTGATGGCAGGTCGGCTGGGTGAAGAACCGGGGGCCGTGTTCGACCCCGCCGCCTTTCGGATCGTAGGCCCCGAAATAGAGCCTGCGGATGCGGGCATGGCTGATGGCGGCGGCGCACATGGCGCAGGGCTCCAGCGTCACGTAAAGATCGCAGTCCGGGAGGCGCGGCGCGCCCTGGGCCTGGGCGGCGCGGCGCAGCGCCAGGATTTCCGCATGGGCGGTGGGATCGCGGGTGGTCTCGGTCTCGTTGCCGGCGCGGGCCAGGATGCGGCCCGTCGCCGCTTCGACCACCACGGCGCCCACGGGCACCTCGCCCCGCGATGCTGCGGCGCGGGCTTCGTCCAAGGCCTGGGCCATGAAGTTGTCGGATGCCGGTTTGTCCATGGCGCCAACCATACTCGCCGGTCTTCCGTCGTCAATGCTTGCCGCCGCCGCCCTCCGCCCCTAATGTCCCCGCCATGGCCGAGAAACCCAAGACCGCGAAGTCCCCGGACGCCCCCGAACGCATCGCCAAGGTGATCGCCCGCGCGGGCCTGTGCTCGCGCCGCGAGGCCGAACGCTGGATCGAGGAAGGCCGCGTCATACTCGACGGCAAGAAGCTCATGACCCCCGCCCAAACGGTGACCGAGGCCAGCATCATCCTGGTCGACGGCAAGCCCCTGCCGGGCAAGGCGCCGCCCAAGCTGTGGCGCTATCACAAGCCGGTCGGCCTAGTCACCACCCACAAGGACCCGGAAGGCCGGCCGACCGTGTTCGACCGTCTGCCCCAGGACCTGCCCCGGGTGGTGTCCGTGGGCCGTCTCGACCTCAATTCCGAAGGCCTGTTGCTGCTGACCAACGACGGCGGCCTGGCACGTCGGCTGGAGTTGCCGTCCAACGGCTGGAACCGGCGCTACCGGGTGCGCGTGCACGGTGTGGTGAAACCTGAAGACCTGGCCAAGCTGGCCCGCGGCGTGACCGTGTCCGGCGTGCGCTACGGTGCGATCAAGGCCGAGATCGATCAGACCGACCCCGGCGACAGGGTGCGCAAGGGCTTCGCCAACCACTGGCTGACCATCAGCCTGTCCGAAGGCAAGAACCGCGAGGTCCGCAAGGTGATGGAACACTTGGGGCTTTCCGTGAACCGCCTGATCCGCACGGCCTACGGCCCGTTCCAATTGGGCAACCTGGCGCGCGGCGACGTGTACGAGATCAAGGGCAAGACCCTGAAGGAACAGTTGGGCAAGGTTCTGTCCTGATGCGGGGTGCGGCGTGATGCGCATCGTTGCGGGCAGATTTCGCGGCAAGAAGCTGGCCGCCCCCGAAGGCCGGGACCTGCGCCCGACCTCGGACCGGGCCCGGGAATCCGTGTTCAACATTCTCGCCCACGGCAAGGCGGCCATGGACCTGGACGGCATCACCGTCGCCGACATGTTCTGCGGCACGGGGGCGCTGGGGCTCGAGGCCATGTCGCGGGGGGCGGCTTTCGGCATCTTCGCCGACCGCAATCCGGTGCACCTTAAGATCGCCAAGGACAACGCGGCGGCCATGGGGTTGTGGCGGGAATGCCTGATGCTGGGGCTCGACTGCACCCATCTGGCCGTGCCGCCGCGCGCCGCCAAGACGCCGGCCGCACTTGTGTTTCTCGACCCGCCCTACGGCCAGGGCCTGGCCGACCCGGCCCTGCGCGGGCTCCTGAACAAGAACTGGCTGACCCCCGACGCCACCGTGGTGGTCGAGGTCGGGGCCGAGGAAAGCTTGGCCGGAACGCGCGGGTTCCAGGTGTTGGACGAGCGCGTCTACGGCGCCGCCAAGGTCTATTTCTTGAAAAGATTGGAATAGCCGGCGACCCTGAGGCGCAGGTCGCGGCCCGGTTCGACCTCCGGCGCCGGCGCCAGGTTCCAGGTCCAGCGCTCATCCGGTTCCGGCAGCTTGATGTCGGCCAGCGCCGGTTCTGTCTCGTCCACCACGCCGTCCTCGACGAACTCCCGCACCGTTTCCGTGATCAGGCAGACCCGGCCGGGCAGCGCCTGCAGGGCGCGCAGATGCTGGCGCTGGATTTCCGTGGCGAAGGCCTTGGCCTGCTTCTCGGGCACGTGGCGGGCCGGGATCAGCGGCAGCTGGCTCAACAGGTTGAGGGACACGACCAGGTCCGCGTCGGCCTCGGGGAGGTCCGGCAGCGGCGGGTCTGACGGCATCCCGCCTTCAGCCAGATCATCGACCAGGCCGGTCAGGTCGACCTCGTCCAGATAGACGTTGGGGTACTGCGCCGCCCAGGCCCGCACGGCAGGGGGATGGAAGATGTCGATCAGCACGACCTCGGCGAAGTCGTCGGCGAGATCGCCGAGCGGCACGTCGAGAAGCCCGCCCGAGCCCAGGATCGCCACCTTGTTCTGCACAGAGCAATTGGCGGCGGACCACAGGACGAAGCGGCGCGAGCGTTCCAGGTGTTCCTTCCACGCGGGGAAAAGCCGCCGGTGGCGGGCGGCGATGGCGATCTGTTCCTTGAGATAGCCGAGCCGCTTCACCGGCTCCGGCGCCGGGGTCATCCGATGGGTTAGCCATTCACGCAGCATGGGCCTGATCGTGCGGTTGCGGGGGCGGCGATCTTAGCGCCGGCCGAACAACTTTTCGATATCCGCCAGCTTCAGTTCCACATAGGTCGGCCGACCATGGCTGCACTGCCCGGAATGGGGGGTCGCCTCCATCTCGCGCAAAAGGCGGTTCATTTCATCCGCGTTCAGGCGCCTGCCGGCGCGGATCGAGCCATGACAGGCCATGGTCGCGCAGACGTCGCCGATGCGCTCGGCCAGGGCGATGGTCTCGCCGTATTCCGCCAGGTCGTCGGCCAGGTCGCGGATCACGCCCTGGATGTCCATATCGCCCAGCAGGGCCGGGGTTTCGCGCACGACCACGGCACCGGGCCCGAAGCCCTCGATCACCAGGCCCATCTCGGCCAGTTCGTCGGCGCGGGTCAACAGGCGGTCGACCGCCGGCTCCTCCATCTCGACAACCTCGGGAATCAGCAGCATCTGGCGGTTGACGCCGCCCGTGGCCAGGGCCGCCTTGATCTTTTCCTGGGTCAGGCGCTCGTGCGCCGCGTGCTGATCGACGATGACCAGGCCGTCCGCCGTCTGGGCGATCACGTAGGTGGCATGAACCTGGGCCCGGGCCACGCCCAGGGGGTAGTCCGCTGTTGGCGGGTCCGCCACGGCGCCACCGTCCGGGCCCGTCGTCATCGGCGCGCTGGGGGTTCGGTCGAGATCGGGCAGGGGCGCGTAGAGGTCCGACAGGCCGCCCGGCCGCGCGGCGGGGGCATAGGCCCCGCCGTAACCGCCGCCGCCGCTCCGCCCCAGGGGCAGGGCGCCGCCGGGGTTCTCGCTGGGCCGAAAGGCGCCGAGCGCCGCCCCGGCCACGGTGGTCGACGCCCGGTGGCCGGCTTCGGCCAGGGCATGCTTCAGGGCGCTGACGATCAGGCCGCGCACCACCCCGGCGTCGCGGAACCGGACCTCGGTCTTGGCCGGGTGCACGTTGACGTCGACCTCGGTCGGCGGCACCTCCAGAAACAGGGCCAGCAGGGGATGGCGGTCGGAGGCGAGGAACTCCCGGTACGCCCCCCTGACGGCGCCCAGCAGCAGGCGGTCGCGCACGGGCCGGCCGTTGACGAACAGGAACTGCATGGCCGCGTTGCCGCGGTTGAGGGTCGGCACCCCGGCATGGCCGGTCAGGCGGATGCCTTCGCGGATGGCATCGATGGTCATGGCGTTGTCGGCGAAGGGCCGGCCCATGATGCCGGCCAGGCGTTCCAGGCGCGCCGCGGACGTATCGTCGCCCAGGCGCGGCGCGACGGCGTTCAGCTTGATCAGGTCGCGGCTGCCGTCGGACAGGGTGAAGGCGATTTCCGGATGGGCCATGGCCAGGCGGTTGAGCGTCTCGACCACATGGTTCTGTTCCGTGCGCGCGGCCTTGAGAAACTTGAGCCGGGCCGGCGTGGCATAAAACAGGTCGCGCACGTCGACCCGGGTGCCGTGGGGATGGGCGGCGGGCTGGGCCTTGGCGGGGCCGCCGCCTTCGACCGTGACGGCCCAGGCCTGGGCGGCGCCCTGGGGGCGCGAGGTGATGGTCATGCGCGCCACGGCAGCCATGGAGGGCAGGGCCTCGCCCCGGAACCCCAGGGTGGACACGGCCATCAGATCATCGTCGGGCAGCTTCGAGGTGGCGTGGCGTTCCAGCGCCAGTTGGATCTCGTCGGGGGTCATGCCGCAGCCGTCGTCGGTCACGGTGATCGCCGTCTGCCCGCCGTCGCGGATCACCGCCTCGATGCGTCTGGCGCCGGCGTCGATGGCGTTTTCGACCAATTCCTTCACCGCCGAGGCCGGGCGTTCCACCACCTCGCCGGCGGCGATGCGGTTGACCACGGTCTCCGGCAGGCGGCGGATCATGGGGGCGCTGATCATGAACCGTCCCCGCCGCCCCGGATCCGGCGAATGCGGGCGAGCAGGCTGCGCGTCGAGGCATCCAGTCCCGGGGCGTCGGCACCCTGGGCGAGGGCCCGGGTCAGCGGCCCGGCAAGCTCCTTGCCCAGTTCGACGCCGAATTGGTCAAAGGAATTGACGTTCCACAGGACGCCCTGAACGAACACCTTGTGCTCGTACAGCGCCAGCAGCATGCCGAGGGTGCGCGGGTCCAGGCGGTCCAAAAGGATGGTGGTGGTGGGCCGGTTGCCGGAAAACTGCTTGTGCGGCGGCACGCCCGGCCCGGCCTTCCGGCCGAGGGCCATGGCCGCCGGCTGGGCCAGGAAATTGGCAAGCAGCTTGTCGTGATGGTCGCCCGCCGGATGGGCCGGATGCACGGCGGCGATGAAGTCGGCGGAGATCAGGTCCGTGCCCTGGTGCAGCAGCTGATAGAACGCATGCTGGCCGTTGGTGCCCGCCTGCCCGAACACGACGGGGGCGGTGGGCTGGGCGACAGCGGCGCCGTCCCGGTCGACGGCCTTGCCGTTGCTTTCCATTTCCAACTGCTGCAGGTAGTCCGGCAGGCCGTCCAGCAGCTGATCATAGGGCAGCACGGCATGGGCGGCGGCGCCCTCGAAATTGCGGTTCCAGATGCCGGCCAGGGCCAGCAGCACGGGCAGGTTTTCCGCCAGCGGCGTTCCCAGGAAATGGCGGTCCATGTCCCGGGCCCCTGACAAAAATTCGCGGAACAGCTCCATGCCCGCCGTCAGCGCCAGCGGCAGGCCGATCGCCGACCACACGGAATACCGCCCGCCGACCCAGTCCCAGAAGCCGAACAGGGCGTCGTCGGCGATGCCGAAATCATGGGCCGCGTCGACGTTGGTGGTGACGGCCGAGAAATGGTCGGCGACGGCTCCGGACCCCAGGGCATCGGTCAACCAGCGCCGCGCCGTCATGGCGTTGGTCATGGTCTCGGAGGTCGTGAAGGTCTTGGACGAGACGATGATCAGGGTGGTTTCGGGGTCGCAGGCGTGCAGGACCTCGGTCAGGTCCGTGGCGTCCACGTTCGATACGAAATGGGGGGTGAGGCCGCGCCGCCGGTAGGGGGTAAGGGCGCGGCAGGCGATGCGCGGTCCCTGGTCCGAGCCGCCGATGCCGATGTTGATGACGTCCGTGAAGGGTTTGCCCGTGGCGCCGCTGCGGGTGCCGGCCTCCACCCCGGCGACGAAGGCGGCCATGCGGTCCAGGGTGGCCGCGACGTCGCCGTGGACGGGCGTCCCGGCGACCGCGAAGCCGTCCTCGGCGCGGGCGCGGAGCGCCATGTGCAGGGCGGCGCGGTCCTCCGTCGCGTTGACCGGCTCGCCCGCCGCCATGGCGTCGCGCCGGGTTAGGACCCCGCGCTCGTCGGCCAGGGCGATCAGCAGGGCAAGGGTATCCGGGGTGATGCGGTTCTTGGACAGGTCCAGGCACAGACCGCCCAGGGTGAAGGTCAGGGCGTCGGTGCGGCCGCCGTCGGTGAGAAGATCGCGCAGATGGATGTCCCCGCCCGCCCGGTGATGGTCGGCGAGCGCCTGCCAGGCCGGCGTTGGGACGGGGGTGGGGGAGGGCATGAGGGGCTTTGATCCTCCGGGGGACGTTGCGGCGGCGAGAGTACCATCGGGTCTCAGCGCCGCCAACGGCGGGGCTCAGGGCGTCGGTTTGACGTCCTTGGGCTGGCCCACGACGACGACGGTCAGGTCCTTGGGGTGCAAGAGTTTCCGGGCGACGCGGCGGATATCGTCGAGCGTCACCGCCTCGATATAGCTGTTGCGCTTGTCCAGGTAATCGATGCCCAGGTCTTCCGTCTGCATGCCGACCAGGATGGCCGCGATTCGCTCCGTCGCCGTGAAACGCAGCGGGAAGGAGCCGGTCAGGTACTGCTTGGCGGCGGTCAGTTCCGCCTCGGTCACGCCGTCCTGGGCCAGTTTGGCCCATTCGTCGCCGACGACCTTGATGGTTTCCGCGACCCGCGCATTGGCCGTGCCGGCGCCGCCCGCATAGATCGCCGAACGGTCCATGGGATGCAGGTAGGTATAGACGGAATAGGCCAGGCCCCGCTTTTCCCGAACCTCGGAATAAAGGCGCGAGGTGAAGCCGCCGCCGCCCAGGATGTGGTTCATCACATAGGCGGCGTAGAAATCCGGATCATTGCGCATGAGGCCCCGGTCGGCGAACAGGATGTTGCTCTGCTTCAGGGGTTTTTCGACGATGATGGTGCGGCCCGCGACCTTGGGCGCGACTTCCGGAACCTTCCAGGGGGCCGCCTTGGCGGGCAGGGCGCCGAAGGTCTTGTCGAGCAGGGGGGCCAGTTCCTTGGCGGTGATGTCGCCGACCACGCCGATCGCCAGGGTGTCGCGGGCCAGCCGCTCCTTGACGAAGGCGCGCAGGTCGGCGATCTGGATGGCGGCGACGCTTTCCGGCGTGCCGCCCGTGGGGCGGCCGTAGGGATGGTCCGGATACAGCGTCTTCATCAGGGTCTTGCCGGCGATCGCGTCGGCGTCTTCCGATTCATGGCGCAGGTTGGCCAAAAGCTGGGCGCGCAGGCGCGACACGGGCTCGGCGTCGAAACGCGGCTGCGTCATGGCCTGGCGCAGCAGGTCGAAGGCGAGATCGCGGTATTCGGTCAGCGTCTGGACGCGGGCGCCGAAGCTGTCGCGTGCGGCGCTGAAGCGCAGCGTGATGGAATTGTCTTCCAGCGTCTGCTGGAACGCCTGGCTGTCCAGGTCGCCGGCCCCCTCGTCGAGAAGGGTCGAGACCATGTTGGCCAGCCCTTCCTTGCCCTCGGGGTCGAGGGAGCTGCCGCCGCGGAACGCCAGGCTGAGGGAGATGATGGGATTGAGGTGGTCCTCGACCAGCCAGGCCTCGATGCCGCCGGGGCTGACCACGCGCTCGATCTGGGCCGCCTTGGCCGGCGCCGCGTAGAGGACGAAAGCCACCGCCGCCACGGCGAAGGCGGCACGGGACAGAAGGCGGCTCATTCCGGTGTCTCCTTGTCTTCCAAGAGAAAGGCCGTGACAGAGCGTTTCTTGACGAAAACGTATTTGGCGGCGGCCTGGATATCCGCGGCGGTGACCGCCGCGATACGGTCGGGCCAGGCTTCCACATCCGCGACCTTTTGTCCGACGGCAAGTGCGGCCCCAAGGGTGCGCGCGCCAGTGGTGAAGGAATCGCGGGCGAACACGGCGCTGGCGACCAGCCGTTTCTTGGCGCGCGTGATCTCGTCCGTGGTGACGCCGTCCCTGGCGATCCGGTCAAGTTCGGCGTCGACGGCCTGTTCGATCTCCGGCAGGGTGACGCCGGGCCGGGGGCTGCCGTAGACCGTGAACTGGCCGGGGCCCAGGGAACTGGCGTCGTAATAGGAACCCGCCGAGACCGCCTTGCGGTCGCCGATGACCAGCTTGCGGTACAGCCGCGAGGTGCCGCCGCCGCCCAGGATTTCGGTCAAGATCTGCAGGGCATAGGCGTGCTGCGTTTCGCCGTAAAGATAGCTGGGGGCCAGGTACGAGCGCCGCCACGACGGCTGGCGCACCTGGGTGTGCTGCATGGCGACGATGCGCGCCGCTTCCTGCGGCGGCTCGGCCGGGCGGGCGCGGGGGATCGGGGCGGCGGCGGGAATGGCGCCGTAGTACTTTTCCGCCAGCGGCTTCAGTTCCTTGGCGGTGATGTCGCCGGCGACCACCAGGATTGCGTTGTTGGGCGCGTACCAGCGTTTGTAGAAATCGATGATGTTCTGGCGCGACATGGTGACGATTTCGTGGTCATAGCCGATGATCGGCCGCCGGTAGGGATAATTGCGGTACAGCGCCTCGGACACATGCTCGCCCAGGATCGCGGCCGGATTGTTGTCCGTGCGCGACCGCCGTTCCTCGCGCACCACCTGGCGTTCCGGCTCGATGATCGCGTCCGTCAGGACCAGATTGGTCATGCGGTCGGCCTCCATCTCCATGACCATCTCCAGATGCTCGCGGGCGATGGTCTGGTGATAGGCGGTGTAGTCGTGGGAGGTGAAGGCGTTTTCCTGGCCGCCGTAGCGCGCGATCAGTTTCGAGAATTCCCCCGGCTTGCGCGTCTTGGTGCCCTTGAACATGAGGTGTTCAAGGAAATGCGCAATCCCCGAATAACCGGAGCTCTCGTCGGCGGAGCCGACCTTGTACCACACCATATGGGTGACCACGGGGGCGCGGTGGTTGGACACGACGACGACCTGCATGCCGTTGTCCAGGGTGAAGGTTTCCGGGCTGAACACCTTGGCCAGGGCGGCGCCGGCGTCCAGGGTCAGGGCGGCGGTCAGCAGGGCCAGGGCGGCGATCAGCGGGCGAATGCCTGGGCCGGACCGGCGGCGGGGGACGGGGGGCATGAACATGTCGGGATCAGGGCCTGTTGCGGGTTTCGGTCAGCGGGCGGGGTGCGGGTTCCCGGGACATTGGAATTGCCGGCGCTTGCGGCGACGATCGGACGCGCAGTTGAATTGTCGTCGAGATCGCGGCCATTTCAAGGCAGATTGAATCCGTTGTGGCGATGCGGGACGGAAAGGCCCCGACATGCCCCCGGTCAGAAGCCGAGAATGCCCTTCCTGCGGGTTTCGCGCTTGACCTCGGGTGTCTTGCCCTCGTTGACCGGCTTGCCCAGGGCCTGGGTTTCCAGCAGGCGGCGCTGTTCGGCCGCGGGATCGACCACGGTGCCCGCGTATTTCGGGTCGTCGACCCAGAAGATCAGCTTGTCGATCAGGCGGCGGTCCTCTTCGGACAGCGCCAGGGTTTCCCGGTCGACGATCGTGCGGATGGCGGGGTCGGCATCGGCGGTGCCCATCTTGTCCATCAGCACGGTCAGGCCCGGCGTGGTCTCGGCGAGCGGCTGTGCCTGCACCGGGCGGCGCAGCATGGCGGCGCGGGCCTGGTCGCGGGGGCTGAAGGTTTCCAGCTGCTCGCGCCCCGGCTCGGGCGGACGCAGGGCATAGTCGGGCGGCAGCGACAGGGGCGGGCGCTTGTAGACGGCGAATTCGTCGGGGGCCTTCTTGCCGCCGGAAACCGCGCGCTTCACCGAATCGCAGGCGCCCAGGCTGAATGCCATCATCAGCACCAGAAAAATGCCCGCTGTTCGTGCCGTTTGTCGTTTCATGCCCGCCATTTCATGCTCAACAGGTTGTGCCCGGGGGAATTTTTCGTGGGGCGGGCCGCCGTTCCGTCCCCGCCGCCGAAGCATGCCAATCTACGACGATTCGTCTCGGTGAAACAAGGAATCAAGGATCAGAAGCGCCGCCCCCACCGTGATCGCGCTGTCGGCGACGTTGAAGGCGGGCCAATGGGCGCCGCCCGCGTGCAGATCGACGAAATCGACCACGGCGCCGTGGACCAGGCGGTCGATGACGTTGCCCAGCGCCCCGCCCAGGATCAGGCCGATGCCCCATCCGACCATGCGCTCCGGCCCGCGGAACAGCCAGACCGCCAGCACGGCGGAAACGGCCAGGGCCAGGGCGGACAAAATCCAGGGGCCGTAGTCCGAGGCCGTGTTGAACAGGCCGAAGCTGACGCCCCGGTTCCATACCAGAACCAGATTGGCGAAGGGCAGGACCTCGATCACCCGGGGCGGGTTCATCAGGTCGGTCAGCACCCACCATTTGCTGATCTGGTCGAGAACGAGGACCAGAAAGGCTAGGCCCAGGCCCTGACGGCGCAGCGTGATATGGGGGGCGGTCAAGGGGGCCCCCGCCGTTTATTCGGCGGCCAGGGGCGAATGGCGCACGGCGTCGGCACAGCGCCCGCAGACCGTGGGATGATCTGCGTCTGAGCCGATATCTTCCAGTTTTTTCCAGCAACGCTCGCATTTTTCGCCATTTGCTGGCCGGACGACAACTGCAATGCCTGATTGTCCGTCCAATGTGAAAGCGCCAGCTGGGGATATGTCCGATATCATCTGCGCAGAAGACGTGATGAATATTTCAGGGAAATTGAGATCGGAAAATTTGGATTCATCGAAGGTCTGTAGATACACATCGACATGAGCTTCCAGAGACGAGCGAATCGTTTTGTTCGCGCGTTCTAATTCTAGTGCGCCTGTGACGACACGACGTACGTTTCGGACGAAACGCCACTTGTTTTCCAGCGCTTCATCGTTCCAACTGTCGGGGATTTCCGGGAACTGTCGGCGATGGACGCTGTCGGCGGCGTCGGGCTCGGCCAGGCGCGCCTGCCAGGCTTCCTCCGCCGTGAAGCACAGGAAGGGCGCCAGCCAGGCGGTCAGGCAGTTGAACAGTTCGTCCAGCACCGTGCGGGCGGCCCGGCGTTCCAGGGAATCGGCGCGGTCGCAGTACAGGGTGTCCTTGCGGATGTCGAAATAGAAGGCCGACAGGTCGACGGCGCAGAAGTTATGCAGTTCCGTGAACACGCCGTGGAATTCGAAGCTGTCGCAGGCACCGCGCAGCATCTTGTCGAGCTGCCACAGGCGGGTCAGCACCCAGCGTTCCAGCTCGGGCATCTCCGCCATGTCCAGACGCTCGCCCGCATGGAAGCCGTCCAGGTTACCCAGCAGATAGCGCAGCGTGTTGCGCAGGCGGCGGTAGATGTCGGCGTGGAACTTGACGATTTCCGGCCCGATGCGCAGGTCTTCGGAATAGTTCGAACCCACCACCCACAGGCGCAGGATATCGGCGCCGTGCTGGTTGCACACGTCCTGGGGGGCGGTGATGTTGCCGAGGGACTTGGACATCTTCTGGCCGTCCTCGGCCATGACGAAGCCGTGGGTCAGCACTGCGTCGTAGGGCGCCCGGCCCCGGGTGCCGCAGGATTCCAGCAATGAGGAATGGAACCAGCCGCGGTGCTGGTCCGTGCCTTCCAGGTACAGGGCGGCGGGCCAGGTCAGGTCGTCGCGGTGTTCCAGGACGAAGGAATGGGTCGATCCGGAATCGAACCACACGTCGAGAATGTCCATGACCTGGTCGTAGTCGTCGGTGCTGTAATCGTTGCCGAGGAAGCGCGCCGGCTCGGACGCGAACCAGGCGTCGGCGCCTTCGGCCTCCACCGCCTCGACGATGCGGGCGTTGACGGCGGGATCGTTGAGCAGCTCGCCCGTTTCCTTGTGCACGAACACGGTGATCGGCACGCCCCAGGCGCGCTGGCGGGAAATCACCCAATCGGGGCGGTTCTGGATCATGGCGTGCAGGCGGGCCTGTCCGCCGCCGGGCACGAACTGGGTCTGGCCGATGGCGCCCAGGGCGACGTCGCGCAGGCTGGCCTGGCCGCTGCCGTTCGGCACGGCGAAATCCCGGTCCATGGCGATGAACCACTGCGGCGTGTTGCGGAAGATGACGGGCTTCTTGGACCGCCAGGAATGGGGGTACTGGTGTTTCAGGCGTCCGCGCGCGATCAGCTTGCCGCCGGCGACCAGGGCCTTGATGACGCGGTCGTTGGCGTCGCCCTTCTTGCCGTGCTCTGTGATCACCTGGCCGCCTTCGAAGCCGGGGGCCTCGGCGGTGAAGCGACCGTCGGCGTCGACCGTATAGGGAATGTGGCTGTCGATGCCGCGCTCGGCGAGAAACTTGCCGGACCCGGTCCAGGCCTCGAAATCCTCGCGCCCATGACCGGGGGCGGTGTGGACGAACCCGGTGCCGGTTTCTTCCGTGACGTGGTCGCCGTCCAGCAGCGGCACGTCGAACTCATAGCCCATGCCGCGCAGGGGATGGGCGCAGGTCAGGCCGGCCAGGGTGTCGCCAGCGACATCGCCGCGGCGCTCAAAACTCTCGACCCGGGCGGATTTCATGACATCGGCGGCCAGGGCGTCGGCCAGCACCAGCTTGTCGCCCGGCTTGGCCCAGTTGTCGTCCGCCGCCGCCGTGACCTCGTACAGGCCATAGGAGATGCGCTTGGAGAAACAGATCGCCCGGTTGCCGGGGATGGTCCAGGGCGTCGTGGTCCAGATCACCACGGACGCGTCGGCAAGGCCGTCGTCGCCGGACACCACCGGGAACTTGACCCAGATCGTGTCCGATTCATGGTCGTGGTATTCGACCTCGGCCTCGGCCAGGGCGGTCTTTTCGACCACCGACCACATCACCGGCTTGGAGCCCCGGTAGAGCAATCCGTTGTCGAGGAACTTCAGGAGTTCGCGCACGATCTGCGCTTCCGCCGGGAAGCTCATGGTGGTGTAGGGATCGGCCCAGTCGCCGATCACGCCCAGGCGCTTGAACTCGTCGCGCTGCACGCCGATCCAATGCTGGGCGAAATCGCGGCATTCCTGGCGGAATTCGACGACCGGCACCTGGTCCTTGTCCTTGCCCTGGGCGCGGTACTGTTCCTCGATCTTCCATTCGATGGGCAGGCCGTGGCAGTCCCAGCCGGGCACGTAATTGGCGTCCTTGCCCATCATCTGCTGGGCCCGCACGATCACGTCCTTGAGGATCTTGTTCAGGGCATGGCCGATGTGCAGGTTGCCGTTGGCGTAGGGCGGGCCGTCGTGCAGCACGAAGGGCGGGCGGCCCTGGGCGTCCGCGCGCAGAAGCTGGTAGAGGCCGACCTCTTCCCACTTCTGGATGATGTCCGGTTCCTTGGCGGCCAGACCGGCCTTCATGGGAAAGTCGGTCCGGGGCAGGAACACCGTGGCTTTGTAATCGACGGTCATGGCCCTGTTTTCGATAAGATTTGGCGTGCTTGGTCGCTGTCCGCGGCGATTTGTGCCTTTAATTGGTCAATGCCGTCAAACTTCTTTTCCGGGCGCAGGAATTCGACCAGCTGCACGCCGAGCCGCTGACCGTAAAGATCGCCGGTGAAATCGAACAGGAAGACCTCCAGCAGATCGGCCTCGCCGGCGAAGGTCGGGCGGCGGCCGATGTTGGCGACGCCGGTGAATTCCTTGCCCTCGCCGATGCGCACGCGCACGGCGTAGACCCCCCGGGCGGGGCGCAGATAGGTGCCCAGCGCCAGGTTCGCCGTGGGAAAGCCGATGGTGCGCCCGCGCTGGTCGCCCCGGATGACCCGGCCCTCGATCTCGAACGGGCGGCCCAGGATGCGGGCGGCGGCCTGGGGCTCGCCCGCCTGCAGGGCCTCGCGCACGCCGGTCGAGGAATAGGCCGCGTCGCCGTCATTGCCGGCGAAGGTCTGGGCGCGCACGGCCGTGAAATCGAATCCCAGGCGCTTGCCGAAGCCCAGCAGCATCTCGCAATTGCCGCCCCGGCCCTTGCCGAACACGAAATCGTAGCCGCAGACGACATGGCGGGCGCCGATGCCGCCGACCAGCACGGTTTCGATGAAGTCCTCGGCCGTGAGCGACGAAAACGCCTTGTTGAACTGCTGCACGAAGATGGTGTCGACGCCGAGCCCGAAGATCAGCCGCGCCTTGGCGTGGAACGGGGTCAGGCGGAAGGGCGGCGTATCGGGGGCGAAAAAGGCGCGGGGGTGCGGCTCGAAGGTCAGCACCCCCCAGGGCCGGGCCGTGGCATGGGCGATGGCCCCGGCCTCGCCGATCACGGCGCGATGGCCCAGGTGCACGCCGTCGAAATTGCCGATGGCGACCACGGCGCCCCGGGCGTCGCCGGGGATGTTCTGGTAATGGCGAAAAATCCGCATGACGCCGGTGAAGGTGCCCCCAGGCGTCGGCCCGGTCAACCCCGCCCGGTTCCGCCGGTTACTTGCTGCGCGACGGCACCATGATGGTGGCTTCGCCGTCCAGCACGACCTTGTCGCCGACCAGGCACTGGGTCTGGATCTTGACGAACTTCTTGTCGGCGATTTTCTCGGTGATCGTGGCCCGCGCGACGACCGTGTCGCCGGCCTTGACCGGGCCCTTGAACTTCAGGGTCTGGCCGACGTAGATGCAGCCCGGCCCCGGCATCTTGGTGCCGATCACGGTGGAAATGTAGCTGGCGGTCAGCAGACCGTGGGCGATGCAGCCCTCGAACATGGTTTCCGAGGCGAACTCGTGGTTCAGGTGCACCGGGTTGGTGTCGCCGGACACGCCCGCGAAGATCAGGATGTCGGATTCGGAAATGGTCCGGGAATACTCGTCGCTCTGCCCGACTTCCAAGTCTTCAAAGTAGAAACCGTGGAGTTTGTCGAGGGCGGTGACGGTATGGGTGTCCATGATTTGCGCGCTCCAATACACCGTTGGATTGGGATTTTTGGGCATCTGGCGGAATTCCGCAGTGCAGCGTCCGTATATTGCACCGCAATATGGGGCCGGGCAAGGGAATGTTTTGCGGGGCGGGGATGCCCGTGTAGCATGCCGGGGAGAGAGGTGATGGCTTGCGGTTCCTTGAAATTCCATGGTTTTCCCTGATTTTAGCGGCGGTTTTGCTGGCGGCGGCGGTCCTGGCCGCGCCCGCGTCCGTGTCCGCCGAAGACCAGCCGTCCCTGGGCCTGCCCGTGGTCTGCGAGCCGGGGCGGACCTGCTGGCTGGTCAATCATGTCGACCATGACCCCGGTCCCGGCGTGCGCGACTATGCCTGCGGCGCCCATGGCTACAACGGCCATACGGGGGTCGACATCGCGATCCGCGACTATTCCAAGATGGAGGACGGGGTGCCGGTGGTCGCGGCGGCGGCGGGCACGGTGCGGCGCCTGCGCGACGGCATGCTGGACGGCGACGTGTCCCTGGTCGGGCGCGACGCGGTGCTGGCCCAGGGCTGCGGCAATTCCGTCGCCGTCGGCCACGGCGGCGGCTGGGAAACCTTCTATTGCCACTTGCGGCGCGGCTCCCTCACCGTGCGGCCGGGCCAGCGGGTGGAAAAGGGCGACAGGCTGGGCTCCGTCGGGTCGTCGGGCCTAGCCGAATTTCCCCATGTCCACCTGGGCGTGCGCCTGAACGGCAAGATCGTGGACCCCTTCGTCGGGGTCAACCGGTCGGCGGACTGCGGCGCCGGGCCGTCGCCGCTGTGGGATCCGCGGACCCTGGCGGCCCTCAAGGGCACGCCGACGGCGCTCTACGACGCCGGTTTCGCGCCGGTCGAGGTCAATCCCATCGCGTTGCGCCGGGGCTTTTACCGTGATGGCAAGCTGTCCGCCAAGGCGCCGCTGCTGGTGTTCTGGGTCGACGCCTTCTGGGTCGAACAGGGCGACCGCCTGACCCTGACCTTCACCGGCCCCAAGGACCGCAAGGTCGCGGCCAAGTCCTTCACCCTGGACAAGACCCAGGCGCGGCACATGCGCTTCGTCGGCAAGCGCAAGACCGTGGACTGGCATGCGGGCCGCTATCTCGGCGTCGCCGTGCTGGAACGCCGGACCAAGGACGGCGGCAAGGAAACCTTCCGCATCGAACGGACGTTGGAAATCGAATGACGGCCTGAAGGCGGTGGAAATTGAATGATCGCCTGGAGGCGGTTTGGGGATCAGGTCAGGGACGGCCGGCGCGACACCAGCTTGGGCGTCGCCCGCAACGCCCGACGCAGGCCCTGGGCCGCGTCCTGGGTGCGGGTCTGAACCTCGCGCTGGACGCGGGCGGTGGCGGTCTCGGCGGTCTTGGTCGACACGAAATCCTCTTCCGGGAACAGGGCGGCGGCCTGGACCTTGTCCTCTTCCCGCTCCTCCTCGCGCTTGGCGATCAGGTTCAGGGTGCGGGTCACCAGGGGGTGGCGGTCCGGGCGCTTACGCGATTTGCGCATGTGTTCCTTGGCGATCGCCTTCACCATGTTGACGATGGTCTGGTAATGGTGATTGGTCTCGCACCAGCGGGCAAAGGCGGCCACGGTCCAGGGGTTGGCCGGCAGGGGCCGCAGCCCCCGGTTGTGGCACCAGTCGACGAAAACCGTCCAGGCCGTGTTTTGAGTCAGTCGAGGCATATCACCAGGTTCGCCGCCTAAATTTGCACTGTTCCCGCGGGGGAATTATACCGTTTCCGTCCAGGCGCGGCTTGACCCGGGCGGAAATTCCACTATTCAAGCCCATAATTGGGAAACATCCGATTAAATTATGGAGAAAATTAGACCATGGGTGAATACCGAATTGCCGCCATCGGCGGAGACGGGATCGGGCCGGAAGTCGTCGAGGCCGGCGTCGAGGTCCTGAACGCGGTCGCGGAACGCGACGGTGGGTTCTCGCTCAAGGTCGAAACCTTCCCCTGGGGCGGCGACTATTACCGCAAGCACGGCGTGATGATGCCGGAAGACGGGGTCGAGACGCTGAAGCCCTTCGACGCCATCTATTTCGGCTCCGCCGGCGATCCAAACATCCCCGACCACATTACGCTGTGGGGCCTGCGCCTGAAGATCTGCCAGACCCTGGACCAGTACGCCAACGTGCGCCCGTCCAAGCTGCTGCCCGGCATCGACGGCCCCCTGAAGAACGTCAAGCCCGGCGACCTGGACTGGGTCATCGTGCGGGAAAACTCCGAAGGCGAATACGCCGGCGTCGGCGGCCGGGTGCATACGGGCCTGCCCGAAGAAGTCGGCATGGACGTCGCCGTGTTCACCCGCGCGGGTGTCGAGCGCATCCAGCGCTTCGCCCTGGACCTGGCCCGCTCGCGCCCCCGCAAGAAACTGACCCTGGTCACCAAGTCCAACGCCCAGCGCCACGGCATGGTGTTCTGGGACGACGTGTTCGAGGTCGTGCGCAAGGACTACCCCGACGTCGAGACCGACAAGATGCTGGTCGACGCCATGACCACGCGCATGGTGTTGAAGCCGCAGACGCTGGACACCATCGTCGCCACCAACCTGCATGCCGACGTGCTGTCGGATCTGGCGGCGGCGCTCACGGGATCGCTCGGCATCGCGCCGACGGCCAACCTGCGGCCGGAGCGGGACTTCCCATCGATGTTCGAGCCGATCCACGGCTCCGCCTTCGACATCATCGGCAAGGGGGTGGCCAACCCCATCGGCTGCTTCTGGTCCGGCGTCATGTTGTTGGAACACCTGGGCGAGCCCGCCGCCGCCCAGCGCCTGATGGCGGCGGTCGAGCGGGTCACCGGATCGCGCGAGGCCGTGTCGCCGGACCTGGGCGGTTCCGCCACCACCCGCCAGGTGACGGATGCGGTGCTGGCCGCGGTCAGGGGCGCAAATGACTGAAATCACCGTCGAATTCCGCCGTTCGGGCGTGACCGGGACCTGGGACGGCTCCCACGACAGCATCCTCGACCTGGCCGAAAGCCTGGACCTGGTGCTGGCCTACAGCTGCCGGTCGGGCATCTGCACGACCTGCCAGTGCCGCAAGATCGCGGGCGACATCGAATACAGCGACGACGGCGTCTATCAGCCGGACGCCCCGGACGAAATCCTGATCTGCTGTTCCGTGCCGAAGACGGCGCTGGTGCTGGATATCTGATAAGGTCGGCCACCGTGCAGTTCTGCACGCCGTGCCCGGCGCAACCGCAATAAAGAGACAGGGGAGGCCCCGCCGCCATGCAACTTTCGGAAATCGCCCGCGTGCAGCAGTACCTGCGCGCCGCCTTCGACAACAACCGCTTCATCGTCAAGCCGCCCAAGAAGGACGGCCATCCGGTCGAGGTCTATCTGGGCGAACATTTCGTCGGCGTCCTGCACCGCGACGAGGACGAGGGCGAAGTCTCCTTCTCCCTGCAGATCGCCATCCTGGAAGAAGATCTGCCGCAGGTTTAGGGGCGCGGCCACGCGGTCCTTCCCTCGGCATTCGGCTTGATCGGCACGTGGATGGCCGGGTCTGGGCCCGGCCATGACGGTTTAGGGATGGTCGCGCGGCTTGGGAGCCCTTATACCGACACCGGCAGCGCCGTGCGGTAGACCACCTGTTTCAGGGAAAAACTCGACTTGATGGCGGCGACGCCGGTGACCCGCGTCAGCCTGTCCATGAGGAACCGCTCGTAGGCGGACAGGTCCGCCGTGACCACCCGCAGCAGGTAATCCGCGTCGCCGGTCATCAGGTAGCATTCCATGACCTCGGGCCAGGAGCGGATGGCGGCCTCGAACTCCTCCAACGCCTTTTCCACCTGCCGTTCCAACGTGACGCTGATGAAGATGGAGACGGGCAGGCCCACGGCCTGCTGATCGACCAGGGTGACGTAGTCGCGGATCACGCCCGCGTCCTCCAGCCGCTTGACCCGGCGCAGGCAGGGCGAGGCCGACAGGCCCACGGCCTCGGCCAGGTCGACGTTGCGCATGCGGGCGTTGGTCTGGATCGCCGTGAGAATGCGGCGGTCGATGGCGTCGAGGTCGATATCAGGCATTTTTCACCAATCCGAGATCGAAAAAGTCATATTAATTGCGTAAATATTCCATTCAGCGCCGCATATCGCAAGGAAATACCGGGGATTTTAGCGTAGGATTGCGCCAGATCGTGCGATTCCGCATCCTTCCCGCCCGGAGACCCCCATGGCCCCCCTCGACACCCCCAACCATCTGATGATCGAGCCCAACCCCGCCGCCGCTCCCGGCGCGGACACCCTGGCCCGCCTGACCGATCTGCAGAAGCGCATCCTGTGGCTGTCGACCTGGACCATCCATCACGCCAACCACATCCGGGCCAAGGGCGAGGTCAAGGTCGGCGGGCATCAGGCGTCCTGCGCGTCCTCGGCGGCGCTGATGACGGCGCTGTACTTCCACGCCCTGCGCCCGCAGGACCGGGTCGCCGTGAAGCCCCATGCCAGCCCCGTGTTCCACGCCATCCAGTACCTGATGGGCAACCAGACGCGGGAGAAGCTCGAGAATTTCCGCGGCCTCGGCGGCGCGCAAAGCTATCCGTCGCGGACCAAGGACACGGACGACGTGGATTTCTCCACCGGCTCCGTCGGCATGGGCCCGGCCATGACCATGTTCGCCTCCCTGACCCAGGATTACACCCGCCGCCATTTCGAATCCGTCCGCGCGCGGGAACCGGGGCGCATGATCGCCCTGGTCGGCGACGCGGAAATGGACGAAGGCAACATGTACGAGGCGATCCTCGAAGGCTGGAAGCACAACCTGCGCAATTGCTGGTGGATCATCGACTACAACCGCCAGAGCCTGGATGGCGTCGTCAACGACAAGCTGTTCCGCCTGATCGACCGCCTGTTCCGCGCCGCCGGCTGGCGCGTGGTCATCATGAAGTACGGCAAGTTGATGCGGGAGGCCTTCCAGAAGCCCGGCGGCAAGGTGCTGAAGAAATGGATCAACGACTGCCCCAACGACATGTACGCGGCCCTGACGTTCCAGGGCGGGGCGGCCTGGCGCGACCATCTGACCGCCGACATCGGCAACGAGGCCGGCGTGCCGGAACTGCTGGCGTCCCATACGGATGACGAACTGCAGGACCTGATGTCCAACCTGGGCGGCCACTGCCTGGAAACCATCTGCGAGGCATTCAAGTCGGCCGACGACGACATCCCGACCTGCTTCCTGGCCTATACCATCAAGGGCTGGGGCCTGCCGTTGGCGGGCCATAAGGACAACCATGCGGGCATCCTGACGCCGGATCAGTTGCAGGGCTTCCGCAAGGATCTGGGCATCCAGGAAGGCCAGGAGTGGGAACCCTTCGCGGGCATGGAAGACCGGGCGGATCAGCTGCGCGACTTCATCGCCAACACCCCCTTCATGGGACCGGGGGCGAAGGACCGCCGCATGTCGGCCCAGCCCGTCGCCGTGCCGGCCAAGCTGGCGGAAACGGGCAAGGGCAAGGGCTCGACCCAGGAAGCCTTCGGCAAGATTTTGTTCGAACTGGCGGCCACGGACCAGGATCTGGCCGACCGCATCGTCACCACCTCGCCCGACGTCACCGTGTCGACCAACCTGGGTCCCTGGGTCAACCGCCGCGGAATCTTCGCCATGGAGGAACGGGAGGATACCTTCCGCAAGGTCAACGTGCCGTCGGTGCAGAAATGGGGCGCCAACGACGAAGGCCAGCACCTGGAACTGGGCATCGCCGAAAACAACCTGTTCCTGGCCCTGGCGGCCCTGGGCCTCAGCCACGAACTGCATGGCGAGCGGCTGCTGCCCATCGGCACCCTGTACGATCCGTTCATTCAGCGCGGATTGGATGCCCTCAACTATGCCTGTTATCAGGACGCGCGGTTCATGGTGGTGGCGACGCCCGCCGGCGTGACCCTGGCCCCCGAAGGCGGGGCGCATCAGTCCGTCGCCACACCGATGATCGGCATGGGCCAGCCGGGCCTGGCCTATTTCGAACCGACCTATGCGGACGAGCTCGAGGCCGTCATGCGCTGGGGCTTCGGCCATATGCAGGCGGCGGACGGCGGCTCGGTCTATCTGCGCCTCTCCACCCGGCCGCTGGAACAGCCCGCCCGCAAGATGGACACGGCCCTGGCCGATCAGGTGATCGCCGGCGCCTATTGGCTGAAGCAGCCGTCATCGAAAGATGCGGGCGCCATCGTCTATACCGGCGCCCTGGCCCCGGAAGCCATGGCGGCGGCGGAAAACCTTGCCGGCAAGAACGGCCCCGGCGTGCTCGCCGTGACCTCGCCGGACCGGCTCTACTCCGACTGGCGCAAGAACGGCGGTAAAAGCCATGCGGCCAAGCTGCTGGCCGGGATCAAGCCGGGGGGCAAGCTGGTCACCCTCATCGACGGCCATCCGGCGACGCTCAGCTGGCTCGGCGGCGTCATGGGCCACCGGGTGAGCGCCCTCGGGGTCGAGGACTTCGGCCAATGCGGCACGGTCCAGGAACTTTATCGGAAATACGGGTTGGATGCCGAGGCCATCGCGGCGGCCTATGCGGACTAGGGCCTAGCTGCAGCGCAGACGCAGGCCCGAGCCGTAACCGCGGTCTTCCCAGCGCGGCTTGATGAATAGCGTCACGCCGGCGGGGTATTTGGCGGCCTTGAGGAACTTCACCGTCGCCGTCTGGTTGACGGCAAAGCGCATCTCGCGTTTCGCCAGGACGGTCTCGCCGTCGTGGGTCATGACCATCAGGGCGGCGGTCTTCGGCCACATGTCGCCGCGGTTCTTCATGCGGAACACGGCGACGCCGCCTTCGCAGCGGGCATCGACCAACATGTCCAGGCGCGGCACGCGGACCTGGGCGAGTTCGATGTCGGCGGCCTGGGCCGAGGTTTCGGCGCCGATGGCGGCGGCGAACATGACGGTGGCGGCGATGATCGTGCGGCGGAAGGTGTTCATGGTCGCGTCTCTTTTTTGTTGGCTCACGTTCTGTGACCAGGGGCCCAAGGGGCTGCTCTGGATTGAAGCCATTGTCGCGTCCACGCCTTGACTGAGGATGGCGGGCACCTGACTCGCACCTGACACGGCCTGACGGGATTGAACTGGCGGGAGGGGGCGAAAATTCATAATCTGCGCGCCATGACCGCATCCATTCTCCTTGTTGAAGACGACGCGCTGATCAGCGGGCTCTTGGAATTTCACCTGAAGGCCGAGGGCTATGGCGTTGATATCGCGGCAACCGTCGAACAGGCCCTGGCGGCCGTCGAGGCCCGCCCACCCGACCTCATCCTCACCGACCTGGGCCTTCCCGACGAAGACGGCCTGACCCTGATCCGCAAGGTGCGCACCCGGTCGAACGTGCCGATCTTCGTGCTGACTGCCCGCACCACCACGGAACAGCGCCTGGCGGCGCTGGAACTCGGCGCCGACGACTACCTGACCAAGGGGGTCGATCCGGGTGAACTTCTGCTGCGCATCCGCAATGCCCTGGCCCGCGCGCAATCGGGCGCGGCCGGGGCCGCCGGACGCAGTCCGTTGAGTGCGTCGAATCCGGACGTGTCGCGGTTTTCCGGCTGGACCCTGAACCTCGCGGGGTTCACGGCGCAGAATCCCAAGGGCCAAGATGTCGACTTCACCCGTTCGGAATTCCTGGTCCTGGCGGCCCTGGCGCGGCACCCGGGCCGGGTGGTCAGCCGCGATGCCCTGCTCGACGCCATCAGCGGCTTCGACGACGCGCCCCTCGACCGCACCATCGACACCTACATCTCGCGCCTGCGGCGCAAGATCGAACCGGATGCGAAAAACCCCACGGTGATCCTCACCATGAAGGGCGTCGGCTACCGGGTGGTGGAATAGGGGGTGCCGCCTTTCGCGCGGCCGCGCGGGGAAATCCGCATCCGCCGCACGATACCGGCGTCATCGCGGTTTACCTCGCGGCGAAAGGGGTGATAGAACAGCGCCCTTCCAAGGTGCGCGGGCGTGGCGGAACTGGTAGACGCGCCAGACTCAAAATCTGGTTTCCGCAAGGAAGTGGGAGTTCGATTCTCCCCGCCCGCACCACCCTTCGCTTCCTGAGCTTCGGGCGGCGCGCCACCCGGAGGTCGTTGGACGAAGGCGTGTCCTCCGCAGCCCTGGCGAAGGGGGGCGGGCTTAAGCCTCCGCCACCAGCGTCAGCCGCCACATCTCCCGTTCGTACTTGCCGTAGTCGAAGCCGGTTCCCGCATGGATCGTCGAGCGGTTGTCCCAGACCACGACATCGCCCGGCTGCCACTGCCATTTCACGGTGAAGTCGGGGCCGGTGACGGTGGGCAGCATGTCGCGCCAGATCATCACGCTGTCGTCCTCCACCCCTTCCAGGTCCCATTTGTCCAGGTCCGCCGGGTCGACCGCCTGTCCCTTGGGCACGATGGCGCAGGTCGAGCTGTTGAGGCCGTAGAGCGACGGCCGGCCCGTGACCGGATGGTTGAGGACGATGGGCACCCGGTTGGGCGGGTTTTCCTTGCGCTGTTCCGGGGTCAGCACCGGATAGTGCGGCGAGTAGCTGTTGATCTTCTTGTCGTGATGGGCGAGGGAGCAGACGGCTTCCAGGCCGTCGAGTTTCTGCCGTTCCGCCGGCGGCAGGGCGGCATAGGCGCCCTGCATGTTGGCGAACAGGGTCTCGGCGCCCTCGGGCGGCGCCTTGCGGCAATGAAAGACCGAGCCGACCGGCGGCCTGGCGCGGAAGGTGGAATCCGTGTGCCACACGGGCCTGCGGGTTTCCGGGTTGTAGCGGATGTCCGCGTCGCTGGTCAGCTGCGGCACCTGCAGCAACTGCGCGACGATCTTGCCGTCCTCGTTTTTCACGTTGCCGATGCGCAGGATGGGAAAGCCTTTGACGGACTTGTCCTCCCGCGCCGTCTGGATCTTGTCCTCGATGACGCCGAACACTTCCGACCAGCGCACAAGCTGTTCGGGCGCAAGGTCAGCGAGTTTTTCGCCGCGGACGCCAAGCAGCCCGCCGTGCTTCAGCCACAGGCCGCGCGCCCAGGCCTGGAAGTCCGGGTCGGCAAGGTCGCCCGGCGTGACCTGGTCGATCAAAATGCCGAAATCGCCGTTCAGGGGTTGGGTCGGATGGTTCATCGCTGTCTGCCTTTTGTTAGATGTTTCTGATCGAAGGATACGACGCCCGATGGCAAAAACAAGATGCGAAAGCATGCAGGGTTTATTGTCTCGGGACCGGCCGCCTGATAGAAGCGCCCGACGCTTTCGCTGACGGGAACGGGGTCCGACGTCCATGCTGCGCCGCCTTTACGACCGGATTCTGGCCCTCGCCGGCCACCGCCACGCGGACCGCTGGCTCGCGTTCGTCAGCTTCATCGAAAGCTCGGTCTTTCCCATCCCGCCCGACGTCATGCTGATCCCCATGGTTCTGGCCGACCGCGCCCGGGCCTGGCGCATCGCCCTGATCTGCACCGTCGCCTCCGTTCTGGGCGGGGTGCTGGGCTATGTCATCGGCGCCTTCCTGTTCGATCAGGTCGGCCGGCCCATGCTGGAATTCTACGGCTATGCCGCCAAATTCGACACGTTCCGCGCGACCTATGCGGATTGGGGCGCCTGGGCCGTGTTCATCGCCGGCGTCACGCCCTTTCCCTACAAGGTCATCACCATCCTGTCCGGCGTGGCGTCGCTGGATATCTGGGTGTTCTGCGTGGCCTCCGTGCTGGCCAGGGGGCTCAGGTTCTATCTGGTCACGGGGCTGCTGTGGTATTTCGGCGAGCCCATCCGCGCCTTCATCGAAAAGCGCCTGGGGCTTCTGTTCACGATCTTTTGCATTCTCCTGATCGGCGGTTTCGTGGTTATCAGGTTCGTGCTGTAGGAGACCGCCATGTTGGCCTATCTCGACGATCCCAAACTGCACCGCTGGTACCCCGCCATCCTGTTCGCCGTCTCGGCGGGGGCCCTCGGCTTCGCCCTGCATGCCCAGTTCGTGCTGGGGCTCGAGCCCTGCAATCTCTGCCTGTACCAGCGCATCCCCTTTGCCGTGATCGGCCTGTTCGCCGGGGCCTGCATGATGCGCCCCAATGCCAAGGCCGTTCGCGCCGTGGTCGGGCTGGCCGCCCTCGCCTTCGCCATCGGCGCGGCGATCGCCGTCTATCACGTGGGCGTGGAGCAGCATTGGTGGGCGTCGGCCGTGTGCGGCGGCACGCTGCCGACCCTGGGATCGACCACGGATTTGATGGCCGGATTGTCGGCGCCGCCGGAAAAATCCTGCGATTCCGTGGACTGGGTCTTCCTTGGCCTTTCCATGGCGACCTATAATGCGGCCTTCTCCGCCGTCATGGCCGGGCTGTGCTTCATCGCCGTCCGCCGCATGAGGGCCGCCTGACAGGGCGTTCAAGGACGCGACAAGGACCCATGGCGAGCAAACCTACCGCCAAGACAGCCATCAAGCCCCGGCGCATGCCGGGCGACCCGTCCAAGGCCGAGATGGTCGAACGCATGCTGCGCGTCGACCATGCGGGCGAATACGGCGCCGTGCGCATCTACGAGGGCCAGATGGCCGTGCTCGGCAGGGATGCCGGCGGCGGCGCCATCAAGCACATGGCGGAACAGGAAGAGGTTCACCTGGCCACCTTCAACGACCTGGTCGCCGAACGGCGGGTGCGCCCGACGGCGCTGCTGCCGCTGTGGCATCTCGCCGGTTTCGCGCTGGGCGCCGGCACGGCGCTGCTGGGCGAGAAGGCGGCCCATGCCTGCACCGTCGCCGTGGAAGAAGCCATCGACGAGCACTACGCGGCCCAAATCGACCGCCTGGACGGCGAGGGCGAGGACGAACTCCGCCAGACCTTCGAGAAATTCCGCCAGGAAGAGCTGGAACATCATGACACGGCGCTCGACCTGGGGGCCGAGGAAGCGCCCGGCTATGAAGCGCTCAAGGGCGTCATCAAGCGGGGATCGAAGCTCGCCATCTGGCTGTCGGAGCGAATCTGACCCGCCGCAAATCCCCAAAAACCATCCAAGACCCAGAAGAAACCAAAAGGACCAAGACAATGAAGGCAGTGGTGTTTCCCGGCGACCGCAAGATCGCGATCATGGATTTCCCCGACCCCCACCCGGGACCGGGCGAGGTCGTGCTGCAGATCAAGGCATCCGGCATGTGCGGCAGCGACCTGAAGTATTACCGCAACCCGCCGGGCACCCCGACCTTGGGTCTGGGCGAGCGCAAGGGCCCGATCATCGCCGGGCATGAGCCCTGCGGCGTGGTGGTCGAGGTCGGCGAGGGCGTGTCCGAGGCCCAGGCCCGCGTCGGCGACCGCATGATGGACCATCACTATTCCGGTTGCGGCGTGTGCAAGCATTGCCGCACGGGCTGGTCGCAGATGTGCATCGACGGCATCACCGTCTACGGCACCACGGGTCACGGCGCCCATGCGGAATACATGAAGGTGCCGGCCCATACCCTGGTCCGCCTGCCGGACGATCTCAGCTTCACCACAGGGGCCGCCATTTCCTGCGGCACGGGCACGGCCTATGGTGCTTTGAAGCGCCTGGACCTGGCCGGCGACGAGACCGTGGTGGTGTTCGGCCAGGGGCCCGTGGGGCTCAGCGCCACACAACTGGCCAAGGCCATGGGCGCGCGCGTGATCGCCCTCGACATTTCGGCCGAGCGGCGCAAGCTGGCCGAAGATTTCGGCGCGGATGTGGTCATCGACCCCATGGGCAACGACGTGGTCGCGGCGATCCGCGACCTGACCGGCGGCGAGGGCGCCCACAAGTCCCTCGACTGTTCGTCCAACGCCGAGGCCCGGGCCTCGGCCGTGCGCTGCCTGCGGGCCTGGGGCACGGCATGCTTCGTCGGCGAGGGCGGGCAGGTGACCCTGGACGTCAGCCAGGACATCCTGCGCCGTCAGGTCTCCGTCGTCGGCTCCTGGACCTTTTCCAAGAACGGACAGGCCGATTGCGCCGCCTTCGTCGCCGAACGCAAGATCGACGTCGACGCGCTTTTCAGCCATCGCTTCACGCTGGATCAGGCGGACGAGGCCTACAAGCTGTTCGACACCCAGACCACCGGCAAGGGCGTGTTCGTGATGGATTAATCCTGGCCGGCGGGGTCCCTGGGGCCCCGCCGCAGGGCGACGATCACGCCGCGCAGGATGCGCACTTCCTGGTCCGTCAGGCGTGCGCGGCCGAACAAGTTGCGCAGGTTGCGGACCATGGTGGGGGCGCGTTCCGGCGGCTGCAGGAACCCGCAGGACTCCAGCTCGCTTTCCAGATGTTCGAACAGATTGACCAGGTCCTGATGGTCGGCGGGGCGCGTGGTCTTGGGCATGGCCAGGTCCTCGGCCGGCACGTCCAATCCCATCAGCCGCCATTCATAGCCGACCAGCAGCACCGCCTGGGCCAGGTTGAGGGACGAGAACGCCGGGTTCAGCGGCACGTTGAGGATGGCGTCGGCGAGCGCGACCTCGTCGTTGTCGAGGCCCTTGGCCTCGCGGCCGAACAGGATGCCCGTGCGGGCGCCGCTTTCGGCATATATGTGGCGGATTTCCTCGGCCGCGCGGCGCGGGGTCAGGACGCGTTTGGTCATGTCGCGTGACCGCGCCGTGGTGGCGACCACCAGGTTGAGGTCGGCGACCGCCTCGGCGGCGGTGGCGTAGACCCGGGCCCGGTCGATCACCAGGTCGGCGCCGGAGGCGGCGGCCCGCGCGGGCTCGCTCGGCCAGCCGTCGCGGGGGCTGACCAGGCGCAGGTCCGTCAGCCCGCAATTCAGCATGGCCCGCGCCGCCATGCCGATGTTCTGGCCCAGTTGCGGTTCGACCAGGACGACCGCGGGCGCGCCGGCGGCGTCGATGGTGTCCGCGTCGCCGCGCTGCGATGAATCCGTGCCCGCCATGATCCGGTCAGTCTTTTATGGGCACGGCGCCGTCGCGCGGCGCGGTGTCGAGCGGATAGACGCGGGTTTTCGTCATGGGGGCTGGCCTCGGTTTGCTGGTCCCGGGCGCATTGTCCGCCGCAGGGTCGCGGGAGAATGCCGAATGCGGCGGCATTTCTCAAGGGGCGCGGTCCAGGCCCGGTTGTGTCCGGGAGTGCGATTTCTCAAAGGCCAATTGGAAATTTCCGCCCGGATGATTATGCTGGAGGCGGAAAATCGATCGACCGGGCCGGTTTCGCGGCATTCCGGCGCGGGTGGACAGGCATTCGTCGGAACGCAGGAGAAGTGGCCTAAAGGGGAACATCGTGGCGTCAACTTCCGCGGCGGCTATGGGCAAGAACATGGTGACCGATCCATCGCCGGAATATCTCGATCTCAAGGCCCGCGCCGAAGGGTCGAACCTTGATTCCGACACCCTGTTGGCCACGGATTACCTCAACCATTTCAACGAGATCGTGATGTTGCTGGAAATGGTTCCCGACATGCCGGAAATCATGGAAGAAGTGAAGGCCTGGCAGCCCAAGGGCTATGTCGAGCATTTCCGCGATTCGACCATCGCCGACCGGGAACTGGCCATGGAAGCCTACGATCACGTGCTGCCGGTTTACCGCGAGCCCTTCGACCATACGGTGCGGCAATTGGACAACGTGGTCGTGACCAGCGTCCAACTGCTGGAACGTTACATCGAGGCGGGGAATGCGGATATGCTGCGCGAGCAGGCAACGGTCATGTCGCGCATGATCCAGCGCCTGCTGGACACCGCCTCGGGCATCATCCACGGCGCGACCAAGACCATGGATCAGGAAGAGATCGACGCCATCATCGCGACCTAGGGCCACGCGGACGGCGATTCATCGGATGATTGTTTCGGCGGTTATTCGCCGGCGGCGGGCGGGGTCTTGAGGAAGGCGCTTGTGCCGGCGCGCACCAGTTCCATGAATTTCTCGTTGCTGACCGGCGGGCTGAACAGATAGCCCTGGCCGACCTGGCAGCCGAGTGCATGCAGGAAGCCGACCTGGTTTTCCGTTTCGATGCCCTCGGCGATGATGTGCAGGTTGAGGTTCTGGGCCATCGATATGATGGCCCGCGCCACGGCCGAGGCGTCGCGGTCGTCGGGCAGGCCGGTGACGAACGAACGGTCGACCTTCAGGTTGTCGAGCGGGAAGCGCGTCAGATAGCTGAGCGACGAATAGCCGGTGCCGAAGTCGTCCATCGACACGTTGACGCCCATGTCCTTGATGACCTTGAGAATACGGATGGTTTCCTCGGCGTTGGAAACCAGCATGCTTTCGGTCAGTTCCACGTCGAGCAGATGCGGGTCGAGTCCGCAGGCGTTGAGGATGTCCTCGATCTCGCCGGCAAGGTCGCCGTGCAGGAACTGCATGGCCGACAGGTTGACCGCGATGTGGCAGCCGCCCAGCCCATCTTTCTGCCAGGCCGCCGCCGTCTCGCAGGCCTTGCGCAGCACCCAGCTGCCGATGGAGACGATCAGGCCGGTTTCCTCGGCGACGGGGATGAATTCCACCGGGGACACTTTGCCCAGGTTGGCGTTTTCCCAGCGCAGCAGCGCCTCCGCCCCCATGATGCGGCGGGTTTCAAGTTCCACCTTGGGCTGGAAGACCAGCTCGAACTCGTTGTTCTCCAACGCCCGGCGCAGGCCGCTTTCAACCTCGATCCGCCGCCTGGCGTCCTCGGAAAGCTGTTCCGTGTAGAACTGGAAATTGGCGCGGCCCTGTTTCTTGGCGAAGTGGGCGGCGGTATCCACGTTGCGCATCAGTTCGACCAGGGAGCCCGCGTTCTTCGGGTACATCACCACGCCGATGCTGCACGAGGTGAAGACCTCGCGGCCGTCGACCTTGAACGGCTGCGACAGGCTTTTCAGCACGTCGCGGGCGATCTTGGCGGCGCGGGCCTCGTCATCCATGCCTTCCAGGATGACCATGAATTCGTCGCCCGACAGGTGGGCGACCGTGTCCTGGCCGCGCACGCAGCCGCACACGCGCTGGCCCGCCAGTTGGATGATGCGGTCGCCGATCAGGTGGCCGAGGGCGTCGTTGATGGTCTTGAAATTGTCGAGGTCGAGGAACAGCACGGCGAAGCCGACGCCGCAGGTGTCGGCCTGTTCGATCGATTCTTCCAGCCGCTCCGTGAACAGGTTGCGGTTGGGCAGCCGGGTCAGGGGGTCGCGGGTCGCCAGGTCGCGCAGGCGTTCCTCGTTTTCCTTGCGCTCGGTAATGTCGCGGAGGGCGCCGATGAACAGGCGCCGCCCGGAAAACCGCATTTCGCTGACCGCCAGTTCGATGGGGATGAGCGAGCCGTTCTTGCGCCGGCCGATGACCTCGCGGGCGGCGCCGATGATGTGGCGCACGCCGGTATTGGTGTAGCGCGCCAGATAATGATCGTGGTTGGCAGCGTCCTCTTCGGCCATCAGGACCTTGACGTTGGAGCCGACCAGTTCGCCGGGCTTGTAGCCGAAGATTTCCTCGGCCGTCGGGTTCAGGGTCTCGATGGTGCCGGTCTCGTCGATGGTGATGATGCCGTCGGCGACCGTGTCCATGATCTTGCGCAGGTGTTCCTCGCGCGTCGCTTGGGCCTTCAGGGCGCGGTTCCGCTCGGTAACGTCGCGGGCCATGATGATGTAGGCGGTGCCGTCGCCGTCGTCCTCATGCTCCTCATAGGGCAGGGCGGCCAGTTCGACGTCCAGGGTCGTGCCGTCGGCCCGCAACAGCACCATGGGCGTGCGCAGACGCTCCTTGGTCAAGTTCTCGATCCCGCCCTGGAAATGGGCAAGGCTGTCGGCCTGCACGAAATCGGTGAAGATGCGGCCCTTCAGTTCGACCGCCGGCCACACGCCCAGCATGTCGGCGCCCGCCGGGTTGATCAGGTCGATGGCGCCGCCCCGGCACACGGCGATCAGGTCCGGGGCCAGTTCGATGACGTGGCGGAAGCCCTGCTCCGTGCGCTTCATGTTCTCGAAGCGCTTGCGGTTCAGCAGGTCGTTGATGAAGTCCAGCATGCGCCGGCCTTCGGTGGAGATCACCTCCACGTATTCGCGGTAATGGGGATTGGACAGGGGGCCCAGGATTTCCTGATCCATCATGTCGGCGAATCCGATGATGGTGTTCAGGGGCGTGCGCAGGTCGTGACTGAGGGTTTCCAGAAGGGTCTCGTTGGCCTCTTCCGTGGCGTCGCTGTCTGTCTCTAGGCGCCCGCCCGCCTGCCGGGCGCCCGGCTTGATTTCGTAGATGTCCGCCATTGAACCAGTTTGTGTCTGCCCCCTGGCCGTCTGCGATGGCCGATTTCCACAGGTTCGGGGAATTCCTCTCGCCCTATCCTGCATTATAGCGGCTGAAGGGGCGAAACCGTCAAGCTAGCCAAAAGGTTACATTGTTTCAGCGGGCTCGCCGCATGGCGGGTGGCGTGCTAGCGTTCGGCCATGCCGACCGAGATCATCCTGCTGACCGGCGACGTCGAGGGGCCCCATCTGGCGGCCGCCCTGATGGCCCACAACCCGACCGTTCACGTCAATCACGTTGACGGCGGGGAGACCCTGCGCGACGCCCTCGACCTTGCGGGCGGGGCCGCCGCCAATGCGGGCCGACGGCTGATCGCCTTCTGCACCGGGGTCGTGGTGCCGCCCGATGTGCTCCAGGCCCTGCCGGGCCCGGCCTACAATTTCCATCCCGGCCCGCCGACCTATCCCGGCAGCTGGGCCGCCGGTTTCGCGCTCTACGACGGGGCGGCGCGCTTCGGCGCGACCCTGCACGTGATGGAGCGGCGGGTCGACGAAGGGGCGATCATCGATGTCGACTGGTTCGACCTGCCGGCGGGGGTGAAGCTGCGCTACGACGAGCTGGAGGTCATGGCCTACCAGCGCTGCATCGCCCTGTTCCAGAAGTACGCGGCGCATCTGGCGGCGGACGAGGCCCCTTTGCCCCTGTCCGCGGAAACCTGGTCCGGGGTCAAGCGGACCAAGGCGGACGTCGCCGTCATGCGCGAGCCGCCCCGCGACGCCTCGGAACAGGAAATCCGCCGGCGCTTCCGCGCCTTCGGGGGCTAGCCCGTTTAAGTTAAATTCGGCGCCAGGTCGCGCCTTCGGCGCTGTCCTCGACCGCGATGCCCTCGGCGGTCAGGATGCCGCGAATCTCGTCGGCGCGGGCGAAATCCTTGGTCTGGCGGGCGGCCACGCGCTCCGCGATCAGGGCGTCGATCTCGGCATCGGCAAGCCCGCCCGACCTGGCCGGCGGCTGCCATTTGAACCAGGCTTCCGGATCCTGTTGCAGCAGGCCCAGAACAGTACCCGCGGATTTCAGGGCCAGGGCCGCCGCCGGTTTGTCCGCGCCATCCGCCTTGTTGGCGGCGGCGGCGAGGTTGTGAAGCTGACTGATCGACAGCGGCGTGTTCAGGTCGTCGCAGAGCGCATCGATCAAGGCCGTCGGCGCATCGTCGCTGTCTGTTATGGAAACGCCGCGCAGGACACCATAGAAGCCATCCAATTCCGCCTTCGCCTCGCGGATGCCGTCCTTGGTGAAGTCGAGGGGCTGGCGGTAATGGGTTTTCAGCAGGGCCAGGCGGATGGCCTCGCCGGGGAATTCCTGCAGCAGGTCGTGGACCGTGTAGAAATTGCCGAGGGACTTGGACATCTTCTCGCCCTCGGCCATCAGATAGCCGTTGTGCATCCACACGCTGGCCATCACGTCCGTGCCGTGGGCGCAGCGGCTTTGCGCGATCTCGTTCTCGTGGTGGGGGAAGATCAGGTCCTGGCCGCCGCCGTGGATGTCGAAGGTCTGGCCCAGGATCTTGGCCGACATGGCCGAGCATTCGATGTGCCAGCCGGGCCGTCCGCGGCCCCAGGGGCTGTCCCAGCCGGGCAGGCCGTCTTCCTCGGGTGACGGTTTCCACAGGATGAAATCCGCCGCGTCCTTCTTGTAGGGCGCAACCTCGACCCGGGCCCCCGCGATCAGCTCGTCCCGGTCGCGGCGCGACAACTGTCCGTAGTCGTCCATGGACGGCACGCTGAACAGCACGTGGCCCTCGGCCTCGTAGGCGTTGCCCTTGGCGATCAGGGTTTCGATCATGGCGATCATTTCGGGGATATGGTCGGTGGCGCGCGGCTCGTACTTTCTGGGCAGGGGCAGGGCGCCCAGGGCCGCCATGTCGGCATGGAACTGGGCCGCTGTCTCCTTCGTGATGTCCTCGATGGGACGGCCGGATTCCTGGGCGCGGGCGTTGATCTTGTCGTCCACGTCCGTGATGTTGCGCACGTAGGTGACCTTGTGGTCGGGTGCTGGATAAAGCCGCTTCAGCAGCCGGTACAGCACGTCGAACACCACCACGGGCCGGGCGTTGCCGATATGGGCGAAGTCGTAGACCGTGGGGCCGCAGACGTACATGCGCACGTTCTTGTCGTCGATCGGCGTGAAATCGACCTTGTCCCGGGTCAGCGTGTTGTGCAGGCGAAGGGTCATCAGAACTGCTTTGTAAATCCGTTGGTGATGGGATAGCGGCGGTCGCGGCCGAAGGCGCGGCCGGTGATCTTGACCCCCGGCGGGGCCTGGCGGCGTTTGTATTCGGCGCGGTCGAGCAGCTTCCAGATGCGGCGCACCACGTCGGCATCGAAGCCTTCCGCGACCGTGGCGTCGAAGCCCATTTCCTTCTCGACCAGGCACATCAGGATGGCGTCCAACTCCTCATAGGGCGGCAGGCTGTCCTGATCCGTCTGGTCGGGGCGCAGTTCCGCCGAGGGCGGCTTGGTGATGGTGCGCTCAGGCACGGCGCGGCCACGGGGCCCCAGGAAGTCCGCCGGGCAGTGCTGGTTGCGCCAATGGCAGAGCTTGAACACGGTCGTCTTGTAGACGTCCTTTAGCACGGAATAGCCGCCGTTCATGTCGCCGTAGATGGTGGCGTAGCCGACGGACATTTCCGACTTGTTGCCGGTTGTCAGGACCATATGGCCGAACTTGTTGCTGAGCGCCATCAGCAGCAGGCCGCGCGTGCGGGCCTGGATGTTTTCTTCCGTGATGTCGCGGTCGCGGCCTTGGAACAGGGGGGCCAGCATTTCGTCGAAGGCCGTCATGGCGGGCTGGATCGCCACGCTTTCCAGCCGCGTGCCCATGAGGCTTGCCGCCTCGGCCGCGTCTTCCAGGCTGTCGGCGGAGGTATAGGGCGAGGGCATCATCACCGTCAGCACCCGGTCGGCGCCGAGCGCATCCACGGCGACGGCGGCGGACAGTGCCGAGTCCACCCCGCCCGACAGGCCCAGAACCACGCCGGGAAAGCCGTTCTTGTTCACGTAATCGCGCAGCCCCAGCACCATGGCGCGGTAGATGGATTCGGCGTCGCCGGGGGTGGGGACGATCTCCGCCGGCTCGGGCCGGAAGGCCTCGCCGTCACGGGTCCAGGTGGTCAGGGCCACGCCGCTTTGCCAGCAGGGCATCTTGGCCGCCAGGGCGCAGTCGGCGTCGAGCACGAAGGAGCCGCCGTCGAACACCAGTTCGTCCTGGCCGCCGACCAGATTGGCGTAGAGCAGCGGCAGGCCCGATTCCTTCACGCGGCTGACCGCATAGTTCAGGCGCTGGTCGCCCTTTTCGATGTCATAGGGCGATCCGTTAAGGACGATCAGCATCTCGGCTCCGGATTCGTCCAGGCATTCGGTCACGTCCTCGAACCACATGTCCTCGCAGACCATGACGCCCAGGCGCGCGCCGCGGAACGGCACCGGGCCGGGCAGGGGGCCTTGCTGGAACAGGCGCTTTTCGTCGAACACGCCGTAGTTGGGTAATTCGTGCTTGAGCCGCACGACCTGGACCGCGCCGCCGTCGAGCAGCAGGGCCGCGTTGTACAGCTTGCCGCCGTCGCGCCAGGGGGCGCCGGTCAGCACGGCCGGGCCGCCGTCGCCGGTTTCGGCGGCGAGAGCGTTCACCGCCTCCTCGATCCTGTCCTGGAACGTGCGCTTCAGGACCAGATCTTCCGGCGGATAGCCGCACAGCGCCAATTCCCCCGTGACCACCAGATCGGCGCCCAGCTTGGCGGCCTCGGCCCGGGCATTCTGGACAAGCGCAAGATTGCCCGCGACGTCGCCGACGGTCGGGTTGATCTGGGCAATGGCGATGGCCAGGGAATCAGTCATATGGGCTTCGGGGCGTCCGGGGTTTCAGAAGGGGGCAGTCAGGCGGCGGCAGGGTAGGCACGCGCCCTTCCCCTGTCAACGAAACCGGCGGGGAAACGGGGCCGTCAGATGTCCTTGCCGGGCCGCCGCAGCAGGAACTCGCGGCCCAGCTTGACCCTGGGCTCGCCGTCATAGGCGATGATGTCGGCGGTGGCGTAGGTTTCGCTCCAATTGCTGGGCAGGTAGGAGCCCGTGCCGACCACGTCGATGGGGGCCTCGACATCGGCCATGACCTTGCATTTCTCCACATCGAAGCCGGACGAGCAGACGATCTTGACCTTGCCGTGCCCGGCGGCGTCGAGCCGTTCGCGGAACAGGAAGATGGCGGCCGCCGACACGCCCGTGCCGGTCAGATAGCGCAATTCCTTTTCGTTGCGGTAGCGGCGCACGGCCAGCGGCACGTGGCGTTCCAGGACGGCGTAGCTTTCCTGGGGGTCGAGGCCTTCCATGTAGCGCCCGCCGTGGGTGTCGAGGCGGAAGCCGAGCTTGCCCGCCGCCGCCAGGTCCGGAAATCGGGCGCAGACGGCCAGGGCGTCCGTGATCTCGGCCCCGAAATAATCGGCGAGCACGGTCATCGGCTCGCCGGGAAAGGTTTCCGCGTACATTTCCGCCGCGCGCAGCGTCGATCCGGCATAACCGATCATGGCGTGGGGCATGGTGCCGATGCCGTCCTCGTTGCCGAAATGACGGGCGGTCGCCTTGGTCGCGTTGCCGATGAAGCCGACGGCGCCGGCCTGCTCGCGGGCGGCCTGCGAGCCGACGGCGCAGGCATAGGCCATCTGGTCGGCCATTTCCGTGCCCGCGCAATGGCGCGCGTCCATGGCCATGAAGGCGACCTTGGGCAGGGTCGCGCACATGACGTAGGCGTTGTTGGCGGCGACGCAGCAGGCCCCCAGTTTCTGCAAAAGCAGGGTTTCCAGATCGACCAGATGTTCCAGCGACCCGGTCACGTACATCAGGGGCTCGCCGGCACCCACCCACTGGCCCTCGGCGAAGTTGGGCTCGATCCTGAAATCCGTGTTCCGCGCCCGCGCGGCCTCGTTCAGCCAGTCCAGTGCGATGCGCGGCGCGAACACCACGGGCCGGCGCATGAACACGGCGTAGGTGACCTGCGTGTCGCCGAACCGGCGCACGGCCTGCTTGGTGCGCAGGAAATAATGATCGGCCCAGCGGGTGATCTGGTCCTCGAACCGGGCGGCGGCGTCGGCCGGCGGCTCCCTATCGTCGGGCGGGCTGTCCATGGAACGTCTCCCCACCGCACCGCCGAACGGCCGTGCCTACGACGGCAGAGCGGCCTGTTTCAGCTTGGGCGTGCGGGCTTCCTTCAGCATTTCCGCGACCAGGAACGCCAGTTCCAGCGCCTGACGGGCGTTGAGCCGGGGATCGCAATGGGTGTGATAGCGGTCGCTGAGGTCCGTGTCGGAGATCGCCTGGGCGCCGCCCGTGCATTCGGTCACGTCCTGGCCGGTCATTTCCAGATGCACGCCGCCGGCATGGGTGCCTTCGGCCTGATGCACGGCGAAGAAGTCGCGCACTTCCGACAGGATGCGGTCGAACGGCCGGGTCTTGTAGCCGCTGGACGCCTTGATGACGTTGCCGTGCATGGGGTCGGTGACCCAAACGACCTTGCGGCCCTCGGATTTCACCTTGCGCACCAGGGGCGGCAGGCCCTGGGCGATCTTGTCCGATCCCATGCGGGCGATGATGGTGATGCGCCCGGGCTCGTTCTTCGGGTTCAGCAGGTCGATCAGGCGGATCATCTCGTCCGGGTCGAGGGACGGGCCGGCCTTGAAGGCGATCGGGTTGTTGATGCCGCGCATGAACTCGACATGGGCGCCGTCGGGTTGGCGCGTGCGGTCGCCGATCCACAGCATATGGGCCGAGGTGTCGTACCAGTCGCCGGTGGTCGAATCGATGCGCGTCAGGGCCTGTTCGTACCACAGCAGCAGTGCCTCGTGGGAGGTGTAGAAATCCGTTTCGCGGATCTGCGGCGTGGTTTCCGAGGTCAGGCCGCAGGCGGCCATGAAGCCTAGCGTTTCGTCGAGCCTATCGGCCATGTCGGCGTATTTCTCGCCCTCGGCGCTGTCCGCGACGAAGCCCAGATTCCACTGATGCACCTTGTGCAAGTCGGCATAGCCGCCCTGGGCGAAGGCGCGCAGCAGGTTCAGGGTCGATGCGGACTGGTTGTAGACCTGCATCAGGCGCTCGGGATCGGGGATGCGGGATTCCGGCGTGAACTCCATGCCGTTGACCATGTCGCCCCGGTAGGACGGCAGTTCGACGCCGTCGATGACTTCCGTGGGGGCCGAGCGCGGCTTGGCGAACTGGCCGGCCATGCGGCCGACCTTGATCACCGGCAGGGCGGCGCCGAAGGTCAGCACCACCGCCATCTGCAGCAGTACGCGGAAGGTGTCGCGGATGTTGTCCGGGTGGAATTCGGCAAAGCTTTCGGCGCAATCCCCGCCCTGCAGCAGGAAGGCCTCGCCCTCGGCCACCTGGGCCAGGGATTTCTTCAGCGACCGCGCCTCGCCGGCGAAAACCAGCGGCGGGCGGCGCTTCATCTGCGCTTCAACGGTTTCCAGGGCCTTCGCGTCCGGATAGTCCGGAACCTGAAGGATCGGTTTGCCGCGCCAGGAGTCGGGCGTCCATTTGATCGCCATAAGGCACCTCTTCAAAGGCTTAATTGTGTTCGGTTTCCCAGGGTATTTAACGACCCGATATAAGGGGCATCGTCGCCGATTTCCAGTTAAACCCGCGTTAAGGGGCGATTTCCGCCCCGTGACCGGGCGTCCCCGGGCCGGTGACGGGGACGTGAACGGCCGTGTAGGGCGTCCGGCGGCGGAATATCCTATCAATACCGCCAACGCCGTCCCTTGGTTTTCAGGACCCTGCCCATGATCCGCGCCGCCGCTTTCCTGCTCGTTGTCTTCCTGGCCCTGCCCGCCGCCAGTGGCGGGCCAAAGGCCGACCTGTGGGCGCGCTGGCAGGCCCATGATCCCGCCGCCACGGCGCGCCTCGACCACGGGGCCTGGGGCCGCTTCCTCGCCCGTTATCTGCGCATCCAGCCCCGGGGGGCCAACCGGTTCGACTACGCCAGGGTCACGGCTGGCGACAAGGCCGGTCTCGCGGCCTATGTCGCCGAATTGGAAGCGGTCACGGTCTCGGGCCTGAACCGGGCGGAGCAACTGGCGTTTTGGATCAACCTCTACAACGCGCTGACGGTGAAGGTGGTGCTCGACCATTGGCCGGTCGCCTCGATCCGCGACATCGACATCTCGCCGGGCCTGTTTTCCGACGGGCCCTGGGGCAGGAAACTGGCAAATGTGGAAGGCGAGGCTCTGTCCCTCGACGACATCGAACACCGCATTCTGCGCCCGATCTGGAAAGACCCCCGCATCCACTACGCGGTCAATTGCGCGTCGATCGGCTGTCCCGACCTCGCCCCCAAGCCCTTCACGGGCGATGCGGTGGACAGCATGCTGAGCGCCGCGGCGCAAACCTACGTCAACAGCCCGCGCGGGGCGCGCATCGACGGCGACGGCAGGCTGGTCGTTTCCAAGATCTACGACTGGTTCATGGACGATTTCGGCGGCACGGAGGCGGGCGTGCTGGCGCATCTTGCGCAGTATGCCGGACCGGGCCTGAAGCCCCGCCTGGCCGGGCGCACGGAAATCGACGCTTATGCCTACGACTGGCGGGTCAACGCCGCCCGCTGACCGGGATGCCGGACCCGGCCGCCATAATTTCTTGGCCCGGGGGGTTGCAAACACCCATCCGATCAGATTATCTCCCGTGCCGTTCAAGGTTGGTCAACAACCGGACAAGCAGGGAGAGAGACACCCGTGAATTGCGTTTGCCGCATTCCGGACATATTCGCGATTATCATTGCGCCGGTCCCCGTCCCGTGGGATCACGCAGGCCACTGGGGGTTGGTGCCGCGTAATGTCTGACATGATCGTTCTTGAGAATCTGACCAAACGGTTCGGTGACCTGACCGCCGTCGACGCCGTGTCCATGGCCGTCCGGCGGGGCGAGGTCCTGGGCTTTCTCGGGCCCAACGGGGCCGGCAAATCGACCACCATGAAGATGGTCTGCGGCTATCTGACGCCGACCAGCGGCACCGCCCGGGTCCAGGGCCACGACGTGGTGACCGAACCCATGGCCGTGAAGGCGGCGATCGGCTACCTGCCCGAAGGGGCGCCGACCTACGGCGACATGCGGGTTTCCTCGTTCCTGCGCTTCATCGCCCAGATCCGGGGCTTCAACGGCGCCGAGATCGGCCGCCGCGTCGACCGGGTGCGCGAGATGGCGGCCCTGGACGAGGTCTTCGACCGCCCGGTGGAAACCCTGTCCAAGGGCTTCAAGCGCCGCGTCGGCCTGGCCCAGTCGATCCTCCACGATCCGGAAGTCCTGATCATGGACGAGCCGACGGACGGTCTCGACCCCAACCAGAAACATCAGGTCCGCACCCTCATCAAGGACATGGCGCACAATAAGGCCATCGTCATTTCGACCCATATCCTGGAAGAGGTCGAAGCCATCTGCACCCGCGCGGTCGTCATCGCCCACGGCAGGCTGCTGGCCGACGGCACGCCGGAACAGCTGCTGCGCCGCGACGCGCGCCACAACGCCGTGGTGATCAAGCTGGCGGCCGATCAGGCCGCCGACATCGTGGCCGGGCTGGCCGCCCTGGATCAGGTCGCGGGTGTCGATGCGCTCGGCGACCCAGTCAACGGCACGGCGGCGTTCCGCGCCCGGCCCAAGGCGGGGGCGTCGATCGTCCTGCCGGTCGGCGATCTGCTCAGGTCCAGGAACGTGACGCCCGAGGAAATGTACGTGGAGCGCGGCCATATGGACGAAGTGTTCCGCAAGATCACCCAGGGCAGTGCCCAAGGGGGGGCTGATGCGTAACATCTGGATCATCGCCAAGCGCGAACTGGCGGGTTATTTCGCGACGCCGCTGGCGCTTGTGTTCATCGTCATCTTCCTGGCCCTGACCGGCGCCTTCACCTTCTACCTGGGCCGCTTCTTCGACAACGGCCAGGCGGATCTGGAAGCCTTCTTCCGCTTTCATCCCTGGCTGTACCTGATTTTGATTCCCGCGGTCGCCATGCGTCTGTGGGCGGAGGAACGCAAGTCCGGCACCATCGAACTGCTGATGACCCTGCCGGTAACCACGGGACAGGCGGTGCTCGGCAAGTTCCTGGCGGCCTGGGCGTTCTGCGGCATCGCGCTTTCGTTGACCTTTCCCGTCTGGGTTACCGTCAACGTGCTGGGCGCGCCGGACAACGGCGTGATCGTCGCGGGCTATGTCGGCAGCTTCCTGATGGCGGGCGCCTTCATGTCCATCGGCGCCTGCATGTCGGCCATGACCAAGAACCAGGTGATCGCCTTCATCATCTCGGCCACGGTGTGCTTCCTGTTCACCATGAGCGGCCTGGAACTGGTGCTTAACTTCTTCCAGGCCTGGGCGCCGGCGCTGATCGTCGACACGGTGGCCAGCCTCAGTTTCCTGGTCCGCTTCGATGCGGTCATGCGCGGCGTCATCGACCTGCGCGACGTGCTGTTCTTCGTGTCGCTGATCGCGTTCTTCCTATTCACCAACGTGATCGTCGTCGAAGTGAAGAAATCGGCGTAGGGGGGCGGGAACGACCATGAACGGATTGAAGACCATCGACCGCAACCGTCTCGCCGTGATCGGCGTGGGCCTGGCCGCCGTGCTGTTCCTCGCCGTCAACCTGGCGGTCAACCTGTCCCTGCGCTCGGCCCAGGTCGATCTGACGGAACGCGGGCTCTACACCCTGTCGGACGGCACGCGCAAGGTGCTGACGTCGCTGACCGAACCGATCACGCTGCGCCTGTATTTCACCCGTGCGCTCGGCGAAAGCTATCCGGGCCATCAGGCCTACGCCAACCGGGTGCGCGAACTTCTGGAACGCTACGTCAACATCTCGGACGGCAAGATCCGGCTTGAGGTCAAGAATCCGGAGGCTTTTTCCGAGGTCGAGGACGAGGCCGTCACCTTCGGCCTGCAGGGCCTGCCCTTTGACCAATCCGGCGACCGCGGCTATTTCGGCCTGGCGGGCACCAATTCGGTCGACGGCAAGGCGGTCATTCCCTACTTCACGACGGAACGCGAACCATTCCTGGAATACGATCTGACCAAGCTGGTCTATTCGCTGGCGACCCTGGACCGGCCGATCGTCGGCATGGTGACGCGCCTGCCGGTCGAGGGCGGCTTCATGATGGGGCAGCGGCCCGTGCCGGCCTGGGCCGTGATCAACCAGATCCGCGAACTGTTCGACGTTCGCACCATGCCGGCCGAGTTCAACGCCGTGCCGCCGGAATTCGGCCTGCTGATGCTGGTTCATCCCAAGAATCTCAGCGACGAGACCCTGTACGCCATCGACCAGTTCGTCATGCGCGGCGGGCGGGTGCTTGCCTTCATCGACCCCAACGCGGAAACCGAATCGCCCAGCCCCCAGGGGCCGGCGGGCCCGTCGGACATCGACCGGCTGCTGAAATCCTGGGGCGTCACCTTCATCAACGACAAGATCGCCGCCGACCTGCAATCGGCGCGGCGGGTCAACGTCCGCCACGAAGGCCAGATCACCCAGGTCGATTACGTGGCGTGGAATTCGCTCGACCGGCGCAACCTGGACACCACCGACGCGGTGGTCGCCGATATCCGCGACCTTAACGTCGGCTCGGCCGGGATCATCGAGCCGGCCGAAGGGGCGACCACGGACTTCCGTCCGCTCGTCACCACCTCGGAGAATTCCCAGGCCCTCGACGTGGTCAAGCTGCAGGGCCGTATCGACATCATCGGCCTGTTCCGCGATTTCCAGCCGTCGGGCAAGAAGCTGGTCATGGCCGCGCGCGTGACCGGCCCGGTCAAATCGGCGTTCCCCGACGGACCGCCCCTGATCGGCGAGGGCGAAGACGCTGAAAAGGCCCGCACCGAAAGGGCCAAGACCCATCTGGCGGAGGCGCAGAAGCCGCTCAACGCGGTGATCGTCGCCGACACGGACATCCTGCACGAAGGCCTGTGGGCGGAAATTCGCAACGTCAACGGCGAACAGCTTCTGGTGCCCTATGCGGGCAACAGCGACTTCGTCATCAACGCGGTCGAGAACCTAACCGGCGGCGACGCCTTGTTGGGCTTGCGGTCGCGCGGGGATTCCAAACGCCCGTTCCTGATGGTCGAACAAATCCAGCTTGAGGCCGAGCGCAAGTTCCGCGCCGAACAGGAAAAGCTGGCCAAGGAACTGCAGGAAACCCAGAAGCGGATCGAGGGTCTGACCAGCCGCGAGGGCGGCAGCGGCGAAGCCATCCTGACGGCGGAGGAAAAAACCGCCATCGCCGAATTCCGCCGCAAGATGATCGATATCCGCCACGATCTGCGCAACGTGCAGCATGCGCTGCGCAAGGACATCGACGCGCTGGACGCCTGGCTGAAGTTCCTCAACATCGCGGCCATTCCCCTGATCCTGGGATTCGCCGCCCTGGTCATCGCCATTGTCCGCCGTTTGAGCCGCGCCCGCGCGCGGCCGGTGACGGAATAGGGGAGAGCCAGCATGAACGCTAAAAACTTCCTGATCCTTCTCGTCGCCACGGTGCTGGGCATCGTGGCCGCCGCCGCCGCGGTGGTCACCCGGCCCGGCGACGCGGTCTACGCCAATCTTGGCGATCCGGTGGTCCCGGGTCTGATCGACAACCTGAACGACGTCGATTCGGTGCGCATCGAAAGCCATGAAGGCGGCGTGCTGACCTTCCAGCGCAAGGCCAAGCCGGACGCCAAGGACGCCGACGCCAAGGACGCGGGCGGCTGGGGCATCGTCGAGCGCGACATGTACCCGGTGAAGGCGAGTCAGGTGAACGCGCTGGCACTGCGCGTTGCCGAACTGACCTATCTGGCGCCCAAGACCGCTACCCCGGCATTGTTCCCGCGCCTTGAACTGGGCGATCCGGACGCCGTGGGCTCGAAGGCCGTGAGCCTGCGCCTGAACGCCAAGGGCGGCCGTCCAATGGCCGAGATGGTGATCGGCAAGGCGCACAGTTCGCTCGGGGGATCGGCCGCAGGCGGCACCTATTTCCGTATTCCCGGCAAGGAACAGGCTTGGCTGGCCAAGGGCTCCATCGATATCGGCAAGCTGATATCCGAATGGATCGAGACCGACATCTTCAATATCGAGACCAAGCGCATCCGCCGCGTCGCAATCCATCACGCCGACGGCGAGAACCTAGTCATCTTCAAGGACCAGCAGGCCGACCTGGATTTCGTGCTCGAAGGCGTGCCTGGCGGCAAGAAGGTGAAAAGCCGGTTCAGCGTCAACGGCATCGCTTCGGCCATCGACGATTTCAAGATCATGGACGTGGCGCGGCGCGCGGCGCATCCCATCGATCCGGCCGAGGCGACCCGCGTCGTCTACGAAACCTTCGACGGGCTGACCGTCACCGCCCTGATCGACCTGCCCGAGGGCGACCTCAAGGGGCCGAAGGCCGAGTACTGGGTGTCGCTCGACATCGCGGGCGGCGAGGGCACGGCCGAGGCCGATGGCCTGCGCGCGCGGACGGCCCCTTGGGTGTTCCGTATTTCCGACTACCGTTACGATGCGATCGCCAAGCGGATGAAGGACCTGGTCGAGGACGCCGCCGGCTCGTAATGCCCGCGCAACCAATTTTCCTTTAATTTCAAAATTGTGCGGCCCGTCACAGATGGCGCGGCCCCGCATCCCTAGGCTTTGCCCATAAGGTCGGCCAGGGGGGCCGCCCGTGGACCCCGGCGACGGGGTGAGGTAGGCTCGACATGAACGAGATCGCGCTCAAGGATTTGGGGGCCGTCATGACCGGTGCGGACAAGGACGACACGGCTCGGAAAACGGGCGCGGTGGCCAAGGCCAAACCCGCCCTGAAATCCCGCGCCCAGGGCAAGACCGACCGCGAACGCTTCGTGGCCCTGGCCTTCTGCCGCGCGGACCTTCTTCTCGAACTGGACGGCAATTACAACATCGCCTTCGCCGCCGGGGTGACCCCGGTGCTGGGCGCCACGCCGGAAACCCTGAACGGCTCGTCGTTTCTGGATTTCGTCGGCGACGAGCACAAGACCTATGCCCGCGACCTTTTGGCCGGCGGCGGCCGCAACGGCCGTCTGGAAGATGTTGTCCTCGACCTGAAAAGCACCGCCGGAAAGCGCATTCCCGTGGTGTTTTCCGGCTACCGCATGCCCGACTTCGACGACCATTACTTCCTGGCGTTGAAGGTCGAGCCCGTGCGCAAGACCCATGTCCCGGCCGAAGACCTGATTGAGGATGAATGGTCGGGCGTGCTGGAACGGGAATCCTTCACCCGCGCCGCCGTCGAACGCATTCAGGATTACGACCGCACGGGGGCCAAGGGGCAGCTGACCTTCGTGCGCCTGGACAACGTCAAGTCTCTGACCGAAACCCTGGGCGCCAGCGAAAAGCGCAGCCTGATGACCGCCGTCGGCAGCATTCTGAAAACCCATTCGCTGGGGGGCAGCACGGCGGGCCAGCTGGACGCCGAGAACTTCGCCTATGTCCACGGCGACGACATCGACCCCGAAGACGTGAACATGAAGGTCGAGGAAGCGGCGCAGCAGCTGCTCGGCGGCAAGGCGACGGAATTCGGCGCCCGGTCCTCGACCCTGGACGCCGACGGGGCGGGGCTCAGCGAGGATCAGGTCGCCCGCGCCCTGGTCCATACCATGCAGCAATTCTGCACCGGAAAGGCGCGGCTGCCGGTCGAGAAACTGTCCGACGCGCTCGACGACATGATGCAGGACACGGTGGACACCGTGAAGTTCATCAAGGACACGACGGAACGCTGCGATTTCGACCTGGTGTTCATGCCGATCTGCGATCTGCGTCTGGGCCGGGTCCATCATTTCGAGGCCCTGTCCCGGTTCCGCGACCAGACCCGCGCCAAGACGACGTTCCAGATCATCACCCTGGCCGAACAGCTGGGTCTGATCGTCGATTTCGATTTCGCGGTGGTGCGCCAGGTCATGGACATCCTGGGCCATATGGCGAAACGCGGGCCGCTGCCGCCGGTGGCGGTCAATCTGTCGTCCCTGTCCCTGGCCCAGCCGCAGTTCGTGCAGCGCCTGCTTCAGGTTCTGGAAAGCCGCAGCGATATGAACCGCCGGGTGATGTTCGAGCTGACGGAATCGGCCGAGGCCGAGGATCTGGAAACCCTCAACAAGGTGATCCAGGAAATCCGCTCGCGCGGGTTCCAGTTCTGTCTCGACGATTTCGGCGCGGGTTCGGCCAGCTTCGATTACCTGAACGCCCTCGACGTCGACGTGGTCAAGTTCGACGGCCCCGTGGTGCGCCGCGCCTGCGCTTCGGACAAGGGCCGCGACATGCTGTCGTCCATGGCCAAGATGTGTTCCTCCGCGGGCGTGCACACGGTCGCGGAAATGGTCGAGGACAAGGAAGCCGCCAACAAGCTGTTCTATTGCGGCATCGATTACGGCCAGGGCTGGCACTTCGGCAAGCCCAGCCCCGATCCCTTCACCTTCGCCGACCGCTTCATCGGCGCCGACTGACCGTTTCCGGGCGGACGCGACCCGCTGGCAGCGATGGCCCCACGCGTCATTCCCGCGAAAGCGGGAATCCAGAACGCTGGACCCCCGCTTTCGCGGGGGTGACGGACAGGGTGGCGTGATATCGAATGATTAGGACGCGCGGCCCTTGTAGGGGTTCTCGATGGCGTCGACGACCGCCTGCAGAACCTCGCGGACCTGGGCCTCGTCGCAGCCCATGAGGATGGCGTCCTCGAAGGCGTCCTGGCAGTACTGGCGGATTTCCTCGAGATTCTCGTTGAGGACCTTCAGCTTCTCCTCGCAGGACACCAGCTCACCGTCCGGCTGACGCCAGGTGATCTCCGATCCGATGGGTGAACGCAAGGTGCTCATGGGTTCGTCTGCGGTCCTTGGAGTCTGTTGCCGTGCCGCCCCAATCGTCCGGGCGCGGCGCCGAGCCTTAAATGTAATATCTTCACTGCCGGGTGCAAGTCCTCTTGAGCCAGGGCGGGCCGGGCTCAGGCAGGCGCTCAGGCGCCGGCGGCCCGGCTTTTGAGGCCGCGGTCGTCATCGTCGTCCTTGGGGGCGTCATAAACCGACATGTCGCCCTCTTCCTCGTCGTCGTCCTCGTCGCCCGGGGTGTCGGCCAGATGCGGGGCGTAATCCTTGGGCTCCCACGGCAGGGGCGGCGGCGCCTTCGGCCGCGCGATCTCCATCAGGCGTTCGACCCGCGACAGGTTCTTTTCCGTGATCATGGTCAGGCGATGGGCGCCGCGCGCCTCGTACACGCCCTTGGCCAGGGCGAAGGCCTCGCGGGCGGCCTCCACCTGGCCCGGGTCGTGGGTCTGTTTTGACAGCATGAACAGCGCCGATCCCAGGTTGTTCTGGGTCGCCGCCCACAGCAGCGGATGGTCCAGCTTGTGGCGGACCTCAAGGGCGCCGGAACAGGCCTCGATGGCCTTTTCGAACAGTTCCACCGATTTCAGCTGCTCGCCCAGGATCGCCGCCGCCTGGCCGATGTTGTTCATGACCTCGGCCCAACGCATGGGGTGGTCGACCCGGTTGAAGACCTGAAGCGCCGATTGATAGTGGTTAAGGGCCTGTTTCAGCAGGTCCTGATCGCCTTCCTGGGCGTCGATGCGGTAACAGATGTGCCCCATCCGGTTCTGCAGCGCGGCCCATTCCTTGGGGTGGCTGTCGCGGGTGAACTGTTCGGCCGCCGCTTCCAGAAGCGCCGTCGCCTGGGCCAGCGGACCGGCGGCCTTGTGTTCGTCGTCGACCGCCATCTCCAGGGTTTCCCATTCGGGTGCCAGGGTCGGCAGGATCGCGCCGAGGGCCCGCTGCGCCACGGCGCGGTCGAAGGCGTCGGCGTCTTCCTTGAGGAAGGCGATGGCCTGGCCGTAGATGTCGGCGGCCATGCGGTAGCCCTCGAGCTGTCCCGCCGGACCCGACTGAAGCGTCAACAGGTTGGCGAAAAACAGCCGCGCGATGGTGCGGTCGCGGTCGCTCATGTCCGGCGCCATGCCCAGGGCCTCGACGGCCGGGGCCGCACGCTCCATGGCCTGGGGCAATACCCTGGAAAGACGGCTTTTCTTGACGTCGGTCAGCGGGATCGTCGCCGTCAGGGTGACCGCGGCCACCAGGGCCATGAGCGCCGGGTCCGGCTGGACCGGCAGCACCAGGGCCTGGGCCGGGTGAAACATGCCGGCCGGGTCCTCGTTCTGAATGCCCAGGGGCAGGAAGCGCAGGGTCAGACGCTTGCCGGTGGTGTCCAGCTCGAAACAAATCAGGATGTCCGCCTCGGCCTGGGCCAGGGCCTGCCGGGCCGCCCAATGCAGGCGGTTCAGGCGGTCCTGGGGCTCGGTGTCCTCGGGCAGGGTGAGGGGCTTCTTCAAGGGCCGGGCGCGCACGCCTTCGAATTCCGCGAAGGCATCCAGGATCAGGGTTTCCGGGTCCGGGGCGGTGTCGGTGTCCGGGCGCATGCCTTCCAGGTCCTGGGCGTCGGGGGCCAGGGCGGCGACGCGGATCTCGATGCGGGTCGGGTCGGCGGGCTGGCTTGCTTCCTTGATCTGACGGAACCAGCCGAACAGGGAAAACCGGCGGCGCGGGGCGCCGGTGGATTGCGCGGCCAGGGGGGCGAGCAGGCGGGCCAGCAGACCCTGTCCCGGCCCCTGCACCGGCGCCTTGACCAGGGCCAAGGCCTGTTGGTCGAGCGGGCGAAGGGTCACCGTGCCGGCGGCGATCGCCGTCGATTGATGTCGTCCCCGCGCGACATCCGCGTCGCCCAGGGTCTTGCCCGGCCCCAGAAGCCCCAGGTGCTTTTCCTTGCCGCCGACCTCGGTCACCAATTCGACCTTGCCGGCGATGATGGTGAAGGCACGGGTCGCCGGATCCCCCTCGCGGAAGATGATGTCCTTGTCGCGGAACTGTTGTTTCCTGCTGTTCACGGGCCTCGGCCTGTTCGCTATACGCTGTCCGCATTTTGCCGGTCGCGGCTTTTGCCGCGGCGCTGGACCATTGTCGTCCCGTCCATTAAACAGAAAGAAGGTTTACCCTTGTTTAAGGTGGGTCTGCGACCTTATCGGGGCGGAACACCGGGGGAATACCGGGGACAGGGGGCGCCGCAGGCGGCGCGCCGGAGCAAGCGAGGGGTTATTTTGCATAACAAGTTGAAGGCATTGTGCTGGGGCCTGGGGCTCTGCATGGTGACCGTATCCGGTGTGCATGCGGACAGTGCATCGACCGGCTACGACATCCGAATTCTGATGGGCAAGACCCATCCCTTCGCCGCCCGCCCGGCCAACCGCTGGGATCAGGCGCAGCCCGCCCAGCCGGGGCAGCCCGCGGCGGGACGCATGGCCCAGCCGATTTACGCCCCCATGCCGGTGCGCCCGGCGCCCCGGCCCCAGACACGGCCGGTTTCGGCATCCGCGCCGGCGCCGCAGCCGCAGTCCGAACCGATGGCGGCGATGGCGTCGAAGACAGGCCCGCTGTGGCCCGGCGGCACGGAGCGGGGGGCGCGGGCCAGTTCCCGCGGCAAGCCTTTGGGCGGCATCATTTCCGAAATTTCCATCGGCGCCCTGATGCATGACCAGGGGCCGTTCTCCAACTCCAAGGAAGACGGCTACGACGGGCATATCGAAATCCGTTTCGCCTCGCCCAAGTTTCTCGACCTGATCTGGAGCCCGGAGCCGCATATCGGCGCCAACATCAATTCCGCGGGCGACACCAGCCAGGTGTTCGCCGGTCTCAGCTATGAATGGAACCTGTGGAAGGGGCTGTTCGCCGGGATCAGCGTTGGCGGCGCCTATCACGACGGCGAAACGGATTCAGGAGCCGCCGACAAGAAGGACCTGGGCTGCCACCTGCTGTTCCGGGAATCGCTGACCCTCGGCTGGCAGCTGACCGAACATCACAAGATCGCGGCCATCTTCGACCATATCTCGAACGCCAAGATCTGTGATTACAACGAGGGCCTGGAAAACATCGGCCTGCGTTACAGCTACCGCTTCTAGAACCGAATTCAGGCCCCGTTGCCGCGCCGCACCCGGGCCCGCAGGTCGCGCCGGGTCTGGTCCAGCAAGGCTGACCAGTCGCCCCGCCGTTCCGTGCGCAGGATGCGCATGGTCGGATACCAGGGCGTGGCATCGCCGGTGGTGCCCCAGCGCCAATCGGGCGAAGCCGGGGCGATCAGCCAGACTTCCTTGCCCAGCGCCCCCGCCAGATGGGCGACCGCGCCGTCGACGGCGATCACCAGGTCCATCTGATCGATGAAGGCCGTGAGCCCCGCAAGCCCGCCGGCACGGCGCGCCACGTCGATGATCAGGGCGTCCGATCCCTGGGCCTTGAGGTCGGCGGATGCCGGCCCCGACTGCAGTCCGAACAGGGTGACCCCGGCCAGACCGGCCAGATCAAGGAACGGGCGCAGCCCCGGTGTCGGCGTGACATGGGCCGGCGTCCGTTCATCCTCCCAGGCGATCCCGACCTTCAGGAAGTCGCCGCCCGGCGGCAGGCGGAAGGCGCCCGGGTCGGGTGGCGCGATATAGGGGGTCTTGGCCGGCACCTTGGCGGCCGTCGTCTTGAAGATCGCGGCGAGCGACAGCAGCGGCGCGTGCAGATCGAATTTCGGCAGGGCGGTGCCCTGGATCACCAGCTTGTCGACGCCCGGCACCGTGGCCAGCAGATCGGCCATCGCGGCGGGCGCCTCCAGGACCACGTTGGCGCCCTGGGCCTTGATCATGGGGATGTAGCGGGCGAACTGGATGATGTCGCCCGTTGTGCCCTCGCAGGGCACCAGCACCGTCTTGCCCTTGACCTTGGCGCCGGTCCAGCGCGGCGTGTCCATGCCGCGCAGCTGAAAGCGGCGCATCCGAAAACGGGCTTCCAGATCCTTGAACCCGGCGGCGTATTCGCCCGCCAGCAACAGCGAGCGCCCGCGGTCGAGTTGGCTCGGGATGTGGTCCGGATTGCTGTCCAGCGCGCGTTCGAAACAGTCGAGGGACTGGTCGCGGCGGCCCAGATCGCGCAGCGCCACGCCCAGGTTGTGCAGGGTGTCGGGATTCTTCGGGTCCAGGTGCACGGCCTGCTGGTGGCTGGCCACGGCGGCCTCGAACCGGCCCAGGTCGCGCAGCACGTTGCCCAGGTTGGAATGGGACGATGCGTTGCGCGGTTTCAGCGCGATGGCCCGCCGGTAGCAGGCGACGGCGGCTTCCGGGCGTCCCGTGGCGCGCAGCACCACGCCCAGGTTGTTGTAGGCTTCGGCCAGATTGGGATTGAGGGCAAGGGCCCGGGTGTATTCGGGGATCGCCTCTTCCAGGCGGCCATTCCGTTGATGGTCGGAGCCGATGGCGAACAGGCGCGCGGCCTCGCGGTCGCGCAGCGCCGTGCGGTCTTCTTCCGGCAGGGATTCCCATGCGGCGCGGGCGTCATTGACGTCCACCGGGGATTGGTCCGGGCTGGCGCGGTCGTCGGCGGCCATCAGTCCTCCACGATATCAGCGGCCCCTTTGTCCGCTGTCGCTAGTGCATGCCCGGCCCGCCTGCGACCCGTTACGGTGATCTTTTGGCAAGCTGGCGAAGTGATCTGTAACCACACTCCCCTCGCGCGCACATATTGAAGTGTCCACGGCGGAACCGCAAGTCTCGTAACCTACGAGGATTACAATAAAACTCGGCGGATCGGGCGGTCTGTCAGGTCCGTGTCAGATAAGCGCCAGAACGTTCTCCGGCGGCCGTCCGAGAACCGCCTTCGCCCCCTTGACGACGATCGGCCGCTCGATGCACCGGGGGTTGGCAATCATGCCCTTGATCAGGGCGTCCTCGTCCATGTCCTTGGCGAGGCCCGCCTCCTTGGCTTCGGCGGCGCGCAGGATGTCGGCGGCCTTGAGGCCGAGTTTGCGCAACAGGTCCTTCATCTCGTCCACCGTGGGCGGGGTGTCCAGGTACAGCACGATCTCCGGCGCGACGCCGTTGTCCTCCAGCAATTGCAGGGTCTGGCGCGATTTGCTGCACTTCGGGTTGTGATAGATGGTGATGCCCATGGCTTGGGGTCCTTACCTTTCTCGCTTACTCGACCGGCGGGGCCGGTGGTGGCTGGAAGATTTCCGGCGCGTCGTCGCCCGGCAGGCTTTCCACATAGACCGACTGGCTTGGGAAGGCAAAGGCGGTGCCGGCGCCCAGAACGATGTCCATGATCTTGTAGGCCAGGCGCTCCTTGATCTCCAGGTACTCGCCCCATTTCGTCGTGATGGTGAAGCAGTAGACCAGGATGTTGATGGAGGAATCGCCGAAACTGTCGATGCGCACGAAGGTCGAGACATCCGTGGACGGTGCGAACTCTGGCGTTTCCTCGAGATAGGCGGCGATCTGGTCGCGGATCACGCGCAACTGGTCGACCGTGGTGCGGTATTCGACCCCGATCAACCACTTGATGCGACGGTGGGTCATGGCGGTGAAGTTGATGACCGCCGTGTCCGACAGCTGGGAATTGGGCACCATGACCGGCGCCTTGTCGAACCGGCGGACCATGGTCGAACGGAAGCCGATGGTTTCCACATGGCCTTCGACCACGCCTTCGACGTGGATCCAGTCGCCCTTGTGGAAGCGCTTTTCCGCCAGGATCAGCAGGCCCGCGATCAGGTTCTTGAACAGGTCCTGGGCGCCGAGCGCCACGGCGACACCGATCAGGCCGAACCCGGCGATGATCGGCCCGACCTTGATGCCCCAGATTTCCAGCACCGCCGCCGCGCCGATGATGAACACCAGGACGCGGATCGCGCGGGTCATCCATTCCACCATCTCGATGGAGAAAACCCGGTCGAGCCGATGCAGCAGGATGCTCAGGGGCGTGATCGCCCGGTACAGCGCCCAGAAGATGGTGAAGGCGATCAACGCACGCACCAGGTTCGACGCCATCTGGTCGGGCATGCCTTCCAGCTTGAGAACCTGGAAGGCGAAGAACAGGCCCATGACCACGGGCACGAATCGCACCGGTGGTTCGATGGTCGCCAGGATCTGGTCGTCCAGGGTCCAGGGCGTGCGCTTGGTCATCATGCGCAGCCAGCCCATGAGGAAGCGCGTCAACAACCCGCGCAGCATCATGAACAGCAGGAAAATCAGCACCGCCGCCGCCATGCGGCCGACATCGACACCGACGACGCCGTGTTGCCACACGTCGACGACCAGGTTCCAAAATTCGGTCATGTCTTTCATAACAGTTGTTTATTGTATGTTGGGCCTGCTTGACTAGACTATTGCCCGGAGAAAACTGCTTCTTGGGGGTGAGGGCAGGGTCGTCCTGTACCGTGACAGCCAAGGGGAGCCGAATGGGTCTGTCCCGTACTACCGCATTTGTGGCAGCCCTTGTCGGGGCCGTGGCGTCGTCGTCGTCCGCGTGGGCATCCGCCTGCATCGCCTCGAAAGGCGGGGAAGCGCCGGTCCCCTACACGTCGCCGGCCGAGAGCGCCAACTTTGTCTACAAGATCACTTTTAATCCCCATTCCAGGACTCCGGACGTCTCCCATCGGCGGTTCCGTGTCAAATCCATCGCCGGTGACAAGGTCCGCTGGTACCGGGAGCCCATGCACGGCAAAGGCCCCATTCAGGATGTCACCTTGTACCGCGCCTTTGCCGGGGTTGCCGCTGGCGGCGGGTGGGAGTTCAAGTTCGATGCCGCCATCTACGACACGCTGTGGCCGCTGAAACAGGGAAACAGTGTCGACTACGTGGCCGACGCCATCCAGAACGGCGAGTTGAAGTTCAAGCAGCGCATCCAAATCTGTGTCCGCGGGTCGAAGACCCTGAAACTGTCGGCGGGCGATTTCCAGGCGCATTTGGTCGATATCACCATCAGCCTTTTTGACGCGGTCAAGGAACAGCCGTGGGACCGGCTTGAGACCAGTGCATGGTACGTGCCCAAGTTCGGTACGGCGCTGTTGATGGACGATCATTTCTACAAAAAGAACAAGACGGTGCTGACGCAACGGCGCGAGGCGGTCGAGACGCCCAGCCCCGTCAGCGTGAAGAAAATGGAAAGCGAAAAGCCTGCCGAACCGGCCCCGCCGAATTTCCAGTTCCCGGGCATCAACACCAAATAGGCTGTCGAGGTTGGTTCAGGGCTAGGTCAGGGCCGCCGGGCGGGGGGTGAAATTTTCCCTGGCGAAGGCGACGCGACTTGTAACCTCGGCCAGGGTATCCGGCGCCGATTGTAATCGGGCCTCGACCTTGGCGAGACGCAGGCCCAGGCCCTCGCCGTTGGCGATCTGAATGCTCAGCCCCGGCCGCGCGTTCAACTCCAGCATCACCGGCCCGCGTTCCGAATCCAGCACCATGTCGATCCCCTGATAGCCCAGATGCGTCAGATCAAAGGACCGTGCCGCGTGATGCAGCAGGGTATCCCAATGGGGAATCTGCACGCCCGATACGGGCGCGTCCGTGTCGGGGTGGCGGGTGATGATGCGGTCGTGCCATACGGCGTTCAGGGTGCGGCCCGTGGTCATGTCGATACCGGCGCCGATGGCGCCCTGGTGCAGGTTGGCCTTGCCCGACGATTGTTCGGTCGGCAGGCGGGTCATGGCCATCACCGGCACGCCGTGGAACACGATGATGCGGATGTCCGGCACGCCCTGAAAGGCGATGTTCGCGAACAGCGGATCGAAGCGGATGCGGTATTCAATCAGCGCTTTGTCCGGCTGCCCGCCCAGGGAAAAGGTGCCGGCCAGGATGTTGTTGATGTGAAACCGCATGTCATCCGCCGACAGGACGGTGCCGTTCGCCAGGCGGAATCCGGCGCCGTCGCGGCCCGTCACCACAAGAATGCCGTCGCCGCCGCTGCCCTCGGCCGGCTTGACCACGAAATCCTCGTGATCCTGGACGATGGCGGCGAAGCTGCGGACTTCGTGCGGATATTCGATGACGCCGAACAGGGGCGGCACGGCGATGCCCGCGGCCTCGGCCAGGCGCTTGGACTTCAGCTTGTCGTCGACCAGGGGGAAATATCTGCGCTGGTTGTGGACCAGCTGGTATTCCGCGTTGCGCCAGTTGAGGCCAAGCACGCCGTTGGCGCGCAGGCGCCGGTAAAGATCGACGATCTCCATCCTAGGGCTGCCCGCCCGCGAGCGGCTTGAAACGATAGAGTTCCGTCAGCCGGTAGCCGGAATAGCGGCCCAGCAGCAGCACCGTCGCCAACACCACCAGCAGCAGTTCCGGAAACTGGAAGAACAGATGTTCGGCCAGGGGATGGCTCATCAGCAGGTAGCAGACCGTGGCCATGACCAGGCTGCCCACGCCCTGCTGCACGGCGTCGCGGGGGCCGCGTTCGTCCCAGATCACGGACATGCGCTCCACCGTCATGGTCAGGATGACCATGGGGAACAGGGCGACGGACAGGCCCCCGGCCAGGCCCAACTGGGCGCTGGCGACGCTGAGCACGGCCATGGCCCCGACCACCACGATCAGCACGGCCGCCAGACGCGGCACGACAAGCAGGCGCAGGTTCTCCATCCACAGGCGGATCGCCAGGCCGATGGCGACGATCACCGTGAACAGCACGATGCCCCACAGAAGCTGCGTTTCGCGGAACGCCAGGGCGATCAGCACGGGCATGAAGGTGCCGAAGCTTTTCAGCCCGATCACGTTGCGCAGGACGACCAGCAGCAACACGCCCAAAGGCACCACCAGCAGCACGCGGTAGACCTGCTGAACCTCCAGCGGCAGGGACGTCAGGGCCGAGGTCACAAGGTTCTTTGCCTGGGCGCGGTCCTGCGACAGGCTGTCGACGATCGCCTGATCCGCCGCCCGCTCGACCGTGATGCGCAGCTTGGGGTGGCTGCCGCCGTCGACCTGGGCCAGCTTGGCCGACCCGCGCCACCAGGGAAACCAGCTTGCCGGAACCTCTGGCGCGGCCGGGTCGGCGGTCATGCGGTGCCAGACGCCGGCCTCGGCCACTTCCAGCCAATGGACCGTGTGCACCGGCTTCTGATGTTCGGCCAGGGCGATGCCGTGCACGGACCGGGCGTGGATGCCGCCCAAGGCCAGCACGCCCGCCGCCACGTCGGCGATCCGTTCGGCACCGGCGGCCTTGCCCAACAGGCTGCGCGCCGCGTCGTCCGGGGCGTCCGCCGCCAGCCGCTTGATCAAGGCCCGGGCCAGGGCGGTCGCCGTCTCGCCCTCGTCATGGATCTGGTCGAGCAGGGCCCGTGCCGCGACCAGGCGCAGGGCCTTCCAGGGCGGGGGCTGCACCGGGGCGGGCTCGGCCTGGGGCGGGGAGGACGCCGGTTCGGCCCGATGAATCAGAAAGCGGAAATAGACCGTTTGCGGCCCCTTGGCCTGGCGCCGGGTCAGGCTTGCCATGCGGCCGTCGGGCGTCAGTTCCATGGCGAGGGCATAGCCGCGGGATACGAAGCTCTGGTCCAGGATCGTATAGGTCCGGGTGTTGCGCGGTATGAACAGGCGCACGGCCACGGGGCCGTCCGCGGCCTGGAAGGTGACGCGGGTTTCGACGGCCCAGTTGTCGGGGGCGTCGCCGGGGGTCAGGGGAAAGTCGAGGGCCAGAACCTTGTAGGCGAACAGCGCCAGCCCCGCCGCCGCGAACACCGCCGCCAGCAGGTAGACCGTGCGGTTCCTCATTTTACCGTCTCGCCGCAGGCAGGGCGGGTCAGGTCCGATTGCGACACGTCGACCACATAGGCACCGGTGAGGAAGCTCGCTCCCAGCAGCATGCGGTAGGTCAGCTTGGGCCGCTCGGACAGATTGACCTCGACCTCGCGGGCGACGGCGCCGACGCATAATGTCATCAAGACCACCGGGCGGTTCTGCGTGCTGCCAGCGCGGTGGATCTCGGCCATGCGGTGCAGCGGCCGTTCCAGGGTCCGGCGGCCGCCGTTGTCGAGGCGCAAGGTGAAGCGGATCCAGGTTGCCCCCTCGCGCTCGAAGGTTTCCCAGTCCCGGGTGTCGACGGATGAATTTTCGGCGCCGGTATCGACCTTGGCGCGGATGTCGATGGCTTCGGGCTGAATGCGGACGGTTTCGATGAGACCGGCGGTTTCCAACAGGCTGTCCGCCCGTGCCGGCATCATGCCCGCCGACAAAGCGGCCAGCAGGGCGAAAATCACCGGCATGCGTGGCGTCATCCGTCCCTCCCGGACCGGTTCAGTCCATTGTTCCCGAATTTCGGGCTGGCGGCAAACTCTAGCGCTCGTCGAGCATCCGGGCGAGATCGTCGACCGTCTCGGCCTCGATCACCCGCCGCGCCGTGTCGTAATCGAACCCGGCGCGGGCCAGGGTCGCCAGGTCCTTGTCGCGCCGCTCCGCCCGCTTGTCCGGGGCGGCATAGGGGCCCAGCCGGCGGCGGCGGGCCAGGGCGGCGGCGGCGGCCAGGTCGGGCTCGGGCGTGTCCTCCGTCGCGGCGGCCAGCGCCTTGTCGATGTCGTCCGTACCCACGCCCTTCTGCATCAGTTTGAACCGCACGCCCTTCAGCGGCGTGCCCCGGCGCAGCATGTCGCCGGCCCGGGCCTCGGCATAGGCGGCGTCGTCCAGCAGGCCCGCGCGCCGGTAGCGTTGGATCAGGTCCTCGACCCAGGCCGCGCCTTCCTCGGCATCCGTGCCGTGATGGCGGGCCGACCGGTCGACCCGGCGCATCAGCACCCGGCGCAGGTTTTCGGCCGAGGTGGCGAAGCGGGAAAGGTAATGGAGGGCCGCGTTGGCAAGATGGCTTTGCGTCGCCTTCTTGGGCCCCCGGGGCTTGCGCCTGGCGCCCTTGGCGGGCGCCGGATCGTCGGAACCGATTGGACTCTCCATGGTCATATCTTATAAGGAGCGCGATGATGCGTGACCAGACACCCCTTTCCCCCCTGCCCGACATGCCGTCCACGTCCGACGGCCTGCCCGCCATGGGCGCGGTCAACTGGATCGGGCTCAAGACATTGTACATGCGCGAGGTGCGGCGCTTCATCAAGGTCTATACCCAGACCCTGGTCGCCCCCCTGGTGACGACCATGCTGTTTCTCGCCGTGTTCGCCCTGGCGCTGGGCGGCGACCACCGGGTCGTCGCCGGCATGCCGTTCATGACCTTTCTGGCCCCCGGCCTGATCATGATGGCGATCGCCCAGAACGCCTTCGCCAACACCTCAAGCTCGCTGATGATCGGCAAGATCCAGGGCAACATCGTCGATAGTCTGATGGCGCCCCTCAACGCCCATGAACTGACGTTCGGCTTCGCCATTGGCGGCATGACGCGGGGCGTCGCCGTCGCCGTGGTCGTCGGCGTGGCCATGGCGCTGACCGTGGACCTGGGCCTGCACGATCCGTTCTTCATCGTCTATCACGCGGTCATGGGGGCCTTGATGCTGTCGCTGCTGGGCCTGGCGGGGGGCATCTGGGCCGACAAGTTCGACCATATCGCGGCGGTCACCAATTTCGTCATCACGCCGCTGTCGTTCCTGTCGGGAACCTTTTATTCGATCGAACGCCTGCCCCAGGGCGCGCAGATCGCGGCCCATTTCAATCCCTTCTTCTACATGATCGACGGCTTCCGCTACGGCTTCATCGGCCATGCCGACGGCAACCTGTGGATAGGCGTCGCGGCCATGGCGGCGATCAACGCGGGTCTGTGGTGGCTCTGCACCTGGATGTTCCGCACGGGCTACAAGCTGAAGGCCTGACGGCCGCCCGCAGGCCGTCGCCGAACGGTCATCTTGCCGCCGTTGACAAGGGGGCACGAGATATCGATACTCGGCAGCTTTCCTGGTATGGAAGATGGTTGAAGCTCCTGGAAAACGGGGGCTTTTTTCCGTTTTGACACGTTGAGCCAAAGGAGAGCGAGATGATCAGCGCCGTCATGCCGACTTACGCACGGACCGCTTTCGCCCTGGTCAGGGGTGAAGGCATGTACGTCTGGGCGGACGACGGCCGACGATTCCTCGACATGGGATCGGGGATCGCTGTCAATTCGCTCGGCCATTGCCATCCGAAACTGGTCGCCGCGCTGACCGAACAGGCGAACACCCTGTGGCATGTCTCCAACCTGTACCGGATCGCCGGGCAGGAACGGGTCGCCGGTCTTCTGGTCGCCAATTCCTTCGCCGATACCGTGTTCTTCAACAACTCGGGCGCCGAGGCGGTGGAGGCCTCGATCAAGATGGCGCGGCGCTATCACCACGGCGCCGGACATCCGGAACGCTACCGCATCATCAGCTGCGACGGCTCGTTCCACGGCCGGTCGCTGACCGACCTGGCCGCCGGGTCCAACGAAAAGCACCGCGAAGGCTTCGGCCCCATGCCCGAAGGCTTCGACCACGTGCCGTTCGACAATCTGAACGCCATGCGCGCCGCGATCACCGACCAGACGGCGGCGATCCTGGTCGAGCCGGTGCAGGGCGAGGGCGGCATCAAGGCGCCGTCGCCGGGCTTCCTCAAGGGCGTGCGCGAGATGTGCGATGAATTCGGCATCCTCATGGTGCTGGACGAGGTGCAGACCGGCAACGGCCGCACGGGCAAGCTGTTCGCCCATGAATGGGCCGGCGTGACCCCGGACATCCTGGCCACGGCCAAGGGTCTGGGCGGCGGGTTCCCCGTCGGCGCCGTGCTGGCGACCGAGGCGGCGGCCAAGGCCATGACGGCGGGCAGCCACGGGTCGACCTTCGGCGGTACGCCGCTCGCCATGTCGGCGGTCGGCGCCATGCTGGACGTGGTTCTGGCGCCCGGCTTCCTCGCCAATGTCGACAAGATGGCCCGCGTGCTGTGGGACAAACTCGGCGCCGTCGTCGCCAAGCATCCGACGGTGCTGACCGACGTGCGCGGCCAGGGCCTGATGGTCGGCATGCGCTGCGCCGTGGAAAACAGCATCCTGGTCGGCAAGATGATCGACAACGGCGTGCTGACCGTGCCGGCGGGCGACAACGTCGTGCGCATGCTGCCGCCGATGATCCTTGAGGAAAGCCATATCGACGAGGCGGTCCAAGCCCTCGACAAAAGCTGCGCCGACATCGCGGCGGCGATGGCCGCGGAGAAGACGGGATGAACGGTCTGCGCCATTTCCTCGATATTGATCTGGCCGACGCGGGCACCCTGCGCCGGATTCTCGACCGCGCGGCCGAGATGAAGAAGAACGGCGCGGCGACTTCCGCGCCGCCGTCCCTGGCCGGCAAGACGCTGGTCATGATCTTCGAGAAGCCGTCGACCCGCACCCGCGTGTCGTTCGAGGTCGCGATCCAGCAGCTGGGCGGCCGCGCCGTCGTGCTGTCGGGAAATGAATCGCAGCTTGGCCGGGGCGAGACCGTGGCCGACACGGCGCGCGTGCTGTCGCGCTATTGCGACGTCATCATGATCCGTACGGACGATCCGCAGAAACTGCAGGATCTGGCCGAATACGCCACCGTGCCGGTGATCAACGGCCTGACCGACGCCTCGCATCCCTGCCAGATCATGGCCGACATCATGACCTACGAGGAACATCGGGGCGGCATCAAGGGTCGCACCGTGGCCTGGGCCGGCGACGGCAACAACGTCGCGGCGTCGTGGATTCACGGGGCCGCGCGGTTCGGCTACCAGCTGCGTCTGGCCTGTCCGGAGGCGCTGTCGCCCAATCCCGATCTGGTGTCCTGGGCGGCGGGCGAGGGCGCGGACGTGCAGGTGACCGAAGACGCGGAAGCGGCGGTCGCCGGGGCCGACCTCGTGGTCACGGATACCTGGGTGTCCATGGGCGACGCCGACGCGGGGCCGCGCCACAACCTGCTGACCCCCTACCGTGTCGACGACCGGCTAATGCAACGGGCCGCGCCCGATGCCCTGTTCATGCATTGCCTGCCCGCGCACCGCGGTGAGGAAGTGACCGAATCCGTGATCGACGGACCCCAGTCGGTAATCTGGGACGAAGCCGAAAACCGCCTGCACGCGCAGAAGGGCATCCTGGCCTGGTGTCTGGGCGACGTCTGACTGGATTTTCCGCCATGTTCGAAAGCGCCCTTGATGTTTGACGAAGAGGGCATCCGCGACCTGGAACGCCGGGCCGCCGAGTGCTGGCCGCCGTTCAGCCAGGGCATCCTGGAAGGCTGGCAACTGCGCTTTTCCGAGGGCGTGTCGCGGCGGGCCAATTCCGTTCTGGCGCTTGAGGAAACGGGGTCGAGCGCCCTCGACCTGCGCATCGACGCGGCGGAAAAATTCTACCGCCAACGCGGTCTGCCCTGCCGGTTCCAGATTTCCGGCGCGGTCAGGCCGCGCGGCCTGGACGCGGAACTGGAACGCCGCGGCTACGCGATCGAGGCCCGCACCCTGGTCATGACCGCCGACGCCGCATCGGTGCTGGCGAACCTGGCGGACAGGCCGAATCCCCGCGTCCGCCCGCGCCTGTTTTCCGGCCCCAATGCGGCCTGGTTTCAGGTCTACGGCGCCGGTCTGGCGGAAGGCCGCGAGCGCGGCCTGCGCTGCCGCCTGGCCGAGGGGCTGCCGCCGCCGCGGGCCTATGTGATGATCGACGACGGGCCGGAGCCGGCGGCCGCGGGGGCCGCCGTGATCCGCGACGGTTGGGCGCTGATCCTGTGCATGGCGACGCGGGACGGCTTTCGCCGGCGGGGCCACGGGGCGCGGGTGCTGTCCGCCCTCGCCGCCTGGGCCGCCGAGGCGGGCCGCGACCGCCGCCTGTTCCTGCAGGTGGAATCGGACAATCTTCCCGCCATGGCACTTTATCACTTGGCCGGTTTCCAAGCCGCGCATACCTACTATTATCGAACCCAGACAGACGACGCGCCAAAGGCCTCCCGCCCAGATGATGCCCACCGAGACAATGCCTGACACCTCCCTTTCCCTCGACGACATGATTCAGCCGTTCCACGTGGACGCCCTGGGCGTCAACGGGCGCGTCGTGCGCCTGGGGCCGATGCTCGACCATCTGGTCGGGCCGCACGGCTATCCGCCGGTGGTCGCCGACCTGCTGTCGCAGGTCGTGGTGCTGGCGGCGACCCTGTCCAGCGTGCTCAAGTTCGACGGCGTGTTCACCCTGCAGGTTCAAGGCGACGGCCCGGTCGGTCTGGTCATGGCCGACGTGACCTCGGCCGGCGGCGTGCGCGGCTATGCCCGCTATGACGCCGACCGTCTCGCGGCGGTCGATGCTTCGGGCGCCCAGGGGGCGCCGGTGCCGGCGCTGCTCGGTTCCGGCTATCTCGCCTTCACGGTCGATCAGGGGCCGGACACGGACCGTTATCAGGGCATCACCGAACTGACCGGGGCGACCCTGGCCGATTGCGCCCATGACTACTTCCGTCAATCCGAACAGTTGGAAACGGCGATCCTGCTGGCGTCCGGCGCCGATCCGCTGACCGCCGGGGCGATCATGGTGCAGCGCCTGCCGGACAGGCGCGGCGCCGACAAGGACGAGGCCGAGGAAGCCTGGCGCCGGGCGGTGATCCTGATGAGCAGCCTGTCGTCCGGCGAACTCCTCGACCCGGCGGTGACCACGGACCGGCTGCTCTATCGCCTTTACCACCAGGACGGTGTGCGGGTGACCGAGGGCCGCGTGGTGAAACAATCCTGCCGCTGTTCCCGGGATAAGGTCGAAATGACGCTGCGTTCCTTCCCGCAGGCGGAAATCGAGGACATGGCCGAGGACGGCAAGGTCACGGTGACCTGTGAATTCTGCCGCACGGACTATGTTTTCGGCCCGGACCAGATCGACGCCCTGTACCGGGAGTAGCGTTGTTAATACGGCCACCTGCCTTGATCCTGACACAGGGCAAGCCCAGTATGTCAGGCGCCGGGGAAACCATTGGAGCGAGGAAACCAGGACCGATGACCTTGACCAGAACACTGACCACCGTCCTTGTCGCCGGCCTGCTGGCGCTGGGCGGTTGCGCCACGCCGGACCCCAGCGTCAACCAGCCGGAAGTCACCTTCCAGCACATGCCGTCCCTGAACCTTGCCGTTGACCGGGTCGAGATCGTCGACGTCCACAAGCCCCCTCTCGCGGCGCCCAACGTCGAACACAAGATGCGGACGCCGCCGGCCAAGGCGATGGCGGTCTGGGGCCGCGACCGGCTCAAGGCCGTGGGCGGTGCGGCCGGCACGGTCGCGCGCATGACCATCGAACGGGCGTCGGTCGTGGAAACCAAGCTGCCGCGCACCCAGGGCATCAAGGGCGCCTTCACGACGGATCAGGATGCCCGTTATGACCTGGAAATGTCGGCCATGATCGAGGTGTTCGATCCCCAGGGCCGGCGCGTCGGTCATGCGGCGGCGCGCGCCACCCGCAACCAGACCGTTCCCGAGGACGTGACCCTGAACGATCTCAACAAGACCTGGTTCGCCATGATGGAAGCGGCGTTTAAGGATTTCGACCGCGAAATGGAAGCCAACATGCGCCGGTTCCTCGGCAACTGGATGCGCTGACCGGCCCCCTTTGGGGCTTGACCCAGTGACGCCGGCTCCGCACCATGTGCCCGGGCCGCCAATGTCCGGCGTGCATCCGTAATCCCGCAACACGCCGTTCCACCCCTGCCGGAAGGCCTTCATGCTGACCTTCGCCGCCGCCTGCTTTTTCCTGTTCATCACGCCGGGGCCGGGGGTGCTGTCGCTGGCCGGGGTCGGCTCCGGTTTCGGCTTCGCCCAGGGGCGGCGCTACATGATCGGGCTGTTCCTGGGCACCAACTTCGTGGCGCTGGCCGTGGTCACGGGCCTGGCCGCCGCCGTGCTGGCCGTGCCCCATGTCCGCACGGTGCTGCTTTACGCCTCGGCGGCCTATCTTCTGTATCTGGCGCTGCGCATCGCCTTCGCCGGCTCCAAGATCGCCTTCATCGAACGTCAGTCCGCGCCGGGCGTGATGGGCGGCTTGATGCTGCAGGCGATCAACCCCAAGGCCTATGCGGTGAACACGGCCTTCTTTTCGGGCTTCGCGTTCATGTCCGACAATCTGGCCATGGAGCTTGCGATCAAGTTCGCGATCATGAACGCGATCTGGGTCGGCATCCATTTCCTGTGGCTATGGGCCGGGGTGACCCTGCACCGCCTGGACCTCCCCGACCGGGTCCAGTTCGCCATCAACGTCGCCATGGCCCTGTCCATGCTGGCGGTCGTCGTCCTCGCGGTGCTGGCCCAGCAGTAGGCACCGTCGTCAGGCGGGTGCCGCCTAGTCGGGCTGCGTCTTGGCGTAGGAGGCCAGGGTCTCGGCGTTGGTGATGACGATGCTGGTTGTCTCAATGGCGATGGCGCCGCTGTCCTCCAGTTTTTGCAGGGCATTGGCGACCGACTGCCGGGTCGCGCCGATCATGTGCGACAGTTTTGATTGCTTGATCAGGCCGACGCGCAGCTTGCCGTCCTCGGACCGTTTGGCGTTTTCCGCCAGTTCCGAAATCAGCAGGGCGACGCGTTCCGTCGTCGTATGGGTCGCCAGGGTCTGCGCCAGTTTCGAATAGCGCTGGCCCTTGAAGCCGAGACATTCGATCAGCGCCAGGGCAAAGGGGGCGGAATCCCGGATGAAGGCCTTAAGGTTATCGTGGTCCAGGTAGAGGGCGCGCACGGTGCCGAGCGCCCGTGCCCCCCACATGTGTTCGTGGTCGCCGAACACGTAGGGTCCGCCCACGAAATCGCCGGCCTGCCAGGCGCCCAGGATCAATTCGCGGCCGCCCTGGCTTTCGAACATGCTTTCGACGGTGCCGGCGGTGATGATGTGGATGCCGTTGGCCTTGTCGCCTTGACGGATCAGGAAGGTCCGGTTGGTGTAATCGCGGCTGATCGCGCGGCGGATGGTTTCCTGCTTCGTTTCCGCGTCAAGAATGTCCAGCAGGTACCTGCCGGCGTTCGGTGCATGGTCGTCTTGCGGCGTCATCAACATGTGGCGGGCCAATCGCAGGGGCGGCAGGGGCCGGGTGTCGCTAAGGTCGCGAGGGTCAGTAGACCGCATCGCACCATGACTGGCAAATTCTACGTGAGCAGGCGCACAAAAAACCGCCCGCCGGGATGGGGCATCCGGCGGGCGGCTTTGGCGTGGGGCAGACTATTCGAGAATGGACTGCAGATAGTCCGGGCGCATGAAGTCCGCGAACTGTTCGCGCGTCAGCTGCTTGGGCAGGCGGTCCTGTTCGACCAAGAAGGACGAGGTCGACAGCAACGTATCGACGAACGCGGACCCGGGCTTTGACTTTGCCGTGCCCATGTAGGCGTCGGTGACCTGCTTGGCGCAAGGCACCATTTCCGTGCCCTTCATCATGCGCGTGGCGTCTTCGAGCGGCAGTTCGAGCTCCTTGGCGATGATCGCGGCGGTCTTGCCGGGATTGTTGATCCAGAAATCGATCCCGGCGCATTCCGCCTTGAGGAACTTCTTCACGTAGTCGGGATACTTGGCGGCGAAATCGTTCATCACGACGCCGACGTCCCAGGTGGGATATCCGCGCGACGCCATGATGCCGGACGTCATGAAGATATGGCCGCCGTTCTTGACCGCCTTGTTCAGGTTCGGCTCCCAGAACCAGGCCGCGTCGATGTCGCCGCGGGTCCAGGCGACGGCGATGTCGTTGGGGCGCAGGTCGAGAATCTTCATCGATGCCGGATCGACGCCTTCGTCGGCCAGGGCCTTCAGCAGCAGGTAGTGGGTCGTCGATCCGAACGGCGCGGCCAGGGTCTTGCCCTTGAGGTCCTTGAAGCCCTTGATGTTGGCCGAGGTGCGCACGGCCATGGCTTCGACGTAGTCGAGCATGTTGAGCACCATGATGCCCTGGATCGGCAGGCCGCGGGTCACGCCGATGGCCGTCGGCGGATTGCCGAGACCGCCGAAATCGACCTGCTTGGCGGCGATCGCGCGCAGCATGTCGCCGCCGCCGCCGACCTTGATGTACTTGATCTCGACGCCCGGCATTTCCTTCTGCACCAGGCCCAAGGACTTGGTCACCAGTTGGGCGTTGACCAGGTTCAGGTATCCGACGGTCACCGTCTTCGGGGCGTCGGCCATGGCCGTGGTCGTGAGCGCGGCCGAGACCGCAAGCGCGCTTAGCGTCTGTCTGATCGTTTTCATTGTTGGTCTCCTAAAGCTCCCTGTGTTGCGTTCATGAGAGGTGTTCCTCCATGCCTTCGGTCGTTTGTTATGGGTTAGCCGTCGCTTCGTCGGCGGCGGGTCCAGGGCATCAGCAGATTGCCGATCCCCCGCATGGCGTAGTCGAGAAAGACGCCGGTCAGACCAAGGACGATGAGCCCCATGATGACCACGTCGCTGAGCAGAAATTTGGCGGCATCCCAGATCATCCAGCCGATCCCGGCCGTCGCGGCGACGATCTCGGCCGCGACCAGGACGGTGTAGGTGAAGCCGAGTGAAATCCGCATGCCTGTCAGGATGATCGGCCCGGCGCCGGGCAGATAGACCTGGAACAGAAGCTGGCGGCGGGTCGCACCCAGGGATCGGGCGGCCCGCACATAGATCGGGTCGATGTTGGTGACGGCCTGAATCGTGGCGATGATGATGCCGGGCAGGCCGGCCAGGAACAGCAGCGCCAGTTTGGATTCCTCGCCGATGCCGAGCCACATGACGAGCAGGGTATAAAGCCCGAGCGGCGGCAGCGGACGGTAGAACTCGATTGCCGGGCTGAACACCGCGTTGGCCGACCGCGACACGCCCATGGCGATGCCCAGGGGGATGCCGACCAGACAGGCCAGGCCGAACCCGGCCATGATCCGGTACAGGCTGGTGCTGATGTGTTCCAGCAGGGTCGAGCCCTGATAGCCGCGCGTCGCGGCCTTCACGAAGGCGTCGTAGACGGCGCCGGGGCGGGGCAGGAACAGTTCGTTGGCGAAACCGAATTCGGTGACGAAGACCCAGGCGGCGAACATGAAGGCGATGGAACCCGCCATCATCCATTGATAACGGTTGGGCGCCTTCAGCCACCGCGGCCGGGGGATCGCGAACGGGCGTTTAGCGGCCAACAGCATGTCCTTTCGCCTTTCCTGTCATTGCCGGACGCCGAGAATGTCCATGATGGTCAGGGCGTAGATCTTCGCCGCCGTGACGGACTTGGGCACGGAAATGCACTCGTTTACCGGCGCCCATCCGTCCTCGCCCGGCCCGAAGGTCACCGCGTTCATGCCGGCCTCGCGGAATCGGATGGTGTCGTTGAAGGCGTTCTTGCGGTTGATCCGGGGCTCGTCCCCCATCAGGCGGCGGTAGGACCGGCGGATCGAAACGCAGGGCTGTTCGTCCGCGCCGACGGCCTTGGTCGCCTCGACGAACAGCGACCCCGGGACCTGACGGGCCGTGAAGGACGCGGAATTCCGCCCGCCGAGCACGCCCGCCACCGTCGCGTTGATGTCGGCCAGAATGCTGTCCAGGGTCATGCCCGGAACGATGCCGACGACGGCGACGGTCAGCAGGCAGTCGTCGGGAGAGAACTGCATTTCCCCCGGCAGGCCGCCCTGAATGCGCACGACGGACAGGCACGGCGGGGTGTTGCCCATCAATTCCGCCTGTTCGTGGGTGAACGGCATGCTGTTCAGATGGGGAATGATGTCGGCCGCCAGCGAGATCGCGTTGACGCCCGTGTCGGGCCGCCAGATGTGCGACTTCACGCCCTGCAGGGCGATCTCGATCAGGCAGTGGCCGGAATTGGCGACGGAAATGTTCATGCCCCAATCGGGGCTGTCGCCGCCCCAGGCGGTCGGCTCGGCGGTGATCGAATAGTCGGCGCGCAGGCCGACTTCCTGGCACATGTAGATCGACCCGTGGGGGCCGTCCTTTTCCTCGTCGACCGTGAAGCAGCAGATCAGGTCGCCGTTCAGTTTCACGCCCTCGTCGATGATCGCTTTGACCGCGACCAGCGCCGCCGCCATGTTGGCTCGCGTGTCCGAGGTGCCGCGGGCGTACAGCCAGTCGCCGTGACGCGTCGCGCGGAACGGATCGCCGCCGCACTTGTCCCATTTCTCCGGCTCGACCGCAGGATAGGTGTCCAGGTGATCGTTGATCATCAGACTCGGGCCACCCTTGGGCCCGGTCAGGCGGCCGACGACGTTGGGCCGGTGGGGCACGGATTCATGTTTTTCCACGGCCATGCCCATGACCTCGAGCTTGCCCGCGACCAGCAGGGCAATGGCCTCTTCCTCGCCGGCCGGAATGTCCGGGTCCAGGGGATTGGCCGAATTCGGCTGTCCCGTGCGAATCAGTTCCGTGGTCAGCTCCTGCCAGGCGGGCTCGGTAATCCGCGCAAGCACGCGGGCTTCAAGTTCGGTGAGGTCGTGGGCGGTCGTCTGGTCCATGTCGATTCCTGCTGGATATTCGCTGCTGGCCGCCCCCCGATGAGCGCGCTGGCGGTCTTTGCATCCGAACATTGCATGGGCCATGCCAAAGGGGCTCTTGGCGGCTGCGAGCCACCGGCCCTCATCGAGGGTCGGCGATAAAGTGTTGAATAATTTATATAATTACAGAATCCGTGCGCCCTTGGGCGGGCGTTTCGGCGGAGGTAAATTTTTACGCCGGAGTAGGTTCTTGGGCGATTAATGGGCAGGCGGGGGGCGGTTGCCCGTGGCTAAGGCAGGACGCCCCAAGGGGCATGGCCCGGCCGGTTGCCCCGTTCAATTGCGCCAGAACGCACGGGTGAACAGGATGATCACCGTGAACAGTTCCAGGCGGCCCAGCAGCATGCCGATGGACATCAGCCACTTCGCCCCGTCGTGCAGGTCGGTGAAGGTGGTGGCCGGGCCCGTCTCGCCCAGGGCCGGGCCGACGTTGGCGATGGCCGTGGCGGCCGTCGAGAACGCGGTCACGAAGTCGAGGCCGAGAAAGCCCAGCCCCAGCGCCAGCACGGTGAAGCAGAGGAACCAGACGAAGAAGAACGACAGCACTGAGATGATGACCTCGTCCGAGATCGGCTGCTTGTTGTAGTGCGGAATGAACACGCCGTGTGGGTGCAGCAGGTGGCGCAGTTGGGTGCGGCAGGCGGCGTAGAGGATCTGGAAGCGGAACACCTTGATGCCGCAGGTCGTCGACCCGGCGCAGCCGCCGATGAACATAATGAAGAAGAAGATCGGTAGGGCGAAATGCCCCCACAGGGAATAGTCGTCCGTGGCGAAGCCGGTGCCGGTGATGATCGAGATGATGTTGAAGGTCGCGAGGCGCAGGGCATCCGCCGGATGCTTTTCCTGTTCGAGCCACAGCCACATGGCGGTCACCAGAACCACGGCGGCAACCGTGGTCAGAAACCATTGCACCTGCGGGTCGCGGGGCAGGGCCGTGAACTGGCCCTGCAACATTCGTACGTAGGCGATGAAGGGCAGGGCCCCGACAACCATGCCCAGAGAGGCGATGTAATCAATGGACGCGCTGTTGAAGTAGCCAATGGAATCGTCCCGGGTCGAATAACCGCCCGTGGCGATGGTGGTCATGGCGTGGGCCACGGCGTCGAAGCCGCTCATCCCCGCCAGCCAGAACGCCCCGGCCCAGACCATGGTCAGGAACAGGTAGATAACGCCGATGGTGCTGGCGATCTGGGCCACCCGGGGCATCGCCTTCTCCGTCGACTGGTCCGTGGATTCCATGCGGAACAATTGCATGCCGCCGACCTTCAGCATGGGCAGGATGGCGATCGCCATGACGATGATCCCGATGCCGCCGAGCCATTGCAGCAGCGCCCGCCACAGCAGGATGCCGGGCGGCAGGGTGTCAAGGTCGGTGAGGATGGTCGAACCCGTGGTGGTCAGGCCCGACATGGCCTCGAAGAAGGCGTCGGTGAAGCTCAGGTCCCGTTCCGAAAACATGAAGGGGATGGACGCGAACACGGTCAGGGCGACCCAGGTCAGGGTCGTCATGACGAAGGCCTGACGCACGCTGAGGTTCCGCACGCCGCCGGTCGTCGCGGTCAGCGCCATGGCGACGCCGAGAAACAGGGTCACCCCGGCGGAGGCGGCGAACACCTCCCAGTCCGGATTGCCGAGAGAAGCGTCGACCACGGCCGGCACGCACATGACCAGCGCCAAGGTCGCCAGCAGCGTGCCCACGATCATCAGGATGGGGCGGAAATCCATGCCCTTGCCTCGTTCTGTCCCCGTTGTGACGAGGTTTAGAGCATTTCTGGTAAAGAAGGAACTAATCGGCGGAACCGGCCCCGGAGAGGCCGCCCGGAGGTTAGTGCCCGATCATGGCGAGGAACTCGCGGCGCGTCGTCGGATCGTCGCGGAACGCGCCCAACATGCGCGAGGTCACCATGGTCACGCCGGGTTTCGAGACGCCGCGCGTGGTCATGCATTGGTGCGCGGCCTCGATAACCACGGCGACGCCCTTGGGCTCCAGCACGTCGTTGATGGCGTTGGCCACCTGGGCGGTCATCTTTTCCTGGATCTGCAGGCGCTTGGCATAGGCCTCGACGACCCGCGCCAGCTTGGAGATGCCGACGACCCGGCGGTGCGGCAGATAGGCGACATGGGCGACGCCGATGATCGGCACCATGTGATGCTCGCAATGGCTTTCCAGGCGGATGTCCTTGAGGACGACGATCTCGTCGTAGCCGTCCGTTTCCTCGAAGGTGCGCTGCAGGATTTCCACCGGATCGGCGGCATAGCCGGCGAAGAATTCCTCATAGGCGCTGGCGACCCGCTTGGGCGTGTCGATCAGGCCTTCGCGGGCGGGATCGTCGCCGGCCCAGCGGATCAGCGTGCGCACGGCGGCTTCGGCCTCGGCGCGGGACGGTTTTGCCTTGGCGGCGGCAATGTTGGCGACACTCAGATGTTTTTTGGCGGTCACGGTCGGGGTTCCCGGTCCTGTTGGTTCTTGAGGGCTCAGTTCAGATGGATGCGTTCGTGCGGGCTGTCGAGCGAGAAGGCGGGCACGGTGGCGTCGAAGAAGTCGCCGGTCTGGGTTTCCATCTCGTAGGAACCCATCATCATGCCCGACGGCGTCGCCAGCGGCGTGCCGCTGGTGTATTCGAAGGCCTCGCCCGGGTTCAGGACCGGCTGTTCGCCGACCACACCCTCGCCGCGCACTTCGTGAGAGGTGCCGAGGGCATCCGTGATCCGCCAATAGCGGTTGAGAAGCTGCACCGTCTCCGCCCCCTGGTTCTCGATGCGCACCGTATAGGCCCAGACATAGCGGCCGTCGTCGGGCGCCGACTGGTCGGGCAGGTACTGGGGGGTGACGCTGACGCGGATGCCGCGCGTTGTTTCCGAATAGCTATGTGTCTTGGTGTCCATGATGTGTCGTCGTTTCTGCTGCGGGTGGGGTCCGCATGGTTCTGCCACGGCCGGGCGCCGCGAAAGGCCAGTTTAGCCTCGCATATGGGGGGGTTGTCCACCAAGGCCAAGAGTTTGTTGTTCCGGCCGCCCGGATACGGGATTCCGGGCCGGGACAATGACAAGTATCGGCGGGATTCCCGGATTCTTCTTGAATCCCCCGGCGGGAAGGATAGGCTTTAACCATAAAACGGACTTCGAAGGCCGACTGAACGGCCCCTTCCTGCGACAAAAAACGCACCTGGGAGGTAACGATGACCAAATCCGACAACCGGCCCCGTGTGGCAGCCCTGGTCGGCCCCTATCTAAGCGGCAAGACATCCCTGCTCGAGGAAATCCTCCGCCAATGCGAGATTCTTGACCGCAAGGGCTCGGTCAAGGAGGGCAACATGGTCGGCGACTCCTCGCCCGAGGCCCGCGCCCGCCAGATGTCCACGGAAATGAACATCGCCAGCGTCTCCTATCTGGGCGATCCCTGGACCTTCATCGACTGTCCCGGCTCCATCGACATGCTGCAGGACGCCCATAACGCCCTGATGATCGCCGATGCCGCCGTGGTGGTCTGCGAGCCGGGCCAGGCCCGGGCCCTGACGGCGGCGCCGATCCTCAAGTTCCTCGACCAGCACCAGATCCCGCACATCATCTTCATCAACAAGATGGACAGTGCCGAAGCCAGCGTCGCCGAGACCCTGGACGCCCTGCAGGGCCTGTCCGACAGCCCCCTGGTGCTGCGCGAAATTCCGCTGCGCGACGGCGGCGATGACGTGACCGGACATGTCGATCTGGTGTCGGAACGCGCCTTCCGCTGGCAGGAGGGCAAGCCGTCGGAACTCATGGAACTGCCCGAGGCGGTCAGGGGGCGCGAGGAAATCGCGCGCACGGAACTGCTGGAAATTCTCGCCGATTTCGATGACGCGCTGCTGGAAAAGCTGCTGGAAGACGTGGTGCCGCAGACGGGCGAGGTGTTCGAGCATCTGACCAAGGTGATGCAGGACGGCAAGGTCGTGCCCGTGTTCTTCGGCTCGGCGGAACACGGCAACGGTGTGCGGCGCCTGCTCAAGGCCCTGCGCCACGAAGCCCCGGGCCCGGACGCCACGGCCCAGCGCCTGGGCGAGCCGGTGTCGGGCGAAGCGGCGGCGCGGGTGTTCAAGACCGTTCATGCCGGCCATGCGGGTAAGCTCAGCTTCGCCCGGGTGTGGTGCGGCGACATCGCCGACGGCCTGGCGTCGTCCCAGGGCCGGGTGTCGGGCCTGTCCAAGGCCCTGGGCCAGAAGACCGAAAAGGTCGCCAAGGCGGGGGTGGGCGAGGTCGTCGCCCTCGGCCGCATGGACGAGGTCAAGACCGGCGATCTGGTCTCGGCCTCGGGCAAGGCCAAGGGCATGACCTGGCCGGCGCCCTTGACGCCGCTGTTTTCCATGGCCGTGCACGCGGCCAACCGGGGCGACGAGGTCAAGATGTCGGGGGCATTGGCCAAGATCATCGAGGAAGATCCCTCGATCTCCCATGAACACAACCCGGACACGGGGGAAATGCTGCTGTGGGGCCAGGGCGAAATGCACCTGATGATCACCCTCGACCGGATGAAGGGCAAGTTCCACATCGACGTCGACAGCGAACGGCCCCAGGTTCCCTATAAGGAAACCATCCGCAAGCCGACCAGCCAGCACGCCCGCCACAAGAAGCAGTCGGGCGGGCACGGCGAATTCGGCGACGTGCACCTGGACATCAAGCCCCTCGCCCGGGGCGGCGGGTTCACCTTCGGCGACACCATTTCCGGCGGGGTGGTGCCCAAGCAGTACATCCCGGCGGTCGAGGCCGGGGTGCGGGAATATCTCGCGCGGGGGCCCCTGGGCTTTCCCGTGGTCGACCTGTCCGTGACCCTGACCGATGGTCAGTACCACAACGTGGATTCCTCGGACATGGCGTTCCGCAAGGCGGCGCAACAGGCCATGCGCGAAGGCATGCCCAACTGCCAGCCGGTGTTGTTGGAGCCGATCTGCAAGGTCGTCATATCGATGCCGTCGGAATTCACCTCGCGCATGCAGCGTCTGGTGTCCGGACGGCGCGGCCAGATCATGGGCTTCGACGCCAAGCCCGGCTGGGCCGGCTGGGACGCGGTGCAGGTGCAATTGCCGCAATCGGAAATGCACGACCTAGTGATCGAACTACGCTCCATGACCATGGGTGTCGGCACATTTGAGTGGGAATTCGACCACCTGCAGGAACTGATGGGCAAGGAAGCCGACCAGGTAGTCGCCCAGCGGGCCCAGGCGGCGCAATAGCGCCGCCGAGTACCCGGTCCGGCGCAATAACGCGGCAGAAACCGAGATCACAAAAAAACCGCCGGTCTCCCTAAGGAGACCGGCGAGTTTGACAGGGAGGCTTCACGTCTGGGAGACGTTGGGGCCGCTGGCCTGGGGGGCCAGGGAGCGGTCCCGGTGCCGGATGACCTCCGGCGAGGTGGGTCTGGGAGGAGACCCAAAATCCGTTCCGTCGCCACAGCGCTTAGGAGCAATCGGTCGCGACGGGATGGTGGTTATATAAACCGCCAAGCTTGGTATACCAGTCACAAAGCTGCATTCCAGATATGCGATTCACGCATATCTTGAGGGGGGGCCTGCAAATATTGCATTTGGGTAACAAAAATCGCCGGTCGATTGTGAAGCCTGTGAAGGCCGCCCCGGCGGACCCTAGAAGTTCTCCGGGTTCAGGCGGCTGACCAGGAAATCGCGGAACACGGTGATGCGCTTGGAACTGCGCAGCTCCTCCGGATAGACGAAATAGGCCTCGATGGAGGGGCCGCGCAGTTCCGGCAGCACTTCCTTCAAGTTGTTGGCCTCGCGGCTCATGTAATCGGGCAGGGCGCCGATGCCGAGCCCTGACTGCACGGCGCGGTAAATGCCGTAGATGGAATTGACCCGCAGCACCGGTTCCCGCGTTTCGCCGGGTGGCGCGCCGGCGGTCAGCAGCCAGTTCAGGTTTTCGACCGGCGGGCGGGCGTCGTCGCCGTAGACCACCAGATCGTGGTCGTCCAGGTCCTGGGGCCGGGCCGGGGTGCCGTGTTCGGCCAGATATTCGGCCGAGGCATAGACATGGTAGTTCATGTTCATGATGTAGCGCTGGATCAGGTCCGGCTGCTTGGGCGGGGCCAGGCGGATGGCGACGTCGGCCTGGCGCATGGACAGGTCCAGTTCCGTGTCGGCCAAAACCAGCGACACGGCGATGTCCGGGTACAGGGTCTTGAACTCGCGCATGCGCGGCGTCAGCCAGATCGAGCCGAAGGCGACCGTGGTCGTCACCTTGAGCGGCCCCTGGGCCTCGTCCTTGTTGTCGGCGATGCGGGCCTCGACCATGGCCAGCTTGGAAAACACGTCGTGCGCCGTGCGGAACAGCAGCTCGCCCTGTTCCGTCAGGATCAGGCCGCGCGCATGGCGGTGGAACAGCGGCACCCGCAGGCTTTCCTCAAGCGCGCTGACCTGGCGGCTGACCGCCGATTGGCTCAGGTGAAGATCCTCGCCGGCGCGGGTAAAGCTGCCCGCTTCGGCGACGGCGTGAAACACCCGCAGTTTGTCCCAATCCATGGGAATACGCCCCCTGATCGGCCCTGCGTGGATGCGCTCCCTAACCGCACCCGGGCCGGTTGTCGCCGCCTATTCGGCGGCTGCCTGCTGCGTCTCCTGGGCGGCCAGAAAATGTTCGGCCTCCAGCGCCGCCATGCATCCGGTGCCGGCCGCGGTGACGGCCTGGCGGAACACCTTGTCCTGGACGTCGCCGGCGGCGAACACGCCCGGAATGTTGGTTTTGGTGCTGTCCGGTTTGGTGATGATATAGCCTTCGTCGTCCATGTCGACCTGACCCGCGAACAGTTTCGTGTTGGGGTCGTGGCCGATGGCGATGAACACGCCGTCGGCGGCCCGTTCGGTGATTTCGCCGGTCTTCGCGTTGCGCAGTTTCATGGCCGACACGCCCGGGGGCGTGCCGTCGCCCAGCACTTCCTCCAACACCGTGTCCCAGATCACCTCGATCTTTTCGTTCTTGAACAGGCGGTCCTGCATGATCTTTTCCGCGCGCAGTTCGTCGCGGCGGTGGATCAGGGTCACGCGGGACGCGAAATTGGTCAGGAACAGGGCTTCCTCGACCGCCGTGTTGCCGCCGCCGATCACGGCGACCTCCTTGCCGCGGTAGAAGAACCCGTCGCAGGTGGCGCAGGCGGACACGCCGAAGCCCATGAATTTTTCCTCGGACGGCAGGCCGAGCCAGCGCGCACTTGCCCCCGTGGCGATAACCAGGGTGTCGCCGGTGTAGACCGCACCCGAATCGCCCACGGCGCGGAACGGCCGGGCCTTCAGGTCGACCTCCATGATCGTGTCCTCGACCATCTCCGTGCCCACGTTCTTGGCCTGCTCGAACATCTGTTCCATCAGCCAGGGGCCCTGGATCGGTTCGGCGAAGCCCGGATAGTTTTCGACATCGGTGGTGATGGTCAATTGGCCGCCCGGCTGCAGGCCGCGCACCAGAATGGGCGCCAGGTTGGCGCGCGCGGCATAGACGGCGGCCGTATAGCCGGCGGCGCCGGAGCCGATGATCAGAACCTTGGAATGGCGGGGAGCGGAGTTGGAAGCAGCGGGCATGAAGCGATCTACCTTTTGAACGAGAATGCGGGGGCCGTGTCTGCCCAGAATCCACGGCGGATTGGGGACCTAAGATAAGAGGGCCCCGGCCGCCGTGCAAGGACAAGCGGCCCGGCCGCAAGGACATCGGCCGGGCTGTGGAAGATGCCCTGGTGACAGGGCTTTCCCCTGGCGTCGTTATAATATAATTTCGCAACAATATTTCGCCGTACCAGGGGGTTGGGAAACGATCATGCAGCGCGTGAAACTGGACAAGATTGATCGGCGCATCCTGCGCGATCTGCAGGGCGACGGCCGCATGACCAATGTGGAGCTGTCGAAACGCGCCGGGATTTCGGCGCCGCCCTGCCTGCGCCGGGTCCGCGCACTTGAGGAGGCGGGCTTCATCCGCGGCTACCACGCTGATCTGGAGCCCCGGATGCTGGGCTTTAACGTCACCGTGTTCGCCCAGGTCGGACTCAACTCCCAGGCCGAACACGATCTCGAGGCCTTCGAGGCCGCCGTGCGCGCCTGGCCCCAGGTGCGCGAATGTCACATGCTGGCCGGGGAAACGGATTTTCTGTTGAAGGTAGTCGCCGCCGATTGGGACGCCTACCAGGAATTCCTGACGACCAAGCTGACCGCCGCCCCCAACGTCAGCCATGTCAAATCGGCGCTGTCGATTCGCGCGTCCAAGTCCAAGCCGGGCGTACCGGTCGATGTCGATGCCCCGGACGACACGGATTAGGCGCCGCTCATCCCCTATCAGCCGTCCAGACGGTAACGCTTCCTGACCCCTTCGGCCCAGGCCATGCCGTGGCCGGGCAGGGTGGGCAGGGCCATGGTGCCGTTCTCGGTCCTGGCCGCGATATCGAACAGGGGTTCCAGCAGGGGGAAATCCTCCAGCCAGGTGACGTTGGGCTGCGCCGCCGCCAAATGGATGAACAGGGACGGGAGGAAGTGCGGCGCGACCGGCAGACCGAAGGATTCGGCCGTCCGCGCCGCCGTGAGGCAAGGCGTCAGGCCGCCCATCATGGCCAGGTCCGGCTGCAGGACATGCAGTGCGCCAGACGTCAGATAAGGCATGACCTCGGCGATGCCCTGGAGGTGTTCCCCCGTGGCGATGGCGACTGGCGAGACCGCGGCCAAGCGGGTGTAGGCGCCGCTGTCGTCGGCCGGCAGGGGTTCCTCCAGCCACAGGCAACCGGCGTCGGCGCAGGCCGCAGCCAGATGCAGGGCCGAGGCCGGATCGCATTTCTCGTTCACGTCGGCCATCAGACGGACCCGGTCGGGCAGGGCGGCGCGTAGGGTGCTCAGCCGTGCGCCGTCCGTGCCGTCCCCGGCCAGGCGCGGTTTGACCCCGGCGAACCCTTGGGCAACCTGGGCCAGGGCAAGGTCGCGGGTTTCTTCCGGGCTGTGGTTCGGGCGATGATCGGCCGAGCCGTAGACGGGCAGGTCGCGCGCGGTGCCGCCCATGGCGATGCCCAAGGGCAGGTCCAAGCGCCGGGCATGCAGGTCCCAGGCCGCCACGTCGATGGCCGCCATGGCCAGGTTGTGCGCACCCCGGCCGATGCGGTTGAGGGATGCGGCCATGTGCCGCCACAGCGCTTCAGGCGTATGGGCGGCTTGGCCTTGGACGCGGGTTTCCAAAAGATCCCGCGCCGCCGCCAGGACGACTCCACCGCCGCCGCCGAGGCAATAGCTGAACCCCGTGCCGGTGGCCCCGTCGCTGTCCGTCAGATCGACGGCCAGGACGTCGATCCGGGCCACGCCGGATCCTCCCACGGGACGGTCCAACGGAAAGCGCAGCAGTTCGGCGGTAAACGCGGTGATCTTCGAGGTCATTTGCTCATGTCTTCCAGAATCTGTTTGGCAATGGGGGATCCGGCGGCCCGCGCCCGTGTAATGGCGACCATGGCTTGGCCGCGGTTCGGGGCCGTACCGCGCCCGGTAAGATAGGCGCGGCCGATCATGGCGAGGGCGTCCGCATGGCCCTGGTCGGCGGCCTTCTTGAACCAGGCGAAGGCCGCTTCGGCGTCTTCCCCGATTCCGTCGCCCGTATCCAGCCTTGTGGCGTATTCGTATTGGGCGGCGCCGTGGCCCAGGCCGGCGGCGCGGTGGAGGGCCTCGGCGGCGACCTTGGGCAGGCGCGGCACCCCATGGCCCTGGGCGAAGCTTTGCCCGATCCGGAAATAGGCGGTCGCGCGGTCGATGGATTGATTCTCGGATTCCGCGGCGACCAGATCATCCAGGCCGGACAATGCCTTGTCGATGACGGCCTGTTTCATTTCCATCGCGCGCGGCTGACCCCGCGCCGCCGCCCGCGACAGCAGACGGTATCCCTTGACCGCGTCCTGTTCGACGCCCATGCCGCGCATGTGGAACCAGCCCAGCATGGTGGTCGCGTACAGATGCCCCTGATCGGCGGCCAAGCCGTACCAGCGTGCCGCTTCGGCGAGGTTGGTCGCGGTTCCCTGGCCGCGCGCGTACATGCCGGCGACCAGCGCCTGGGCCTCGGCGTCGCCGGCTTCGGCGGCGGGTGTCAACTCTCTGAAGGCGGTGGCGAAGTCGCCGACGTTATAGGCGGTCTGCGCCTCGGCCAGACCGGCTCGGGCGTCGCCGGCCGGGCCTGAACCGGCCAGAATGCCTCCCGCCAGCACGGCGATGAAAGCCCGGCGACGGTGTGTCATTTATTCAGCCCGGCGAGATCGTGCGCCACGGCCTCGGCGACCGGCGCCCAGGTTCGCGTGCGGTCCTGCCGGTATAGCCGCGCGCTCGGATACCAGGGGCTGTCCCGCCGATCCATCAGCCAGCGCCAGTCGCCGCCGTTGGGCAGCATCACCCAGACCGGCCGGCCGAGGGCGCCTGCCAGATGCGCAACGGCGGTGTCGACGGTGATCACCAGATCAAGCTGGTCGATCAGCGAAGCCGTGTCGGCGAAACTGTCCAGATGCCGGGACACGTCCCGCAGCCCCGCAGGCAGCGGCAGGTCATCCCGTGGCGTCTCCTTCTGCAGGCTGATCCAGGCGATGTCCGGAACCTCGAACAGCGGCGCCAACGCCGCCAGCGGCAGGGAACGACGGGCGCTGCCGCGGCGCTCGGCAAAGGCCTGCCAGACCAATCCGACCTTGAGTCCCCGTGCATCCGCCAGACGGCCGCGCCAGGCCCCGCCGTCGTCGGGTGCCTGGAGGTAGGCGGCCGGCGCGGGCAGGCTGTCCAAGGTTGCGCCCAGGACCCGGGGCAGGCTCATCATCGGAATCCGAAGGTCATGGGCCGGTGGGGGGGCATCCTGGCGCGTGACCTCGTATCCGCCGTCCTGGGATGCGAACAGCGGGTAAAGGGCGGGCGGCACGTCCAGGATTACGGTGCCGCCCCGTTCCGCGACACCCGGCAGGAAGCGTGCGAACTGCAGGCTGTCGCCGTAGCCCTGTTCCGCATAGACGAGCAGGCGGCCGGTAAACGGCGTGCCGTCCCACAGGGGGCTGGACAGGTGTTCGCGCAGCGTCAGGTGGCCGGGCAGGGTCCAGCGCGCCTCGTAGGCTTCCCAGCCCTCCTGGTAACGGCCGGACAGCAGCAGCGCCTGCGCGCGGTGAACATGGGATGGGGCGTGGTCCGGCCTGAGACGGATGGCCTGATCGAACGCGGCGATGGCGACTTCGGGACGGTGCTGGTCGAGAGCGGCGTTCCCCCGGTTGTGCCAGGGGGCGAACGCATTCGGATCGATCTCGGTCGCTCGGGCGAAGGCATCCGCCGCGTCCCCCGGCCTGTTCAGTTCCATCAGTGCCAAGCCCAGGTCATTGATGGTCGACATGCTGGGCTGGTCGGCCACGGCCTCGTGCAAGAACGGCAGAGCCTCGGCATCCCGGCCTTGGGCGCACAGGCTGCGCGCCAGCAGCAGTTTCACGTCGATGTTGCCCGGCACGATGGCAAGGGCGCGGCGCGCATGGTTTTCGGCCGCGGATGCGTCGCCACTGCTCAACAGGGCCGTTGCATAGTTCTGGTTGAATCCGGGATCATCGGCGTGGGCATCGGCGGCTTTTGCGAAATGACGCAGCGCCCCGGCCGTATCGCCGCTCAGCAGGCTGATTGCCGCCTTAAATGCGTTCGCCTGGGGGTGGTCGGGGGCCTGCGCCAGCACGGCGTCCAACAACGGCGCCGCATCCGCGATGCGTGAATCGCGCAACGCGGCGATCGCCTGAGTAAGCAGTTGATCCGAATCGGTCATGCCTGAATGAAACGGGAACCGGCGCGGAAAAGCAATTCCCGCGCCAAGGTTCTCCTTCCGCGCTCAGCTCAGGTTGGCGCAGGCCCGCTGAATGCGCTGGCAGGCGTCTTCCAGCACATCCGTGGCCGTGGCGTAGGAAATGCGGAAATGGGGCTCCAGCCCGAACGCGGCGCCATGCACGGCGGCGACGCCTTCCGATTCCAGGACGTAGGTCACGAAATCCTCGTCGTTTTTGATGACCTGGCCCGACGGCGTCTTCTTGCCGATGGTGCCGGCGCAGCTTGGGTAGACGTAGAACGCCCCCTCCGGCGTGGCGCAGGACAGACCGTTGGCCTGGTTCAGCATGCTGACCACCAGATCGCGGCGCTCCTTGAACACGGCGTTGTTCTTTTCGATGAAGTCCTGTGGGCCGTTCAGGGCGGCCACGGCGGCGGCCTGCGATACAGCGGCCGTATGGGTGATGCCCTGGGACTGGATCATGGTCATGGCCTTGACCAGTTGCTTGGGCGCGCCGCAATAGCCGACGCGCCAGCCGGTCATGCAATAGGCCTTGGACATGCCGTTCATGGTCACCGTGCGGTCGTACAGCTGGGGTTCGACCTCGACCATGGTGGTGAACTGGAAGCCGTCGTAGACCAGCTTTTCATAGATGTCGTCGCTGAAGATCCAGACATGCGGGTGCCGCAGCAGGACATCGGTCAGGGCCTTGATCTCGTCGCGGGTATAGGCGCCGCCGGTCGGGTTCGACGGCGAATTGAAGACCAGCCACTTGGTCTTCGGTGTGATCGCCGCGTCGAGCTGTTCCGGCGTCAGCTTGAAGCTGTTTTCAGCGCTGCACTGCACGACCTTGACCTCGGCGCCGAACATCAACGGGATATCCGCGTAGGACACCCAGAAGGGGGCGGGGACGATGACCTCGTCGCCCGGATTGATGGTCGCCATGAAGGCGTTGAAGATCACCGGCTTGCCGCCGCAGCTGACGTGGATCTGGTCGCGGGCGTAGTCCAGGCCGCTGTCGCGCTTGAACTTGGCGATGATGGCGTCCTGCAGCTCCGGGATGCCGTTGACCGAGGTATAGCGCGTCATGCCGGCGTCCAACGCCTTCTTCGCCGCCTCGATGATATGGGCGGGGGTGTCGAAATCGGGTTCACCGGCGCCGAGGCCGATGACGTCCTTGCCCTGGGCCTTCAGGTCGTTGGCCTTCTGGGTGACGGCGATGGTCGGGGACGGTTTGATGGCGGCAAGGCGGTCGGCGAGGAAAGCCATTGGTCGGGTCCTTGTATTATGGTCCGTGAAAAGCGGGCGGCGGCCCGGGTTTCGGGCCGCCCGGAGACTACGCCGCCCTTTGGTTTCAGGCAAGACGCGCTATGAACAAGGCCGCGGCGGGTTACAGCGCCGCGAGCGCCTGATCCAGGTCGGCGATGATGTCGTCGATATGCTCGATGCCGACCGACAGCCGCACATAGCCTTCGGTGACGCCGGCGGCGATTTTTTCTTCGTCGCTCAGCTGTTGGTGCGTCGTCGACCAGGGATGAATGGCCAGGGACCGCACGTCGCCGATGTTGGCCACGTGGTAGAACATCTTCAGGGCGTCGATGAACTTGGCGCCGCTGTCGCCGCCGCCGGTCAGCTCGAAGCCGACCAGGCCGCCCCAGCCGCCGGGCATCGTCCGTTCCCCCCGGGTGCGGATACCGTCGTCCTTTTCCAGGCCGGGGAAGATGACACGGGTCACCGCCGGGTGCGCCGCCAGATGGCGGGCCACCGTTTCCGTATTGCGGCAATGCTCGCGCATGCGCAGGGGCAGAGTTTCCATGCCCTGGATGAACATCCAGGCGTTGAACGGGCTCATCGCCTGGCCCATGTCGCGCAACAGGGTGGTTCGCGCCTTCAGGATATAGGCGATGGGGGCGCCTAAGCCCTTGGCGGCCTCGGTCCAGACGGCGCCGTGATAGCTGGCATCGGGCTGGGTCAGCATGGGGAAGCGGGCGGCGTGCGTTTCCCAATCGAACGTGCCGCCGTCGATGATCATGCCTCCGATCGACGTACCATGGCCGCCGACATACTTGGTCATGGAATAGACGATGACCGCGGCACCCTGTTCGAACGGGTGGCACAGGGTCGGCGCCGCCGTGTTGTCCATGATCAACGGTACGCCCAGTTCACGGCCAATGGCCGCGACCTCGGCGATGGGAAACACCCGCAATTTCGGATTGGCCAGGGTTTCGCCGTAATAGGCTCGGGTGTTGTCGTCCGTGGCGCGGCGGAAATTTTCCGGGTCCGCCGGATCGACGAAGCGGGCTTCGATCCCCATGGTCTTCAGCGTGTTGCCGAACAGGTTCCAGGTGCCGCCGTAGATATCCGTCGACACGACGATGTTGTCACCGGCCTGGGCGATGTTCTGCACAGACATGGCCGATGCCGCCTGGCCCGACGCGACGGCAAGCGCCGCCGCGCCGCCTTCGAATGCGGTCATGCGCTGTTCCAGCACGTCGCAGGTTGGGTTCATGATGCGGGAATAGATGTTGCCCAGTTCCTCCAGCCCGAACAGGCGGGCCGCATGGGCGGTGTCGTCGAACTGATAGGACGTGGTCTGATAGATCGGGACCGCGACGGAATTGGTCGCCGGATCGGCGCGGTAGCCGTGGTGCAGACAGATCGTATTCTTGTGCATGGGGGGTTCCTTCAGCCCGGTTCCTTCTGGGTGGCGCGTAAACTAGATCGTTTTTGGGCCATGTTGAAGCCCCGGGAACGGACCATTTCCCGCCATGTGTGAACTGTGGCGAAATCGCGGCCCGTCTGCCCCCAAATGACCTTGGGCGAACCCCAGGGCCGCCCCACTTTCCCTCCTCAATGCATTGAACCGCCGCCCCCCGGATCGCAGGCATCCCGGGCGGCCTTACCGGATCGCTATGGCGGAGCCCCGCCGGGAGGGACGCGCACCATGCCCATCGTCACCGTCATCGGCCGCCGCTGGTGGGCTTTTCCCTTGGCCCTGGTTGCCGCGTTGCTTGTGATCACCGCTGTCGCGGCGTCCTCGGTGCGGGCCGATAACGGAATTCCCCCGGAGACGCTGGTTCCGGCGGCGGCCATGGACGGGGGCGGTCTGTTCCTGCCGGCCGGCAATGACGGCGGCGCGGGCGACGGTGACGCAGACGCAGACGGACAGGTGCAGGTCGCGCCGATGTTGGGCACGGATATCAGGGTTCAGGTTTCCGGCCTGATCGCCCGCTATGCCGTCACCCACCGTTTCCGCAACCCGACGGCGCGCTGGACCGAGGCCATCTATACCTACCCCCTGCCGCCGGACAGCGCCGTCGACCGCTTGAAAATGACCGTCGGCGGGCGCGTGACGGAGGGCGTCATCAAGGAACGGGCCGAGGCACGGCGCCTGTATACCGCCGCGAAAAGCACCGGCCGCCGGGCCTCCCTGGTCGAACAGCAGCGGCCCAACATCTTCACCACCGCCGTCGCCAACCTGGGGCCCGGCGAGGAAATCACCGTCGCCATCGAATTTCAGGAACGCCTGGCTTTCCGCGACGGGCAGTTCACCCTCCGCCTGCCGCTGGTCGTGGGGCCGCGCTATATCCCCGGTCAGGCCCATCCCGTGAACTTCGCGGGCGGGTCCGGCTGGGCCCGGGACACGGATGTGGTGTCCGATGCCTCCAAGATCACGCCGCCGCTGCGCGGCCCGGATGCGGGCAAAGGCAATCCGGTAACCCTCCAGGTCGCCATCGCCGCCGGTTTCGACATCGGCAAGGTCACCAGCCCCGGCCACGACATCACCACGGCCCGGCCGGAAGCGGGCCGGGCCGTGGTGCGGCTGGACGGTGACGCCGTGCCCGCCGACCGCGATTTTATCCTGCGCTGGGCCCCGGCCCAGGCGGGGGCCGCTCCCCAGGCCGGGTTCTTCTGGGAAAAGGCCGGGGACGACACCTACGGCCTGCTCATGCTGATGCCGCCCGTGTCCGGCGGGGCCGGGCTAACCCTGCCCAGGCCGGCCCGCGACGTGACCTTCGTCGTCGATACGTCGGGGTCCATGCAGGGACCCTCCCTGACCCAGGCCAAGGACGCCCTGGTCATGGCGCTTGACCGTCTGACCCTGGCCGACCGGTTCCGCGTCATCCGCTTCGCCTCGGGCTATTCGGATCTGACGCCACGGCCGGTCGCCGCCGACGCGCCCGCCATCGCCCGCGCCCAGGCCTATGTGCGGGGATTGCAGGCCGAAGGCGGCACGGAAATCGTCAACGCCGTCACGGCGGCGCTGGCCGGCGTGCACGGCCCGGGGGAGGACACGGGACAGGAAACCCGCACCCGTCTCAAACAGATCGTGCTGATCACTGACGGCGCCGTCGGCGACGAGGACCGCCTGCTGTCCCTGATCAACGGGCGCATCGGCGACGCGCGACTGTTCACGGTCGGCATCGGATCGGCGCCCAACGGGTTTTTGATGACCCGCGCCGCCCGCGCCGGACGCGGCACCTATACGTTTATCCAGTCGGCTGACGAGATCAAAGAACGCATGGCCGAACTGTTCCTCAAGCTGGAACGCCCGGCTCTGACCGACGTGGCCCTGACCTGGCCGCAGGGCGGCACCCATTCGGTTGAGGTCTGGCCCCGGCCCCTGCCGGACCTGTATGCGGGCGAGCCCCTGGTCGCGCTGATGAAACTGAACGACGCCGGGCCGGAGATGAAGGTTTCCGGCCGCCTGGGCGGGCGGTTCTGGGAACAGTCGGTGACCATCACCGGCGGCGCCGCGGCACCCGGCGTGGCGGGCCTGTGGGGCGGCGAGAAGATCCGCCAATTGATGGCCAACATGCGGACGGTCGGCATGCATCTTGAACCCCAGGACGCCGAGGCCGCCCGCGCCGCTTACCGCCGGGAGGCCGTCGATACGGCGCTTTCCCTGGGTCTGGTCAGCAAATTCACCAGCCTGGTCGCGGTCGACCTGAAGAGCGAACCGGCGCGTCCCGCCGGCACGCCCCTGGCGACAGCCCAGGTGCCGACAAATCTGCCGGCGGGCTGGAACCGCGCCGGCCTGGAAGGGGCTCCGACCGCCCCCGTGCCGTCCCCGTCCCTGTCCCCCGCCCCGCAAAAGACCATGGCTCCGGCACCCGCCGGCCAGGCCGCGACCCTGGCGTTCAACCGCGCTGATCCGGCCATGCGCACCCATCTCGCCGCCGCCGTGTCCGGCACGCCGCTGGCGGCGGCGCCGCAGACGGCGACCCCGGCACATGTCTACATGGGGCTCGGCCTGCTGTGCGTGATCGCGGCCCTGGCCATCCTCGCCCTCGGCCGGCGGGGGCCGCGCAGGCACCGCCGCCGGGGCCCGGAAGGCGCCGATTGATGCGCATGGCCGCCCGGTTATTCCCGTTTCTCCCTGCCTCCATGGCACCTTCCAGGTCGGCGGCGGTCATTCTTGCCGCCGCCGGCCTGGGTCTTTTTTCCTGGGGCGCCTATATCCCGGCCAAGGCCTGGGCGGCGCAGGTGTTGCTGGACCGGGCCTGGGATCAGGCGCGGGCCAACCAAGTGCCCTCGGGCGTCCTGGCCCGGCCCTGGCCCTGGGCCGACATGACGCCGGTGGCCAGGCTCGGCATCGCGCGGCTGGGGGGATCGAACATCGTGCTCGCCGGGGCGTCGGGCAGCACGCTCGCCTTCGGGCCCGGCCATGTCGACGGCACGGCCCTGCCGGGCCAGCCGGGGCACAGCGTCGTTTCGGCCCACCGCGACACCCATTTCGCCTATCTGAAGAACGCCGAGGTCGGCGACCTGATTCGCGTCGAACAGCCGTCGGGCGCCAAAAGCGGCTACCGCATCGTCGAACGCCGGGTCATCGACACGCGCAGGGAACAGGTCATGCTGCATCCGGAGGCCAATCTTCTCACCCTCATCACCTGCTATCCCTTCGAGGATTGGACGCCGGGCGGGCCGCTGCGCCTGATCGTCACGGCGGAGAAGCGAATGTGATTAACGGCCGGGGGTATTTGCCTCTAACATGGCGGCCGCATCATCTTTCCGGGCCCCGACCGGCGCCCGGCAAATCCAAGAAACGCCGCCCGAGGAGGACCCCCCATGGCCGCCAGCACCATCGATTCAACCCTGTTCCGTGACCAGTTTTCGACCCCGGCCATGCGCGCCGTGTTCGACGACAAGATGACCGTGCAGAAATGGCTGGACGTGGAGGCGGCCCTGGCCCGCGCCGAGGCCTCCCTTGGCATCATCCCCGAGCAGGCGGCCCGGGACATCACCCGCGCCGCCGACGTCGAACAATACGACCTGGACGCCATGCGCGACGAAATGGCGCGCACCAGCCACCCCATCGTGCCCCTGGTCCGCGCCATGGCCAAGGCCTGCGAGAAGCTGGGCGCCAAGGAAGCGGGCGAGTTCGTGCATTGGGGCGCGACCACCCAGGACATCATGGACACGGGTCTTGTCCTGCAGATGAAGGATGGCCTGGACCTGTTGCTGGACGCGCTGGGCGTGCTCGACGCCAATCTGGAAAAGCTGGCCCGCGACCACCGCGACACGCCCATGGCGGGCCGCACCCACGGCCAGCAGGCCCTGCCCATCACCTTCGGCTACAAAGCCGCCGTATGGCTGGACGAGGTGCGCCGCCATGTGGCGCGGCTTCAGGACATGGCGCCCCGCGTGCTGGTCGGCCAGTTTTCCGGCGCCGTCGGCACCTATGCGGCGATCGGCGAGAAGGGGCCCGAGGTGATGCGGCGCATGATGGCCGACCTGGGCCTGACCGCGCCCGTGATCTGCTGGCACGTGGCCAAGGACCGGCCGGCGGATTTCGCCTGCAACCTGGCCCTGGTCACCGGCACCATGGGCAAGATCGCCCACGAGGTCGCGACCCTGCAGCGCACGGAACTGGCCGAGCTGGAGGAACCCCATCAGCCGGGCAAGGTCGGGTCCTCGACCATGCCGCAGAAGCGCAATCCGTCGATCTGCGAAGGCATTCAGTCCATCGCGCGCCTTGCTTGGGCCTGCGTTCCGCCGGCCTTCGAGGGCATGGTCGCCGAACACGAACGCGACAAAGTCGCCAACCAGGGGGAGCGCGACTTCATCCCGCGCCTGTGCTGCTATACCGAAGCGGCGGTGCGCAAGGTCGCCCATGTGACCGGCGGGTTGAGCGTGCGCACGGGCAACATGCGCAAGAACCTGGACATGACCGGCGGCTTGCTGCTGTCCGAGGCCGTGATGATGACGCTGGGCCAGAAGATCGGCCGCAACACGGCCCATGACGTGGTCTACGAGGCGGCCATGGAAGCCTTCGAGAAGGACCTGGTGTTCCGTGACCTGTTGTTGAAGGACGGCCGCGTCACGGCGGTGATGTCGGCGGCGGACCTGGACGGCATTCTCGACCCCGCGCGCTACACGGGCCTGTCGGCGGAAATGGTCGACGCGGTTCTGGCCGCCCAAGCCTGACCAGGGGGATGACCGGGGCGCGCGCAGCGCCTATATAATCAGCCATGGCCATGGAATTGAAAAACGACCCGGCGCTTTACCACCCGTCCCGGCGGGCGGCGGTCGCGGGCGGCCCCGTGTTCGACCTGCAAAGCGAATATTCCCCGGCCGGCGACCAGCCCGAGGCGATCGCCGAGCTGACCGCCGGGCTCGAGGCCGGGGAGCGGGACCAGGTGCTGCTCGGCGTCACCGGCTCGGGCAAGACCTTCACCATGGCCCATGTCATCCGCAACCTGAACCGGCCGACCCTGGTGCTCGCTCCCAACAAGACCCTGGCGGCGCAGCTCTATGGCGAGATGAAGGAATTCTTTCCGGAAAACTCGGTCGAATATTTCGTCAGCTATTACGACTATTACCAGCCGGAAGCCTACGTGCCGCGCACGGACACCTATATCGAAAAAGACGCCTCGATCAACGAGCAGATCGACCGTATGCGCCATTCGGCGACCCGCGCCCTGCTCGAGCGCAACGACGTGGTGATCGTCGCCTCCGTGTCCTGCATCTACGGCATCGGCGCGGTCGAGACCTATGCGGAAATGATCGTGCGGCTCAAGGCCGGATCGGTCGTCGACCGGCAAAAACTGCTAAAGCAGTTGGTCGAGCTGCAATACAAGCGCAACGACGCGTCCTTCGTGCGGGGGACGTTCCGGGTGCGGGGCGATGTCGTGGAAATCTTCCCCTCGCACCTGGAGGATAGGGCCTGGCGGCTGTCCCTGTTCGGCGACGAGGTCGAGGCCATGTGGGAGATCGACCCCCTGACCGGCGACAAGATCGCGACGCTCGACGAGATCATTGTCTATCCGAACAGCCACTATGTGACGCCGCGCCCGACCCTCATGCAGGCGATCCCCCAGATCAAGGCCGAGTTGAAGGAAACCCTCGCCCGCCTGATCGCCGAGGGCAAGCTTCTGGAGGCCCAGCGGCTGCAGGAACGCACCACCTTCGACATCGAGATGCTGGAGACCACGGGACATTGTTCCGGTATCGAAAATTACAGCCGCTACCTTACGGGCCGCGCCCCCGGCGAGCCGCCGCCGACCCTGTTCGAATACCTGCCGGAAAACGCCTTGCTGGTGGTCGATGAAAGCCACGTCACGGTGCCGCAGATCGGCGGCATGTTCAAAGGCGATTACGCGCGCAAAACAACCCTGTCGGATTTCGGCTTCCGCCTGCCCAGCTGCGTCGACAACCGGCCCCTGAAGTTCGAGGAATGGGACGGCATGCGCCCGCAGACGGTGTTCGTCTCCGCCACGCCCGGCCCGTGGGAGCTGGATCGTACCGGGGGCGTAATAACTGAGCAGGTGGTGCGCCCGACGGGGCTCATCGATCCGCTCTGCATCGTCCGCCCGGTGGAAAATCAGGTCGACGACCTGCTGATGGAGGTCAAGGAAACGGCCGCCAGGGGGCAACGCACCCTGGTCACCACCCTGACCAAGCGCATGGCCGAGGACCTGACCGAATACCTGCACGAACAGGGCGTGCGCGTGCGTTACATGCATTCGGACATCGACACCCTGGAACGCATCGAAATCATCCGCGATTTGCGCCTGGGTGCTTTCGACGTACTGGTCGGTATTAACCTTTTGCGCGAGGGTTTGGACATTCCGGAATGCGCCCTGGTCTGCATTCTCGATGCCGACAAGCCGGGCTACCTGCGCTCCAAGACATCACTGGTGCAGACCATCGGCCGGGCCGCGCGCAACCTGGACGGCCGGGTCATCCTCTACGCCGACAACATGACCGAGGCCCTGGATTACGCGCTGTCGGAAACCGAGCGGCGGCGGGAAAAGCAGCAGGAATACAACCTCGCCCACGGCATCACCCCGGAAAGCGTGAAGAAGGGGTTCTCCAAGGCGCTGGAAAGCGTCTACGAGGGCGATTACATGACCGTCGACACGGGCGTCGCCGGCGAAACCCATCTCGCCGGCCACAACCTGACCGCCGTCATCGCCGACATGAACGACAAGATGCGCAAGGCCGCCGGCAACCTGGAATTCGAGGAAGCGGCCCGCCTGCGCGACGAAATCCGCCGGCTCGAAGCCGTCGACCTGGGCCTGGCCGCGCCCGGCACCGCCCCGTCCCGGCTGGTCAGCCGCAAGCCGGGTGCGGAAAAGCGCGCGGCGGGCGGCCCCGCCTGGAAGCCGAAAGGCAAGGGGGCGCGCAAGGCATCGTCCCGCGCGCCGAAGCGGCGGTCGTAAGGGCGGGGTTCAGGTCAGGTTCGGGGGCGGCGGGATGGGCGGCATGCCCGTGCCTCTCGCCTAGTAGACGGTCAGGCGCTCAACAGCACCGGGCTCATATGCCACAGAATGGTCCAATGGCCGCCCTTGTCCGTGATGATGGGGTCGCGTTCCAGGCAGACCACGGCGCCCGGGTCGAAGGCGATGACCCCGGCGTTGACGTCGCCCGAGGTCAGGAACGAGGTGATGCGGCTCATGAACGGGTCGTGGCCGACGACCAGGGTGTTCTCGGTCCATCCACTCGCGGCCTCGACAAGGCTGTCCAGGCGCGACGAGGGTTTGATATCCCGCATTTCCTCGACGATGCGTCCGGGACCGATGACGGCGGACAGATGCATGGCGGTTTGCTGGGCGCGCAGGATTTCCGAATGAATGACGCGGGATACCCGCACGCCGGCGCGGCCGAGGAACGAGGCCATGCGCTTCACGTCCTTCTGGCCCTGTTCGCTGAGCGGCCGGTCCGGGTTTTCGTCCCCGGTCAGTGCAAGGCCGTGGCGTACGAGGTACAGACGCATGGACGGGATCCCTTCATTCGGTCTGATTTTTATCGAAGTGGAACGGCATTGTTATAGCAGCCCCGGCGGCCGCGCCAAATGCTTGTCGCTGCGGCCGGGCGCAGGGGGGGGGCATAAAAAAACGCCGCATTTCGCGGCGTTTTTTCGTAATCGGTGAGGCGTCGATCAGGAGGCGGCGGCAACCATCGCCTCGGCGATCTTCACTTCGCTTTCGGCGGCGGATTTCGCCTTGGCGTCACCGGCGTCGGCGAGGGCCTTCTGCGCGTCCTGCAGGCGCTGGCCGGCGGCCGACTTGTCGATGTCGGTGACGGCCGTCGCTTCTTCGACCAGGACCGTGCAGGTCTCGGGATTGACTTCGACGAACCCGCCGGCGACGAAGATGCTGTTGGTCACCTTGCCGCCTTCGTGGATGTCGATGACGCCGGGGCGCACGGTGCCGATCAGCAGCGAGTGGCCGGGCAGGACACCCAGGTCGCCTTCGCCACCGGGGACGACGACCATGTCCACGGCCTGCGACGCCACCACCTTTGTCGGCGACACCAGCTCGAATTGGATCGTATCGGCCATTTATCGGATGTCCTTTGTCAGCACCTGGTCCTTAGGCCGCTTCCGCCGCCATGCGTTTGGCCTTCTCGATGGCTTCGTCGATGGTGCCGACCATGTAGAACGCCGATTCCGGCAGATGGTCGTATTCGCCCTCGACGATGCCCTTGAAGCCCTTGATGGTGTCTTCGAGCGACACCAGCACACCCGGCGAGCCGGTGAACACTTCGGCGACATGGAAGGGCTGCGACAGGAAGCGCTGGATCTTGCGGGCGCGGGACACGGTCTGCTTGTCTTCTTCCGACAGTTCGTCCATGCCCAGAATGGCGATGATGTCCTGCAGGGACTTGTAGGTCTGCAGGGTCTGCTGAACCTTCGTGGCGACGCCGTAATGCTCGTCACCGATGATGCGCGGATCAAGGATGCGCGAGGTCGAGTCGAGCGGATCGACGGCGGGATAGATGCCCAGTTCCGCGATCTGGCGCGACAGCACCGTGGTCGCGTCCAAGTGCGCGAAGGACGTCGCGGGGGCCGGATCGGTCAAATCGTCGGCCGGCACGTAAATGGCCTGCACGGACGTGATCGAGCCCTTCTTGGTCGAGGTGATGCGTTCCTGCAGGGCGCCCATGTCCGTGGCCAGCGTCGGCTGATAGCCCACGGCCGAGGGAATGCGGCCCAACAGCGCCGACACTTCCGAGCCGGCCTGGGTGAAGCGGAAGATGTTATCGATGAACAGCAGCACGTCCTGGCCTTCCTCGTCGCGGAAGTATTCCGCCTGGGTCAGGCCGGTCAGGGCGACGCGGGAGCGGGCCCCCGGGGGTTCATTCATCTGACCGTAGACGAGCGCGGCCTTGGAATTGCCGCCTTCCAGGTCGATAACGCCGGATTCGATCATTTCGTGGTACAGGTCGTTGCCTTCGCGGGTGCGCTCGCCGACCCCGGCGAACACGGAATAACCGCCGTGGCCCTTGGCGACGTTGTTGATCAGTTCCATGATCAGCACCGTCTTGCCCACGCCGGCGCCGCCGAACAGGCCGATCTTGCCGCCCTTGGAATAGGGCGCGATCAGGTCGACGACCTTGATGCCCGTAGTCAGAATCTCGGTTTCCGTCGACTGCTCGTGGAATTCCGGGGCCGAACGGTGGATCGGCATCTTCATCTTGGTGACGACGGGGCCGCGTTCGTCCACGGGGTCGCCGATCACGTTCATGATGCGGCCGAGCGTTTCCGGTCCGACGGGAACGGTGATGCTGTCGCCCGTGTCCGTGGCTTCGGTGCCGCGCTGCAGACCGTCCGTGGTGTCCATGGCAACGGTGCGCACCGTGTTTTCGCCAAGGTGCTGCGCCACTTCCAGGACCAGAACGCGGTCGCCGATCTTCACATGCAGGGCGTTCATGATCGCGGGCAGGTCACCCGAGAACTGAACGTCCACCACGGCGCCCAGAACCTGGGTCACCTTACCAACACTGTTCGTAGCCATAGTCTTCTAGCTCCCGTTAAACGGACATTCTAAAGCGCTTCCGCGCCCGAGATGATTTCGATGAGTTCTTTGGTGATGAAGGCCTGGCGCGTCCGGTTGTAGGTCAGCGTCAGGTTGTTGATCATGTCGCCGGCGTTGCGCGTGGCGCTGTCCATGGCGGTCATACGCGCCCCGTGTTCGGAGGCCGAGCTTTCGAGGAGCGCCTGGAACAACTGCACCGCCATGTTGCGGGGCAGCAGATCGGCGAGGATTTCCTGTTCTTCCGGCTCGTACAGATAGACCGCCGACGGGCCGCCGGCCTTTTCCTCTTCCTTGCCGCCCTCGGGCAACTGGAAGGGAATGACCTGCTGTTTGGTGATGATTTGCGTCATCGCCGACTGGAAACGGTTGAAGATCACGGTGCAGACGTCGAATTCGCCCGCCTCGAACATTTCGGTGATCTTTATGGCGACGGCCTCGGCCTCGTCGTATTTGACGCCGCGCCGGCCGATGCCTTCGAAGGTGTCGACGATGTCGGATGCCATGTCGCGCTTCAGAAGATCGCGCGCCTTCTTGCCGACGCAGATGATTTTCACCGTCTTGCCGTCGGCCTTCAGACGGCGGGCCGTGGCGCGCGTTTCCCGCACGATGGTGCCGTTGAAGCCGCCGCACAGACCGCGGTCGGCGGTGCAGGCGACGAGAAGATGGACGTCCGACGACCCGGTGCCGGACAGCATCCGGGGAGCCCCCGTGGGATCGCCGATCGACGCACCGATGGCGGCCACCATGCCCTCCATGCGCTGGGCATAGGGGCGGGCGGCCTCGGCACCTTCCTGGGCACGGCGCAGCTTGGCCGCCGCCACCATCTTCATGGCCGATGTGATCTTCTGCGTCGACTTGACGCTGTTGATCCGGATTTTCAGATCCTTAAGCGAAGGCATGAAAGCGCTTTCCCCGTTTGTCCGTCAGGTTGGGCTGATAACCGATCCCGACGCTTAGGCTGCGAAGGACTTGGTGAAGTCGTCCAGGAACTTCGACAGCTTCTCGGTGGTGTCGTCGCTGAGCGCCTTTTCCTTGGTGATGGTCGCCAGGAGGTCGGCACCCTTGTCGCGGGCCGCGTCGAGCAGACGGCGCTCATAGGCCGTGATGTCGCCGACGGCGATCTTGTCCGCATAGCCCTTCACGCCGGCGAAGATCACGACGACCTGTTCGGCGACGGTCAGCGGCGAATACTGCGGCTGCTTGAGAAGTTCGGTCAGGCGCGCACCGCGGGCCAGCAGCTTCTGCGTGGACGGGTCCAGGTCCGACGCGAACTGGGCGAAGGCCGCCATTTCGCGGTACTGGGCCAGTTCCAGCTTGATCGAGCCGGCGACCTGCTTCATGGCCTTGGTTTGGGCGGCGGAACCGACGCGCGACACCGACAGGCCGACGTTCACGGCCGGGCGGATGCCCTTATAGAACAGTTCCGTTTCCAGGAAGATCTGGCCGTCGGTGATCGAAATCACGTTGGTCGGGATGTAGGCCGACACGTCGCCGGCCTGGGTTTCGATGACCGGCAGGGCGGTCAGCGAACCGGCGCCCAATTCGTCGTTCATCTTGGCCGCGCGCTCAAGCAGGCGGGAGTGCAGGTAGAAGACGTCGCCCGGATAGGCTTCGCGGCCCGGCGGGCGGCGCAGCAGCAGGGACATCTGGCGATAGGCGACGGCCTGCTTGGACAGATCGTCATAGAAGATGACGGCATGCATGCCGTTGTCGCGGAAGTACTCGCCCATGGCGCAGCCCGTGTAGGGGGCCAGGAACTGCATCGGCGCCGGCTCGGAAGCCGTGGCGGCGACGACGATGGAATACTTCATGGCGTCGTAGTCTTCGAGGGTCTTGACCAACTGGGCCACGGTGGACCGCTTCTGGCCGATAGCGACATAGACGCAGTAGAGCTTTTCCGACTCGTCCTTGGCGTTCTCGTTGACCGACTTCTGGTTCAGGATGGTGTCGATGATGACGGCGGTCTTGCCGGTCTGGCGGTCGCCGATGATCAGTTCGCGCTGGCCGCGGCCGACGGGGATCAGGCTGTCGATGGCCTTGAGGCCGGTCTGCACCGGCTCGTGCACCGATTTCCGGGGAATGATGCCGGGCGCCTTGACTTCGACCAGGGAGCGTTCGGTGGTCGCGATCTCGCCCTTGCCGTCGATCGGGTTGCCCAGGCCGTCAACGACGCGGCCCAGAAGGGCCTTGCCGACCGGCACGTCGACGATGTCGCCGGTGCGCTTGACGGTGTCGCCTTCTTTAATGTCCCGGTCGTCGCCGAAAATAACGATGCCGACGTTGTCGGTTTCCAGGTTCAGCGCCATCCCTTTGATGCCGCCGGGGAATTCGACCATTTCGCCGGCCTGGACCTGGTCCAGACCATAGACACGGGCGATACCGTCACCGACGGACAGCACCTGGCCGACTTCCGCGACCTCGGCTTCCGAGCCGAAGTCGGCAATCTGTTTCTTGAGAATGGCGGAGATTTCCGCGGCGCGGATTTCCATTGTCGGGATCCCCTCTTATCGCATGCTTAAGCGAAGTTGCTGAAGTTTGGTTTTGATCGAGGAATCGATCATGCGTGAGCCGATTTTGACCACGAGACCGCCCAGAAGGTCTTCGTCAACCCGGGCGTCCACGGCAACCTTCGTGCCCATGGCCTTTTTCAGTCCATCCTCGATCGCTTGACGCTGCTTGTCGCTCAACGCCTGGGCGGAGGTGACCTCGGCGGTCATTTCACCCCGGTGCTGGGCCAAGATGCCTTGAAACTGCTTGATCATGGTGGTCAGCGCGAACAACCGGCGGTTCTGCGCGACGACACCGACGAAATGCTTGGTCAGTTCGGAAATCCCGGCCTGGGTCAGGATCGCGTCCATGGCGGCGATCTGGCTGTCGCGGGCGATGACGGGGGAGCGGATCAGACGCGCCAGATCGGCGCTTTCATCGATCATGTCGCGGATCGCGGCCATGTCCTGGGCGACCGTGTCCAGCTGCTTGTCGGCCGCGGCCAATTCGTACAGGGCGGTCGCGTAGCGACCTGCAAGGCCGGAAGCGCCTGCGATATCCGATGACACCTGGGAAACCCCTTGATTAAGTTTTTTTACGGACCCTTGGACGCCGGCTTTGATTAGGGTTCACGCCCGAAAAACAGCCGCAATCCCGCCAATTCCGGCGGGCCCCGCCTGGAAAGCGCGGCCAGTCCTACCACAGAGATTTCGCGCATGCAACCAGAGTCGCCCGGGTTTTTTCACAGACTGTGAAACACCCCCGATTGGGCCCGTTTCGGGGGGAATTTCAAGCATGGTGACAGGCCCGGTCACATGAAGGAATAGGGGTCGATGTCGATCAGCACGCGGACCTTTTTCGGGACATTGGCGCGCCTGATCCAGGCGCGGACCAGGGGCTGCACCGCCGTGCCGCGCCCGGCCTTCAACAGCAGGCGGCGGCGGTGGCGCCCCCGGATCATGGCGAGGGGCGCCGGGGCCGGACCCAGAACCTGAATATCCCCCCCTTGCGGCGCCGTTCGGCCGAGCGCCCGGGCGCCGGCGTCGACCGCCGCCTCGTCCGTGCCGGACACCACCACGCCGACCAGGCGGCCGTAGGGCGGCATGCGGGCCTCCTCGCGGCCCTTGGCCTCGGCGGTCAGGAAGGCGGCGCGGTCGCCCTTCAGGATCGCGTCCATCACCGGGTGTTCGGGCATGAAGGTCTGGATCAGCACCCGGCCCGGGCGCTCCGCCCGCCCGGCCCGCCCGGCGACCTGGTAGAGCAACTGGTAGGTGCGCTCCGCCGCCCGCAGGTCGCCGCCGGACAGCCCCAGATCCGCATCGACCACGCCGACCAGGGTCAGCAACGGGAAATGGTAGCCCTTGGCGACGATCTGGGTGCCGATGATCAGGTCGACCTCATGGGCCTCGATGCGCTGCACGAACTCGCGGGCCGTGCGCTGGTTGTACAGGTTGTCCGAGGTCGCCATGGCGATGCGGGCATCCGGATAAACGGCGCGGACCTCTTCCTCCAGGCGTTCGACCCCCGGCCCGCAGGGCACCAGCGAATCCTCCGTTCCGCATTCCGGGCAGGCGGGGGGCGGCGCCGTCTGATAGCCGCAGTGATGGCACTGCAGACGCCCGAGCAGGCGATGTTCGACCAGCCAGGCCGTGCATTGCGGACATTGCAGGCGGTGGCCGCAGGTCCGGCACAGGGTCAGCGGCGCGTAGCCCCGGCGGTTGAGGAACAAGAGGGCCTGCTCGCCGCGCTCCAGGGTCTGGGTTATGGCTTCACGCAGCGGCGGCGACAGCCACTGGCCGCGCTGCGGCGGCGACTTGGTCATGTTGACCAGATCGACGTCGGGCAGGTCGGCGCCGCCGTGGCGGGCCGGCAGGTGCAGATGGGCATAACGGCCCCGGTCCACGTTGGCCTGGGTTTCCAGGGACGGCGTCGCCGACACCAGGACCACGGGAATGCGGCCCATCCGGGCCCGCACCACGGCCATGTCGCGGGCGTTGTAGACCACGCCTTCCTCCTGTTTGAAGGAGCCGTCGTGTTCCTCGTCGATGATGATCAGGCCCAGATCCCGGAACGGCAGGAACAGGGCCGAGCGCGCCCCGACCACCACGTCGGCCTGACCCAGCGCGACATGACGCCAGGTCTCGCGCTTTTGCGCCTGGGTCACCTCGGAATGCCACAGCGCCGGCTCGCTGCCGAAACGCGCCCGGAAGCGTTCCAGCCATTGCGCCGACAGGGCGATCTCCGGCAGCAGCACCAGAACCTGGCGGCCGCGCGCGACCGCTTCGGCCACGGCCTGCAGATAGACCTCGGTCTTGCCCGACCCGGGCACGCCCTCCAGGACCTGAACGGAAAAGCCCTCGGTCACGGCGGCGCTCAGCGAATCGGCCGCCGCCGCCTGTTCCGCCGACAGGTCCGGGCCGGGGCGGTCGAGGTCCGGCTGCGGCGGTGGCGGAAAGGCCGGGATCGGGCAGGCGGTCAGCCCGCCGACCTTGGCCAGGCCGGTGACCACGGCCGGGGTCACGCCGGCGGCGCGGGCAAGCTCCGCCGCCTGGCGGGGCGGGCCGTCGGCGGCGGCGGCCAGCACGCGGTCGCGGGCGGGCGTCATCTTGATCTCGGGCCGGGGATCGGCGGGCCGGTAGGCGGTCAGCGCCTTGGGCGGCTCCAGGGCTTCCGGCACGCTCAGGGCCATGCGCAGGACGGCGCCCGGCGGGTTCAGGGTGTAGTCGGCGACCCAGTCGACGAAGGTCCTGGCCTCCGCCGTCATGGGCGGGGCGTCGAGTAATCCCACGACCTCCTTCATCCTGGCGTCGGGCACGTCGCCGGTGCCCGGGCCCCAGACGACGCCGGCCATGCGGCGCGGCCCCAGGGGGACGCGCACGAAATCCCCCGCCGCCAGGGTCAGCCCCGCCGGCACCCGATAGTCGTAGGCATCGGTCAGCGGCAGCGGCAGACGCACGGCGACCCGCGTTCCCGGCGGGAAGGTCTTCGTGTCGTGGCCGGGGGCGTCTGTCATGTCGGTGTCGGGACTTCCTGGGGTGGCCCCACGGGCTGATCCTATGGGGCGGGGGTGCTTGGCATTATAATAGGGATCATAGGGGCGCGCCTTCACCGCGCGTGAGCAGGAAAGGAGCCAAGGGATGCCTCAAGGCAAGGACGAGGTCGCCGCCGAGACCCTGGAAACGGCGGATATCAGCCTGTCGGACGATGACGTGGCCGAATTCCTCGTGGCCAATCCCGACTTCTTCCGCGAACGCCTGGAAGTGCTGTCCTTCATGAACATGCCGGGCCGATTCGCCCAGGACGCCCCCCAGGAAGGGGCCCAGGTGGTGGATTTCCAGCAGGCCCTGTTGAATCAGCAGAAAGAGGCGGTCGAGGAACTGCGCGAATGCGTGCGCGACGTGATCGAGACCAGCCGTTCCAACATGTCGGTGCAGCAGCGCACCCACGCCGCCGTGCTGGCGCTGTTGAGCGCCCGCGATTTCGACGCCCTGGTCCGCGTCGTCAACGACGATCTGGCCCGGCTGCTCGACGTGGACATCGTCTGCGTCGGCTATGAGCCGTCGGACAATCCGCTGTCCTGGCTGGTCTCGCCGGAAATCACCGACCTGAAGCCGGGGCTGGTCGATGCCCTTTTGGGGTCGGGCGGGGCGGCCAAGCTGTACCGCGACATCGCCGACGACGGTTCCGTGTTCGGCGCCGCCGCCGGTCTGGTGCAATCCGCCGCCGTGGCGCGCCTGCGTCCCGGCCCGCGCACGCCGGTCGGCCTGATGGCGCTCGGCTCGCGCTCCGATTCGTTCTTCCAGCCGGGCCAGGGCACGGAACTGGTGGTGTTCCTCGCCCGCGTGCTGGAAAACTGCATCGAGCGCATGCAGGAACCCTCGATGTGACCCTGGCGCCGGAGCTGACCTGCGATCCTGCCCTGGCGGCCGCGGCGTCGCGCTGGCGGGACTGGCTGGCTCACGAAAAGCGTTATTCCCCCCACACCCTCGCGGGATACCAGCACGACCTTGCCGGGTTCCTGCGCTTCATGGCCGATCATCTGGGCGGGCCGCCGGGATTGGCGGAGATCGAGGGTCTGAAGCCGCTCGACTTCCGCGCCTGGCTGGCCGACCTCAACCGCCGGGGCCTGTCGCGGACTTCCACCGCCCGGTCGCTGTCCTGCCTGCGGGGGTTCTTCCGCTATCTGGAAAAACAGGGCGTGGTGCGCAATTCGGCGATCTCCGCCCTGCGCACGCCCCGCGTGCCCAAGTCCGTGCCCAAGGCGCTCAGCATCGAGGAAGCCTTCGACCTGATCCTCTCGGCCCCGGACCTGGCCGACGACGTCTGGATCGGGCTGCGCGACCGGGCCTTGCTGACGCTTTTGTACGGCTGCGGGCTGCGCATCGGCGAGGCGCTGGATCTCAACCGCGACCGCGCGCCCGGCCTGTTCGGCAATCCGGCCGACACCATGATGGTGCGCGGCAAGGGCAACAAGGACCGCCTGGTGCCCGTGCTGCCCGCCGTGCGTCAGGCGATCGCGGCCTATCTGGATGCCTGCCCTTACGCGGGCGGCGGCGACACGCCGCTGTTCCTGGGCGCACGCGGCGGGCGGCTCGCCGCCGGGGTTGCCCAGGCCCGGGTGCGCAACCTGCGGGCATTGCTGGGCCTGCCGGATACGGCCACACCCCATGCGCTGCGTCATTCCTATGCGACGCACCTTTTGGCCGGCGGCGGCGACCTGCGCACCATTCAGGAACTGCTGGGCCATGCGTCGCTGTCGACCACCCAGCGCTATACGGACGTCGACATGGCGCGGCTCAGCGCCGTCTACGACGACGCCCATCCGAGGGCGCGCAAGAAGGGCTAGGCCTTGCGCCGGCCGCCGTCCAGGATGCGGACCGCCGCCGCGGCCTCAAGGGTGCATTAGAACTGCAGGCTGATGACCCCGGCGGCGATGACGGTCGCCGCCGCAAGGCGCAGGACGAGGCGGCCTTCCTTCAACACGAAACCGGCAAGCAGGGCGCCGAACAGGACGCTGGTTTCCCTGACGGCGGACACGGGGGCCATGGGCGTGATGCTCATGGCCCAGATGACGATCCAATAGGCGCTCATGGACATGGCCGCGCCGGCCAGGCCCGGCCGCCAGTATTCCCTGGCCGTGGTCAGGAATTGCCGTCCGCGCCGCAGCAGCACGACCGGCGTGAACAGGCAGGCGTCGGTGACGAACATCCACAGCGCATAGGCATGGGCGCTGCCGGCAAGCCGCCCGCCGATCCCGTCGACCACCGTGTAGGCGGCGATGAACACCGCCGTGCCGACGGCGAAGGCCAGTCCCAGCAACGGAATGTCGCGCCAACCGTTGGCGAAGGTCAGGCCGGAAATGGCGACGGCGATGGCGATGATGGCGGCCAACTGCGTCGGGCTCAGGCTCTCCCCGGCGAATACATAGGCGCCCAGCGCGACCAGGGCCGGCGCCATGCCGCGGGCGATGGGATAGACCACGCCCATGTCGCCGTGGACATAGGCCCGCACCAGAAACAGCTTGTAGCCCACATGCAAGACCGCCGAGGCGACGATGAAGGGCCAGGCTTCCAGGTTCGGGAATGGAAAGAACAACAGCAGCGGCAAGGCGAGCAGGCCGTGGCCCGCGTCGATCACGCCCATCATCACCAGCTTGTCGCCGCGCATCTTGACCAGCAGGTTCCAGCCCGCATGCAGGGCCGCCGCCAGCAGGACCAGCGCGAGAATCCAGGTATCCATGATCCATCTTTCGTCGAATGACGCCCCGGCGAATGCCGGAAGGGATAGACGTTTAGACTATTAAAAAACGTCCGCGCCTAGATGGATAAAAAGGCGCATTTGTGCCCGCCCCTGGACGGGGCAAGTGATGGGTGGATCAGGCGGATCGTAACGGGATCAGATGTGAATCGCGCGTCCCGCGACGCCCAAGGCCGCTTCCTTGACCGATTCCGGCAGACCCGGATGGCCATGGCAGATGCGGGCGATGTCCTCGGCCGAGCCGCCGAATTCCATCACGTTGACGACCTCTTGAATAAGGTCGCCGGCCTGGGGGCCGATGATGTGGCAGCCCAGAATCTTGTCCGTCTCCGCGTCGGCCAGGATTTTGACGAAGCCGTCGGCATCGTCGTTGCAGCGCGCGCGGGAGTTGGCGGTGAAGGGGAATTTCCCCTTGTTGTAGGCGATGCCCGCGTCCTTCAACTGTTCCTCGGTCTTGCCGACGGCGGCGATTTCCGGATGGGTATAGACGATGCCGGGGATCGCGCCGTAATCGATATGCCCGGTCTGTCCGGCCATGATCTCGGCGCAAACGACGCCTTCGTCCTCGGCCTTATGGGCCAGCATGGCGCCGCCGATCACGTCGCCGATGGCGTAGATGCCTTCGACGTTGGTCTGATAATCGGCATCGACGGGAATGAAGCCGCGCTCCCCGATCTCGACCCCGGCTTCCTTCAGGCCCAGGCCTTCCGTGAACGGCCGGCGGCCGATGGCGACCAGCACCACGTCGACTTTAAGCGTTTCCGCCTTGCCGCCATCGCGCGGTTCCATGGTCAGGGTCACGCCGTCTTTGCCGGCCTTGGCCCCCGTCACCTTGGTCTTCATCTTGAAGGTCAGGCCCTGCTTGGTCAGGATGCGCTGCGCATGCTTGGACACCTCGCCGTCCATGCCGGGCAGGGCGATGTCGAGGAATTCGACCACCGTCACTTCCGAGCCCAGCCGCCGCCACACGCTGCCGAGCTCGAGCCCGATCACCCCTGCGCCGATCACGGCCATGGTCTTCGGCACCTTGGGCAGGGCGAGCGCGCCCGTGGAGGAGACGATCTGCTTCTCGTCGATTTCGACGCCGGGCAGCGGCGTGACTTCCGAGCCCGTGGCGATCAGGATGTTGGCGGTCTCAAGCACCTGGGCCTTGGCCTTGCCCTCGGCCGGTTTCACCGACACCTTGCCGACGGCGTCGATCTTGCCCCAGCCCTTGATGTAGTCGATCTTGTTCTTCTTCATCAGCATTTCGATGCCGCCGGTCAGGCCCTCGACGACCTTGTCCTTGCGCGCCAGCATGGTCTTCAGGTTGACCTTCAGGCCCGAAACGTCGATCCCGTGATGGGCGAACTCCTTGTCAGCCATCTCAAAGTGGTGGGACGACTGCAGCATCGCCTTCGACGGGATGCAGCCGACGTTGAGGCAGGTCCCGCCCAGCGCGCCGCGTCCTTCGACGACGGCCGTCTTCATGCCCAGCTGCGCCGCGCGGATGGCGGCGACGTAGCCGGCGGGCCCGCCGCCGATGACCACCAGGTCGTAAGCGTCACTCATGATCTGATCGCTCCTGATCGTGTTTCGGGAGTCTCGTTGTTCAATGTAGTCCGCTGCGTCACACGTTCAACAGGATGCGCTGCGGGTCCTCGATGCATTGCTTGATGCGGACCAGGAAGCTGACCGCCTCGCGGCCGTCGACGATGCGGTGATCGTAGCTCAGCGCCAGGTGCATCATGGGCCGGATTTCGATCTCGTCGTTCACCACCATGGGGCGCTTCTGGATCGAATGCATGCCCAGGATCGCCGACTGCGGCACGTTGAGGATCGGCATGGAGTTGAGCGATCCGAACACCCCGCCGTTGGAGATGGTGAAAGTGCCGCCGGTCATCTCGTCCATGCCCAGCTTGCCGTCCCGGGCGCGGCGGCCGAAGTCGGCGATGCCGCCCTCGATGTCGGCGAAGCCCATCTTGTCGGCTTCCTTGAGCACGGGAACGACCAGGCCCTGGGGCGTGCCGACGGCGACGCCGACGTTGTAGTAGTTCTTGTAGATGATCTCGTCGCCGTAGATTTCCGCGTTCACGGCGGGCCATTCCTTGAGCCCGATGCAGGCGGCGCGCACGAAGAACGACATGAAGCCCATGCGGGCCCCGTGCTTCTTCTCGAACACCTCTTTGTATTCGGCGCGCAGCGCCATGACGTTGCCCATGTCGACCTCGTTCCAGGTCGTCAGCATGGCCGCCGTGTTCTGCGCCTCTTTCAGGCGCCGGGCGATGACCTGGCGCAGCTTGGACAGTTTGACCCGTTCCTCGCGGTCGTTGGGGGCGCGGGGCGGGCGGGGGGCGAACATGTTTTCCGTGGTCAGCGCGGGCGCCGGTCCGACGGCGCGGGGGGCGGCGGCCGGTGCCGGGGCGGCCTGGCGCTTGGCGGAGCCGTTGGCGATGGCCTGTTGCACGTCGCCCTTGGTGATGCGGCCGTCGGGCCCGGTGCCGGTGATGCGGGCCGGGTCAAGGTCGTTGTCATCCACCATCTTGCGCACGGCGGGGGACAGGGGCGGGCGGTTGCCGGACGCGGCGGGGGGCGGGGCTGCCGCCGCTGCAGGGGCGGCAGCCGGCTTGGCGGCGGGGGCGGCTGCGGGCGTTTCGGCCTTGGCGGGGGCAGCGGCGGCGGCGCCTTCGGCGCCGGCCTCGATGGTGCCGATCTTCACGCCGGGGCCGACTTCAGCACCCGCCTGGGCGTCGATGGAGGCGAGCCGTCCGGCGGCGGGGGCGTTGACCTCGATGGTCACCTTGTCGGTTTCGACCTCGACCAGGACCTCGTCGGCGGCGACGCTGTCGCCGACCTGCTTGGTCCAGTTGCCCAGGGTGCCCGTGGACACGCTTTCGCCCATGGTCGGGGTGACGATGTCGACGGTCTTACCGCCGCCCGATTTCGCGGCGGCGGGGGCTGCTGCCGGCTTGGCTGCTGCCGGTTTGGCATCGGCCTTGGCGGGGGCGGCCCCTTCCTGAATGGTCGCGAGCAGGGCGCCGACGGCGACCGTCTCGCCTTCCTGAGCGGCGATGGCGCCCAGGGTTCCGGCGGCGGGGGCGTTGACCTCGATGGTCACCTTGTCGGTTTCCAGTTCGACCAGGGCCTCGTCCACGGCGACGGCGTCGCCCGGGCTTTTGGTCCATTTGCCGACGGTCGCCTCCGTGACGGATTCACCCAGCGTCGGGACATTAACTTCAACGGTCATCAATTCTTCCCCTGCGTTTATCGACGGCCCGAAACCCTGCGACCGGTTCCGGCGTTATTTCTTGGCCTTGGCCGATGTTTTGGCGGGCGCTTTGGCTGGTGCCTTGGACCTGGCGCGCGGCGGCGCCTGGACGGTCAGCGCATCGTTCATGAAGGCGGCCAGTTCGACCTTGTGCTTGTTGGCGCTGCCCGTGGCCGGTGCGGCGGCGGCGGCGCGGCCGGCGTAGAGCGGCTTGGCCTGCTTCAGCTTCAGTTCCTCCATGACCGCCATCATCGGTTCGAGGATGAAGCTCCAGGCACCCATGTTCCTGGGCTCTTCCTGACACCACATGATCTCGGCGTTCTTGAAACGCTTCAGTTCCTCGACCAGGGCGGAATGGGGGAACGGGTAAAGCTGTTCGACCCGCATCAGATAGACGTCCTTGGTGCCGCGCTGGGCGCGTTCCTCGAACAGGTCGAAATAGACCTTGCCCGAACACAGCACGACCCGCTTGATCTTGTCGTCGGCGACAAGGCCGCCCTTGACCAGTTGCGCGTCGTCCCACAGCACCCGGTGGAAGGTGGTGTTGGGGCCCATTTCCTCCAGCTTCGAGACGCAGAGCTTGTGACGCAGCAGCGATTTCGGCGTCATCAGGATCAGCGGCTTGCGGAAGTCGCGGCGCATCTGGCGGCGCAGGACATGGAAATAGTTGGCCGGGGTGGAACAGTTGCAGACCTGCCAGTTGTCGTCGGCGGAATTCTGCAGATAGCGTTCCAGACGGGCCGACGAATGCTCCGGTCCCTGGCCTTCGTAGCCGTGCGGCAGCAGCATCACCAGACCGCACATGCGCAGCCACTTCTGTTCGCCCGAGGAAATGAACTGGTCGATGATGACCTGGGCCCCGTTGGCGAAATCGCCGAACTGGGCTTCCCACAGGGTCAGGGTCTGCGGCTCCGCCAGGGAATAGCCGTATTCGAAGCCGAGCACGCCGAATTCGGACAACGGCGAGTTCAAGACCTCGAACGGCGCCTGGCCGAAGCGGATGTTGGCCAGGGGCGTGTGGCGGTCCTCGTTCTCCTGATCGATCAGCACGGAATGGCGCTGTGAAAACGTGCCGCGCTCGCAATCCTCGCCGGACAGGCGCACCGGGTGGCCCTCGACGACCAGGGTGCCGAAGGCCAGTGCCTCGGCCGTCGACCAGTCGATGCCCTCGCCGGTGTCGATCATCTTGGCCTTGGCCTCGAGCTGGCGTTCGATCTTGGGATGGGGGGTGAAGTTGCCGGGAACCCGGGTCAGGCCGGCGCCGACTTCCTTCAGGAAATCGATGGAACAGCCGGTTTCGCCGCGCCGGGCGTCGCCGGAAGCGATCGCCATGCCGGCCCAGACGCCGTCCATCCAGTCGGCCTTGTTGGGCCTGTAGCCCTTGGAGGCCTCGAAAGCCTCGTCCATGGTGGTGATGAAGCCCTGCATCTGGCCTTCGATTTCGTCCTCGGTCAGGACCTTTTCGCGGATCAGCTTGCGGGCATAGATGTTCAGCGTCGTCGGATGCGTCTGGATGGTCTTGTACATCTTCGGCTGGGTGAACATCGGCTCGTCGCCTTCGTTATGGCCGTGGCGGCGATAGCAGATCATGTCGACCACCACGTCCTTCTTGAAGCGCTGGCGGTATTCCGTGGCGATGCGCGCCGTATGGACGACGGCTTCGACGTCGTCGGCGTTGACGTGAAAGATGGGGGCGGAAACGATCTTGGCCGCGTCGGAACAATAGGGCGACGAGCGGTGCTGCTTCGGATTGGTGGTGAAGCCGATCTGATTGTTGATGATGATATGGATGGTGCCGCCGGTCTGGTAGCCGCTCAGGTTGGACAGATCCAGGGTCTCCTGGATGATGCCCTGGCCCATGAAGGCGGCGTCCCCGTGCAGCAGGATGCACATCACCTTTTCCATTTGGGTGTCGTTGCGCTGGCGCTGCTTGGCCAGGGTCTTGCCCAGGCAGACCGTGTTGACGCATTCCAGGTGCGACGGGTTGGCGGTCAGCGACAGGTGGATGGAGCGGCCGTCGAACACGCGGTCGGCCGACGCCCCCAGGTGGTATTTCACGTCGCCCGATCCGCCCACGTCTTCCGGCTTGGAGGCCCCGCCCTGGAATTCGTTGAGGATCGCCTGGAACGGCTTCGACATCACGTTGGCGAGCACGTTGAGGCGCCCGCGATGGGCCATGCCGAGAACGATTTCCTCCATGCCCAGCTGGCTGCCGCGCTTGAATATCTGTTCCATGGCCGGAACCAGGCTTTCGCCGCCGTCCAGGCCGAACCGCTTGGTGCCGGTGAATTTCTTGTCCAGGTAGCGCTCGAAGCCTTCCGTCTCGATCAGGCGGTTGAGGATCGCGCGCTTGCCCTCGTTGGTGAAGGACGTCTGGTTGTGGATGCGCTCGATGCGCTCCTGCAGCCAGGATTTCTCCTCCGGGTCCTGGATGTGCATGAACTCGATCCCGATGGACCCGCAATAGGTCTCCTTCAGGATCTGCATGATCGTGCGCAGCGTCGCCGTTTCCAGGCCGAGGACATAGTTGATGAAGATTTCCCGGTCCCAGTCCTTGTCCGTGAAGCCGTAGGTCGCCGGGTCCAGTTCCGAATGCGGCGCCGGTTCGGTGATGCCGAGGGGGTCCAGGTTGGCATGCAGGTGGCCGCGCACGCGATAGGCGCGGATCAGCATCAAGGCGCGCAGGGAATCAAGCGTCGCCTCGCGCACCTTGGTGGAGCTCATGCGGTCGCGGGCGGATTCCGGATCGCCGTCCCGGTCGTCGCGGCGGCGGCCCTGCTGGGCCGCGGTCAGGTGGTCGGTCAGGGGAACAACGTCGCCGTGGCCCAGGATTTTTTCGGTCCGGGGCGCCCAGCTGGCGCCGTCCTGTTCCTTGGAAAATCCGCGGGCGTCGTCTTCCAGTCCCTTGAAGAAGTCCTGCCAGCGCAGATCTACGGATCCGGGGTCATCCATGTAGCGTTCATAGATTTCCGCCACGTAGACCGCGTTACCGGAATAGAGAAATTGCGTCGGATCGAGATCGATTTCCGTCATACGATAAGGCGCGAACCCGGCGCGCCCTCCCTGATATGGGGGCCGCGCCGGGTCGATCCCAGGCGCGGGTTACCCCTTGAACACCTTCATCATCGTTTCGCCGAGGGCCGCCGGCGAATCCGATACGTGGATTCCTGCGGCCTTCATTGCGTCGATCTTATCTTCCGCACCACCTTTACCGCCAGAGATAATCGCACCGGCGTGGCCCATTCTGCGGCCCGGAGGCGCCGTGCGGCCGGCGATGAAGCCGACGACGGGTTTCTTGGTGCCGGACGCCTTGAGGAACTCGGCGCCTTCTTCCTCGGCGGAACCGCCGATTTCACCGATCATCACGATCGCCTTGGTGGCGTCGTCCTCGACGAACATCTTCAGGCAGTCGACGAAGTTGGTGCCGTTGATGGGGTCGCCGCCGATGCCGATGCAGGTGGTCTGGCCCAGGCCGGGCTTGGTCGTCTGCGCCACGGCTTCGTAGGTCAGGGTGCCCGAGCGGGACACGATGCCGACCACGCCCGGCTTGTGGATGTGGCCCGGCATGATGCCGATCTTGCATTCGCCCGGCGTGATGACGCCCGGGCAGTTCGGCCCGATCAGCCGCGTGTTGGAGCCCTGCAGGGCGCGCTTCACGGCCAGCATGTCCTTCACGGGAATGCCTTCGGTGATGCAGATGGCGAGCGGGATTTCCGCCGCGATGGCTTCCAGGATCGCGTCGGCCGCGAAGGGCGGCGGCACGTAGATCACGGAGGCATCGGCGCCGGTGGCCTCGCGGGCCTCCTTCACCGTGTCGAACACGGGCAGGTCGAGATGCTTGGTGCCGCCCTTGCCCGGCGTCACGCCGCCGACCATGTTGGTGCCGTAGGCGATCGCCTGTTCGGAATGGAAGGTGCCTTGCGCACCCGTGAAGCCCTGGCAGATGACCCGGGTGTTCTTGTTGACCAGAACCGACATGATTATGCGGCCTCCTTCACGGCTTGGACGATCTTGCGGGCGGCGTCGCCCAGGTCGTCGGCGGATTTGATGGGAAGACCGGAGTCGGCGAGGATCTGCTTGCCCTTTTCGACGTTGGTGCCTTCCAGACGGACGACCAGGGGCACGCTCAAGGAAACCTCCTTGGCCGCCGCGACCACGCCCTCGGCGATGACGTCGCAGCGCATGATGCCGCCGAAGATGTTGACCAGGATGCCTTCGACGTTGGGGTCCGACAGGATGATCTTGAAGGCCTCGGTGACGCGTTCCTTGGTGGCGCCGCCGCCGACGTCCAGGAAGTTGGCGGGCGAGCCGCCTTCCAACTGGATGATGTCCATGGTCGCCATGGCCAGACCGGCGCCGTTGACCATGCAGCCGATCGAGCCGTCGAGCTTGATGTAGTTCAGCTCGTGCTTGGCAGCTTCCAGTTCCGTGGGGTCTTCCTCGTCTTCGTCGCGCAGTTCGGCCACGTCCTTGTGGCGGAACAGGGCGTTGTCGTCGAAGTTCATTTTGGCGTCGAGCGCGATGACGTCGCCCGAGCCGGTGACGACCAGCGGGTTGATTTCGACCAGCGAACAGTCCAGGTCCATGAAAGCCTTGTACAGCGCCATCACGAACTTGACGCCCGACTTCACCTGGTTGCCTTCAAGGCCCAGGCCGAAGGCGACCTGCCGGGCGTGGAACGCCTGGATGCCGGTGGCCGGGTCGATGAACACCTTGATGATCTTTTCCGGGGTGTTGTGGGCCACGTCCTCGATGTCCATGCCGCCCTCGGTGGACGCCATGATGACGATACGCGACGAGTCGCGGTCGAGCAGCACCGACAGGTACAGTTCGCGGGCGATGTCGCAGCCTTCCTCGATGTAGAGTCGCTTGACCTCTTTGCCCTCGGGGCCGGTCTGCTTGGTGACCAGGACCTGGCCCAGCATTTCCGAAGCGCTCGCCTTGACGTCGTCGGCGGATTTGACGACACGGACGCCGCCCTTGCCGCCTTCGTTGCCCTTGAACTTGCCGGCACCGCGGCCGCCCGCATGGATCTGGGACTTGACCACGAACACGGGTCCGCCCAGTTCCTGGGCGGCCGAGACGGCCTCGTCGACGGTATAGGCGACCTTGCCTTTCGGCACGGCGACCCCGTATTTGGCAAGCAGCTGCTTGCCCTGGTACTCATGGATGTTCATTGCGTCCCCTCAAACTCCCAACTCTGCTGGTTAAGTTTCAAAAAACCGGCCCGCGCCCGGGGGACGGGCGCGGGCGGTTGCTTGCTACGACTTCGTCGGCGGCGTCGAGGCGGCGGCGGGTGCCGCGGCCTTCTTGGCCGGCGCCTTGCGGGCGGCCGGTTTTTTCGCCGCGGCCTTCTTGGCCGGCGCCTTTTTCTTGGCGGCCGCCTTCTTGGCCGGGGTCTTCTTGGCGGCGGCGGCGGCCTTCTTCATCAGGCGTTGGGTCACGTTGAGCAGGCCCTTCACGGCCGCGACGGAGGCCTTGAACATGGCCTTCTCGTCGGCGTCCAGCTGGATCTCGACGATGCGCTCGACCCCCCGGGCGCCGATCACCGTCGGCACGCCCACGTACATGCCCTTGACCCCGTATTCGCCCGACAGATAGGCGGCGCAGGGCAGGACGCGCTTCTTGTCCTTCAGGTAGCTTTCCGCCATCTGGATGGCGGAGGACGCCGGTGCGTAGAACGCGGAGCCGGTCTTCAGCAGGGCCACGATCTCGCCGCCGCCCATGCGGGTGCGCTGGACGATGGCGTCGATCTTGGCCTGGGTCGTCCACTTCATCTTGATCAGGTCGGGCACGGGAATGCCGGCGACCGTGGAATAGCGCACCGACGGCACCATGGTGTCGCCGTGGCCGCCCAGTACGAAGGCCGTGACGTCTTCGACGGAAACCTTAAACTCCTCGGCCAGGAAGGTGCGGAACCGCGCGCTGTCCAGAACGCCGGCCATGCCGACGACCTTGCGGTGGGGCAGGCCCGAGGCGTCGCGCAGGACCTGGACCATGGCGTCCAGCGGGTTGGTGATGCAGATGACGAAGGCGTTCGGCGCGTACTTCTTGATGCCGGCACCGACGGATTGCATGACCGAGGTGTTGATGCCGATCAGGTCGTCGCGGCTCATGCCCGGCTTGCGGGCGACGCCGGCGGTGACGATGCAGACGTCGGCGCCGCGGATGGCGGCGTAGCTGTTCGCGCCCTTCATGTTGGAATCGAAGCCTTCGACGGGGCCCGATTCAGCGATGTCCAGAGCCTTGCCCTGGGGAATGCCGTCGACGATGTCGAAAAGCACCACGTCGCCCAGTTCCTTGAGGCCGACCAGATGGGCCAGCGTGCCCCCGATGTTACCGGCGCCGATGAGCGCGATTTTGTTGCGTGCCATTTTTAAATCCCTTGCCGCGAGTCGTTTGTGGTGAAGCGATTACTCGGATTCCGGATCGGGACAGCGGGATTGGTCCCGGAAGCCCCCAAGAACCCCAAGAATCTCAAACTGTTCGTAGCGCGAAACGATCCCCAGGGCAACCGGGACCGGCTGCCCGCCCCTTGGTGTCACAATCTGGTATACAATATCCCACAGTGATTTCACCTCGGCAACCCTCTTCCCGCCGAAGGATGAAAAAATTCTGCCCCCCGTCCGGTGTTCCGGCGATGCGCCGCATGCGCCTCCGGCGCCATAGTCGCGCCATGAGCGATCCCGCGCAAACGGACGACACGGCCCGCTTCACCGGGCTGGTGCAGTCGCGGTCCAAGATGACGCCATATAAAGAGGTGCACGGCGAAGACACCGCCCGTGCGGCGATCATTGCCGTCGCCCATCGCTTCGCCGATGCGGAGGGCAGGATCGGCATGCGCTTCGGCGCGCCGGCGGCTGTGTGCGGTGTTGGTTGGATTTAGTCGGCGAGATCGAGGCCGATGTCGACCGCCGGCGCGCTCTGCGTGATGCCGCCGACGGAGATGTAATTCACCCCCGTATCGGCGATGGCGCGGATGGTGTCGAGCTTGACCCCGCCGGACGCCTCCAGCGGCACCCGGCCGGCGACCCAGGCCACGGCCTCGCGCAGCACGGGCGGCGGCATGTTATCGAGGAGAAGGGAGTCGGCCCCGGCCTCGACCGCTTCGCGGACCTGATCGAGCGTGTCGCATTCGCAGCGCACCTCGAGCCCCGTGTTCGCGGCCTTGGCCCGCGTCACCGCCTCGCCGACGGAGCCGCCGCAGACCGCGACGTGGTTGTCCTTGATCAGGATGCCGTCGTCGAGCCGCATGCGGTGGTTGGTGCCGCCGCCGGCGCGCACGGCGTATTTCGACAGGCCGCGCAGGCCCGGAATGGTCTTCCGCGTATCCAGCAGCACCGCCCCCGTGCCGTCGATGGCGTCGACGTAGCGGCGGGTCACGGTGGCGATGCCGGACAGCTTCTGCAACAGGTTCAGGGCCGTGCGTTCGGCCGACAGCAGACCCTGGGCCGTGCCGGTCAGGCGCGCCAGGTGGGTGCCCTTGGCGACGCGCTCGCCGTCCTGGACGAACACCTCGACCACGGCGTCGGGGGCGAGGCGGCGGAACACGTCGAGCGCCACCGGCATGCCGCAGACGACGATGTCCTGGCGGGTGTTGAGGTCGAGGGTCAGTTGCGTGCCGGCGGGCACGGTGGCGCGGGTCGTCACGTCGCCCTGGCCGATGTCCTCGGTCAGCGCGGCGTCGACGGCGGCCTTGATGTCGGCCGGATCGGGGGGGGCGAAGGTCATCTGCTTTAAGCTGTGCTGGAAGGGCGGGGCGGGCGGCGGTCAGGCCGCGGCCTTGCCCTTGCCGCTCTGGCCTTTGGCGTCCTTCTGGGCTTTGGCCGGGGGCGACAGCTCCAGCATCTTTTCCAGCGGCTTCAGGGCCTGGAGGCGCAGATCCTCGTTGATTTCCACCCGGGGGGCTTCGTTGACCATGGCGAGGTACAGCTTTTCCAGGGTGTTCAGCTCCATATAGGGGCAGTTGGCGCAGTTGCAGGTGCCGTCCGCACCGGGGGCGGCCAGGAAGGTCTTACCCGGGGCCGACTTCTGCATCTGGTGGAAGATGTGCTGTTCCGTGGCGACGATCACCGTGTCGGCGGGATGGTCGACCACATAGTCGAGGATCGAGCGGGTCGACCCCACATGGTCCGCGTGCTTCAGGATGCCTTCATGGCATTCCGGATGGGCGGCCACGGGGGCATGGGGGTGGCGCGCCTTGAGCTTGACCAGTTCGCGCTCCGAAAACATGTCGTGGACGATGCAGGCGCCGTCCCAGAAAATCATGTCGCGGCCGGTCTGACGCTGGATGTAGGAGCCCAGGTGCTTGTCCGGCGCGAACAGGATCGGCCGGTCGGCCGGCAGGTTCCGCACGATGTGTTCGGCGTTGGACGAGGTCACGATGACGTCCGACAGGGCCTTCACCCGGGCCGATGAATTGATGTAGGTGACCACGATGTGGTCCGGGTGCTGGGCGACGAACTTGGCGAAGTCGTCGGGCGGGCAGCTTTCCTCGAGCGAGCAGCCGGCGTCCAGATCGGGCAGCACGACGGTTTTGGTCGGGCTCAGGATCTTGGCGACCTCGGCCATGAAGCGCACGCCGCAGAACACGATCATGTCGGCTTCCGTGGCCGCCGCCTTGCGCGACAGGTCGAGGCTATCGCCCACGAAATCGGCAAGGTCCTGGATTTCCGGGTCCTGGTAATAGTGAGCCAGGATGACGGCATTCTTTTCCTTGCGCAGGCGGTCGATCTCCGCCCACAGGTCGATGCTCGGGTCGACGTCCGTCCACGAGGTTGCCTCGGGGCCCGCCGGGATCACCGTATCGGGCACGATCAATGGGGTCATATCGGCGGCCATTGCCTGAAAGCTCCTTGAAACGTCTTCCCTCGACCGGCGGCACCGAGCCAGCTTCGGAGGGGGTCTCTAGACCCTAATATAGGTCCAGAGCTTAAGAAAACCAGAACAAGGTTCCGGGTCAATCGGTATTTTTCAGTCGCATAACACCTGTGCCCGGGCGGCACGGACGGCGATTGCCCCCTAGGCGCCGCCGCCGTGGGGCTGGGCGATGTATTCGGGCGACTGCATTTCGATCAGGCGCGACACCGTGCGCTCGAACTCGAACGCGCCGTCGCCCTGGGTGTAAAGTTCCGTCGGCGGCGCGTCGGCGGCGCAGACGAAGTTGACCCGGGCGTCGTACAGGGCGTCGATCAGGGTCACGAAACGCTTGGCCTGGTCGCGCTTGTCCGGGCCCAGCCTGGGCACCCCGTTCATCACCACGGAATGGAATTTTTCGGCAATCGCCAGATAGTCGCCGGCGCCCAAGGGCCGCGCGCAAAGATCGCTGAACGAGGTGAAGGCGACGCCTTCGGCCGCCATGGGGATGTCGATGGACCGGCCGTTGACGGCCAGGGTCACGGCGCGCGGCTCGATCCCCACGGTCAGGTCGCGGAACGCCTTTTCCAGCTTCCGTTCCGCCTCGGCCGAATTGGGGGTGATGTAGATGTCCAGTTCCTGCAGCCGCTGCAGGCGGTAATCGGTGCCGGAATCCAGTTCGATGACCTCCATCTTCTCGATGAAGGTGTCGATGAAGGGCAGGAACCGCTCGCGCTGCAGGCCGTCCTTATACAGGTCCTTGGGATGGCGGTTCGAGGTCGCGACCACGACCACCCCCTGCTCGAACAGGGTTTCGAACAGGCGGCCCAGGATCATGGCGTCGGCGATGTCGGTGACGTGGAATTCGTCGAAGGCCAGCAGCCAGGCCTGATCGACGATGACCCGTGCCAGCGCTGGCAGGGGGTCCTTTTCCTCGCTTACCTTGCCCGCCTTCTGGGCCTCGCGGAAGGCGTGGATGCGGCGGTGGACTTCCTGCATGAAGGCGTGGAAATGGACGTGCTTCTTGGCCTCGACCGGCGTGTGCTCGAAGAACAGGTCCATCAGCATGGTCTTGCCGCGCCCGACGCCGCCCCACATATAGATGCCCCTGGGCGGGGGCTGTTTGCGCCCGCCCAATCCCAGGCGCGCGGCCCAGCCGGAGCGGCCCATCTGGCTGCCATAGCCCTCCAGCCGCTCGGACAATCCCTGCAGGCGCTGGATGGCGTGGGCCTGGGCCGGGTCGGGGCGCACGTCGCCGTTCCGGATCAGTGCGTCATAGGCTTGCTGCGGGGTGCGGGTGTTCGACACCTGCGGCCACCTTTCATATCTTCGGGGAAGGGGCGGGGGGTCAGTCCCCCGCCGCGGCGACCTGGTTGTCCTTGGGCTTGGTGGGGCCGGACGTGGTGCCGGGGGTGAGTGGCGGCGCACTTGCCACGGCCTTCTGCGCGGGGCTGAACAGGGTCTCCATCTCGCGGCGGAACTGATAGGTGGCGTCCGTACGATCCTGGTCCACGTCGTCCCAGGTCACGATGGCGCCCTGCTTGATCGGGCGCTTCAGCTTGACCTTCTGGGCCAGGCCGATGGGCAGGGCCTTGGTGCGCAGGCTGTCGGCGGCGGGCATCAGCTTGCCCCAGACGGTAAAGCCGCCTTCGCCGTCCAGCTCCTCCCCGGCGCGCAGGTCGCGCTTGGCGCAGGCGGCGACGTCGCCGACGAATTGGGTCGAGGCCCCGGTCGGCTGTTTCAGGATCGCTGCATAGGCCACGGACACGCCCAGTTCCAGGCCGATCAGGTGATAGGGCCGCCACAGGGCGGAATAGCCGCCGCCGGCGTCGGTGATCATGCCGTAATCGGAAAAGCAGCGTTTGACGTAATCGGTGGGGGCCTCGAACACCACATAGACGCCCCAGCGCAGGTCGTTTTCCAGGTCGTCGCCGGAGCGCTCGCGCGAGGAAATCACCTCGACCTGACCCTTGTGGTGCAACTGGCCGCCGGCCTCTTTCGGAATAAGGGTCGAGGCCAGTTCGTTCACCGGCACGGCCGGGAAGTCGAGCCCGTGGGGCGCCGGGGTCAGGCCCGTGGCGTTGGCGACGGCGGCCATTTCGATGCCCGACTTGGTGCCGTCGAGGAAGGAATTGAACATCTTGGCGTTCATGCCGCTTTCCTTGGCGCGCTCGGCGGTCAGGCCGTAATGGGCCCAGACCGTGTCCGGCGTCGAGGCATGGAATTCGGGCATGTACAGGGTGCCCTTGCCGGCGGCGACGACCTCGAGCCCGATGGTGCGGGCCCAGTCGACCTGCTGGCAGATCAGTGACGGCTGGTCGCCGTAGGCCATGGAATAGACGACCTCCATCTCCGCCGCCTTGCGGGACAGCAGGGGGCCGGCCAGAACGTCGGCCTCGACATTGACCATGACCACATGGCGGCCGCGCTTGAAGGCGGCGAGGGCGTGCTTGATGCCGATCTCGGGGATGCCCGTGGCCTCGACGACGACTTCCAGGCCGCCGTGTTCGATCAAGGACAGGGCGTCGTCGGTGACGAAGGTCATGCCCTTGTTGAGCGCCTTGGCGGCGGAATGGCGGGTGATTCGCTCCTTCGGCCAGCCCGTGTTCAGCAACGCCTTTTCCGCCGTCGCGGGGTTCAGGTCGGCGACGCCGACGACGTGGAAACCGGGATGATGCAGGGCCTGGCTGAGGAACATGGAGCCGAACTTGCCGGCGCCGATGACGCCGACGCGCACCGGGTTTCCCGCGTCGGCGCGGGCGTGCAGAAGCGAGTTAAGGTTCATCCGTTCCCTTTCCCAGGATCCGTTCGCCGAATCCGTTCCCAGGCACCACTTCCCAGGTTGGCGGCCGGGCCCTGGTGCGGCCGGGCACGGCGCGTCCCCCCGGGTTCACGTTTCCGTGGCCCTGCTGGCCGCCCGGGGGAAAAGGCACCATACTACAACCACATCCCAAATCGGAACGGGAAACAGGCCCGCCGCCGGATTCCCCTGACCCCTCTGCAGGCAACCCAAGATCGACCCATGACCGCGCTCAACGACTTCATTTCGGCCCATGAACCCCTGCTGCGGCTGGGCTGTTTCGTGGGCATGCTGATCGCCATGGCGGCGGCGGAAGCCCTGTGGCCGCGCCGCCCTGACACGGGCCGGGGACGGCGCTGGCCGCACAACGCGGCCCTGGTCGTGGTCGATACCCTGGCCGTGCGCGCCGTGGCCTGGGCGCTGCCCGTGTTCCTGCCCGTGGCGGCGGCGGTGCTGGCGGCGGACCGGGGCTGGGGGCTGCTGCCCCTGCTCGGGCTCGACGGCTGGGTTGCTTTCTGGATTTCCCTGCTGCTGATGGATCTCGCCATCTATGCCCAGCACGTGGCGGTCCACCACATCCCCATGCTGTGGCGCCTGCATCGGGTGCATCATTCGGACATGGCCATCGACGCGACCACGGGCGTGCGGTTTCACCCGCTGGAGATACTGCTCTCCATCGTCATCAAGGTCGTCCTGGTCCTGGCCCTGGGTGCGCCGGCGGCGGCGGTGGTGGTGTTCGAGGTCGCGTTGAACGCAACCTCGATCTTCAACCACGCCAACCTGCGCCTGCCTTTGGGGCTCGACGCTGTCCTGCGCCGCGTGGTCGTGACGCCGGACATGCACCGGGTGCACCACTCCGTGCATCGGGACGAGACGGACAGTAATTTCGGCTTCAACCTGTCGGTCTGGGACCGTCTGTTCGGCACCTACCGGGCCCAGCCCCGTGACGGCCACGACGCCATGGCGATCGGCCAGCCCGGTTTCCGCGATCCGGCGCGGTTGGGCCTCGCCGACCTGTTGGTTCAGCCGTTCCGCAAACCCTAAAGCCGGTCCTTGTTGGCCTTGGCGACGATCTCGGCAACCTGACTTTCCACCGGGCGGCCGGTTGCCTTCAGGCCGTCGATGGCGCCCTGGGCATCCTCGGGCTTGCGGTTCTGGCTCATCTTGCGTTTGCCCTCCAGGCGCTCGATGCGCATCTCGAAGGCGACGATGCCCTTCAACTGCGCGCGCACGAAATCATCGGGCAGGCCGTCCATGGTCCAGGGCGGCGGCTTGCCGTCCTCGTATTGCGCGGTCAATGACGCCAGCCGGCTGATCACCCGGTCCGGATCGTCCATCACTCGGGGCCGGCCATAGGCATGGACGGCTTCGTAGTTCCAGGTCGGCACGGACTTCTCCGTGGCGTACCAACTGGGCGAGATATAGGTATGCGGGCCGCCGAAAACGGCGAGGGCCTCGGCCGTGCCGTCGAACGCCTGCCACTGGTCGTTGGCCTTGGCTAGGTGTCCCCACAGGAGCCCCAGTTCCCCGTCCTCCACCAGATGCAGCGGTATATGGCTCGCGGTCATGCCCTGGCCCCCCGCCGTGACCAGAGCGGCGAAACCGTTGTCGCGGATGATGCCGTGCATGTCGTCGGTGTCGTCGATGTCGAACATCTTGGGGCGGTACATGGTGGTGGTCCTTCAAGTCATCAGGGACGCGGCCGATGCCGCGCCAGGGTTCCGTTTAGGCCCGGAAGGGGCCCCCATGAAAGGACCATTTCCACCAAATGAAAAGGGCCGCTTTGCCCGTTGCCCGCGCGGGGGGCACGGCCTAGGTTGCCAGGAGACAGAGGGGACAGTCCGTTCAATGGCGGATGGGCCCACCCGGACGACGGAGGGACCGATGGACGAAGAACATTTCAACATGCAGATCAGGAAATTCCTGAAACAGGTCGGCGTGACCAGCCAGCGCGAGATCGAGGGCGCCGTGCGCGCCGCGCTGGCGTCCGGCAAGCTGGCCGAGGACGGCGGCGTGACCGCCAAGGTGACCCTGAGCATTCCCGAACTGGGCATCAGCCACGACATCACCAGCGACATCACGCTGGAGCCCGAGGACCCGCACGGCGAGCCGTCCTACGACTGAGCAGGGCCACAAATTGAGACAGCAAAAAGCCCGCCGAGAGGCGGGCTTTTCTATGCCGAACTTGAATGCAGTCTACTGCCGCGCCGCGATCGATTTCTTGATCTCGGCGATGGCCAGGCCCGGGTTCAGGTGCTTCGGGCAGGTGTTGGTGCAGTTCATGATGGTGTGGCAGCGGTACAGGCGGTACGGGTCGTTCAGGTTGTCGAGCCGTTTGCCCGTGGCTTCGTCGCGGCTGTCGGCGATCCAGCGGTAGGATTGCAGCAGGATGGCCGGGCCCAGGTAACGGTCGCCGTTCCACCAGTAGCTCGGGCAGGACGTCTGGCAGCAGAAGCACAGGATGCATTCCCACAGACCGTCGAGCTTTTCGCGTTCTTCCGGGCTTTGCAGGCGTTCGCGGGTCGGCGCCGGGGTGTCTGCCTGCAGCCAGGGTTCGATGGATTTCAGCTGCGCATAGGGCACGTTGAGGTCGGGCACCAGATCCTTGATCACCGGCATGTGCGGCAGGGGATAGATCTTCACGTCGCCCTTGATGTCCTCGATGGCCGTGGTGCAGGCCAGCGTGTTGGTGCCGTCGATGTTGAAGGCGCAGGACCCGCAGACCCCTTCGCGGCAGGACCGGCGGAAGGTCAGGGTCGAGTCCATCTCGTTCTTGATCTTGATCAGGGCGTCGAGAACCATCGGGCCGCAGCGGTCGAGATCGACCTCGTAGGTGTCGACCCTGGGCAGGTCGTCCGTGTCCGGGTCCCAGCGGTAGACCTTGAACTTGCGGATGTTGGTCGCGTCGGGGGCGGCCGCGACGGTCTTGCCCTCGGTGATGCGCGAGTTGGCGGGAAGGTTGAATTCGACCATGTGCTGCGTTCCTTCCTTCTTTTAATACACCCGAGCCTTGGGCTCGATGTACTGGACCTCGTCGGTCAGGGTCCAGGTATGGACCGGCCGGTAGTCGAGACGCACGGACCCGTCCTCATTGACCCAGGCGAGGGTGTGCTTCATCCAGTTGGCGTCGTCGCGGTCGGGGAAGTCCTCGTGCGCCTGGGCGCCCCGGCTTTCGTGGCGGGCTTCCGCCGAATGGATCGTCGCCTTGGCGCAGATCAGCAGGTTTTCCAGCTCCAGCGCCTCGACCAGGTCCGAGTTCCAGATCATGGAGCGGTCCTCGATGCGCATGTCGTCCTTGGACTTCCACACCTGATCCATCTTGTCGCAGCCTTCCTTCAACGTCTTCGACGTGCGGTAGACGGCGGCGTCGTTCTGCATGGTGCGCTGCATGGCGTCGCGGATGTCGGCGACCTTGGTGTCGCCCGAGGAATGGCGGATGCGGTCGAGACGTTCCAGCGCCTTGTCGGTGCAGCCCGAGCGGTAGGGGCGCAGGGGCGAGCCCGGCTTGATGGTCTCGGCGGCGCGCAGGCCGGCGGCGCGGCCGAACACGATGAGGTCGAGCAGCGAGTTGGTGCCCAGCCGGTTGGCCCCGTGCACGGAGGCGCAGGCGCATTCGCCGACGGCCATGATGCCGGGCGAGACCGCGTCCGGATCGTCGTCCGTGGGGTTCAGGGCCTCGGTCATGTAGTTGGTCGGAATGCCGCCCATGTTGTAGTGCACGGTCGGCAGCACGGGGATCGGCTCCTTCGTCGCATCGACGCCGGAGAAGATCTTGGCCGTTTCCGTGATTCCGGGCAGGCGCTGCAACAGGGTGTCCGAGCCCAGATGCTCAAGATGGAGCATGATGTGATCGCTGTTGTCGCCGATGCCGCGGCCTTCGCGGATTTCCATGGTCATGGCGCGCGACACGACGTCGCGGGACGCAAGGTCCTTGGCCGTCGGCGCGTAGCGTTCCATGAAACGCTCGCCCTCGGAATTGGTCAGGTAGCCGCCTTCGCCGCGCGCGCCCTCGGTGATCAGGCAGCCGGCGCCGTAGATGCCGGTCGGGTGGAACTGCACGAACTCGTGGTCTTCCAGCGGCAGGCCGGCGCGGGCGAACATGGCGTTGCCGTCGCCCGTGCAGGTATGGGCCGAGGTGCAGGAGAAATAGGCCCGGCCGTAACCGCCCGTCGCCATCACGGTCTGATGGGCGCGGAAGGTGTGGATGGTGCCGTCGTCCAGGTTCCAGGCGACGACGCCCTCGCAGACGCCGTCGTCGCTCATGATCAGGTCGAGGGCGAAGTATTCGACGAAGAATTCCGCGTTATGGGCCAGCGACTGCTGATACAGGGTGTGCAGCATGGCATGGCCGGTGCGGTCGGCGGCGGCGCAGGCGCGGCGCACGGGGGCCTCGCCGAAGTTGCGCATGTGGCCGCCGAACGGGCGCTGGTAGATGCGCCCGTCGTCGGTGCGGGAAAACGGCATGCCGAAGTGTTCCATCTCGATCACCGCCGGCACGGCCTCGCGGCACATGTATTCGATGGCGTCCTGGTCGCCCAGCCAGTCGGCGCCCTTGACGGTGTCGTACATGTGCCATTCCCAGTGGTCTTCATCCAGGTTGCCGAGCGCCGCCGAAACGCCGCCCTGGGCGGCCACGGTGTGGGATCGGGTCGGGAACACCTTGGTGATGCAGGCGGTCTTCAGGCCCGCCGCCGCCATGCCCAGCGTCGCCCGCAGCCCGGCGCCGCCGGCGCCCAGCACGACGACGTCGTATTTATGATCGGTGAGTTCGTAGGCTTTCGGCATTTCGGATCAGCTCCCGAAGGTCAGCTTGAGGACGGCGAAGATGTTGATGACGCCGAGGAACACGGCGGCCAGTTTGACGAGGATCAGCGACACGGTCTTGGTGCCTTCGGCATGGACGTAATCCTCGATCACGACCTGCAGGCCAAGCTGCGCGTGATGCATGCCGGCGACGATCAGAAGGATCAGCAGGACCGCGTTCTGTCCCGTGCCCATCCAGACCTTCATGGCGGCCAGATCGGCGCCGAGAAGTCCGGACATGGCCCAGACGAACCATAGGGTCAGGGGCACCAGGGCGATGCCGGTCAGGCGCTGGGCCCACCAATGGGCGACGCCTTCGTGGGCAGCACCCAGTCCGCGCACGCGGCTGAGGGGGGATCGCATTTCCATGGGCTCAGCCTCCGATCACGAAGTAGGCGCAGCCGAGCGTCGCCGCCGTCATGGCGACGGCGAACAGCACGACCAGGATGCCCGTGCGCCGGACCGACGGCAGGTCGAAGCCCGCCCCCGCGTCCCACATCAGGTGCCGGATGCCGTTGCCCAGATGATAGTAGAGAGAGAACAGAAGTCCCCACAACACGACCTGGCCGACCCAGGACCCGATCACCGCCTGGGCGGCGGCGAAGGCGTCGGCGCCGTAGGTGGCGGCGGTCAGCCAGTAGGTCAGGATCAGGATGCCCCCTGCCAGGGCGATGCCGGTCATGCGATGGGTGATCGACAATACGGAAGTGATTTGCGGCCGATAGACCTGCAGATGGGGCGACAGGGGCCGTTCACGACGCGCCATGGGGGAACCTCGCCTGTTGATGAATCCGCGGCAAACCTAACGCCTATTTCGCAATTGCGCAAACGTCTGATGGCGAATGGTTATTTCACGATTTCAGATACTTATGGTATATGGTCTTTTGTATGCCACTAGTGATTCCCCTCGCTGCGCCACAGCGCTTGCGCGGCATCGTCCCGGCGGGCTGCGCGGACCGGGCCGTGCCCGATTCCGATGCTGCGGAACGCGCATCGCGCCGGTTTTATAACCTTTCAATGGCTTAGCTGAAATGTCCCAGGGATCCTGGGGAAAAGCTGTGGGCGGAATGTGGGAATCTGCGGGAGTTATGCACAACTTTCGCCGCTAATCCCCAGGTTTCCGCGTTGCCGCCCGGCATATGCCAAGACCATGATGTTGCGCGCTTTGAAAGGCGTCGCCATGGTCCCGGCCGTCCGGTCGGGGCCACCCGAAAGAAAGACGAGGCCTCGCCTCGTCGATCCGGAGGGAGGGAGAGCCGGTATCAGCCGCAGTCCGGCATCCCGCCGAAGGACCCAGGCCCGGCGCACGTTTTCGGACGCGCGCCGGTCGCAAGTCCATAGACCCATCGTCCCGGGGTTCGATCTCTGCCCAGGGTGCGGCCGCGGGAGGAGGGGTTTCATAGGCGGATTGGCGTTTTTCATAAGCGTGGAGCCTGGCCGGCTCCAAGAGAGGTGTCAGGTGTGCCGCTTGTCGGCACGAGATGTAGGTGTCCCAGGACCTGCATCCCTGACGCCTCTTCTTATGGGAAAAGCCTTTCCCCTCGTTTTGCCTCCCCCTTATTTTGCCTCGGTGGCACAATTGGTCTAAACAAATGCGGCGGGTGTCCGCCCGCGTCTCCGAAGCTGCCCACCAAGGAGCATCCCCGTGGCGTCTGGTGATACGTTCCGCCGCGTTGTCTGGCCGCTTGCCGTGGCCGAAACCCTGCTATGGGCCGGCTTCTACTATCTGTTTCCGGCCTTGCTGGGCGTTTGGGAACAGGCGTTTCCCTGGTCCAAGGTTGAAATCGCAGGCGCCCTGACCGCCGCCCTTTTGGTCTCGGCCTTTCTTGCCCCCGTCGCCGGACGCCAGATCGACCACGGCCGCGGCCGCACCATGTTCATCGGCTCGGCCTTTCTGGGCGCCGTGATGCTGGTGGCGCTGTCGCGGGTTACCGAATTGTGGGAATTCTACGCCGTCTGGGCCGGGCTCGGCGTGGTCATGGCGGGCTGCCTGTACGAACCCTGCTTCGCGATCCTGACCCGGATCATGGGCGACCGCGCGCGCCAGGCGATCACCGTCGTGACCCTGGTCGCGGGTTTCGCCGGCACCGTGGCCTTCCCGACGGTGCATACCCTGGAGGCGATCATCGGCTGGCGCAACGTGGTCCTGGTGTTCGCCGGGCTGGCGGCCTTCGTCTGCGTGCCGTTGCTGTTCTTCGGCTTGGCCCATCAGGGCAAGGAAGCCCAGGCCCCGGCGGAGAAGGCGGCCGCGAACACGGGCGCGCCGCTCAATCTGGCGCGCAACGGCGTGTTCTGGCTGCTTGCCGTTTCCTACGCCATGATGGCGTTCAATCATTTCGCCATCATTTCCCACATGCTGCCCTTGCTGGCGGAACGCGGGGTCGGGCCGGAAACGGCGGTCCTGGCGGCGGCGATGATCGGCCCCATGCAGGTCGCCGGGCGGCTCTGCGTATTGGCCGTGCAGCGCCACGTGACCTCGGCGCCGCCCATCGCGGCGGTCAGCCTGCTGGCCATGGCGACCGCCTCGGCGGCCTTGCTGGGCGCCCATGCGGTGCCCGGCCTGCTGGTCGTCTTCGTGCTGTTCCAGGGCGCCGGCAACGGGGTCATGAGCATCACCCGCCCGGTCATCGTCGCCGAGCTTCTGGGCCGCCGCCGCTACGGCGTCATCGCCGGAATCCTGGCCATGCCCTATATCGGCTTTTCCGCCCTTGCCCCGGGTCTTGCCGGGCTGGTCTGGCTGGCCACCGGATATGACGGCGTTCTGGCCATGACCCTGTTCGCCGGGATCCTGGGCGCCGTCGCGCTGATGGCCGCCGCCCGCTGCCGCCGGGCGCAGGATACGGAAAAGGAAACGGGCCCCGATTGACGGGGCCCGCGTGATGTTCCTTGAACGGTGGCGGCAGATTTAGAAGGCCACGTAAGCCCCGGTCATGATCGAGTGGATGGCGTCGAAGTCGGTGCCGTTGCGGTCAAGCGTGTGATAGCGGTAGGCGACATAGACGCTGGAGCCGGTGCCCTCGATCTCCTGCACCGCCTGGGCGCCGAAGGTGTCGAGGGTATCGCCGTTCTGTGCCGAATCCTCGAACCGCCCGTAGTCGATGGCGAAGGCCGTCGGGCCGAAGGAGTTGAGTTTGGCCTGATAGCCGGCCTTGGCGTAGTAGAACTTCGGATCGTCGCGGCCCTGGGTGGCGGCGGACTTTGTGCCCGCGGCCAGGGTCAGGCTGAAGCCGCTCGGCGCAAGCGCCGAGATAGAGCCCGAAAAACCGTCTTCGAACTGGTCGTCGTTGTTGGGGTTGGACGAGTTGTTGAACCAGCCCACGGCCGCTTGGATGGTGGCACCGGAAATCGCGCCGGCGTAGTACAGCGCCGCGTCGACGGCGCCGCCGTTCAGCAGGCTCGTCGACAGGTGGAAGCCGTTGATCTCGGGTGAATCGTAGCGGATGCGGTCGGCCGTATTGAGGCCGTCCAGGTTGTCGGCCGCACCGCCGATCGTCGCCGTCGAGCGGGCTCCCGTGGCCGAGGTGACGAAGGCGAAACCGCCGGCCACGTCGCCGACCGACGAATAACCGGCGACGCCGGTTCCGGACAGGTCCGTTTCGGAAATGCCGTTGGTCGCCGTGTCGCCCTGGCCGAGCCACAGGGTGCCGAGCCGCTTGTGGGTGAAGTAGACCTCAGCGGCCTCTTCCTCGAAATTGCTGGTGCCCGCGGATTCCGTGGTTGCACTCATCTCGTTCGACGGATTGGAGCGCATCAGCATGATGAACTGGGTACCCACGGACCAGTCTGCGTTGATCTTGCCGTCGGCGTTGAGGAAAATTCGCGTCGAATCATTCTCGTTGTCGACATTACGGTACATGCCTTCCTCGCCGTCGTTGACGTACAGGAACGCGCGGTTCAGCTGTCCGCCGATGGTCAGTTCAACGGGGCTGTTGTTCTTGATCGACCCCGCATGGGCGGGAGCGGGGATGCCCAAGGCGGCGGTGCTGAGAGCCGTCGCGCACAACAGGGCGGGAAGCAGCCGGTATGTTTTCGGTGGTGTCATTTCGTCCTCTCGACAATTTGCGTCATGTCCATCGTGTTCTTGGCGACGGACGGTTGATACGAAATCGTCACTGCGGAGACCGCTCCTCCGGCAAACCTCGACCGGTGGAAGGACGATCATCGACGGCAGGTTTCCTGACTTGCGGGGGGCTGACCGACCGCCTTCCCGGGGGCGTCCCCAGTGGCCATCTTGGCGGGTCAGATATCCGCTTACAGTTGCGAGGACAGTTCCGGATTTGGCGGGGCATTTGTTCCGCCGCACCGGATTCCCTTTTACCCCCGGATGTCCGGGGCACCGTCGAAAGAAGTCGTATCAGTATATCCATATGCAGGCAATGGACTTTCAAAAATGTTATAACATAACAAATTCAGAAAGCCACAATTAATCGCCATTTCGGCGGGCTTAAACGTTCATGTCGGGTGGTCTCAGGGCCGCCGGGGAATCAGCGCCCAGATATCGATATCCAGGACCACGGCCGGATGGTCCTTGCCGTCGCCGTCCGTCAGGGGAAAACCGGCGCAGGGGAGGTCCTTGGCCGCGACCAGGCGCAGGCGCAGGGCGCCGACATCGTCGCGGCCGGGCAGGGCGGCCTTGTCCAAAACTTCCGACCAGGCATAGACCGTGTCGCCCGCGAAGGACGGGGCGACGTGCCGGCCGCCGTTGATGGCGGCGACATGGAAGGCGTTGGCCAGGCCGTTGTAGGACAGCCCCCGGGCCAGGGAAATGATATGCCCGCCGTAGATCAGGCGCTTGCCGAACCGCCCGGCTTTCTGCGCGTGCAGGTCGAAATGGACCTTGGCGGTGTTCTGGTAGAGCCGCGTCGCCAGCATGTGCTCCGCTTCCTCAAGCGTCATGCCGTCGACATGGTCGATCTTTTCGCCGACCGTGTAGTCGTCCCAGAAATGGGGGCTGCCGGCGGCGATCTCGTCATAGGCGGCCAGGTTCAGGCTTTCCGGCACGGCCAAATCCTCGGCCGCGACGGCGGCGGGCAGGTCGGGCACCAGGGGTTCGGGCGCAGGTGCTGCCTCGTCACCCTTGCGGACCATGACCCAGCGCACGTAGGACAGAACCTCTTCCCCCCGCTGGTTGCTGCCCGTGGTGCGGACCCAGACGACGCCGGTCTTGCCGTTGGAATTCTGTTTGACGCCGATGACCTCGGACTGGGCACTTAGCGTGTCGCCCGGATAGACCGGCACCCCGAACCGCCCGTCGGCGTATCCCAGATTGGCCACGGCGTTGAGCGAGATGTCCGGCACGGTCTTGCCGAACACGATGTGGAACACCAGCATGTCGTCGACCGGCATGCCGTCATAGCCCAGCGCCATGGCGAACATGTCCGACGAATGCAGGGCGAAGCGGTTGCCGTAAAGGGCGGTGTAGAGCGCGATCTCGCCCTCGGTCACCGTGCGCGGCGTGGCGTGGCGGAGAATCTGGCCGGGGACGAAGTCCTCGAAGAAATTGCCCCGGTTGGTCTTGTCGCTCATGCCTGTTCCATTTCGACAATGGCGTCGGCCATGGCGACCATCTGCTTGGCGCCCTCGACATGCAGGTTTTCGATCAGCTTGCCGTCGACCAGGACCACGCCCTTGCCTTCTTTTTCGGCTTCGGCATGGGCCTGGATGATCCGCTTGGACCAGGCAATCTCGTCCTGCGACGGCGAAAACGCCTCGTTCGCCATGGCGATGGTCTTGGGGTGGATCAGGGTCTTGCCGTCCATGCCCAGGTCGCGGCCCTGGCGGCAGGACGCCATGAAGCCGTCGTCGTCGGCCAGGTCCAGGTGCACGCCGTCGAGGATCGCGATCTTGGCGGCGCGGGCGGCCAGAAGGCACAGACCCAGCGAGGTCACGAAGGGAATGCGGTCCGGGGTGTGCTGGGCCCGCAGGTCCTTGGCCAGGTCCGACGTGCCCATGACCAGGCATTGCAGGCGCGGGCTGGAAAAGGCGATTTCCTCGGCGTGCAGCATGCCGAGCGGCGTTTCCATCATGGCCCAGATCGGCAGGTCTTTCGGCGCCCCGGCGGCGTCCAGGATGGCGATGGCCTGATCGACCATGGCCTTCGATTCGACCTTGGGCAGCAGCACCGCATGGGCACCCATCTTGGCGGCAGCCTTCAGATCGTCCTCGCCCCAGGGGCCGTCCAGACCGTTGGTGCGCACGATCAACTCGCGCGCCCCGTAGCCGCCCTCGGCGATCGCCGCCGTGATCTGGTCGCGGGCGGTCTGTTTGGCGTCGGGGGCGACGGCGTCCTCCATGTCCAGGATCAGGCCGTCGGCGGCCAGGGTGCGGCCCTTTTCAAGGGCGCGGGCGTTGGAGCCGGGCATGTACAGAACGGAACGGCGGGGCCGAATGGAGGGGGCCATCTGAAAGCTCTCCTTAAGACAATGAATTGGACTGGAAATAGGATGATTATGTTGCGGCGCACACTAGCAAGTTCGTTCCGCCGGTGGCAAGCTTCCGCGCATGTCCGTTCTGTCCTTTCATTCCCGGGTTTCCCGGGGCTACGTGGGCAACAGCGCCGTCGTGCCGGCGTTGCAGGCGCTGGGCCGCGACGTTGCCCCCGTGGACACGGTGGTGCTGTCCAATCACCCGGGCCATCGCACGGTGACCGGGCGCCGGGTGCCGGCGGAAGAAGTCCGCGCGCTTGCCGATGCGGTCCTGGCTCTGGCCGGCATGCCGGCCTTCCGCGCGGTGATGACCGGCTACATGGCCGGGGCCGATACGGCGCGGGCGGCGCTGGCCGTCGTCAATCGGCTTAAGGCCGGCGGGGCCGGTGTTCTGTATGTCTGCGATCCGATCCTCGGCGACCGCGACGAAGGCATTTACGTGGACGACGCCCTGGTGCCGTTCTTTCGCGGCGAGGCCCTGCCGAGGGCCGATCTGGCCCTGCCCAATGCGTTCGAGCTTGAACAGCTGACCGGCGACCGGGTGGTCGATGTCGGCACCGCCGTGGCCGCCGCCCATGCGTTGCGCGCGCGTGGCACGGGGGCCGTGGTCGTGACCTCCGTGCCCGACCATCCCGACCCGGACCTGGGCGGTCTTCTGATCGGAACCCTTGCCGTCGATGACGAGGGCGAGTGGCTGATCGAGGCGCCTCGGCTCATGCGCCGGGCTAAGGGAGCGGGCGACGTATTCGCGGGCTTGATCGTCGGCCACCTGCTGGCGGGCGCCTCCCTGCGCGACGCCGCGGCGCGGGCCACGGCCTCGGTTCACGGGCTGCTGGAAGCCGCCGGCGAGGACGACCTTGACCTGCCGGTGATCCGCCGCCGGGACCTGTTGACGCAACCGGAACGGACCTTCAAGCCGCAAGCCGTGCGCTGACGACGCTGACTTAAAAGGGTCACAGGGGCGCTCTTGACAGGCCGGTTCTGGTTTAGTATTTAACCAACACGTTAAATAAAGAAAGATCGATAAGGCATGACCACGGACCCCCTCAGCGAAACCTTCCAGGCCCTGGCCGACCCGACCCGACGGGCCATCCTGGCGCGGCTCGCCTTGGGCGAGGCGTCGGTGTCGGAACTCGGTGCGCCGTTCGAGATGTCCCTGCCCGCGATCTCCCGGCATCTGAAGGTGCTGGAACGCGCCGGCCTGATCGAGCGCGGCCGCCAGGCGCAATGGCGACCCTGCCGCCTCAACGGCGAGGGGCTGAAGACGGTCTTCGATTGGGTCGAGGAATACCGCCGGTTCTGGGAGCAGAGCTTCGACCGGCTTGAAGCCTATTTGGAAGAGATTCAGAAAAAGGATGCCAGCGATGAACGCCACTAGCGCAACCGGAACCGGCGCGCAGAACCCGGTATTCAAAACCGGCCACCGCGCCAAGGCGCCGCGCGATCTTGTCTGGCGCGTGTGGACCGAGGCAGAGCACCTGGTGCGATGGTGGGGCGCCGCCGGCTCCACCGTTGGGAAGTGCGATCTCGACCTTCGCGTCGACGGCAGCTTCCACTATCAGCTGATGTTTCCCAATGGCATGGAGGTATGGGGCAAGTTCGTGTTCCGCGAGATCACGGCGCCGGACCGGCTGGTCTTCCTGAACGGGTTTTCCAATCCCGAAGGCGACTTCGCGGCGTCCCCGTTCCCCGGTGACTGGCCCCGCCAGATGCTGACCGTCATCACGTTCAAGGATCTGGGCGATGAGACGGAAATTTCCCTGACGTCCGAGCCCTTCAACGCGACCGAAGCCCAGCAGGCGACGTTTGCGGCCACCATGCCGTCCATGTTCGGCGGCTGGGCCGGCACCTTCGCCCGCCTGGACGATCACCTGAAAGACCACGCCAACTGACAGACCTTATCCCAAGGAAGGAATGCCCCATGGATACCGCCGCCCATCCCGAACTGGACCACCCGCAGACGACCCTGCTGCTGACCCGTACCTTCGCGGCACCCCGCGCCCTCTTGTTCAAACTGTGGACCCAGCCGGAACATATCGTCCGCTGGTGGGGTTGTGCCGAAACGGGCGAAGTCGACTTCACCAACGACCTTCGGGTCGGCGGCGAATTCTCCGCCGTCATGCAATTGGCGAATGGTCATACGCACCGCATCATCGGCGTCTACTGCAAGATCGAGGCACCGGAGCGTCTGGTCTTCACCTGGGCCTGGGAAAGCTCCGACGGATTCCAGGGCGGCGCGACGCTGGTCACCGTCACCTTCGAGGACAAGGACGGTCAGACGGAACTGACGCTGCGTCATGAATCCTTCGCCACCGAGGACGCCTGCACGGCCCACGGCGAGGGCTGGGGTGCGAGCCTCGACCGCCTGGGCGAATTCGTCGCGACCTTGTGACGCCGTGGCGACCGTCTACTTCACCAGCCAGCTTGAACGCTTCCTGCCGGCCCCCAGCGTCGACGTGGGGCCCGGGGCCGCGACCCTGGGGGCGGCGCTGGCCGCCGTGTTCCGGAACCATCCGGCGCTGAAAAGCTACATCCTCGACGACCAGGGGGCGCTGCGCCGCCACGTCGCGGTGTTCGTCGCGGGCAAGCCGGCCCGGGACCGGGAAAAACTGACCGACCCCGTGGGGCCGGACGAAGAAATCCACGTATTCCAGGCCCTGTCCGGTGGATGACGGGGCCGGGGGCTGAACCAAAAGGAACGAGTGATGAGTGATCTTCTTCAGGTGGCGACCCGCAAGGGTCTGTTTGAAATCGCCCGCAAGAACGGCGGCTGGGACATCGTCGCCAGCCACTTCCTGGGCGATCCCATTTCCGCCGTGCTGAGCATCGACGGCATGACCCTGGCCGCCCCCGACCTGGGGCATTTCGGGCCCAAGCTGTGGCGCCGCGACGGCAAGGGCACGTGGGCGGAAATGGCCATGCCGGCCTTTCCGGAAAAGCCGGCGGACGCCGAGGACGATCCGCATCCCTGGACGCTCGGCCGCATCTGGAATTTCACGCCGGGCGGCGTGCCGGGGCGGCTGTACGCCGGGACCATGCCGGGCGGCCTGTTCCGGTCCGACGACATGGGTGAAACCTGGTCCCTGGTCGAGGAACTGTGGCGGCATCCCGGCCGCAAGCAATGGTTCGGCGTCGCCGGGGGCGAGCAGCCGGGATTGTCCTCGGTCCTGGTCGATCCCCGTGACCCGGCCCATGTCACCGTCGGCGTGTCCACGGGCGGCGTCTGGGCGACACGCGACGAGGGGCGGACCTGGGCCGTCATCAACAAGGGCATGACCAACGAATACATGCCGCCCGACCAGCAGAGCGACCCCATTCCACAGGACATCCACCAACTGGCGCAATGCCCGGGCCATCCCGACGTCATGTGGTGCCAGCATCACAGCGCCATCTTCCGCTCCACCGACGGCGGCGAAAACTGGGTGATGGTGACGGCGGCCAAGCCCACGGGTTTCGGCTTCGCAGTGCAGGCCCATCCGACGGACGGCGAGACCGCCTGGTTCGTGCCGGCGGAAAAGGATGAGCGGCGTATTCCCAAGGACGGCAAGCTGGTCGTCTCGCGCACCCGCGACGGCGGCAAGACCTTCGAGGTGCTGTCCAAGGGCCTGCCCCAACGCCATGCCTATGACCTGGTTTACCGCCATGCGCTGGCCGTCGACGAAACGGGCGAACGGCTGGCCTTCGGCTCGACCACGGGCGGGTTCTGGATTTCCGAAGATGCGGGCGACAGCTGGCAGGCGCTGGACGCGCGCCTGCCGCCGATCGCGGCCGTGAAATTCGCCTGAGCCCTTGGCGGACCGCGAGACTAGCCGCTGTTGCGCAGGCCCGCCGAAATGCCGTTGATGGAGAGAAGCAGGCCGCGCAGCACCTTGGGATCGTCGGCGCCGCCCCGATGGGCGCGCAGCAGGTCGACCTGCAGGTGGTTCAGGGGGTCGATGTAGGGAAAGCGGTTTTCGATCGACCGGGCGAGCAGCGCATTGTTGGCAAGCAGGCGGTCGTTGCCGGTGATCTCGAACAGCGCCGTGATGGTCGCGATGCGTTCCTCGCGGATGCGGTTGAAAATGGTTTCGCGCAGGGCCTTGTCCGAAAGCAGGTCCGCATAGCGCGAGGCGATCGCCATGTTCGACTTGGCCAGGACCATGTCCATGTTCGACAGCAACGTGGCAAAGAACGGCCAGTCGCGGTGCATCCGGCGCAGCAGGTCAAGGGCGCCGTCGCCCGTTTCGTCCCGCCAGGCCTGAACGGCCGACCCAAACCCGTACCATCCCGGCAACATGATCCGGCATTGCGACCAACTGAACACCCAGGGGATGGCGCGCAGGTCGGTGATCTGCCCGGACGCCTTGCGCGATGCCGGGCGGGACCCGATGTTCAGGGTCGAGATCTCGTCGATGACGGTGGAGGCGCGGAAGTAGTCGTTGAACCCGGGCGTTTCGAACACCAATTCGCGGTAGGCGCGGAAGGCCAGATCCGACAGCCGGTCCATGGCCCCGGTGAACGCCTCGGGCACGGGGCCGTCGGAGGGATGCAGCAGCGAGGCCTCGAGCGTCGCCGCGACGTGAATTTCCAGGTTACGCCGGCCGACCTCCGGATTGGTGTACTTGGACGAGATGATCTCGCCCTGTTCGGTCAGGCGGATCTGGCCGTCGACCGCACCCGCCGGCTGCGCCAGGATGGCGTCGAAGCTGGGGCCGCCGCCGCGCCCGACGGACCCGCCCCGGCCGTGGAACAGACGCAGCTTGACGCCGTGGCGTTTGCACAAATCGACCAGGCCCGTCTCGGCCTTGTACAGTTCCCACCCCGAGGTGACGTAGCCGCCGTCCTTGTTGCTGTCCGAATAGCCCAGCATGATTTCCTGCAGCCCGCCGCGGCTGTCGACCAGGCGGCGGTAGGCGGGGGTCGAGAGCAGGGCGTCCATGATATCGACCGAGCGGCGCAGATCGTCGATGGTTTCGAACAAAGGCACCAGGTTGAGGCTGCTTTGCCCCGTCTCGTCGATCAGCCCGGCTTCCTTCAACAGGACCGCCAGGCACAGGATGTCGGAGGCTTCCCGGGTGTTGGACACGATGGCGGTGCGGATGGCATCGGCGCCGTATTTGTCCAGCCCGTCGCGGGCCGTCCGCAGCACGCCCAGTTCCTTCGCCGTCGTTTCGGAATAGGCGTGGCGCGGAATGATCAAGGGGCGTCGGCTCTGCAGTTCGGCGCCCAGAAGGTCGCGCCGCGCCATTTCGTCCATGCCCTGGTAGTCGGTGCCGGGTTCGGCCGCGTCCAGCAGTTCAGCCAGGGTTGCGTTGTGTACGTCCGATCCCTGCCGCAGGTCAAGGCGGGCAAGGTGGAACCCGAAACAGTCGACGGCCCGGCGCAGATGGCGCAGCCGGCCCTTGGTCAGCGCGAGGGAGCCGTTCTGCGCCAGGGAGTCGTGAAGAATCAGAAGATCGCCGCTCAACTCGCGGGCATCGCCGTAGGCTGCCGCCTCGCCCAGTGGTGCCCGCGCCGGTGCGGTTCCGTTCAGGTGCTGCTGCGTCGCGGCCAGGCGGGCGTAAATGCGGCTGAGTGCCCGGCGGTAGGGTTCCGCGTTGCGGTGCGGCGAGGTGTCGGGCGACCCGGCGGCGAATTCGGCTAGGGCCGGCGACACGTCCACGATCAGCGAGGACAGGGGAAGCTCCTGGCCGAGCTTGTGAACCTCTTGCAGGTAGAAGGTCAGCGCCTTCTCGCTGTGCCGGCGCAGGGTGCCCCGCAGCACGTCGGCATCGACGAAGGGATTCCCGTCCCGGTCGCCGCCGATCCAGCTGCCGATCATCAGGAACGACGACAGGGCCGTCGTGTCCGTATCGGCGCCGGCCGCGGCAAGGCGGTCCTCGACCTCGGCGAACAGGCGCGGCAGTTCGGTGAAGAAGGTATGGTCGAAGTAGGTCAGGCCGTTGGTGACCTCGTCCATGACGTCCAGGCGCGTCTGGCGCAGCAGGTTGGTCTGCCACAGCACCAGAACGGCCCGGGCCAGGCGGTCCTCGATCTCCCGATGTTCATCGGGCGTCAGGTCGGCCCGCTCGCGCCGCGCGATCAGGTCGGCGATGGCGATCTCGCGGTGCATCATGCTTTGCCGGCGCACTTCGGTCGGATGCGCCGTCAGCACGGGGCTGATCTGGGCATTGTCGAAGAACGCCCGAACCACGGCCGGGGTAAGACCGGCGCCGAAGGCCCGGTCCAATGCGTCGGCGATGGTTCCCCGCCGGGGTTTCGATCCGGCGATGACGTGGTGGCGGGTGCGCCGCACGTGGTGATGGTCCTCGGCGATGTTCGCCAGGTGGGAAAAATAGCTGAAGGCGCGGATGACCTGGACCGCCAGCGCCGGATCGAGGGCGCGGAGGATGTCCTCCAACGCCTGCCGCGCCGACAGGTCGTCCTCGCGGTGGAACTGCACGGACATGCGGCGGATGGTTTCGATCAGCTCGAACACCCCGTCGCCCTGCTGCGCCTTCACCGTTTCCCCGAGCAGCCGGCCGAGTAGCCGGATGTCTTCGATCAGCGGTTGGTCCTTCGCGATGTCCTCGGCTTCCGCCGTCAAGTCGATGTTTGCCGTCATGACCGTGCCCGTGCCGCCGTTGGTGGGTTCAGACCGATCAGAGGATGCCGCCCGGTCAAGCCGCGATCATAGCGATTTTCGGCAAACCGGAAAGCGGCGACAAGGGGCACGGCGCCGTTTCCGCCTAACCGACCCGGAAGTGGCCCATCATCCCGGACTTCTGGTGCTCCATGATGTGACAGTGGAGCATCCAATCCCCGGGGTTGTCGGCGACGAAGGCGATTTCCGCCTCGCCGTCCACGGGCAGCAGCACCGTGTCCTGCCAGGGCTGGTCCGGGACCGGCTTGCCGTCCCGCGTCAACACGCGGAAGGTATGGCCGTGCAGATGGATCGGGTGTTCGAAGGCGGTGTCGTTGCGGATCGCCAGGATCACGCTGTCGCCCTTCTTGAAGGTGAACATGGGATGGCTGTGTTCGCCGTACTGCATGGGCGGGTGAACCACCCCGTTGAACGACCAGGCCATGCCGTGTTGGCGCGCCAGTTGACGGCCGGTCAGTTTCTCGCCCTTGTACAGGGCGCTTTCCAGTCCGCCCATCGCACCCCCCTCCATGACCAGTTCCAGGCGCGTCGCCCTGTCCAGGTCCGGTTCGGAAATCGGGTTGTCGGCCCAGGCCTTGGGCGCCGCGCGGGCCGGGGTCGGTTGCGCCGGGGCGGGGCCATAGGCGAGATCGGCCAGGCGGTAGCGGATGCCCTCCGGCGAATTGTCGATCACGGTGAAGCGCTCGCCGGGCTTGCCCGTCATGTCGATAATCAGGTCGGCGCGCGATCCGGGGGCGATGATCAACTGTCCTTCGTCGAACCGGCGTGGCGGCACGGGATGGCCGTCGATGGCCGCCAGCCAGGGCCGGTGCCCGGTGAAGATCAGGCGGAAGATGCGTGCGTTGGCGACGTTGACGATGCGTAGGCGGATGCGCTCGCCCGGGGTCACGGGCACGTCCTCGGCGATCTGGCCGTTGACGGTGACCGTATTGCCGAACCGCCCGCCGTGGACCATGTCGTGAAACGGCCGGTCGAAGGACGCAATGGCCGCGTCCTTGGTCAGGCGCCAGTCGTCGATCACCCACAGCACGTCGCGGTCCACTTCCGGCGGCGCCGGCTCATCGATGATCAGCGCACCCGCCAGGCCCATGGCGACCTGTTCCGACGAATTGAAATGCGGGTGGTACCAATAGGTCCCGGCGTCGAAGGCATCGAATTCGTATGTGAAGGTTTCGCCGGGCTGCACCGGGGCCTGGGTCAGATAGGGCACGCCGTCCATGGCGTTGGCCAGGCGGATGCCGTGCCAATGGATCGTGGTCGGCTGTTCCAGGGTGTTCTTGAAATGCACGCGCAGGCGCTCGCCCTGCATCGCCCGGATCACCGGCCCCGGCGTGCGCCCGTTATAGGCCCAGACGGCGGTTTCGGGACCTTGCGGGCCGATCAGCCGCGCCGTGGCCGGGCCCGCCCGCAGGTCGACGTCGTGAACCCTGCCCTTGGCGCGGGCCAGCGGCGGCAGGGTGACGGAGATCAGGGCCGCCCCCGCCGCGGCGCCCAGGCCGGTCAGCGCCCGGCGGCGCGTCACCGGCCAGCCGGTCATTTGGGTGCGTCGGCCGTGGGCCGTTCGCGCAGGCCCGTTTCCTTTTGGGATTCGATCTGGCGCGCGGTCCAGGTGGTCTTGAAATAGGCGATCAGGGCCCAGATTTCCGCATCCGTCAGGCGCCCGCCCTGGGTCTTGGCGAAGGCCGTGTCGTGAATGCGGTCGGTCTTGCCGCCCTTGACGCGGGTGCCGGTGGCGATGGCGTCGAACAGATGGCGGTCGGACATGTGCCAGGTGGTGCCGTCGGCAGTCAATGGAATGCCGGCCTGTTTGGCTGAGCCGACTTCCCACGACGGCTTGCCCTTCAGCTTGACCCCATGGCAGGCCATGCAGGTCTGCTGATAGGTCAGCTGGCCGACCTCCACCTGTTTGTGGTTCTCCGCATCGGCCAGGCTGATTTCGGCCGGGCGTTGGCTGGCGATATAGCCGATGATGGCGACGCAGAGGACGATGACGCCCAGGCCGATCCATTGGCCGATGCGGCTGTGCCGGGGGGCGGTCACCTGCGTCGCCTGTGTCGTCATCGGGTCAGGCTGCCTTCTTCATGTAGGAACGGATCAGTTCCTCGGCGATCTGCACCGTGTTCAACGCCGCGCCCTTGCGCAGGTTGTCGGAGACAACCCACATGCTGATGCCGTGTTCGACGGTCGGATCCTTGCGGATGCGCGAGACATAGACGGCATCCTCGCCGGCGCATTCGATCGGCGTCACATAGCCTTCGTCGGCCTGGTGATCGACGACGGACACACCGGGCGCCTTGCGCAGGGCACGGCGCGCCTCTTCGACGCTGACCGGGTATTCGAATTCGATGTTGACCGCTTCCGAATGGCCGATGAATACGGGCACGCGCACGCAGGTCGCATGAACGGCGATGTCCGGGTCCAGGATCTTCTTGGTCTCGGCGACCATCTTCCATTCCTCCTTGGTCGACCCGTCGTCCATGAACACGTCGATATGGGGAATGCAGTTGAAGGCGATCTGCTTGGTGAATTTTTCCTGGTACTTGTGGAACGGCTCGTTGGAATAGATGCCGCGCGTCTGGTTGAACAGTTCGTCCATGCCGGCCTTGCCGGACCCGGAAACGGACTGATAGGTCGACACCACCACCCGCTTGATCGGCTGCAGGTCGTGCAGCGGCTTCAACGCCACCACCATCTGGATGGTCGAACAATTGGGATTGGCGATGATGTTGCGCTTGGCATAACCGGCCAGGGCGTCCGGGTTCACTTCCGGCACCACCAGCGGCACGTCCGGGTCCATGCGGAAATGGCTGGTGTTGTCGATCACGACGGCGCCGGCGGCGGCGGCGATCGGCGAATACTTGGCAGAGACCTTGGCGCCCGGGCTGGACAGCACGATGTCCGTGCCCTTGAAGTCGTAGGTTTCCAGGTTCTGCACCTTGAGGACCTCGTCCTCGCCGTAGGAAATCTCGCGGCCGGCCGACCGCGCGGAGGCCAACGCCACCACCTCGTCGGCGGGGAATTCCCGTTCGGCCATGATCTGCAGAACTTCACGGCCCACGTTGCCCGTGGCGCCGACGACGGCAACTTTGTAACCCATGATCTTAAACTCTCCTTACGTCCCTCTGCCCTTGGATCGGACATCCCGGGCGGGACGATGCGCGTATCTTAACGCAAACGGCCCGCGGGGTGTATCCGCGGGCCGTTTGCTAATATCGCACAATGCAGCAGGCCCGCGTCACCTCGTGGTGGCGGTTTTAATCTTCCCTTTAATGGTGGGAAGCGGGGCCAGGATTGCGTCATGCATGTTCATGGTCGCTGACATACTCCCAAGGGTCCCGCGACGCAAGAAAAAACCAGGGTTTTCCCGCTAATCCGGGAAGCTGTTATGGTTCGTGAATGAGACCGGCAGGTCCATGCGCACGGCGGTGCCTTGGCCCGGCGCGCTCGTGATCGAGACGTCGCCACGCAGCATTTCGACCAGGCGCTTGACGATCGACAGGCCCAGGCCGGTGCCCTTTTCCTTGCGCACATAGCTGTTGCCCGACCCGTCATAGGGGTTGAACACGGTCTCGACCATGTCCGGCGGCATGCCGATGCCCGTGTCGGTGACGGTCAGGGCGAACCGCTCGTAACCGGACCGTTCGGCGGCAACGGTAATCCGCCCGCCGTCGGGCGTCGCCTTGACCGCGTTGGACAAAAGGTTCAGCAGCGCCTGGCGCAGGAACGTCTCGTCCAGTTGAACGGGGGGGAAGTCGCTGGGCACCAGATTCTCGATGGTCAGGCGCTGGGCGCCGTCCGTGCGCTGGATCAGGTCGACGCAGGTCGCGGCGCAGCCATGCAGGTTGACGGTGACTAGGCGGAATTCGGTCTTGCCCGCCTCGATCCGCGACAGGTCGAGAAGATCGTTGATGATGTTCAGCAAAAGCTCGGCGCTGCCCCGGATGTCGCCGGCGTATTCCCGGTAGCGCGCGGGGTCGTCGAACTTGGTATGAATCATCATCTCGGCGAAGCCCATGATGGCGTTCAGCGGCGTGCGCAACTCGTGGCTCATGTTGGCGAGGAAGTCCGATTTCACGGCGTTGGCCTTCTCGGCCTGCATCTTGGCCTCGTGCAGTTCCTCGGCGGTGCGGGCGCGCTCCGTCACGTCGTTGAACACGGACACCACGCCGCCGTCGGGCAGGCGGCCGCGATGCACGTCGAAAGTCCGCCCGCCGGCGCGGTGGACGACCTCGTGAACCGGCGGGGACTGGTCCCACAGTTCGTGGTAGCGGGTCTCGGCCAGGGTGACGGGATCGCCTTCGCCCAGGAAGCCCTGGCGCGCCGACGACAGGATGAATTCGCGGGCATGCATGCCGACGGCCACGCCGGACGGGTCCTGGCCGATCAGCTCGGCGAACTTGTCGTTGCAGGCGACCAGGCGGCGGTCGCCGTCCCACACGCAGATGGGCTGGCTCAGGGTTTCGAACACGGTCTGCAGGATCGCCGATTTGTTGGCCAGTTCCTGTTCGATGACCGTTTGCTGGTCGATGTTCCGCGATGTCGCGATCTGGATGCCGTCTTCCCGCCAGAACCGCTTGCGGGTGCGGATCATGCGGGGCAGGACGGCGATCTCCTCGGGGGCGCCGCGGCCGCGGTTGTTGACAATGGTGCCCAGGCGCTTGGCCGCCAGGTCCTTCGGATCGCCGTCGCCGTAATAGCCGCGCCGCGCCAACTGCTCCAGCACGTCAAGCTGGGTCATGCCGACGCGCAGGTCCAGCGGCGGATCGCCCGCCGCTTTGGAAAAGGCCTTGTTCCAGGCGACAAGCCGGCCGTCCGCGTCATAGGCGCGGATCGACGTGTCGATGCTATCGACGATGGCCTGCCAATCCAGCCCGGCGTCGGAAGCTATGCCGGACGGTTCCGACGGAGCTTCCCGTTCTTCTGAATCCCGCATGCTCAACCCTCCGGCTGCGGCACGCCCCGGGGTCGGGGGCGTGCCGGCGCCGAATGTTCATAAGGGTGTAACCTAGGCGGAGGCCTGCAGGGAATCTGTGACGTAGGACACTATTGTCCCCGGTGCAGGCCGAGACAGCGGTCAGGCCGCCAGCTTGTCCAGTTCCTTGGCTAGGCTGTCGCCCATCTGGGTGGTCGAGATCTTGGTCATCCCGGTTTCCATGATGTCGGCGGTGCGCAGGCCCTGGTCCAGCACGTTCTTGCAGGCCTGTTCGATCAGGTCCGCATCCTCGCCCATGTCGAAGGAATACTTCAGGCACATGGCGAAGGACTGGATCATGGCCATGGGATTGGCGATGCCCTGGCCGGCGATGTCGGGGGCGGAGCCGTGCACCGGCTCGTACAGGGCCTTGCGCCGGCCGTCGCTGTCGGCGGCACCCAGAGAGGCCGAGGGCAGCATGCCGAGCGAGCCCGTGAGCATGGCCGCGCAGTCGGACAGGATGTCGCCGAACAGGTTGTCGGTGACGATGACATCGAACTGCTTGGGCCAGCGCACCAGCTGCATGCCGCCGGCATCGGCCAGCATGTGGCTCAGCTTGACGTCTGAGAAGCGGGCCTTGTGGGTGGCGGTGACCACTTCGTTCCACAACACGCCGGATTTCATGACGTTGCGCTTTTCCATCGAGCAGACTTCGTTGCGGCGGGTGCGCGCAAGTTCGAAGGCGACGGCCGAGATCCGCTCGATCTCGTAGGTGTCATAGACCTGGGTGTCGATGCCGCGCTTCTGGCCGTTGCCGAGATCGAACATTTCCTTGGGCTCGCCAAAATAGACGCCGCCGGTGAGTTCACGTACGATCAGGATGTCGAGGCCCTCGATGACGTCCTGCTTCAGGGATGACGAATTCGCCAGCGCCGGATAGCAGATTGCCGGGCGCAGATTGGCGAAGAGTTCCATGTCCTTGCGCAGGCGCAGCAGGCCTGCTTCCGGGCGCACTTCATAGGGGACGGCATCCCACTTCGGGCCGCCAACGGCGCCGAACAGTACTGCGTCCGCAGCCATGGCCTTGTCCATGTCGGCATCCGAGATTGCCTGACCATGCGCGTCATAGGCCGAACCGCCGACCAGACCTTCATCAGTCGAGAAGCCTGCGGCCTCCTTGTCGTTCATGAAAGCGATGATCTTGCGGACCTCGGCCATGGCCTCCGGGCCGATGCCGTCACCTGGGAGAAGAAAGAGAGAGCGTGTTGCCATTTTGAAGTCCCCGCACCAAAATCGAAAAGATGAAGCGTCCTTAAACACCCTTCGGAGGGTTTTCAACTGCCTCGCCTTTCAAGCCGCCTTTTGAACCGGCTAAGCCGGCCGGTTCAGGTTGTTGTTGCCGTGCTGGGATTGGTGCTGCCGGCTGTGGCGGAGCCGCAGTTCGGGCTGCCGCTCGACTGCCCGTCGGACTCGATCTGTCCGATTCAGCAATTTGTCGATGTCGATGCCGGTTCCGATGCACGGGACCCCTGGTGCGGGACCAAGACCTATGACGGGCACAAGGGAACCGATTTCCGGGTGTTGTCGATGCAGGAGGTCAAGACGGGTGTCGAAGTCGTGGCCATGGCCGAAGGCGTGGTCAAGGCCAGGCGGGACGGCATGGCCGACCGGCTGGTGTCGAGCGCCGAGGACCGGGAGGCGATCAGTTCGCGCGAGTGCGGCAATGGTCTCGTCCTTGATCATGGCAACGGTCTTGAAACCCAGTATTGCCATTTGCGGCAGGGTTCATTGAAGCCCGGGCCGGGAGTGACGGTGACCAAGGGCGAGGTGCTTGGCTTTGTAGGTGCTTCCGGAATGGCGGCCTTTCCCCATGTCCACGTCA
>JAVJVP010000004.1:0-189921 GCA_040221095.1 Rhodospirillales bacterium
CCACTCAAGCGAGTAGACAGAGATACACAGATAAACAGACAGGTCATCGCCACCTAAACCTAAACAGCGACCGGTCCTACCCGTACAGCGCAAAAAACGCCGCCCGCGTATCCCTTCCTATAACCACAATGTCAAACAGCCAAAACCCAAATCCCCGAGACGACTTTGGAGACGCACAAGCCCACACGCGCATAACCGGGAAATCCCGAAAATGGCGCCTGGCGCGGCGTCGTCGAAAAGGGAACCGAAGTTCCTATACTATCGGCAACGGGCATCCCTGGCAAGTGCTGCCAGACCGGATTTCGCCGAAATCCTCTGCCGCTCCAGATCGCCTCCCCCGAAGAGGAAACCACCGTGTAGCGGCGTGGCCCGGGCGGTGATATAGGAGAACCTGCGCCGCGTGTCCAGCGTGAAACGCAAAATCTTTTCCACAATCGGCCGAAGCCCACCAAGCCCGGCCCCGGGAGGCCCAGGAATGACCATCATGCAACGCAAAACCCCCGCCGTGTTTTTCCGCGGCGGCACCTCGAAGGCCGTGTTCTTCCGCGCCGAGGACGTGCCCGCCGATATCGAGGAACGCAACCGCATGCTGCGCGCCGTCATGGGCAGCCCCGATCCCTACGGCCGGCAGTTGGACGGCCTGGGCGGCGGCATCTCGTCCCTGTCCAAGGCCATGTGGGTCGAACGCTCGACCCGCAACGACGCCGACGTGGATTATACCTTCGCGCAGATCGGCATCCGCGACGATGTGGTCGACATGTCCTCCAACTGCGGCAACATGACGTCGGCCGTCGCCCCCTTCGCCGTCGAGGAAGGCGTCTTCCCCGTGGCGGACGGCCCGGCCATGGTGCGCATGTTCAACACCAACACCAAGAAGGTCGTGCATGCCCACTTCACCGTTCACGACGGCCGCGCCGTCTCGACCGGCGACATGGAAATCCCCGGCGTCTCGGGAACGGGGGCGCCCATGCGCCTCGACTGGATGGATCCGGCCGGCACCGCCGGGCGCGGCGTGCTGCCGACCGGCAAACCGCAGGAAACCTTCTCCGCCCCCGGGTTCGGCGAATTCCCCGGCTCCATCGTCGACGCGGCCTCGGTCTGCGTCTATGTGCCGGCGGCGGCCTTCGGTCTGACCTGCGCCGAATCGCCCATGGCCATCGATGACATGAAAGAGGTCATGGCCGGCATGGAATACGTGCGCCGTGACGCCGCCGTGCGCGCCGGCCTGGCCGCGACGCCGGAGGCCGCCGCCCAGGCCTCGCCCCGGGTCGCCCTGATCGCCCCGCCGGTCGCCTACAAGACCTTGGCCGGCACCGAGATCGCCGCCGAGGACTACACCATCGCGGTCCGCGTCGCCTCCATGGAGAACATCCACCGCGCGGTGCAGGTCACGGGCGCCATGAGCATTTCCGCGGGCCTCGTCGTCGAAGGCACGCTGCTGAACGAGATGGCGGTCGACCTGGACCCCAAGGGCGACCTGAAGATCGGCAATCCGTCCGGGGTGCTGGCGACCCGCGCGGACGCTCAGAAGAACGCGGACGGCACGTGGAACCTGGTCTCGACCTCGGCCTACCGCACCTTCCGCCGCATCATGGACGGACACGTTTACCACCCCTAGAGGTCGGAGGGCCGTCAGGGCCCGTCGTAGGAAATGCGGATGACTTCGACCTCGTCGAGGCCCTGGGGCGTGCGCACGGCGACCACATCGCCCTCCTCCGCCTTCATCAAGGCGCGGGCCATGGGCGAGACCCAGCTGATCTCCCCGTCCTCGAGGCGCGCCTCGTCGACGCCGACGATTCGCACCGTCGGCGTCTCGCCCCGTGAATTCTCGAAGGTCACCCAGGCGCCGAAGAACACCTGGTCACGGTTGGTCTGGCGCGCCGGGTCGACGACCTCGGCGATGTCGAGGCGCTTCATCAGGTAGCGCAGGCGGCGGTCGATCTCGCGCAGGCGCTTCTTGCCGTAGATGTAATCGCCGTTTTCCGACCGGTCGCCGTTGCCCGCCGCCCAGGACACGATGTCGACGACCTTAGGCCGCTCGACATGACGCAGGTGTTTCAGTTCCGCCTGCAGGCGCGCATGGCCCTCGGGCGTCAGCAGGTTGCGCGATCCCGCCGGCAGTTCGGGGCCATCATCGATCTCATCCTCAAGATCGACTTCCGCCGCCGCGTCCTCGTTCACGAATGCCTTGCTCACCTTGGTTCTCTCGCCTGACCCGGAATGGACCTATTCTAGCGCAAGCGCGCGGGATACAAGCGCCCAATCAACGCTTAGGAGATTTTCCCGGCCATGACCGACACCCCCGACCGCCCTCTCGGCCCGCCGCTTCCCCAATGGACGCCCCGGCCCCGCCCCGGCCGCGATGTCCTGAGCGGCCCGCGTTGCCGCCTGGAGCCCCTGTCCGCCGACGCCCATGGCGACGACCTGTGGCAGGCCAACGCCGCCGACACGGACGGGCGCATGTGGGATTACATGTCCTGCGGCCCGTTCACCGACTTCGCGGACTACCGCAGCTGGCTGACGGCTGCCGCCGCCGGGGACGATCCCCTGTTCTTCGCGATCGTCGATCAGACCTCGGGCAAGGCGCTGGGCGTCGCCAGCTATATGCGGATCGATCCCGCCAACGGCGTCATCGAGGTCGGCAACATCGCCTATTCCCCGGCCCTTCAGGGCACGGTTCTGGCGACGGAGGCGATGCATCTGATGATGGCCCATGCCTTCGATAGGCTCGGCTACCGGCGCTATGAATGGAAATGCAACGCCTTTAACGCGCCGTCGCGGCGGGCGGCGCAGCGCCTGGGCTTTTCCCATGAAGGGGTGTTCCGCAATCACATGGTGGTCAAGGGGCGCAGCCGCAATTCGGCCTGGTTCGCGATCACCGATGGGGATTGGCCCGCCATCAAGGCGGCGCAGGAAACCTGGCTCAGCCCGGACAATTTCGGCGCGGACGGCAAGCAGCGCCGTGCGCTGTCGGCGCTGACCAAGGCGTTAAGGACGGAAGATCCGGGAACGGTCTGACGCTGCCTCAGCCGCCGATGGTCGACGGCTCGCAGAACTGGCGGCGCTTCTTCAGGTCCACACAGATGCTCTTGGCCTCGCCCGCCGACTTCAGCGGCCCGGCCTTGAGGCGGTAGTAAACGCCCTTCTTGCCGAGATCGATCTTGGCGACCTCATGCTCCATGTCCTTGAGCACGGTGCGGTGGCGGCGCTGAATCAGCTTCCAGCCGTCCTCGGCCTGCTTTTCCGAGCGGTAGGACGCGAGATGCACGCCCGGCTGCGGGCCCTTCGGCTTTTCCACCTTCTCGGCCTTGTCCTTGTCGACAAGGCTGGTGGGGGCCGCCTGGGCCGACGCCATCTTGGGCGCTTCCGGCTGCATCGCCTTTTCAATGGCGGCGCGTTCGCGGGTGTATTCGTCGGACGAGATATAGCCGCTGTCGCGCAGTTGTTCGAGGCGGCGCACCATGTCGGCGGCCTCCATCAAACCCTGGGGCGGCGGCGCCGGATTGACCAGGCGCACGGGGGCCGCCGGCATCAGGGCGTCGAGGATCATGTTGCGTTCCGCCGCATGCTGCGAGACGGAAATGGCACGCAATTCAAGCGCCCGGCCGATGGCGCGCAGGCGTCCGGAAATCTGTTCCGTGGTCGGCACGGGCCGGTCCAGACCCGCCGACGACGGCGGTGAGGTCAGCGGCAACAGGGCACCGACATTGGCCTGACGCCGGGTCGCATATTCCTGCGGCGTGACAAGCCCCTGGTCCTTCAGGGCACGCATGGTCGAAAAGCGCGAAATCATGTTCTGGTCGCCACCGGTATAGGCATCCATGGTGGTTACCGGCATGGCGGGAGCGGCCATGGCCTGTTGCGGCTGCGCCGAGACCATGGGCGGAGGTGCTCCGAACGAGGCGGCCGGGGCGCGGCCCGTGGGCGACGCGGAAACGGTGGCGGGCGCACCGGGGAAACCGGCCGGCGCCTGGCCCAGGCGGACGGCGCTCGGCACTTCGCCGGAATCGAGCAGCGACAGATTGACGCTGGCGATCTGCGAGGCCGGGCGCGTCGCCAGATTGTTCCACACCACGAACTGCTGGGATTCTTCCGGACGCAGGGCCAATACGGCCTCGTACATCTGGCGCGACTTCGTGATCTGGCCGGTGTTTTGATAAAGGATGCCGGCGCCGAGCAGCGCATCGACGTCCTTCGGATTGGCTTGCAGGGCTTTCTGGAAATGGCTTTCGGCGGTGACGAAGTTGCCCTTGGCCAGTTGGGCGATGCCAAGTTCGGCCTCGTCGTTCTGCTTCAGGGGGCTTCCCGCCCAGAAGGTATCCGTGAAGATCTGCGATTCCTGCAAGGCGCCACAGGCCCCAAGGCCCATGCTCGCCACCGCAACAAACGCAAACCGCGCCATAAAACGTCGACCGGTCATGATCCTCTCCCGCAGCTAAGACAGCGCGCCGCCCCGGCGTTCACTCCCAAGAAAACGCCGGAAATTACCCAGGATGGCGGCGCCATGTCTGGATCAACTCAAGGATAGTGAAAACCATTGGGGTAAACAATTGGTAAAAAAGGAGGAATCAATCACCCGCCCCCGGGCGGACCCAGGTTTTCCGGGGGCTTTCCCGGGCGGCGGGCCTAGAGGGCCCGCTCCATGAACCGCATGCCGGGCGCCGTGTCGTCATGATAGGCCGGAATGTCGGCGAACCCCATGGCGCGGTAAAGGGCCTGCGCACCCTTCATGTGATCGAGGGTATCCAGGCAGAGGGAGCGAAACCCAGCGGCCCGGGCGTGCCCCACGGCGGCTTCCGCCAACACGCGGCCGAAGCCCCGCCCCTGCCAGTCCGGTCGCACGTACAAGCGTTTCATTTCCGCCCTGTCTTCGGACAAGGCGCGAACGCCCACCACGCCGGCGGCGGCACCGTCCGCGCGCAGCAGCAACAGCGCCCCCCGGGGCGGGCCGTACGCCCCGGGCAGCCCCGCCAGTTCGGCGTCGAAACCGTTCAGGCAATAGGTGCGGGACACATCGGCCCCATATTCGGCGAACATCTCCCGCACCGTATCAAGGTCGGGCCCACCAGTTACCGTCGAAATGACCGCGTCCGGCATGCCCGCACTCCGTTTCCGGTTAGGCCAGTGCTTCGGCGATGGCCGCACCCAGTTCCTGAGTCGACGCCGTGCCACCCATGTCACGGGTCTTGGGCCCGTCGCCGGCGACCACCTGTTCGATGACGCGCACGATCTCGTCGGCGGCATCCTTCTGGCCCAGGTGATCGAGCATCATCGCCGCCGACCAGATCTGGCCGATGGGGTTGGCGATGTTCTGGCCCGCGATATCGGGGGCGGAGCCGTGGACTGGCTCAAACATCGACGGATAATCCCTCTCCGGGTTGATGTTGGCCGAGGGTGCTATGCCGATGGTGCCGGTACAGGCCGGGCCCAGATCCGACAGGATGTCGCCGAACAGGTTGGATCCGACGACCACGTCGAACCAATCGGGGTTGCGCACGAAATGGGCGGTCAGGATGTCGATGTGGAACTGATCGGTCTCGACGTCCGGGTATTCTGATGCGATCGCCTCGAAGCGTTCGTCCCAATAGGGCATGGAGATGCTGATGCCGTTCGACTTGGTGGCCGAGGTAACCTTCTTGCGCTTGCGCGTGCGGGCCAGCTCGAACGCGACGCGCATGATGCGATCGCAGCCGTTCTTGGTGAAGATGGAGGTCTGCGCGGCGAATTCCTGATCCGTGCCGACATGGGCGCGGCCGCCGATGTCGGAATATTCGCCTTCGTTGTTCTCGCGCACGACCAGGAAGTCGATGTCGCCCGGCTTGCGGTTCGCCAACGGACAGGGCATGCCTTCCATGAGCTTGACCGGGCGCAGCGACAGGTACTGGTGGAACTCGCGGCGGATGGGGATCAACAGGCCCCAGAGCGAGACATGGTCCTTCACCCCCGGGAAGCCGACGGCGCCCAGCAGGATCGAGTCGTGACCCTTGATGGTGTCCAGCCCGTCTTCCGGCATCATGGCGCCTTCCTTGGCGAAGCGCTCGCAGCTCCAGTCGAACTCGTCGAACTTGAACGACAGGTCGTGCTTGCGGCCGATCACCTCGAGCACGCGGAGCGCTTCGGGCATGACTTCGTTGCCAATGCCGTCTCCGGGGATGACGGCGATGCGGTAGGCGTTGGTGGACATGGATGGCTCCCTTTTGGTTCTTTACTGCCGCGGGTCGGGCGGAAGAACGGTTTTAGCCCCCCGCCCCTTTCCCGGCAAGCACGCGGACCAGCAAATCCTTGTCCACGTTGCCGCCCGACAGCACCACGCCCGTCTTCTTCCCGGCCATGAGGTCGCGCTCCTGAAGACGCGCCGCCAGGGTCGCGGCCCCCGCCCCTTCGGCCAGATTGTGGGTGTCCGTGAAATAGGCCGCCATGGCAGTGGAAATTTCCTCATCGGAAACCGTGACGATGCGCGCGGCACCCTTGCGGATGATTTCAAGCGCCTGGGCGTCCGGCTGACGCACGGCCAATCCCTCGGCAATGGTCGCGACGCCGTTGGTCGCGACAACCCGGCCGGCGGCATAGGACAGCGCGTAACAGGGTGCTCCCTCGGCAACGACACCGACGATCTGCGTCTTCAGGTCAAGCGCATCACGCGCCGCGATGACGCCGCAGATGCCGGACCCCAGGCCGATGGGCACATAAACGGTATCCAGATCCGGTTGCGCCTCGAACAATTCCAGCCCATAGCTTGCCACCCCCTGGACCAGCCAGGGATGGAACGACGGCACCATATGCAGGTCGCGCTCCGCCGCGAGCCCCTCGGCGAATTCCTTGGCCGACTGGAAATCATCGCCCTTCTCGATCAGGTCGACGCCCTGCGCCGCCATGGCCGCACTCTTGCCCGGATTGTTCCCCTTCGGCACGACGATGGTCGCCGGCAGGCCGACCATGCGGGCCGCCCGGCCAATGCTTTGCCCGTGATTGCCCGTGGTCGCCGTGATAACCCCCGCAATATCCGGATGTTCGGCCTTCAGGCGTGTGAGGTAGACAAGTCCACCCCTGACCTTGAAGGCGCCGACGGGGGAATGGTTCTCGTGCTTGACCCACACCTCGCCGCCGGCGCGTTGGTCAAGCAGCGGCCAGTTGTGAGTCGGCGTGGGCGGCAGATGAGCGTCCACGATCTCGCGTGCGGCCTCCAATTCCGTTCGCATCAGCCATTCCATAAAGCGTCTCCCGACATTGCCCGCTCATTGTCCCCCATCAATACCGTATTGATCCCGAACATTTAGACATTAACTCAATACAATTGACATACAATCGATACAATATCTAAAATCGCACCATGACAATCTGGATGCCCGAGTTGCGCGGCCGTGCCGGCCCCAAGTACCAGGCGATCGTCGATGCCATCGTCGACGCCCTGGAAACGGGGGATCTGACGCCGGGCACCAAACTTCCGCCGCAACGCAATCTGGCCTACGACCTGGGCGTGACGCTCGGCACCGTGACCCGCGCCTACCAGGAGTTGGAGCGCAGCGGCTTGGCCCGCGGCGAGGTCGGGCGCGGCACCTTCATCACCGCCCCCGCCGACCATAGGCCGCCCCCCACCCTGCACGACAACATCGACGCCCTGCGCAACAGCGTGAACATGGAGCATACCCCTGTCGATGCCCTTTACGGCACCGACTTCATGGGCGCCGAAGGCCTGGAACTGGCCTCCAACTATCCGGCCACGGCGGGCGTGGGGGCGATGACCCAACGCGCCATGGCCCGGGTCAACCACGAAGCCGTGTGGGAAGCCGTGTCGCGCTATCAAACCCATAACGGCCTGCGCCCCCACCGCGACGCGGGGGCCGACTGGTTGAACAGCCTGGGCGTGGAGGCAAAGGCCGAGGATATTTTGATTGCCCCAGGCGCCCAGGCGGCGACCCAGGCGGCGCTGATGGCCCTGGCCCGTCCGGGCGATCTGATCCTGGCCGAAGCCCTCAGCTGGCCCGGCCTGAAGGCGACCGCCGCTCCCCTGGGGCTGCGGGTCGAGGGGCTGGCCATGGACGAACACGGCCTGATCCCGGATGCCTTCGAGCAGGCCTGCCGCGACAGATCCCCCCGCCTTCTCTACCTTCTGCCGACCCTGCAGAACCCGACCACCACGGTCATGCCCGAAGACCGGCGCCGGCAGATCGCCGAGATTGCCCGCCGCCACGGCGTGTTCGTGATCGAGGACGACGTCTACGGCTTTCTGATCGAAAACGGCCCCCCGCCCCTGCACACCATCGCCGCCGACATCACGGTCTATGTGACCAGTCTGTCCAAGGCCGTGTCGCCCGGGCTCCGCGTCGGCTACGTGCTGGTGCCCCAGGGCCGCATGGCGTCCTTCGTCGGCGCCCTGCGGTCCTCGACCCTGATGGCGTCCCCTCTGGCGGTCGAGATCGCCAGTGAGATGATCCGTGGCGGCGAGGCCGACGAGATGATGGCCCAGCAGCGCCGCGAGGTGGAAAGCCGCCAAAAACTTCTGGTCCGCCACCTGGGCCACCTGGGACTGCACACCCACCCCCGGTCCTTGCATGCCTGGCTGCCCGTGCCGGCGGGGTTCACCGGGCCCGAATTCCGCACCCGGCTGCTGGAGCGCAGCGTGTCCGTGACCCCCGGCAACGCCTTCGTCATGGACGAACGCCACCGCCCCGACCGCCCGCATGTGCGTATCTGCCTTGGCGCCGAACAGGACAGCCAACGCCTGGAGCGGGCGCTGGCCATCATCGCCGAGGTCGCCGGCGGCACCGGCCCCCAGGCAGAGCCGACCTACGTCTAACCAGGAAAATTCCTTCTGGGTCATGGCCGGGCTTGACCCGGCCATCCACCACATCGCTTACGTGGACCCCCGGGTCAAGCCCGGGGATGACGGCATGAAACCGCCCTGAAACCTGTCACTTTGTTTTGAACGACGCCACCGTATGTCCATGGTTGAGCGGCCCGTGCCCCCGGCCCAGGCCGGGGGCCGTGCGGATTGCTTCCGCCACATAGGCATGAGCGCGGGCGACCGCGTCGATCAGGTCCAGGCCCTGGGCGATCCCGGTGGCGCAGGCGCTGGCCAGGGTACAGCCCGTACCGTGGGTATGGGGAGTGTCGATGCGGGCGCTTTCCCACCCGACACAGTCTTCGCCCATGACCAGAAGATCGGTCATCGTATCGCCTTCCAGATGTCCGCCCTTCATCAATGCCGCCTTGGCGCCAAGCGCCAGGATGTCCTGGCCCGCATCCATCATGTCCTCGACCGTGCGCACGGGCAGGCCCGTCAGGGCCTCGGCCTCTGGTAAATTCGGAGTAACCAAGGCCGCGCCCGGCAGCAGCCGCGTCTTCAGGGCATCAACCGCATCCTCGTCCAACAGGGCATGGCCACCCTTGGCGATCATCACCGTGTCGAGAACCACCGGGATGCCCGTCGCTGTTTCGGCCAGGATATCGGCGACTGTCCGCACGACTTCGGCCCGGTGCAGCATGCCGATCTTGATGCAGTCGGCCCCCAAATCTTCCATCACCGCGCGGATCTGCTGGGCCACGAAGTCCGCAGGCACGGCCTGAATGCCCGTGACGCCCAGGGTGTTTTGCGCCGTCAGCGCGGTGATCGCGGTCATGGCATAGCCGCCCAGCGCCGTGACCGTCTTGATGTCCGCCTGAATTCCCGCACCACCGCCGGAATCCGAACCGGCGATGATCAGAACGCGGCCCTTGGCTTGCATGGATTAGGTCCGGACTTCCGTTTCCAGGACAGTGATCAGCTCGTCCACCACGCGGGTGATGAGCACGTCGTCCTCGCCCTCGGCCATGACACGGACCAGCGGCTCCGTGCCCGACGGACGGACCAGAAGCCGCCCCTTGTCCTTCAGCGTGGCATGGGCGTCCTTGATCGCGTCCTGCACCGTCGCGGCTTCGAGCGGCGACGCGCCGTTGAATCGCACGTTTTTCAACAACTGCGGCAGGGGTTCAAACGGGCGGCAGACTTCGCTCGCCCGCTTGCCCGACTTCTTAACCACGGACAGCACCTGAAGCGCGGCGATCAGGCCGTCGCCGGTCGTTGAATAGTCGCCCAGGATGATATGACCCGACTGTTCGCCGCCCAGGTTGAAGCCCTTGGCGCGCATGTATTCGACCACGTAGCGATCGCCGACCTGGGTGCGTTCCAGGCCCAGCCCCAGGTCGTTGAGAAAACGTTCCAGGCCCAGGTTGGACATAACGGTGGCGACCGCGCCGCCGCCCTTCAGGATGCCGCGCTCCAGCCAGTTGCGCGCGACCAGGCCCAGGATCTGATCGCCGTCGACCATGTCGCCCTTTTCGTCGCAGACCAGCACCCGGTCGGCATCCCCATCCAGCGCGATGCCCAGATCGGCGCCATGGGCCAGGGTCTGGGACTGCATCGCGTGGGTATTGGTGGACCCGCAGTCCTTATTGATGTTGAAGCCGTCGGGATCGACCCCGATGGGCACGACCTCGGCCCCCAGTTCCCAAAGTACCTCGGGCGCCACGCGGTAGCCCGCGCCATTGGCGCAGTCGAGCACGACCTTGAGCCCGTCGAGGGTATGCTCCCGTGGGAAGGTGCGTTTAACGTAATCGTTGTAGCGCCCGCGCGCGCTGTCCAAACGCCAGGTCCGGCCCAGCATGTCCGGCGCCGCCAGATCAGCCGTCTGATCGCCGGCCATGCGGGCCTCGATCGCGATCTCGATATCGTCCGACAGCTTGTAGCCGTCGGGCCCGAACAGCTTGATGCCGTTGTCGTGGTAGGGATTGTGCGACGCCGACAGCATGACACCCAGATCGGCGCGCAGCGACTGCGTCAGCATCGCGATGGCGGGGGTTGGGATCGGGCCGACGATGATCACGTCCATGCCGACGGAAACGAACCCGGCGACCAACGCCGGCTCCAGCAGATAACCCGACAGCCGCGTGTCCTTGCCGATCACCACGCGATGGCGATGGTCGCCGCGGATGAACTGGGCCCCCGCCGCCATCCCGACCTTCAATGCCGTTTCGGCGTTCATGGGGTCGGAATTGGCGGTGCCGCGGATGCCGTCGGTGCCGAACAGTTTGCGTGTCATGGCTCGATTTGTACCAAAGAGGTGGTTAACAGGCCCCTTATGGACCTTCCCGGCCCGCATTCGCAATAGCCCCGTAAACCGCCAAGGCCTGGCGGTGTTCGGCGACATCATGGACCCGGAAGACGCGCACGCCCTGGTCCCAGGCGGCCAGCGCCGTGGCAAGGGAGCCCGCGACCCGTTCGGCCGGCGGCACATCGCGGTCGATCTTGGCGATATAGCTTTTGCGGGACACGCCAAGCACCACGGGGTGCCCGATCGCCGTCAGGCCGTCGAGATGGGCGAGCAGTAACAGGTTATGCGCCACGGTCTTGCCGAAGCCGATGCCGGGGTCGAGGGCGATGTCCTGGGCTGCGATTCCGGCCTCCCGGCAGGCACGGACGCGGGCCAGAAGGCCGGCCCGCACCTCGGCCACCACGTCATCGTAAGTGGGATTGTCCTGCATGGTGCCGGGCTCGCCCTGCATGTGCATGAGGATCACCGGCACGCCCAGGTCCGCCGCCGTTTCCAGGGCGCCCTCTCCGCGAAGCGCCGACACGTCGTTGATGATGCGGGCCCCCGCGTTCACGGCGGCGCGCATGACCTCGGCGCGGCGGCTGTCGATGGAAATCAAGGCACCCTCGGCGGCCAGGGCCTCGATCACGGGCACGACTCGGCGGATTTCCTCCTGGGCGGAAACCGGCTCGGCTCCGGGGCGGGTCGATTCCCCGCCCACGTCCAGGATGTCCGCCCCCTCGGCCAGGAACGTCCGGCCGCGGCTGAGGGCATCCGCAAGGGCGAAGGCCTCGCCGCCGTCGGAAAAGCTGTCGGGGGTGGCGTTGATCACCGCCATCAGGCGCGGCCGGTCGAGGGTCAGGCCCGCGAACGACGGCGCCGCCGAAACGGAGGCGGTCACGATTCCGGTTGCGGTTCCGGTCCGAACCCGCCCGGGCTCCCTTTCGGCTTGCGGCCCTTGCCGGCATCGGGCACCGAGGCCTTGCGGCCGGAACCCTCGGTCGGCGTCGAGCCGCTGTCATCCTCGCGGGGGATGACCTCGCCGCGCATGGCCTTTTTGACTTCGTCGCCGGTCAGGGTTTCGTATTCCAACAGGGCCTCGGCCAGACGGTGAAGTTCGTCCAGGTGCTCGGTCAGGATGTCGTGGGCCCGGTGTTCGGCCTCGTCGATCAGGCGGCGCACTTCCTCGTCGATCAACGCGGCCGTGGCGTCGGACACGTTCTTCTGGCGGGCCACGGAATGGCCCAGGAAGACCTCTTCCTCGTTGTCCGCGTAGCGCAGGCGGCCCAGCTTGTCGGAGAACCCGAACTCGGTGACCATGCGCCGCGCCATATAGGTTGCCTGCTGAATGTCGCCGCCGGCCCCGGTGGTGATGTTCTCCTTGCCGAAGATCAGCTCTTCCGCCGTGCGGCCGCCGAAGGCCATGGCCAGCTTGGATTCAAGCTGCACCTGGGACTGGCTCAACTGGTCCCGTTCCGGCAGGGACATGGTCAGGCCGAGCGCCCGGCCGCGCGGGATGATCGTCACCTTGTGGATCGGGTCGTGCTTGGGCACGTAGATGCCGACGATGGCGTGACCGGCCTCGTGATAGGCGGTCAGGCGCTTTTCTTCCTCGGTCATGACCATGGAGCGGCGCTCCGCCCCCATCAGGACCTTGTCCTTGGCGTTCTCGAAGTCGCTCATGGTGACCACGCGGTGGCCTGCGCGGGCGGCCAGCAGCGCCGCCTCGTTCACCAGATTGGCGAGGTCCGCGCCGGAAAACCCGGGAGAGCCGCGGGCGATGACCTTGGCGTCCACATCCGGCGCCAGCGGCACCTTTTTCATGTGGACCTTGAGGATCTTCTCGCGGCCCAGGATATCAGGGTTGGGCACCACAACCTGACGGTCGAAGCGGCCGGGGCGCAGCAGCGCCGGGTCGAGAACGTCCGGCCGGTTGGTCGCGGCGACCAGGATGACGCCTTCGTTGGCCTCGAACCCGTCCATTTCGACCAGCAGCTGGTTGAGGGTCTGCTCGCGCTCGTCGTTGCCGCCGCCGAGCCCGGCGCCGCGATGGCGGCCGACGGCGTCGATTTCGTCGATGAAGATGATGCAGGGGGCGTTCTTCTTGCCCTGTTCGAACATGTCGCGCACGCGGGACGCGCCCACGCCAACGAACATCTCGACAAAGTCGGAACCGGAAATGGTGAAGAACGGCACGTTGGCCTCGCCGGCGATGGCGCGGGCCAGCAGCGTCTTACCGGTACCCGGAGGGCCCACGAGCAGGCAGCCCTTGGGGATCTTGCCGCCCAGGCGCTGGAACTTCTGCGGGTCCTTCAGGAATTCGACGATTTCCTCAAGCTCCTGCTTGGCTTCGTCGATGCCGGCGACGTCCTCGAACGTCACGCGGCCCGCCTTTTCGGTCAACAGCTTGGCCTTCGACTTTCCGAAGCCCATGGCCTTGCCGCCGCCCGACTGCATCTGGCGCATGAAGAAAATCCACACCCCGATCAGCAGCAGCATGGGGAACCAGGAAATCAGAATGCCCCAAAGCGTCGGTGAATTTTCATCCGACGGCTTGGCCTTGATGGACACGCCCTGTTCGCGCAGACGGGTCACCAGAGTGGGATCGTCGGGCGCATAGGTCGTGAAATGGCGGCCGTCGCGCAGGTTGCCGGAAATCGACTGGCCCTGGATGACGACATTGCGAACTTCGCCGCTTTCCACGCTGTTGAGGAAATCGGTGAAGGCCAATTCGTTCTGCACGGCCCGTTGGGGCGTGCCCTGGAACAGGTTGAACAGGGCAAAAACCAACAAGGCGATGATAACCCAGAGGGCAAAATTCCGGCTGAAATTCAACGCATAAGTCCTTTTAAGAGGTTGGACGAAGGCCGCAGGGGCAAAATGTCGGTGCCGCGTGCGGCGCCCGGAGGACCCTTCTGTCAGAGATAGTACTCCGAAACCCTCACGCAATACAAAACCCGTTAAAGGCCAAGGTATTTTTTGGCCGGAAGCGGATGGTGAGCCCCCCCGCATCGCTGCCGGGGACGGCATGGGCCAGGACAATACCGCCCTCGAACAGGGCAGGCAACGTGCGGGCCGCTGCGGGCGGCAGCCCGGATGCCCGGCGCAGGTCCCTGGGAATCTGGCGCCAGCCTTCGGCCCCCAGGGGGGTCAGAGCCACCCCCGGCGCAATATCCGCCGGCAGGTCGATGATGAAACGGCCGTCCCAATCCGCCACACGGCCGGCCACTGCCGCAATCGGGCCGGGCAGCCCCCGCCCGTCGCGGCAGACAAGGATGCGCCCGGCCTTGTCCGCCAGGAAACGGCACCGGCCCAGGCTGGCCCCGGGAAAGACGCTATCCCCCGCGATGCGTTGGGCCAGGCGGCCCGCCCGCGCCGCCGGCGGGGCATAATCGGCGCCGCCCAGAACCTGGGCCAGGCGGGCGGCCAGACGCGCCGCCACATCGGGGTCCAGGGCGGAAAACGCCCGGCGGTCGAGATAGGCAAAGCCCAGGGGGTCGAGAGACACGGTTTCGGCCAAGGCCCCGTTGACGGCATCTTCGAGCCTCCGGCGCGCCGCCCCCGCCGCGTCCGCATCCGCAAGCGCCCGGCCGGCTAAACCCGCGTCGGCCCTCAGGCGCCGCCGCGTCCGCACGCGCTCAAAATCCGGGTTGGCGTTGGAGGGATCTTCAATCCAGGCGGCACCCTTGGCCGCGAGATAGGCCGTCAGCGCGCCGTGGCGGACCCCCAGAAGCGGCCGCAGCAGGCGCGCCTCGGGAAAACTGACCTGGGCGCTCATGCCCGCGGCCCCCATGCCGCCGCCCCGGGCTTGCCGCATCACATGGGTTTCCGCCTGATCATCGGCATGATGGCCGGCCAAAAGGTGCAGCACGCCGGCCGTCCGGCACCACGCGCGCAGCAAACCGTAGCGGGCTGCCCGCGCCGCCGACTGGATCGCCACGGCCGGTTTGACGCCGTCCCAGATCAGGACATGGGCCGTGATGCCGAGGGATTGGAGCCGTCCCGCCGTCTCCGCTGCTTCCGCCGCCGAGCCGTCCCGCAATCCGTGATCGACGATCAGCGCGGACGCCTGCCCGCCCCGGTCCACCGCCCAGCCCCGGGCGAGCAGAGCCAAGGCCGTGCTGTCGGCGCCGCCGGACACGGCAACGGCCAAATGCGGCGCGGCCTCGAACGGGCCGAGCCGAGCCATGGCCTGGGCAAACCGGCGGTCAAGATCGCCGGCGGGGTCGTTTGAAAGGGGATGCGCGGTCGCCGTCATCATCTGCCGTCCGGGTCGTCTCTCCAGAGGGCGCAGGCCCGTGAATCCAGGGCGCGGCGTCAGGCCGGGCCGATCACTGCTTGCAGTTCATCTGCCGCTGCTGGCGGGTCGCCGTGCGCTTGAGAGAGCTGTTGGCATTGGGGAAGTCGACAAACAATTTGTCGATGGCGGCGCAGCCTTCCTTGTTCTGACCCAACTGGCCCAGCGACATGGCGAGCTTCAGCAAGCTGTCCGGCGCCTTGCCGCCCTTGGGGTCCTTTTCAAACCCCTGCAGGAAGACCTCGGCCGCCTTCACATATTCCGCCCGCGCGTAATGGGTTTCGCCCAGCCAGTAACGCGCGTTGCCGGCAAGACCACCGGCTTCGTGCTTGCCCAGGAATTCCTTGAAAGCCATTTCCGCCTGATCGAACTGGTGCTTGCGCAACAGGTCGAAGGCGAACTTGTACTGTTCCTCGGCCGTGCCGTCCGGCAGCACCGGACCCGATGCCGTGCTCGCCTGGGAACCTGCGGCGGACTGTTGCGGCGGCTGGGCGCGGGTGACGCCGGCGGGGTTGGGCGCGCCAGCGGGCGGCTGCATGGGAGAAGCCTCGACCGGCCCGCCGACACCCGACGATCCGGCCTTGGCGGCCCCCGGTTCGGCCGGCGGGTTGGCGGATTTGACGAGGTTTGGGTCGATCTGGCCCAGCGTGCCCGCGGGGCGGCCGATCATGCGGACCTCGCCGGGCGTGGGTGCCGCGTTGGCCTGGGGGCCGGACGCACCCGGCTGCGCCGCCGAGGCTGCCCCCGGGACCCGGCCCTGCTGTTCCAGACCGGACAGGCGGAAATCGACATCGGCGACCAGACGGTCGACCCGCGCGGTCAGCTGGTCGATGCTGTAGGTCATTTCCTCGATTCGCCCGGTCACGTCCCGCAGCTCGTTTTCCAGCGTATCGAGCCGCACGCCGATGCGCGCCACGGCGTTCTGCGGCAGGTTCGGCATCGGCTTGGCGGCAGCCGGCAGGTCGGCGGCAGGCACCGCCCCCGGACCGCGAACGACCATTTTCGACAGGGTCTGGATGTCCCGCTCCAGCCGCTCAAGGCGCTGCGACAGGGCCTGGGCGTCCTGGGCCCGGGCCGGCACGGCGGCGGTCAGAACGGCGGCGAGGCCGAGCAAGGCCAGAATGGTCGGGAAGGTCATCAGACGCATGGGAGATCGAGTGTCCCTGTTGTCGCGGTTGAAACGGGCGCGGCGATCCGAAACGACAGTTTCGTGACCGCAGACTGGATGCCCGTAATCCCAGGAATTTTAGGCAAAACTAAGGCGCTTGCCCATCCCGCAATCCGCGGCCGGACAAGCGCCCTAGAAACGCTAGACGGTCAGCCCGAAGATCAGGAGCCGGGGCCCGTCACGATGGTCACGCCGCGGCGGTTCTGCGCCCAGGCGACATCGTCGGAGCCGAGCGCCACGGGGCGTTCCTCACCGTAGGAGACGGTCTTGATCCGCTTGGCGTCGATGCCGAGGTAGATCAGGTATTCCTTCACCGCATTGGCGCGGCGTTCGCCGAGCGCCAAGTTGTATTCCCGCGTGCCGCGTTCGTCGGCATGGCCTTCGATCGTGACCGTCACGGAGCTGAATTTCTTAAGCCAGGCGGCCTGGGTATCCAGGACCTTTTTCTGGTCCGGTTCGACATCAAAGCGGTCGAACGAGAAGAACACCCGGTCGCCGACGTCGACGACGAACTGATCCTTCAGTGCCAACGGCCCGGCGGCGGGCAGCGGCGTGATCGATTGGCCAGAACCGGAGGCGCCGGCACCCGATCCTGACGTAGATTCGCAGGCCGAAACAACCAAGGCAAGGGCGGCGACCATTCCGAGAACTTTAAAGCGCATGTAATCCCCCATTTGTCGGGTTTTAGTGCATCACAAATCCGCCGGAGATACCGACGGTGAAATCTGCTTGGCCTTTAAATAAAGGCCGTTCGTGTGATGTATTAACGGTTAAGCGTTCTGATTCCAAGTACTTTTTAAGTTTAAAGGGGTTCCGAGACCCCGCATTTTTGCATGCGCGAAATGTCTTTTTGGATGATCACTATCGTAACATTTCCCATCGTCAGGGAATAAGTGGCGACCACGCTGGGTCGGAAGCATCCATGGGTGTGGGAATTTCGCGTTCGTTATGCCCCGTCAAGTCGATGGACCACAGCTTCGATTGCCCGCCGGAACCATCCTTCTCGGACTTGCCCTTGCGGTAGAAGATCAGCACGCGGCCGTTGGGCGACCAGGTCGGCCCTTCGATCTTGAAGTCCTCGGCCAGAAGCCTTTCTCCCGATCCATCCGGCTTCATGACGCCGATGAAGAACCGCCCGCCCGACAGCTTGGTGAAGGCGATCAGGTCGCCGCGCGGCGACCATACGGGGGTGGCGTAGCGCCCATTGCCGAAACTGATGCGGCGCACGCTTTTGCCGCGTTCGTCCATCACGTAAAGCTGCTGGCTGCCGCCGCGGTCCGAATTGAACACGACCTGATTGGCGTCCGGCGAGAAGCTGGGCGAGGTGTCGATGGCGGAATGGAACGTCAGCTGCCGCACCACGCGGGTGCGCAGGTCCATGACGTAGATTTCCGAATTCCCGTCCTTGGCCATCGACATGATGATCTTCTTGCCGTCCGGCGAAAACCGGGGCGCGAAGGTCATGCCGGGGAAGTCGCCCAGGACTTCCTGGCGGCCGGTGTCGATGTTGAAGATGTAGACGCGCGGGTTGTTGCGGAAATAGGACATGTAGGTGATTTCCTGCAACGTCGGCGAGAACCGGGGCGTGAGCACCAGGGTCGTGCCGTCGGTCAGGAAGCGGTGGTTCTCGCCGTCCTGGTCCATGATCGCGAGCCGCTTGCCGAACGGGTTCAGGCGGTTGCGCCCGACCCCCTTGGCGTCCTTGGGCTGTTCGGCGACATAGACGATGCGGGTGTCGAAATAGCCGTCCTCGCCGGTGATGCGCTTGTAGATCGAATCAGAAATGATATGCGCCACGCGGCGCCAGTTGTCCGGCACGGTGAAATAGGCAAGGCCGAGCATCTGCTGTTCGGAAAACACGTCCCACAGGCGGAATTCGACGCGCAGCCGCCCGTCGGACACAACCTCGGTGCGGCCCTGGACCAGGGCCTGGGCGTTGATGACACGCCAGTCGCCGAACCGGGGCAGCGCGTTGAGCGCCCCCGCCGACTGGATGAAGGCCTTCGGATCGATCGGCTTGAACAGGCCGGAGCGTTCCAGGTTGGCGGCGATCACACCGGCGATCTCGCGTCCCGCCCGGGCCGCGGCGCCCGACTTGCCGACGAAGTCGGTGACCGCGATGGGCAGGGGCTCCACATTGCCCCGGGTGATGTCGATGGTGATCTCGGCGCGCGCCGGTCGGGCGTCCGCGAATGCCGCCACGAACGCCATCAGCGCGATCAGCGGGGCGAAGGTCTTCATTGTGAATTTTGCGGGCATAATCATGGGCCTAATGGTCATCACAGCATTCCGCTCGGGTCAAATACGAACTTCAGATCGCGCCAGACGTGATACTTGTCCGCCGGCAGGTTGAATTTGTTGCAACGCGGATCCAGGACCGCGCGGCGGGCCGCCTCGACGGCGACCTGGAAATAACGGTCCGTGAACATGCGGGCCGTGTCCTCGACCTCGACCGACTGAACCGAGCCGTCGGGGTTCAGGGTCAGACTCAGTTCCGGTTTCAGCTTTTCCGCCCCCGGCGCACCATAGGGCGGCGACCAGCACTTGGACACCTGATTGCGGATCATCGCACGCCATTGGTCGATCTCAAGCTGCGACACCTTCTTGTCCGGGTCGTACTTGATCGACTTGGAATTGTTCTGCAGCGCCGCCCGGATGCGCGCCATGGTGTCGTCCTTGGGCGTTTCCGGCTCTTTCTTCTTCTCCGGGGGCTCCTCGGTCTTGGGCGGCTGTTGTTTGATCTTCTCAAGCGTCTTCAGCACGGAGGCCGTGTCGAAGGTCGGCTTCTGCGGCTTCTTGGGTTTCTTCGGAACCTCGACCTGGGCCAGCTTCGGCTTGGGCGGCTCCGGCTTTTTCTCCGGCTTCGGTTCCGCTTCCTTCTTGGGCTCCGGTTCGGGCTTGGGTTCCGGCTTCGCCTTGGGCAGGGGTTCGGGCTCCGCTTTCGGCTTGGGCGGCAAGGCCGCGACCTCGGGCTGCTTGGGCGTCGGCGGCGCCGGTTTCGGCTTGGGCGGCTCGGGCGGTTTCGGCGGCTCGGCCTTGGCCTCTTTCTTCGGGGTTTCCTGGACCGGAACCGGCGGCGCGTTGCGCACCTCGTCGACGTCGACGATCTCGACGAAGACCGGCTGTTCTTCCCGCAGCGGTTCGATCTTGTTGAACGGCAGTCCCAGCCAGGCGGCCAGCACCAGGCCCGCGTGCAGGGAGACGGATGTGATCAGTGCGGTCCGCAAGGGGCCCCGCTTACTTCTTGGCCGGCGGGCGTTTCGCCGCCTTGCCCGGTTCCTGGGCGATCAGCGCCACGCGCCGATAGCCGGCCGCGTTGATCTGCCCCATCACCGCCATGACACGCCCGTAGTTGATGGCCTTATCCCCTCTGACGAAGATCCGGATGTCCGGATTGCTGCCGGTGATAGCGTGCAATCTTGGCACCAATGTGTCCAAGTCGACGGCCGTGTCCTGAAGATAGATCTGCCCGCCGGCGTCGACGCTGACGGCCAGCGGCTCGTCCTGGCCGCTGACGGCACCCGCCTTGGTTTCCGGCAGGTCGACCTGAACGCCCACGGTCAGAAGCGGCGCCGTGACCATGAAGATGATGAGCAGGACCAGCATCACGTCGACGAACGGCGTGACATTGATGTCGCTCATCAGCGCCCGGTTGCCCCGCCGCCGGCGGGAGGTCCGTTGTATGGTGACGGCCACGTTTCTGTTCCCCTGCCCTAGGTGTCCAACTCGCGCGACAGGATCGCCGAGAACTCGCCCGAGAAGTTTTCCAGCCGCCCGGCATAGCGGTCCAGATCGCGGGAGAACTTGTTGTAGGCGATGACCGCCGGAATCGCCGCGAGAAGCCCCAGGGCCGTGGCGAACAGGGCCTCGGCGATGCCGGGCGCGACCACGGCAAGCGACGTGTTCTTGGAGATGGCGATCGACTGGAACGAATTCATGATGCCCCAGACCGTTCCGAACAGGCCGATGAACGGCGCCGTGTTGCCCGTGGTCGCAAGGAACGTGAGATAGCGTTCGGCGCGGTCCATTTCCCGGTCGGCGGTGATCTGCATGACCCGCTCGATACGCTGCGCCAATGTCGCCGACCCGCCGCCCCCGTTGGGCGTGGCGCGCCGCCATTCCCGCATGGCGGCGGCGAACACGGCGGACATGGGATCCATGGGCCGGCTGCCGATCTTGTCATACAGGCTGTCGAGGCTGTCGCCGGACCAGAACCGGTCCTCGAACTTGTCGGACCGTTTGTTCAGGCGGCGCACCGACAAGAGCTTTTCAAAGATGATCGCCCAGCCCCAGACCGAGGCCGCCAACAACATAATGATCACCGCCTTGACCACCAGGTCGGCCTTCATGAACAGCGCCACGACCGAGAAATCCAGGTTCGTCGACCCCGCCAGGGCCATGGCTTCGACCGCTTGATTTTCCATCTTTGTCCGTCTCGTTCCGTTTTTCTTAAACCTCGTCGCCGACGTCGGCGATACGGGCCATTTCAATTCGCACCTCGGCCGGCAGACGCACGGGCCGTCCGGCCGTGTTCATGCAGGCGAGGGTCAGGCTCATCTGCACCAGGTCTTCGTCGTCCCGGCGCACCACCTGGGCCATCTCCACAGTGGCCCCGCGCACCGCCAACACCCGCGTCTCGACGCTGAGGGCGTCGTCCAGCCTGGCCGGCTTCAGGTATTCGGCGTTGACCCGGCGCACGGCAAGCGCGACGCCCTTCTGCGCCAAAATCGCGGAATTTTCAAATCCCAGTTCACGCAACAGCTCCGTCCGCGCGCGTTCCGCATAGCGCAGATAGTTGGCGTAATAGACAATGCCGCCGGCGTCCGTGTCCTCGTAATAGACCCGCACGGGCATGCGGTGGCAGGGCGTCTCTCCAATACCGTTCACGCGTCATCCTCCGTCCCACTTGTGGCGGAAAGAAGGTCGAGTTGCGGCGCGCCCGGCGGCAGGTCGAGGCCGAGATGGCGGAACGTCTCCGGCGTCACGGCGCGGCCGCGCGGCGTGCGCATGAGAAGCCCCTGCTGGATCAGGAAGGGTTCGATCACTTCCTCGATGGTATCGCGCTGTTCGGACAGGGCGGCGGCCAGGGTGTCGACGCCGACCGGCCCGCCGCCGTAGTTGCCGCAAATGCAGGTCAGGTAGCGGCGGTCCATGGCGTCGAGCCCGCGCTGGTCGACTTCAAGCCGCGTCAGGGCCGCGTCGGCGACCTGGGCGTCGACGGACCCGGACCCGTCGACGGCGGCGAAATCGCGGACCCGGCGCAGCAGCCTGCCGGCGACCCGCGGCGTGCCGCGGGACCGGCGGGCGATTTCCAGCGCCCCCTCGGCCGTCAGGTCCAGGCCCAGCAGCCTGGCACCCCGGCGCACGATGCCTTCAAGCGCTTCCGGGCTGTAGAAGTTGAGGCGCACGGGAATGCCGAAACGGTCGCGCAGCGGCGTCGTGATCAGGCCCGAGCGGGTCGTCGCCCCGACCAGGGTGAAGGGCGGCAGGTCGATGCGCACGGAGCGCGCCGCCGGCCCCTCGCCGATGATGAGGTCGAGTTGATAATCCTCCATGGCCGGGTAGAGGATTTCCTCGACCACCGGATTGAGGCGGTGGATTTCGTCGATGAACAGAACGTCGCGCGGCTGCAGGTTGGTGAGGATCGCCGCCAGGTCGCCCGCCTTGGCGACCACGGGGCCGGACGTTGCGCGAAAGCCGACGCCCAGTTCGCGGGCGACGATCTGCGCCAGGGTCGTCTTGCCCAGCCCCGGGGGGCCGAAGAACAGGACATGGTCCATGGCTTCGCCACGCGACCGCGCGGCCTCGATAAACACCTTGAGGTTTTCCCGCGCCTGGTCCTGGCCGACAAAGTCGTCGAGAACCTGGGGCCGCAGGCTGGGATCGGCGGCGAAATCGTCTTCAACGACTTCCGGCTGGATCATCCGTTCCTCGGCCATTCAGGTCATGCCCCCCGCCGCTGGTCGGTCGGGGCCAGTTCGGCCAATCCGGCGCGGATCAGGGCTTCCAGGGTCAAGGCAGCTTCCGATGCCTGGGCGGCACGGGACACGGCGCCCAAGGCTTCCGACGGGGTGTAGCCCAGATTGACCAGGGCCGAGGCGGCGTCGCGCAACAGATCCTGAGCCGCGTCGCCGGCGTTCGGCAGGGCAGCGCCCGGGGCCGGCGCGGTCTTGCCCGTGGCCGCCACCGGTCCCAGGGCCAAGGCCCCGACCTTGTCCTTCAGTTCGTGGAGAATGCGCTGCGCCAGCTTGGGTCCGACGCCGGGGGCGCGGCATACGGCGGCCTTATCGCCGGCGGCGATGGCCTGCAGCAGCATGTCGCCGGTCAGCGCCGACAGCATGGCGAGGGCGACCTTGGCGCCCACGCCCTGCACCGTGGTCAGCAGGCGGAACCAGTCCTGTTCGTCGGCGCGCAGGAAGCCGTACAGATGGATGTGGTCTTCGCGCACATGGGTTTCGATGAACAGCGCCACCGCGTCACCCTGCCCCATCTGCGACAAAGTCCGCGACGACGCGTGCACCAGATAGCCGACCCCGTTGACGTCGATCACGGCGGTGTCCGTGCCGACGGCATCGACAATGCCTTTGAGCCGCGCGATCACCGGGCCGCTCCCGCCAGGGCGGCATTCATCCCCGGCGCCGTGCGGTGGTGGGCGTGACAGATGGCGACAGCGAGCGCGTCGGCGCTGTCGGCACTTTTGAACGCCGCCCCCGGCAACAGGGTGCGCACCATCATCTGGACCTGTTCCTTGGCCGCATGGCCGGTGCCGACGACGGTCTTCTTCACCAGGTTGGGGGTGTATTCGAACACCGGCAGGCCGGCCAGGGCCGGCACCAGCATGGAAATGCCGCGGGCCTGGCCCAATTTCAGGGTCGTCGTCGGATTGGTGTTGACGAAGGTTTCCTCGACCGCCGCCTCGACCGGCGCCATGGCGCGGATGACCTCGACCAGACCGTCGTGAAGTTGCACCAGACGTTCGGCGAGGCTGGCTTTCGGGTCGGAGGACACAACGCCGTCGGCGACATAGCGAAGCCGGTTGCCGGCGTGTTCGATGACGCCCCATCCGGTGTTCTTCAACCCCGGGTCAAACCCGATCAGCCGCATCCGTGTTCCATTCCGCTCCGTATCCCCGTGGCGTCTGCACTATGGGTTAGGCGCTCAGCCTTTCCATGATCTCGTCGTCGACCTCGAAGTTGGCGGCGACGCGCTGCACGTCGTCGTTGTCTTCCAGCGCATCGATCAGCTTCAACAATGTCTGCGCCGTATCCTCGTCGACGGCGATGGAATTCTGCGGCTTCCACGCCAGGCGCGCCTCCTCGGGCTCGCCGAAACGTTCCTCGAGCGCATCACGCACGGCGGCGAAGTCGTCGGGCTGGCAGGTGATGGTGTGGTTTTCCTCGTCGGATTCCACATCCTCCGCGCCGGCTTCCAAAGCGCCTTCGAACACGGCTTCGGCCCCGGCGACGGCGGCCGGATAGGTGATCTGGCCGACCCGGTCGAACATGAAGGCGACGCTGCCCGTTTCACCCAGGTTGCCGCCGTTCTTGGAAAAGGCGGTGCGGACTTCCGAGGCCGTGCGGTTGCGGTTGTCGGACAGGGCCTCGACAATCACGGCGACGCCGCCCGGGCCATAGCCTTCGTAGCGGATTTCCTCGTAATTCTCGGCGTCGGAACCCTGGGCCTTCTGAATCGCCCGGTTGATGACGTCGTTGGGCATGTTCAGGGCCTTGGCGTTGGCGACGGCCAGACGCAGGGCGGCGTTGAAGTTGGGATCGGGGCCGTTGCGCGCGGCGACCGTCACTTCGCGGCCCAGTTTGGCGAAGACCTTTGCCCGCTTGGCGTCCTGACGGCCTTTGCGGTGCATGATGTTCTTGAATTTGGAATGACCAGCCATTTTGGCGGGAACCCCCTATATGTCGTGGCGATTCGTCGGGATTATACCCAAATGATGGGACCGGCGCGAGTGTCACCGGCGGTGAAGCTAGGCCCGCAATATGGCAAGATTTCGTCTGCCGTGAAAGGCCGCAGGCCAGGGAAGGATTGATTTTCCGGCGGCGGCGCTATCCCGGCAGGGCCGGCGCCAGGCGGCCGCCCAGGCGCACGGGTTCGGCCCGCGTCGCCAGGCCCGTGGAATCATCGGTTTCCAGGTACATGGCGCAGAAGGTCGCTTCGCCGTCCGCCGGCTCCAGCCGCCCCTGCGGCAGCTTGGTGGTGAACCGCGCGGTGGCGTTTTCCTTTTGCATGCCGATCACGGAATCGTAGTCGCCGGTCATGCCCAGGTCGGTCTGATAGGCCGTGCCGCCCTTGAACACCTGGGCGTCCGCCGTCGGCACATGGGTGTGAGTGCCGACCACGGCCGACACCCGGCCGTCCAGGAAATGGCCCATGGCCATCTTTTCCGACGACGCCTCGCCGTGCAGGTCGAGCAGGATGGCATCGACGCTGCCGCGGCCTCCCCCCGCCCCCAGACGGTGGTTCTTCAAGGCCTCATCCACGCCGGCGAAGGGATCGTCGAGCGGGTCCATGAACAGGCGGCACATGGCGTGCACGACCATGACCTTGCGGCCGTCCCGGGCCTCGAACACGCCGGTGCCCTTGCCGGGCGTGCCGGCGGGAAAGTTCAGGGGACGCAGCAGCCGGGGGTCGCCGTCGATGTAGTTCATGATCTCGCGCTGATCCCACACGTGGTTGCCCGTGGTGATGACGTCGGCGCCCTGCCCGTAAAGATCGTTGCAGATGGCCTCGGTGATGCCGAAACCGTGGGCCGCGTTCTCGCCGTTGACGACGACGAAGTCGAGGTCCAGTTGCTCGCGCAGAGCCGGCAGGTGCTTGGCCACGGCGTCCCGGCCGCTGCGCCCGACCACATCCCCGACAATCATGATTTTCATAAACTGACCTTAATACCTAAATACCTAATGCCTTGGCCAAACCCCTTGCCGGGGCCGTCACGGCGCGATCCGGATGATATCTTCCTCGGTCACGACCCAGTCCAGGCGTGCGTCGTACTGGTCGCGCGGCACGGCGTCAACTTCCTGCGCCGAATAGCCGACCCCGACGGCGGTGACGGGCGTGCCCGAATTTCGCAATTCAGCCAGGGTCCGGTCATAGAATCCGCCGCCCCAGCCAAGCCGGTAGCCGGCCCGGTCGAAGGCGAGCAGCGGCACCAGCAGCAGATCGGGGCGCACGTCCTCCGCCCCCTCCGCCGGGTGGCGGGTGCCGAACACGCCGTCCGTCAACTTGCCCCCGGGTGACCAGGCCCGAAACTGAAGCGGGCGCCCCTTGCCCACGACCACCGGCAGGCAGCCCTGCCAGCCGTTCGCCGCCAGGATCAGGACGGCTGGCAGCACATCCATTTCATCCTGCATGGCGAGATAGCCCGAAACCCAGCCCGGCGGGGTGGCGGCGCACAGCCCCTGCGCCAAGGCCGCGGCATGGCAGGCCACGGCGGTGGCGCCGCCGGACCCCAGGTCCGCGCGGGCGCGAATGCGACGGGCGGCGGCTTCCGCACGAAGGAGACGCTTTTGTTCGAGGAGATCCATAATGACTTAAATGACGGCCCCCGCAGGCCGGGCGCCGTATCAAAACCCAAAAGAAAAAAGTCGGCGGTGCCGCAGTAGCCGTCGGCGTTAAGATCCTCCGTGGCCTGCTCTCAACAGGTTGGGCACCGTGATACCGAGCGTCCAGGACGAACCCGTGCAACCCGGCAGGGACAGCACCCTTAAAGGACGCATCGCCCCAGGGATAATGTGCCTAACGCGCTCCGCAGCGCTCCGCCTGAGCGGAAGTTAGGCTTGTTCAAGCCCCGCGGCAATGCCTTCGATGCGTTCGGCGAAATTTTCCAGGGCGCGGCTGGCCTTTTCCTCGGATTCGATGATCCGGGCGACACCCTCGCTTTTGCGGCTGATGGTCTCCAACTCCGAATAGGCGTCTGACAATTCGTCGGCCAATAACAGGCTGACCATGACCAGAAGCCGCGCGTCGCCGGCCTGACCGACGGCGGCGACCAGTTCCTGAACCCGGTTGTCGACATACTTGCCCAGACGCGACAGGTGCGCTTCCTGCCCGTCGTCGCAGGCGACCTGATACTGGCGTCCGTTGATGGTGACGGTGACATGGGCCATGACGTGTTCCGACCCTAGCCTTCAAGCGCTTTTTCAAGGCGGCCGATGGCGCCGTCGAGACGTCCCTTGACCTCCTCGGTCACGGTCTGCAGGCGGGCGTTCTCCGCCCGCAATGCCGCCGTGTCGCCCGTATCGCCGGCCGCGGCGGCGCCGCGCGCCTGAACGGCCTTTTCCAGGCGCGACAAGGCGCCTTCCAACCGCTCGAAGGCGCGGTCCACTCGTGATGGTTTACTGATGGTCGCCACACATACCCCCCGACCCAACTAAAAATATTATTGTCTTAGCGGGTAAAAATTTTATGAAGAATAGGTGCCTATACACACAAGTTCAACCATTACATCAATTGGGCGGCATTGCGCCCCGGACAACCGGGCGTTCTCGGGTTTACAGGGGGCGATGGGTAGCCTATAGGATCGCCCGAACCGGGGTTGCCGTCGCAGGGGCCCCGACCCAGAAAATTCAGCACATTTACGGAGGCATTCATGGCGGTTCGGGTTGCGATCAACGGGTTCGGAAGAATTGGGCGTTTGGTTCTTCGCGGCATTTTGGAATCGCGGCGCAACGACGTCGAGGTGGTCGCGATCAACGACCTGGGCTCGCCCGAGATGAACGCCCACCTTCTTAAGTATGATTCCGTGCACGGCCCGCTGGGCATGGACGTGTCGGTCTCGGGCGACGTCATGAACGTGGGCGCCGGGCCGATCAAGGTGACCGCCGAGCGCAATCCCGCCGATCTGCCCTGGAAGGAACTGGGCATCGACGTGGCCCTGGAATGCACCGGCCTGTTCACCGACCGCGACAGCGCCGCCAAGCATCTGGAAGCCGGCGCCGGCAAGGTTCTGGTCTCGGCCCCGGCCTCGGGCGTCGATCTGACCGTCGTCTACGGCGTCAACCACGACAAGCTGGAAGCCGGCCACACGGTCGTTTCCAACGCGTCCTGCACGACCAACTGCCTGGCCCCCGTGGCCGACGTGCTGCACAAGCTGGTCGGCATCGAAAAGGGCTACATGACGACGATCCACGCCTATACCGGCGACCAGCGCCCCCTCGACACTCTGCATTCGGACCCCCGCCGGGCGCGCGCCTGCGCGGTGTCCATGATCCCGACCTCGACCGGTGCGGCCAAGGCCGTCGGCCTGGTGCTGCCGGAACTGAAGGGCAAGCTGGACGGCACCGCGATCCGCGTGCCGACCCCCAACGTGTCGCTGATCGACCTGACCTTCACTGCCGGGCGTTCGACCACGGCCGAGGAAATCAACGCCGCCATGCTGGAAGCCTCCAACGGCCGGCTCAAGGGCGTGCTTGCCTATAACACCGAGCCCCTGGTTTCCATCGACTTTAACCACAACCCCGCCAGCTCGAGCTTCGATTCCACCCAGACCCAGGTGATCGACGGCAACTTCGTGCGCGTGCTCAGCTGGTACGACAACGAATGGGGCTTCTCCAACCGCATGCCGGACACCGCGCTGGCCATGCATGGTGCGAAATAAGCGACGGGATTGAGATGACGGGGGACGCGACCAGACAACCGGACGCCCCCCCGGCATCCGTCGTCATTCACGACCTGAACCACGCAAAACAGGCGCTGAGCGCCGCCCGCCGCACGGGCCGCCCCGTGCATCTGATCAGCGCGCCCGGCGCCGCAGGCTCTCTCGGCCCGGCCCTGTTCAAGCAGATCATCGATCAGGCCCGCACCGCCGAACCGGCAGCCCATGCCACTGCCTGTCTTGATTGCGCAGACGAGCCGGGCACGGCCCTGGATGCTCTCAGGCAGGGCGTCGAAGCCGTGTCCCTGTCGGCTTCCGCCGAGGTCCTGACCAAGATCGCAAGCATCGCCGACGCGGCCGGCGGCAAATTGCTCGACCGGCCCGCGCGAACATTGAACCTGGCCGACGCGGACGCCGACCGGCGGCTCGACGCCTGGCTCACCGGAGAATTCCAACATGGCTGACGACGACGGCTGCCTGCTGTATCTGGTGACGCCCCCGGCCTTCGACCCGAACGTCTTCGCGGACGATCTGGCGGCGGCGCTCGACGCCGGTCCCGTCGGCGTGGTGCAGTTGCGCCTGAAGGCCCCGGACGGCACGCCCAACAGCGACGACGACATCCGCCGCGCCGTCGATATCCTGCTGCCCGTGTGCCGCGACCGCGGCGTGCCGCTGCTCCTCAACGACCGCCCCGACCTGGCGGCGGAAACAGATTGCGACGGCGTCCATGTTGGCCAGGGCGACGCCTCCTACCGGGACGCCCGCAACATCCTGGGCGACGGCCGCGCCGTCGGCGTGACCTGCCATGCATCCCGCCACCTGGCCATGGAAGCCGGCGAGGCCGGGGCCGACTACGTCGCCTTCGGCGCCTTCTTCCCGACCGGGACCAAGGAGGTCACCCACCACGCGGATGCCGACCTGTTGCGCTGGTGGAGCGAGATTTTCGTGGTGCCCTGCGTCGCCATCGGCGGCATCACGGTGGCCAACTGCGCGCCCCTGGTTGCCGCAGGTGCCGACTTCCTGGCCGTGGTCTCCGGGGTCTGGCAGCATCCGCAGGGACCCGCCGCCGCCGTCACCGCATTCAACAAGGTAATTGCCGATACCCAGCGCCCCTGACGGCGGCGCTGGGCCGTTGCTATGCACGAAACAAACTGGTAGCTTCCGCGCCGCTTTCACCCCCCATCAACATGCAAACGGGCACGGACATGAAAATCGACGGCAACGCCATTCGACCCGGTATGGTCATCGAACATCAGGGACGCCTGTGGCGCGCGGTCAAGATCGCCCATACCCAGCCCGGCAAGGGCGGCGCCTATCTTCAGGTGGAACTGCGCGAGCTGCGCGACGGCACCAAGCTGAACGAACGCTTCCGGTCGTCGGAAAAGGTCGAGCGCGCAACCCTGGAGCAGAAGGAATACCAGTTCCTGTTCGCCGACGGCGAGATGTACACCTTCATGGACAACGAAACCTATGAACAGGTCGTCCTGAACGGCGATCAGATCGGCGACGACCAAACACCCTATCTGCAGGACGGCATGGAAGTGACCATCGAAAGCCACGACGGCGACCCCATCGGCGTCCAACTGCCCGACCGGGTGACCCTGACGGTGGTCGAGACCGAAGCCGTGGTCAAAGGCCAGACGGCGGCGTCCAGCTACAAACCCGCCCTGTTGGACAACGGCGTGCGAACCAGCGTGCCGCCGCATATCGAAACCGGCACCCGTATCGTCGTCAATCCCGCCGAAGGCACCTATGTCGAGCGGGCCAAGGACTAGGCTTCGGCCGCGTCCGTCCCGCCCCTTTCCGACCGCTTGAAACAAGGCCCGCCATGCTGCGCACGCCCCTGATAAACGTCATGACCGCCGCCGCCCAGAAGGCGGCGCGGGGCCTGATCCGCGATTTCGGCGAGGTCGAGCATCTGCAGATCTCGAAGAAGGGCCCGGCCGATTTCGTCTCGACCGCCGACCGCAAGGCCGAGACCATCCTGTTCGAGGAACTGCAGCGCGCGCGGCCCAAATACGGCTTTCTGATGGAAGAACGCGGCGCGGTCGAAGGCGTCGACACGTCGAACCGCTGGATCATTGATCCGCTCGACGGCACCACCAACTTCCTGCACGGCATTCCCCAGTTCGCCATCTCGATCGGCCTGGAACGCGACGGCCAGATCTTCGCCGGCGTCGTCTACAACCCGATCACGGACGAGATGTTCGTCGCCGAAAAGGGCCAGGGGGCCTTTCTCAACGGACGCCGTCTGCGCGTCTCGGCGCGCCGCGACATTTCCGAAGCCCTGTTCGCGACGGGCATTCCCTTCGTCGGCCGGGGCAATCACGACCTGTTCCTGAACCAGTTGCGCGCGATCATGGCCGTGTCCGCGGGCGTGCGGCGCAACGGTGCCGCCTCGCTCGACCTGGCCTGGGTCGCTGCCGGGCGCTTCGAGGGATTCTGGGAACAGAACCTGCAGCCCTGGGACATGGCCGCGGGCATGATTCTGGTCGCCGAAGCGGGCGGTTTTGTGACCGACCTTTCGGGCGGCAAGGACATCTTCCAGCGCGGCGACATCGCCGCCGGTAACGACGCCATGCATCCGGCCATGGTAAAGACCCTGGCCGGGGCCGGGGCGGCGGCCTCCTGACGCCGTTTCCATCCCGCCGAACGGCCGTTTTCATGCGCCCCGAAAGCGTCATATTTCCCCGATTTCATTCAAGGGCTTTACGGTTGTCCAGCGCATCGCCGTTGGTTAAGGTGATCGCCTTGGTTTCCGCCGCGGGCCGGGGCCTGCCCGGAACGTTCCGGCGCGGGAAAACCGGGGTCCGCCGCAAGCGGGACCGACATGCGGGAACACGACATCCGGCCGGAACACGTCAACAGGCCGGAAGACGACAACAGGGAAGAATGGGGAGAAACCGTCCGATGACATCCTCACGTTTTTTGACCGGGCTTTTGGTCATTGCCATGGCGCCGCTGGCGCTGGCGTCAGGCCCGGTCGAGGCACAGGTGAGCAACTACGCGGACGGTGCCGTGACCATCGACCTGGGCGTCTTGCCCGGCGGCGGATACGGCTACACCATGGACGTGTCGTCGGAACCGGCGGCCGCCCCCGCCTACGGCGGCGCACTGCGCCTGCCGGGCGCAAGCCGGCCGACCTCACAGCTTTTCGTGACGCCCGAGAAATCCGCCCCCATCCGCAAGCTGCAGGTGACCCGCGCCGAGCCGGCGCCGGCGCCGCGTTCCAGCCGCATGGAAACGGAGATGCGCCCGCCCGCCACCAAGGCGCCGCCACCGCCCATGCCCTCGAAACCATCGCCCAAGCCCGCCCCGGCGGCCGAGGCCCCGGCGCCGCTGACCGCCGCCGCGCCGCCGCCGCCCGCCATGCCCGCGGACCCCGGAAAGGCCGCCGACAAGAAAATGGCCGACGCGGCACCGCCGCCTGCGCCCAAGATGGCCACGGCAAAAGATTCCGCGGACAAGGCTCCGCCCCCGCCGCCCCCGCCCGCCACGGCACCGGGTGCCGCCATTCCGCCACCCCCCCCGCCGCCCGCCACGGCCACGGCCGTGCCCACGCCGCCGGCACCCAAGGCGGAAAGCACCGCGTCCCTGACGACCGGCGAGGATGGCCGGCTGACCCGCGTGGTGTTCGACGAAAGCCAGTCGAAACTGCCCGACAGCGCCAAACCGAACCTGTTGAAGCTGGCCGATCAGGTCAAGGACCAGCGCGATGTGCGGCTGCAGCTTTTGGCCTATGCCGGGGGCGACGACCTGAAATCCAACCGGGCCCGCCGCCTGTCCTTGTCCCGCGCCCTTTCCGTGCGCTCGTTCCTGATCGAAAGCGGGATTCGTTCGACCCGGATCGACGTGCGCGCACTCGGCGACAAGACGTCAGACGAGCCCAAAAACCGGGTCGACATCACCTTGGCCCCGCGTTGACGGCACCGCGCCGGATTCCGCGTGACGCCCGTACCCCCGAAAGGACCTCGTAAGGGCTTCCCTACATGACGCGCCCCAACCGATACCTGCTCAGGATGATCCTGTTCCTCGGCGCCGTCGTCGCCGTCTGCGCCCCCCTGTTCCAACCGCTGCGCGACGCCTTCCTGGCCAATGCGCCCCTGAACGGCGGCATCCTGGCCGTGCTGGCATTGGGCATCGCCTACAACTTCCTGCAGGTCGCACGCCTGAAGCCCGAGGTCGAATGGGTGGAAAGCTACCGCCGCGACGGCGCGCAGCTGTCGCAGCCGAGCCCGCCCCGCCTGCTCGGCCCCATGGCCAGCATGCTGGGCCAGCGCTCCGGCCGCCTGACCCTGTCGACCACGTCACTGCGCACCCTGCTCGACGGCCTTGGCTCGCGCCTGGACGAATCGCGGGACATTTCGCGCTATGTCATCGGCCTGCTGATCTTCCTGGGATTGCTCGGCACCTTCTGGGGGCTTTTGGAAACGGTCGCCTCGGTCAAGGACGTGATCGTCGGCCTGACCGTCGACGGCGGCGACATCAACGCGATCTTCGATAAATTGAAAAAGGGCCTGGAAACGCCCCTGTCCGGCATGGGCACGGCCTTTTCCTCGTCCCTGTTCGGGTTGTCGGGCTCGCTCATCCTGGGCTTTCTCGACCTGCAGGCCGGCCAGGCCCAGAACCGGTTCTACAATGATCTGGAAGAATGGCTGTCGAGCCTGACCCGCCTGTCGTCGGGGGCGCTTTCCGGCGACGGCGACCAGTCCATGCCCGCCTATGTGCAGGCGCTTCTGGAACAGTCGGCGGAAAACCTGGAGAACCTGCAACGCACCCTGTCGCGCGGCGAGGAAAGCCGCGCCGAAGCCAACCAGAGCATCCTGGCCCTGACCAACAAGCTGGACACCCTGACCGACCACCTGCGCATGCAGCAGCAGTTGATGAAGGACATGGCCCAGGGCATGAATCGGAACGACGGCGGGGGCATGGACGCGGAAACCAAGACCAGCATCCGCAACCTGGACCGTTCCGTGGCCCGTCTGGCCGACGACGTCAGCCACGGCCGCGACGAGATCATCAAGGAAGTGCGGTCCGAGATCAAACTTCTGGCCCGCACCATCGCCAACATCGCCGACGGCGAATATGACCGCTGACGCCGTGACGCAGGTTCCCCGTCCCCGTCACGACCCGGCGGCCCCCCGGCAAGGGACACAGTAACCATGGCCAGCCTCGCCAGGCGCCACGAACGATCAACCAACATCTGGCCCGGCTTCGTCGACGCCCTGGCGACGCTGCTGATGGTCATCATCTTTTTGTTGCTGATCTTCATCATGGCCCAGGTGTTTTTGGGACAGGCATTGACCGGGCGCGATCAGGCCCTGCGCGAGTTGGAGGGCGAGATCAGCGAACTGGCGAGCCTGCTGGCCCTGGAACGCAAGACCACGGACAGCCTGCGCGCCGACGTCGGCCGCCTGTCGGCGGAACTCGAAGCCTCGGTCAGCGAACGCGAACGCCTGAGCACCAGCGTCGCCGAGCTGCGCATGCGCGCGGAATCGGCGGAACAGCAGCTTGTCGACGCCATGGTCTCCATGGAAGCCAGCCGCCAGACCATCGGCCGCCTGGAGAGCAACCTGGAGGACGCCAAGAAGACCCTGTCGGTCCGCGAGGAGGAACTGGCCGACCGCGTGCAGCGGCTCAACAGCCTGGCGCGCGAGATCGAGGCCCTGACGGCGCTGCGCGACGAGCTGACCGCCAAGATCCTGGAACTGGGCAAGCAAGCCGATGAAAAGGGCGAGGCGCTGATCAATGAGCGCCAGATTTCCGAAAGCGCGCGCGCCCAGGTCGCCCTGATGAACCGCCAGTTGGCGGCCCTGCGCGAGCAGTTGGCGACGCTTGAGGCGACGCTCCGCGCGGCCGAGGAAAAGGCCCAGTCGCAGGGTGTTCAGATCGAAAGCCTGGGCAAGCGGCTTAACGCCGCGCTGGCGTCCAAGGTGCAGGAACTCAGCCGCTACCGCTCGGAATTCTTCGGCCGCCTGCGCGAAGTTCTCGGCAACCGGCCCGGCATCCGCATCGTCGGCGACCGCTTCGTGTTCCAGTCGGAGGTACTGTTCGACGTCGCCTCCGCCGAACTGGGCCCGGCGGGCAAGGAGCAGATGGGGGCCCTGGCCCAGACCCTCAAGGAACTGGTCGTGAAAATCCCCGAGGACATTGACTGGGTTCTGCGCGTCGACGGCCATACGGACAAGACGCCGATTTCCACGGCCCGCTTCCCCTCCAATTGGGAACTGTCGGCGGCACGCGCCATTTCCGTGGTCAAATTCCTGATCGACCAGGGACTTCCGCCCGTGCGCCTGGTCGCCGCCGGGTTCTCGGCCAACCGGCCCATCGATCAAGGCGCGGATGAAATCGCCCTGCGGCGGAACCGCCGGATCGAACTGAAACTGACCCAGCGCTGATCGGCCGTCCAGAATGCTCGCCATTTTCCTGATCGTCGTCGTCGATCTTATCGGCTTCGGTATCATCATTCCGCTGCTGCCGTTCTACGGCGAGCATTTCCAGGCTGACCCGCAGACCGTCGGCCTGCTGATGGCGACCTATTCCCTGGCCCAGTTCATTTCCGCCCCCCTGTGGGGACGGCTCAGCGACCGCGCCGGGCGGCGGCCGGTCCTGTTGCTGAGCCTTGCCGGGGCGGCGGCGGCCTATATCTGGCTGGCCTTCGCCGACGCGCTGTGGATGCTGTTCATGGCGCGCGCCCTGGGCGGCCTTATGGCCGGCAACATTTCCGCCGCCTTCGCCTACATGGCCGACATCACGACCAAGGAGAACCGCGCCAAAGGCATGGGCATGATCGGCGCCGCCTTCGGCATCGGCTTCATCCTGGGCCCCGCCATCGGCGGCATCCTGGCCGGGCCGGACCCGCTGACCGCCGATTACCAAAGCCCGGCCCTGGCCGCCGCGGGCCTGTCCCTGCTGGCGCTTGTGCTGGGTCTGGTGAAACTGCCGGAATCCCTGTCGCCCGAGGTCCGCGCCCGCGCGGCGGCGATGCCGCGCCGGCAGCGTCTGGCGCAGTTCGCGGATGCCCTGCGCCTGCCCGGCGTCGGGCTGTTGATGCTGCTGGGCTTCCTCGCGACCTTCGTGTTCGCAGGCCTGGAGACCACCTTCGCCATGTGGTCCCGGCGCGCCTTCGACTGGGGCCCGGAACAGAACGGCTGGTTGTTCGCCTATGTCGGCGTGCTCTCGGCGGCGGTCCAGGGCGGCCTGATGGGGCGTCTCGCCAAACGCTTCGGCGAACGCGCCCTTCTGGTCCAGGGGGCGGTCGCCCTGGCGCTCGGCATCGGCGCCATCCCCTTCTGCACCCAGGTCTGGCATCTGCTGGCCGCCATGGCCGTCGCGGCCTATGGCTTCAGCGTCATCAATCCCGCCTACAACAGTTTGATTTCCCAACAGGTTCCGGATACGGACCAAGGCGGCGTGATGGGCGTGACGCGGTCGGTGACGACCCTGGCCCGCGTCCTGGGGCCGGCCTGGGCCGGGATGCTGTTCGCGCAGATCGGGCGGGACTGGCCCTATTATTCGGGGGCATTGGTGATGGCGGCGGTGCTGCTCATCGCCCTGGCCGTTCCGGTCGGACTGCGGACCGCCCCGCCGTCACAGGCCGACGGCGACCCCCGTTGACGCCTTGAGTTCGGCCGCCAGTTTCTCATCCAGGAAGTCGCCCGACCGCGTGCAGCGCCATTGTTCCGCATCGCCGTCATAATCGTAATGGGTAGCACCACTGGCCGGGGACGACATCCAGATCTGGCGGTTGGGGGCATGCTTGTTGATGACGTACTGGCCGCCGGAGTCCAATTCAATGGTCAGAATACCGCCTTCCAGATCGACGTCGGCTTGATCGCCAAGCACCGCCTCGATCGCGTCCATAAAGGATTCCAGGGTCGCGTCGGCGATGCGGGTGAATGACGTGTCGTCCAGGGACATGCGGGGAAACTCCTTGCGTTAGGGTCGAAAAAGCCAGCTTATCGGCGGAAATTCATGAAACCTTGCGCATGGCAGGTCATGTCTGTATATAGAGCGCCACTTTTGCCGGAGCCAAGCCAAATGAAAAAAGATATCCACCCGGAATACCACGAAATCACCGTTCAGATGACGGATGGTAGTTCGTTCACGACGCGCAGCACCTGGGGCAACCCCGGCGATGTGCTGAAGTTGGAAGTCGACCCGAAGAGCCATCCGGCTTGGACGGGCGGCGGACACCGTCTGGTTGATGCCGGCGGGCGCCTGGCGCGCTTCAACAAGCGGTTCGGGAACAGCGGCCTGAAGATGTAGGTTTCCGCCCCTTCGGGGACGGTCTCCGGCCTTGGCCGGAACCTGGATCGACATGCACAAGGGCGCACCCCTAGGGGCGCGCCCTTTTCCATGCGCAATCCCTGGGATAGGATGGTTAAAATCACCCCCTCCCATGACGCGGGCAGCTATGCTAACTTTTATGCAATCGGGTAGGGAATTGTTTACCCGCCCGCATCAGAATTGCTCTTCTGGGAAGTACCGAAACATCCGGCAGGCCTGATCGACCGGGGAAGGCGATCTGTGGCCGTGGTGGTGTTTCGGTCTGATTAACGGGGAGCGGCTGGGGTATCGGCCATGGCAAGACATATTCACTTCGAGGTCCACGTGCAGCAGGCCGGGCGCTGGTCGATCCACGCCCAGTTCGGCGCCGCGCAGCGCGAAAAGGCCATCGAAGAGGCCAAGAAGATCGAGAAGACGCCCGGTTTCGACGCCGTCAAGGTGGTCAAGGAAACCTATGACAGCGATCTCGGCAATCATCAGGACACGACCATCTACCGCGGCCCCAAGGGCGCCGAAGAACACAAGGGCTTTCGCGACATCGGTGGCGGTCGCGGCGACGACGGCGACAGCGGCGGCGGCGACTGGTCCATGTCGCGCGGCGGCGATGACGACGACGATGATTACGACGATGACGACGGGCCAAAAAAGCGGCGCCGCGCAAGCAATGCCAACAGCATCACCGCGACAGCGACGGGCGTCGTCATCAAAATGCTCATGCTGGCCCTGGTCAGCCTGCTGGTGTCGGGCGGTTTCGCCGTCGCCTTTTCCTGGTACTTCAGCGGCAAGATGCTGTTCGGCTACAAGATTTCCGGCCCGGTCGAGGCCAACGCCATCTTCCTGGTGTTCGTCGCCAGCTTCCTTCTGACCGCCTCCACCCTGGCGGTCACCTATCTCCGCAACATCCGGCTCAAGGGCCGGCAGACAACGGGCGGCGCGCCCATGCAGCGGGCAGCGGGCGGCAGCGGCGTCAACTCCCTCCTCGACAGGGCGGCGGCGGCACTGGGCCAGCCGCCGGCAAACGCCATGGAAGTCAGCCAGGAAAAGCCCGAAGGCTCGGTCGGCGATTGGCGTGAACAGGCCAAGGCCGAAGATGCTTCGCGTGGCGAAACGGATGATGCCGCGAACCAGCGCCTGCGCGAGGAACTGGACAACGACGAGAGCAAGCGCGGCGTGACCCTGGAAGCCGACAAGTACGGCGTCGGCCAGGAACAACAACCCATGCTCGACGCCGCCGGCGAAAAGCAGAAGGCCTATATGATGAAGTTCCTGGGCCAGCTTCTCGATGTCACCGGCCAGGACAAGAAGAAGCTCGATAACTTCACCAAGTTCGGGATCAATCTGTTCCTGGCGGGGGCCTGCGAAAGCCTGTCGTCGAAGCGCGACCTGGAACCCTCGACCCGTGCGCGCATTCTGGCCGACAGCGTCCAGGTCATGGGCTTCAAAAAGTCCCATGCCGCGTCCTTCGCCGACCGCTACGAGGAATACCTGCTGCAGGATTCCCGCTACATGAGCATGTTCCAGGCAGGCCGCAACGCCATGGCCAACCACCTGACGGACAATGCCTCGGGCCCAAGCCATCTGAAAACGGCGCTTGAGGATTGGAACAAGCCGAAGCCGAAGGAGGCCCAGGCGCGGGTCGTCGCCGTTCTGTTCACGGACATCGCCGGCTCCACCGCCCTGACCCAGGAACTGGGCGATGCCGGGGCCCAGGAAGTGGTGCGCGCCCACAACAAGATCGTGCGCGAGAACCTGACCCGCTACCACGGCCGCGAGGTCAAGCACACGGGCGACGGCATGATGTGCTCGTTCGACCAGCCGACCAACGCGGTCGAGGCATCGATCGAAATCCAGAAGGAAACCATCCAGCTGCGCGCCTCGAATCCGGCCCTGCCCCTGAAGCTGAAGATCGGCATCAACGCGGGCGAGCCCATTGCCGAGGACAACGACCTGTTCGGCACCACGGTGCAGCTTGCCGCGCGCATCGTCGACAAGGCCCAGGCGGATCAGATCTTCGTGTCGGAAACGGTGCGCGGAATCTGCACCGGCAAGGGCATCTCCTTCAAGTCCGCGGGCGGCTACGCCATGAAGGGCTTCGACGGGGACGTCAACCTGTACGAGGTCATGTGGCAGTCCGGAAACGCGGCCAAGGCTTCCTAAGCCTCTGACATTCCCCATGTTTTCCAGTGGAAAAATTTCCGCTGGAGGACTTGCGCGGCTTTTTTCCCAAACCTATCTCAATTCCGGAAGCGGGTGCCCGACCGGGGCCCGCGAGACCTGAACCGCCCGCCCCGCGCGGTTTTGTCGGACCGGCCACAACGGCGGTCCGTATCGACGCCAACGCAGGCGGGCACCATATCGCTTCGTTAAGGAGGACTTGGTTATGCGTACCATCGATTTCACCCCCCTGTTCCGTCATTCCGTCGGCTTCGACCGGCTTGAACGCCTGCTCGACAGCGCCATGCGCCATGACGACGGCGCCGCCTACCCGCCCTACAACATCGAACAGCTGGGCGAGGACACCTACCGGATCACCATGGCCGTCGCCGGCTTCGGCGAGAACGATCTTGAGGTCACCGTCAACGACGGCACCCTGATCGTTACCGGCAAGCATGCGGAAGCGCAGGACGAGAACGTCGTCTACGTCCATCGCGGCATCGCCGGCCGCGCGTTCGAACGCCGCTTCCAGCTTGCCGACCATATCGAGGTCAAGGGCGGCGCTCTTGAGAACGGCCTTCTGCACATCGAACTGGAACGCATCGTTCCGGAAGAAAAGAAGCCCCGCAAGATCGAGATCGCGGGCGGACAGAAGAAGCTGTTCAGCCGCAAGGCCGCCTAAACCCACGCAGTCACGTCAGACGGAAGGGGCGCGTCCGGGAAACCGGGCGCGCCTTTTCTTTTGCCCGGTCAGCGGAACCGTTCGTAGACGGCGCGGGCGGCGTCGGGCATGGGCACGGCGGTTTCCGCGTCCCGGTCCGAATAGACATGGATGAAGTGCCCGGTCGCGGCCGGGATAATGTCGTCCGTCTCGCCGAACAGGCCGATCAGGAAAGTGACGCTGGAAGTGCCCAGGCGCCCGACGCGAAGCCCCGCCCGCACCGTCTCGGGAAAACTGAGGGAACGGTGGAAGCGGCACAGCACCTCCACGGCGACCGGAGCGATACGCTGCCTGGCATAATCGACCCCGGCTTCCTGCATCTGGAACTGGGTCACCACCGCCTCGATATAACGGTTGTAGGCGACGTTGTTGGCGTGGCCAAGCATGTCGTTGTCGCCGAACCGGGTCGGGATATCCATGCGGTAGGAATAAGCCGAAAGCGGCACTTGGCGCGGATCGGGTTCAGCTTCGCTCATTGTCCACCGTCCTTGGTGATGATTTTTTCCAGGGCCCTGCGGATGGCCGCCGGGACAGGCGTCGGCCGGTCCGTCCGGCGGTCGACGAAGACATGCACGAAGTGGCCGGCGGCGGCGGCCGTGTCTTCCCCGTCCTTGAAGATGGCGATTTCGTAACGCACGCTGGAATTGCCCAGCTTGCCGACCCTGAGCCCCGCCGCAAGTTGTTCCGGGAAGGCCACGGGCTTGAAGAACCGGCAGGTCGTCTCGACCGCGAAGCCGACGACCGTGCCGTCGTGGATGTCGAGGCCGCCCGCGTCGATCAGGTAGCTGTTCACCACCGTGTCGAAGTAGCTGTAATAGGTCACGTTGTTGACGTGGCCGTAGATGTCGTTGTCCATCCAGCGGGTCTGAATCGCCAGGATATGCGGATAGGCGTCGCGGGTTTCCGGGGTCGTTGCATCGGCCATGGTGGGTGGGACTTTTCGTTGTGGTCTCGGGCCCACAGGCAGGGCCGGAATTGATTAAGGGCCGCCGGTTTGCCCGGCGGCCCTTTAATTATTTTATATGCCTCACACCTGTCAAACTCGCCTGAATGACAAGGGGAGCGTAGCCAGCCGCCCTATACCCGTCAACTGCAAAGGGTTATTGACAATAGGAAATTGTCCCCCGGAATTCACGGCGCCGACGCCAACCTGACATAAAAATAGCCGCCCCCGGGTTGGGAGGGCGGCCGTCGAGTTTTCAGGGAGGCATAGAAGTAAAGGACACTTTCGCCTCGTGTCCTGCTTGCAGCCTACCGTTCGGGTGTTAAGTTTCCCCTAATCGAGAGCAAAGGAATTACCATGTCGCCTGCCGCCGCCTGGGCCGTGATCGTGATCGGCTTCGTCCTGCCGCTGATTCATGTCGCCCTGTCGAAGGATATCGCCCCGGGCAAGCCGGCCGAGGATGGGGCGGCCTGCCCGTTCAGCCCGCGCATGGGCTGGCTGGTCATCGTGCTGTTCCTGGGTCCGGTCGGCTGGCTGATGTTCATGGCGTCGCGGCGCAAGAGGCGCGCGATGGCGGCATCCCGCGCGGCGGCGGGACCGCAAGAGCCGCCCCAAATGCCTAAGACTTGAAAAAGCTGTCGGCGCTTTGGCGCGCGGCTTCCTTGGCCTTGATGGTCTCGCGCACGCGCGCGATCTCGGCCTCCAGATCGGCGATATAATCGTTCAGCGCCTCGATCGACATCACCTCGAGATTCTTCAGGTCCGGCTTTTTCTTCTGCGGTTCCAGATCGTCCGTATCCATGGCCATGGCACCATCCCCTCTTGCGCTTTGGGGGGTCAATCTACTAGGTGAAGGGGCCTTTGGAAAACCCACAAGCGAACGGATGCCCCCATGTCCCTGCCCACGGAAATGACCTGCGTCGAAATCGCCGAACCCGGCGGCCCGGAACAGCTGCGCACCACGACCCGCCCCGTGCCGGCCCCGGCCAAGGGCGAGGTCTTGATCAAGGTCGCCGCCGCCGGCGTCAACCGCCCCGACGTGGTGCAGCGCCTGGGCCATTACGCCCCGCCAGAGGGCGTGACCGATATCCCCGGGCTGGAAGTGTCCGGCACCGTGGCGGCATTGGGCGACGGGGTTGCCGATTGGAAGGTCGGCGACGTGCTCTGCGCCCTGGTCGCGGGCGGCGGCTACGGCGCATACGTCACGGCCCCCACGGAACAATGCCTGCCCGTGCCGAAAGGCCTGTCCATGATTGAGGCCGCGGCCCTGCCGGAAACCTTCTTCACCGTATGGACCAACCTGTACGAACGCGGCGACCTGAAGCCGGGCGAGACCCTGATGGTGCACGGCGGCACGTCCGGCATCGGCACCACGGCGATCCAGGTCGCGAGCCAACTCGGGGCGAAGGTCATCGCCACGGCCGGCAGCGCCGAGAAATGCCAAGCCTGCCTGGACCTGGGGGCCGCGCGCGCCGTCAACTACCGGGAAGAAGACTTCGTCGAAGCCGCCAAGGACTTCACCGGCGGCAAGGGCGCCGACGTGATCCTCGACATGGTCGGCGGCGATTACATCGAAAAGAACCTGAAATCCCTCAACCGCGACGGCCGCCTGGTCAACATCGCGTTCATGAAGGGATCGAAGGCCGAAATCAACTTCATGCCGCTGATGCTGAAGCGCCTGACCATCACCGGATCGACCCTGCGCGCCCAATCGGTCGCCCGCAAGGGCGTGATCGCCAAAGCAGTGCGCGGGACCGTCTGGCCCCTGATTGAGGCAGGGAAGGTCAAACCCGTGATTTACAAGACGTTTTCCCTGGATCAGGCCCGCGAAGCCCATGAATTGATGGAATCCAACCAACACATCGGCAAAATCGTGTTCCAGGTTGCGGAATAGCCCCCAAAAACCAATCTGATCCTTTGACCCGAGGGCACTTGTGCCTATATAACGTCGCAAGTTCCGGTGCGTCCCCGTACGCGCGGGGGCGTGCTGGTCGATACGACAATCCCGAAATCCAACACCGAATGGGAAGGTAATTATGGCGCGTCCGTTGATGCCGAAGGCCACAGCCGTCTGGCTCGTGGAGAACACGGCCCTCACCTTCAGGCAGATCGCCGAATTCTGCGGCCTGCATGAACTGGAAGTTCAGGCCATCGCCGACGACGAAGTCGCCGTCGGAATGCAGGGGCTCGACCCCGTGCAGACCGGTGAACTGACCCAGGAGGAACTGACCCGCTGCGAAGGCGACCCCACGGCCAGCCTGAAAGCCGCCAAGCCGTCCCTGCCCCTGCCGAAGGCCAAGACCAAGGGTGCGCGCTACACCCCCGTGGCCAAGCGTCAGGACCGGCCCGACGCCATCGCCTGGCTGGTCAAGAACTATCCGGAAATGTCGGACGGCCAGATTTCCAAGCTGATCGGCACGACCAAGCCGACCATCATGTCCGTGCGCGACCGTTCGCACTGGAACACCTCGAACATCAAGCCGCAGAACCCGGTGGGTCTGGGCCTGTGCACGGCCAACGACCTGGAAAAGATCATCGCCATCGCCCGCGCCCGCGCCGGCACGGTCCACGGCCCGGCCGCCCAGGCATCCGGCACCCAGGGAATGGAGCCGGCAGCACCGCCGGCACCGGTCGAACCCGTCCGGGCGCCCGAGCCCAGCGCGGAATCCGTCTGGCCGACGACCCCGGGCACCCCGTCCACCGAGAATGCCCAGGACTGATTCGGTCCGGCGTTCCGTCACCGTCCTTTGAACACGGCGGCGCGTTTTTCGGCAAAGGCCTGTTCGGCCTCGCGGTGATCCTCGGAAAACCACAAGTCTTCCAAAAGCGCCTCTCCGGCTGCCCGGCCCTCGCCGCGCGCGGCCGCGCGCAGCGCCCGCTTCGTCGCCGACACCGCCAGGGGCGCCGCCGGCATGGCGGTGAGAAAACCCACGGCATGGTCCACGACATCTTCGCCCACAGCCATGGCGTCGATCAGGCCCTGATCCAGGGCTTCCCCGGCGGACAACTGTTCGCAGCTTAGCAGCATGCGCATGGCGCGGGCATATCCCACCACATGCATCAGGCGCGCGGCGCCGTTCCAGCCGGGAATGATGCCCAGCCGCGCCTGCGGCAGGCCGATCTTCGCCGCCCCGGCCATGAACCGCAGATCGCAGGCCAGGGCCAGTTCCGCGCCGCCGCCCAGGGCATAGCCGTTGATGGCCGCGATGACCGGCAGGGGATGGGCCTCGATCGCGTCGAGAAGGCCGCGGACGACGCCGAAGGTCTCGGCCAGCTCCTCGGGCGAGGAAATCGCGCGGTAGGCCTTCAAGTCGCCGCCGGTGCAGAAGAAACGGTCACCGGCGCCAGTCACCACGATGCCGCGCAGATCCGTCCTGCCGGCCGTGCCGTCCAGGGCGTCGCGCATGGCCTGGGCCGTGTCGCGGGAGATCGAGTTTCCCGCCTGTTCACGGTCGATGGTGAGGATCAGGGCCCCGGCGCGTTCCGCCGTGCGGACCAGCGGCTCAGTCACGCTGGACGACATGAATCAGAAGTCCGCCAAGGCTTTTGGGATGGATGAAGCCGATCAGCGCCCGCCGCGACCCCGGCCGTCCCACGGTGTCGATCATGGTGCATCCGGCGTCGCCGAGGGCGGCCAGCGTCGCGTTGATGTCCGGCGACTTCAGGGCGACGTGGTGCAGCCCCTGGCCGCGGGTTTCGATGTACTTGGTGATCGCCCCCTGGTCCTGCCGGGTCGTGCCGGATGCGCCATGGGCGATCTCCGCCCCGTGGGACGGATCGAAGTTCTGCAGAAACTCCAGCTCGCAGTCGCCGGCGGTCAGGAACGCGACGCGCAGGCCGCCGACGGGCCGGGGCGGGCGGCTGTGATAGACGACGCCGTATTTGTCCGAGGTGAAGCTTTCGACCGTCGTCTGGACCTCCATGTCCGTCTGCTGGCTTTCGATGGGCAGGCCGAGCGTATCGGTGAACACCGAGATGGCTTTCCGGTTGTCGGCGCTGGCGACGCCCAGATGGTCGATGCGCTCGATCCGGGGCGACGCCGACCTGTCGATGGTCAAGGGATCGACCAGACAGGTCCGCACGCCCACGGTGGCGTCCGGGTCCAGTTCCACATGACGCCCGCCGGCCAGGCCCGGCCGGCCCGCATCGCGCGCGGAAATGCCCGCCGCCGCAAGGCGCGCGGTGGTCCCGTCCACGTCATCGACGGTCAGGCCGATGTGATGCACGCCGGTGCGGTCCGTTCCGTGGACGAAGGGGTCGCCCGGCTCGAACAGGGCAAGGGCCGCTTCGCCGACGGCGAACACCGGCACGGTGTCCCCGCCCAGGGCACAGTCGGTCCGTCTCAGCCCGAGCACCCCGCCCAGCACCCCGCATGCGGCGGGCACATCGCGGGAAACCAGGGCGACGTAGGAAAGGCCGGGTGATGCAGTCATGTCATCCTCGCTGTGCTGTTCTCGATCGATTTGTCATTGATAAGCTGCTGGATGCGGTCCGGGTCGATGCCCCAATCCGCAAGAACCGTTTCGCTGTGTTCGCCCAGGGCCGGGGGCGCAAGGCGCACGGTCTTCGGCCCGACCGCGTCCAGGCGCAACGGATTGGACAGCAGGTGCAGATCTCCGATGACCGGATGGGCGATGGTTTCCACCATCCCCGCATGCGCCACCTGGGGGTCGTTGAACATCTGCCCCAGGTCGTAGACCGGCCCGGCGGGAATGCCCGCCTCCATCAGTATCCCGGACCATTCGATGGCCGTTTTGGCCGCCAGTTTGCCGTTCAAAAGATCGCGCAGGCGGCTGCGGTTGCGGTCGCGGGCCGTGTTGTCGGCGAAGTCCGGATCTTCCGCCAGTTCGGCAAACCCCAGGATGTCGCACAGTTTCCGCCATTGGGCCTGATTGGCGGCGGCGATGTTGACCAGGGCGTCCGACGCCTGGAAGGCGCCGTAGGGATAGATCACCGGATGTTCGTTGCCCATGCGGCCGGGAACGTCCCCCAGGCTCAGATACCGCTGACCCTGAACGCAGAGCATGCCGACGACGGACGCCAGCAGCGAGGTATCGACCTTCTGCCCCTGCCCCGTCGCCGTGCGCTGATGGATGGCGGCGGTGATGCCCGTGGACAACCACATGCCCGACACAAGGTCGGCTAAGGGCACGCCCAGGCGCGTCGGCGGGCCGTCGGGTTCGCCGGAAAGACTCATCATGCCCGACATGCCCTGGGCGATCTGATCGAACCCGGGCCAGGTGCCGTAGGGGCCGTCGGAACCGAACCCCGTGATGGTGGCGTGGATCAGGCGCGGGTTGTCCTGTTTCAGGCTGTCGTAATCCAGGCCCAGCTTTTCGATGGTTCCCGGCTTGAAATTCTCGACCAGGACATCCGCCTCGCGGGCCAGATCGCGCAACACCGCCTGGCCGCCGTCACTGCGGAAATCCACGGCCAGGGACCGCTTGTTCCGGTTCACGGACAGGAAGAAACAGCCGATGCCGTGATCGAACGGCCCCCAGGCGCGGCACATGTCGCCCTCGCCCACCGGCTCCGCCTTCAGAACGTCCGCCCCAAGATCCCCCAGGATCATCGTGCAGAACGGCCCGGACAGCGCCCGCGTCAGGTCGAGCACCCGGATTCCGTCCAAAGGTAGCGCCATTCCGTCCTCCCAAGATCATTGTTGCCCGCGTCTTTCCCGGCGGGCCGATTGGGAATCTAATATTGTTATACAATTAGTCAATTAGAAAATATATAATGCTTTCATAACCCACGGCAACGCCCTATCAGGGAATCGACATGGCCAACGAAACTGAACCCACCGACTTCCCCCGCCCGGACCTGTTGCCGGAACGGCTTGCCGAATGGATTTCAGGTGAAATCGTGGCCGGCCGCTTTCCGCCCGGCGAACGTCTCGTGGAACATGCCCTGTCGAAACGCTGCAACGTCAGCCGGGTGCCGCTGCGCGAGGCCCTGCGCATCGTGGCGGCCCAGGGCCTGCTGATTCTGGAACCCCATCGGGGGGCCGTCGTCACGCCCCTGTCGGAAAGCGAATTGCGCGAACTGTTCGACCTGCGCATGGCGATCGAGGGCTTTGCCGCCGCCTCGGCGGCCCGGCAGCAACCGGCGGCGGCCTTCGCCGCCCTGCGCCGCATGAACGCGGACCTGGATGAATTGATCCGGGCCGAGGATTACGACAGCTATTACGCCCTGGCGGCGGAATTCCATGATTCCCTGGTCGCCGCGGCGCAAAACGGCCTGCTGGTGGAAACCTACAACCGGGTGAAGATCCGTTTCCGGCGCTATCAGGCCGTGCTCGCCAACATCCCCCATCTGCCGCCCCGGTCCGTCGCCGAACACACGCGGATACTGGCGGCCATGGAAGCCGGCGACGCGGACGGCGCCCGCGCCCTCATCGAGGCGCACATCCGGGATCTGGTCGACGCCTACGGCCAATCGGACGCGGGACGCCGGTTCTTCGATCAGGCGTCCTGACCGGCCCGGCCGCTATTTCCCGGCTTCGGCCAGCTTGTTGAGGCAGGCCAGTTCGACGCAGGCACAGACCACTTCCATGGCCTGGACCACTTCGTCCAGGGGCGGCAGGGTCGGCGCCAGGCGGATGTTGCGGTCGTGCGGGTCCTTGCCGTAGGGAAAGCACGACCCGGCGGGGGTCAGCTTGACCCCGGCCTCGCCGGCCAGGCGGATGACCTCCTTGGCGCAGCCGTCGAGCACGTCCAGGCTGATGAAATAGCCACCACGGGGCCGGGTCCAGGTCGCGATGCCCTTGCCCGCCAGATGCTTGGTCAACGCGTCGTCCACGGCCTTGAACTTGGGCGCGCAGAGTTTCGCATGGCCGTCCATATGGGCCAGGATGCCGTCCATGTCCTTGAAGAACTTGACCTGACGCAGCTGGGTGATCTTGTCCGGGCCGATGGTTTCGAAGAACAGATGGTCGAGGGCGTCCTTCACGTTGGCCTTGGAGCCGGCGAACACGGCGATGCCCGCCCCCGCATAGGTGATCTTGGAGGTCGAGCCGAAGATGAACGGCCGGTCCGGGCAGCCCGCTTTCTCGCAGGCGGTCAGGATGTCGGCGACCGTGTCCAGGCCCTGGCCCAGATGGTGCACGGCATAGGCGTTGTCCCACAGAATGCGGAAATCGGGGGCCGCCGCTTTCATCTTGGCCAGGCGTTCGACGACGGCGTCGGAATAGGTCGCCCCCGTCGGGTTGGAATACTTGGGCACGCACCAGATGGCCTTGACCTTGGGGTCCTTGACCAGTTCCTCGACCGCGTCCATGTCCGGCCCGTCGTCCGTCATGTCGACGGAGACCATGTCCAGGCCCAGTTCCTCGCAGATGGCGAAGTGGCGGTCATAGCCCGGCACGGGGCAGATCACCGTCGCCCCCTCGTCCCGCCACGGCCCCTGCCCGCCGACAACGCCGAAGGTCATGGCCCGGGCGAGGACGCCGTACATCATCTGCAGGGACGAGTTGCCGCCGATCACGACCTGATCGGCGGGCACACCCAGGTAATCCCCGAACAGCTTGCGGCAGGCCGGCGTGCCGGCGAGACCCCCGTAATTGCGCAGGTCCGTGCCGTCGTCGTCGCGCACCTCCTCCGCCGTCACGTTGGTCAGCAGCGCGTCGGACAGGTCCAACTGCGCCGCCGACGGCTTGCCCCGGGTCATGTCGAAGGCCAGATTGCGGCCCCGGATATCGCCGAAGCGCGCCTTGGCCCGGTCCAGGGATTGGGCGAGGACGTCGCCGCCCGCCTGTGTCAGGTCCGTCATGGGTCTCTCCATGCTCCGTCGCAAGAAGGTGCCGGGCGGGCTTCTAGCTCGCCTGGGTCACGAACTTCGGGTTCAGATAGGCTTCGATGGCTTCCGTGCCGCCCTCGGACCCATAGCCCGAATCCTTGACGCCGCCGAACGGCGTTTCCGGCAGGGCGATGCCGTGGTGGTTGATGGAAATCATGCCGCTTTCGACGCTTGTCGCAAGGTCCTGCGCCGTCTTGGCCGAACCCGTATAGGCATAGGCGGCCAGGCCGAAGGGCAGGCGGTTGGCTTCGGCGATCACGTCGTCGAAACCCTTGAACGGGGCGATCACGGCGACCGGACCAAAGGGCTCCTCGGTCATGATACGGGCGTCGAGCGGCACGTCGGTCAGCACCGTGGGCTCGAAGAAGTTGCCCTTGTTGCCGATGCGCTTGCCGCCGGTCTTCAGGCTGGCGCCCTTCTGCACGGCGTCGCCGATGAATTCCTCCATCGCCGTGATGCGCCGGGGATTGGCCATCGGGCCCATCTGGCTGTCGGCGGACATGCCGTCGCCGACCTTGATCGACTTCATGCCTTCCGTGAACTTGCCGACGAACTGTTCGTACACGCCTTCCTGGATCAGGAAGCGGGTCGGCGACACGCAGACCTGGCCCGCGTTGCGCTGCTTGTTGGCGCGCAGGATCTTCACGGCCAGATCGACATCGGCGTCGTCGAACACGATGGACGGCGCATGGCCGCCCAGTTCCATGGTCGCGCGCTTCATGTGCGTTCCGGCCAGGGCCGCCAGATGCTTGCCGACCACGGTCGAGCCGGTGAAGGAAATCTTGCGGATCACCGGATGCGGGATCAGGTATTCGGAAATCTCGGCCGGCACGCCGTAGACCAGGTTCACGGCCCCCGCGGGCACGCCCGCGTCGGCGAAGCAGCGGATCAGTTCCGCCGGCGACGACGGGGTTTCCTCGGCCGCCTTGACGATGATCGAACAGCCGGCGGCAAGCGCGCAGGCGATCTTGCGCACGGCCTGGTTGATCGGGAAGTTCCAGGGCGTGAAGGCGGCGACGGGGCCCACGGGCTCCTTGATCACCATCTGATAGACGTTGCCGGCGCGGGCCGGAATGATGCGGCCGTAGGTGCGGCGCGCTTCCTCGGCGTTCCAGTCGGTGACGTCGGCGGCGACCATGATCTCGCCCTTGGCTTCCGGCAGGGTCTTGCCCTGTTCCAGGGTCATCAGGGGCGCGATCTTGTCGGCCCGTTCGCGCAGCAGATCGGCGGCCTTGCGCAGCACCTTGGCGCGGTCGAAGGCCGAAACCTGACGCCAGGCCTTGAAGCCCTTGTCCGCCGCCTCAAGGGCGCGGTCCAGGTCCGCCTGTTCGGCATGGGCGACGGTGCCGATGACCTCGCCCGTGGCCGGGTTTTCGATCGGCATCGTGCGGCCCGCGGCCGCCTTGGTCCACTCACCGTCGATGAACAGCAGAACGTCTTGATACATCAGTCATTTCCTCGAAATTTTGTTGGCGATGCGGGCGCAACGCACCCTCAAGCGGCGAACAACCGCCCGTTGCCCGCACCATGCCTCATCCGGCACCGGGCCTCAATGGCCCAGGTGCGAATAAGTTATTGTCCAGAAAGCGCTCAATCCCGGCGTGATTTGCCGTAGCCGATATCTTCCAGGGCACCCGTGATTTCGTCCAGAATCGCCGGGTCGTCGATGGTCGCCGGCATCTTCCATTGTTCGTTGTCAGCGATCTTCTGCATGGTGCCGCGCAGGATCTTGCCCGACCGGGTCTTGGGCAGGCGCGGCACCACCGTCGCCTGCTTGAAGGCGGCGACGGGGCCGATGCGATCGCGCACCAGTTGCACGACCTCGCTGACGATCTCGGCCTTGTCCTTGGTCACCCCGGCCTTGAGCACCAGGAAGCCCACGGGCAACTGTCCCTTCATGTCGTCGGCGACGCCGATCACGGCGCATTCGGCGACGTCGGGATGGCCGGCCAGGACTTCCTCCATCCCGCCCGTGGACAGGCGGTGCCCGGCGACGTTGATGATGTCGTCCGTGCGCGCCATGATCGAGATATAGCCGTCCTCGTCGAACACCCCCGCATCGGCGGTTTTGTAATAGCCGGGATATTCGTTCAGGTAGGCCTCGCGGAACCGCTTGTCCGCGTTCCACAAGGTCGGCAGGCTGGACGGCGGCATCGGCAGCTTGACGCAGATGGCGCCGATTTCCCCCGCCTTCACGGGCTGATGGGTTTCCTCGTGCAGGACCTGGACGTTCCAACCCGGGCACGGCTTGGTCGGCGAGCCCGCCTTGACCGGGAAGCGGTGCAGGCCCATGCAGTTGGACGCGATGGCCCATCCCGTTTCCGTCTGCCACCAGTGGTCGATGACCGGCACGCCCAGGGTCTTCTCGGCCCAGTCCAGGGTCGGCGGATCGGTGCGCTCGCCGGCCAGGAACAGCATCTTGAACGACGACATGTCGTATTTTTTCAACAGCTCCCCGTTGGGGTCTTCCTTCTTGATGGCGCGGAACGCCGTGGGGGCGGTGAACAGGATCTTCACCTTGTGGTCGGCGATGACCCGCCAGAACGCCCCCGCGTCGGGCGTGCCCACGGGCTTGCCTTCGTAGAGGATCGACGTGCAGCCCTGCAGCAGGGGCGCGTAGACGATGTAGGAATGGCCGACCACCCAGCCGACGTCGGACGCCGCCCAGTAGACGTCGCCCGGGTCCGCGTCATAGACGTTCTTCATGGACCATTTGAGGGCCACCGCATGGCCGCCGTTGTCGCGCACCACGCCCTTGGGCTCGCCCGTGGTGCCCGAGGTATAGAGGATGTAGAGCGGGTCCGTGGCCGCCACGGGCACGCAGGCATGGGGTTCGGCCCTGGCGGCTTCCACGGCCCAATCCAGATAGCCGTAGGCCGCCAGATCGACCGCGCATTCCGGGCGCGGCAGGATGATCACCGTGTCCGGCTTGTGCTTGGCCAGGTCGATGGCGCCCTTCAACAACGGCATGTATTCCAGCACCCGGTTGACCTCGATCCCGCAGGTCGCGCTGACGATGGCCTTGGGCGCCGCGTCGTCGATGCGCACGGCCAGTTCGTTCGACGCAAAGCCGCCGAACACCACGGAATGGATGGCGCCCAGGCGCGCGCAGGCCAGCATGGCGATGGCCGCTTCCGGCACCATGGGCATGTAGATGATGACCCGGTCGCCCTTGCCGACCCCCTGGGCCGCCAGCACGCCGGCGAAGGTCGCGACCTCGTCCCGCAGTTGCAGATAGCTGTACTTGCGCTGCGTGCCGCCGGTCACGGGGCTGTCGTAGATCAGCGCCGTGCGCGCCCCGTTGCCTTCGTCGACATGGCGGTCCAGGCAGTTGTAGCAGGTGTTCAACTCGCCGCCCGTGAACCAGCGGTAGATGGGCGCGCCGCTGTCATCCAGCACCTTGTCCCATTTCTTGGTCCAGACCAGGGCCTCCGCCGCCTCGCCCCAGAAACCGTCGGGATCGTCGAGGGACCGCGCATAGGCGGCGTCATAGGCGTTGGTCATCGGTGGAACCTCCCATTTTTCGGCGTTTCGGCCGTTGTGCCGCCCTGTCGCACGCGCGCGGGCGGCGGCGTTTATCTGCTCAGTGTGGGCCAAAACAGCGTTTTTTGCCAAGGTGCTTTGTGGCACATTGGCCCTCAGGTCCGCGGTCAACGAACGGGCACGGATGTAACGGATTTAACCGGAGGCCGACTTGAGCGAAGTCAACATGTACGAACGCGCCCTCGACGCCGTTCGCGCCAACCACACCCCCCTGTCGCCCAACACCTTCCTGAAGCGGACGGCCCGCGTCTACCCGAACCATCCGTCGGTGGTGCACGGGGCAAAGCGCTTCACCTGGGGCGAAACCTATACGCGGGTGAAAAAGCTCGCCTCCGCCCTCTCCAGGCGCGGCATCGGCCATCTCGACACGGTCGCCATCATGGGCGCCAACACGCCCGAAATGTACGAGGCGACCTTCGCCGTGCCCATGGCGGGCGCGGTCATCAACACCCTCAACGTGCGTCTGGACGCGGAGGCCATCGCCTTCTGCCTCAACCACGGCGAGGCCAAGCTTTTGCTGACCGACACGGAATTCGCGCCGACGGTCAAGGCGGCGCTGGCCCTGATCGGCCGCGACATCCCGGTCATCGACATCGTCGACAGCGAAGCCGGCCACGACCATGAAACCCTGGGCGAAACCGATTATGAAAGCCTGCTCGCCGAGGGCGATGCCGAGTTCGACTGGGACCTGCCCCAGGACGAATGGCAGGCGATCTCGCTCAACTACACCTCGGGCACCACGGGCGACCCCAAGGGCGTGGTCTACCACCACCGGGGGGCCTATCTGAACGCGGTGTCCAACGCCGTCGGCTGGAACATGGACCATCATCCGGTCTATCTCTGGACCCTGCCCATGTTCCACTGCAACGGCTGGTGCTTTCCCTGGACCATCGCGGCCCTGGCCGGCACCAACATCTGCCTGCGCCGGGTCACCGGCGCCAATATCTACGACGCCATCGCCGCCCACAAGGTCACCCATATGTGCGGTGCCCCCATCGTCATGAGCTTCCTGGTCAACGCCACGCCGGACGAAAAGAAGCCCTTCGACCACACGGTCAAGTTCATGGCCGCCGCCGCCCCGCCGCCGGCGTCGACGCTCGAGGCCATGCAGCGCGAGGGCATCGAGGTCACCCATGCCTACGGCCTGACGGAAACCTACGGCCCCGCCGTGATGTGCGCCTGGCATCCGGAATGGGACGCCCTGCCGATCGAGGAACAGGCCCAGAAGAAATCCCGCCAGGGCGTGCCCTATCACGCGCTGAACGATCTGCAGATCATCGACCCGGACACCATGCAGCCCGTGCCCGCCGATGGCGAGACCATGGGCGAGGCCATGTTCCAGGGCAACATCGTCATGAAGGGCTATTTGAAGAACCCGGAGACCACGGAAAAGTCCCTGGCCGGCGGCTGGTTCCATTCCGGCGACCTGGGGGTCATGCATCCCGACGGCTATATCCAGCTCAAGGACCGGTCCAAGGACATCATCATCTCGGGCGGCGAGAACATCTCGTCCATCGAGGTCGAGGGCGTGCTCTACAAACACCCCGCCGTCCTGACCGCCGCCGTGGTCGCCAAGCCCGACGACAAATGGGGCGAAACCCCCTGCGCCTTCGTGGAGCTGAAGGCCGGCGTGCCGGCGCCGACGGCCGAGGACATCATCAAGTTCTGCCGCGACAACCTGGCCCATTATAAATGCCCGAAACATGTGGTGTTCGGCGACCTGCCGAAGACCAGCACGGGGAAGATCCAGAAGTTCAAGTTAAGGGAAGCGGCGGCGGAGGCCTGATTAGGCGAGATGAGATAATGCGGAAATGTCACCCCCGGGCTTGACCCGGGGGTCCACGTCTTTTCACCGCCGCAACCAATACGTGGATGGCCGGGTCAAGCCCGGCCATGACGGGTACGAGCGGCGCGAGCCCGCGCCCCACCCCATCAAAAACGCGGCAGCCCTCCCAGGCTGCCGCGTCTTTTAGTCCCCGAATGTGTGAAGCGCCTCGCAGCGGGATGTGTGGCCGCCAACCTCACTCCGGCGTCCGTCCGCGCAGAAACGCCGCCGCCCGTCAGTGCCGGGTGGCGATACCCGCCATTTCGTCTTTGATCCTGAGTTTTTCCTTCTTGAGGGCGTGTATTTCAATGTCGTCGGGGAGAGGTCTTGAGCTTTCTTGTTGGATCAGGTCTTCCAGCGTTGAATGACGTACCTTTAAGGCTTCCAACCGTTGTTCAAGACTCATGGCGACGAACTCCTTCCTCAATGGCGGGCCGTCAGACCGTCGACGGCCCTTATCAAGCACGATTGTCACGACACTGTCATGGTAGCCGAAATTGGAACAAAAATAAACCTATCGGCCCCAGAACGACAGATTATGTCGCGGCCATAACCCCCTGAATCCAGGGCCGTTCATCATGTTCGGTGGATTTTCCTAGGGAAAATTCCGGCCTGATCCCACGTCCGGGTCAGCGGTCGCCCAGGCAGATGCCGAGGCCCCGCGCCGTGCGCGCCTGGGACGCGTCAAGATCGACGCAGCGCGGCCCGTCGGCCAGGTCCTGGAGCGCCGTGTCGATGGTGTCGCCGCCGCGCCAGCCGACCATGCGCCCGGTCTGCCCGGCCGCCGCCAGATCGACGGCATGCACCCCGAAAGCCGAGGCCAGCAGGCGGTCGATGCTGGTCGGCATGCCGCCGCGCTGCACATGGCCCAGCACGGTGACCCGCACGTCGGCCCCCGTGGCCCGCGCGATGTCGGCGCCCACGACCTGACCGGCGCCGCCGTAATGGACCGCGCCGCCGGGGTCGGGGCGGGTTTCGATCTGGCCGCCCCGGGGCTTCGCCGCCTCGGCGCAGACGACCAGGGCGTGGTTGCGGCCTTCCAGGGCCACGGTCGCCAGCTTGGCCGCGATGGCCGCCGTGTCGTAGGGCACTTCCGGGATCAGGATCACGTCCGCCCCGCCGGCGATGCCGGCCGCCAGCGCAATATGGCCCGCGTCGCGGCCCATGACCTCCAGCACCATGACGCGCTGATGGCTGGCCGCCGTGGGCTGCAGGCGGTCCAGGGCCTCCACCGCCGTCGCCACGGCGGTGTGATAGCCGATGCACATGTCCGTGCCCGGCACGTCGTTGTCGATGGTCTTGGGAATGCCGACGAAGGGCAGATCACCCTGGTCGGCCAGGCGCTTGAGAATGCGCATCGAGCCGTCGCCGCCGATGCCGATCAGGGCATCCAGGCCGAGACCGCGGATGCCGGCCAGAACCTCGGCGGAACGGTCGGAAACCCCGCCCTTGCCATCTGGAAAGGCGAAGGGGTCGCCCGTGTTGACGGTGCCCAGCATGGTGCCGCCCTGGCGCAGGATGTCGCCGGTGAAGATGGCAAGGTCCAGCGGGCGCACGTTGACGGGCCGCGCCATCAATCCCCGCGTGCCCTGAAGGATGCCCACGACCTCGGCCCCGTATCCGGTCACGGCGCGCTTCACCACGGCGCGGATCGCGGCGTTCAATCCGGCGCAGTCCCCGCCGCTGGTCAGCAGCCCCAGGCGTTTCATGGCGTCGGCCCTCTTGGATTCCGGCGGTGTGGCGTCTATAGGATCGGTGACCATTCTGGTATCATGAAAGACGGGTTGACGGAAACAGCCGTCGCCGCGGGTTTAGCGGCCATTTTCCCCCACGGAGCACCATGGACGAGCAGGACGCGTTACGCCGCAGGCTTGAGGAATTGAAGGTCGAACACCGCGACCTGGACGAGGCCATCAGCCATCTGGCCGATTCCCCGCCGTTCGACCAGATCAAGCTGCAGCGCCTGAAAAAGCGCAAGCTGATCCTGAAGGACGAGATCGCGTCGCTGGAGGATCAGCTGCTGCCCGACATCATCGCCTGAGCGGGCAGGTCCGCTATTCGGGAAGGACGGCCTCGACCGCCTTGATCACGCGGGGCGCCGTCGGTTCCGTCGGCGTCGAGAACCAATCAGCCAGCCGCCCGTCGGGCGCGATCAGGTATTTATGGAAATTCCAGCGCGGCTTGGCCAGCGCCCCCAGTTCCTTGTCCGCCCAGGCGTAGAACGGATGCGCGCCTTCGCCCGTGACCACGGCCTTTTCCGTCAGCGGAAAGTCGACGCTGAAATTGACCTCGCAGAATTCCTTGATTTCCGCCGCCGTGCCCGGCTCCTGACCGCCGAAGTCGTTGGACGGCACGCCCAGCAGCACGAAGCCCTTGTCCCGGTAGCGGGTCCACAGGTCCTGCAGGGCCGCGTACTGGGGCGTGAAACCGCATTGCGAGGCCGTATTGACGACCAGCACCGCCTTGCCCGCAAAGAACTTCAGCGGCAACGGCGTGCCGTCGATGGCGGTGAAGGCGAAATCATGGGCGGTCGTCTTGGGGGCGTCGGCGGCCATGGCGGGTCCTGACATCAGCAGGGCAAGCAGGAACAGGATGCGGACGATAACCATAACGGGGCCCCGGCGGCGGCGGAACGGCAAAGATCAGTGGCCGCCGCCCAGACTACCGGTTTTCACGAAATAGTCGACGGCGATGCCGTAGTTGGGATCGTCGTCGGAATCCAGCATCAACTGTCCGGCGCGGCTGAGCAACTGGTGGCAATCCCGGGACAGATGGCGCAGTTGCAGGGTCTTGCCCTGGGCTTCGTACTTCTGGGCCAGGGCCTCGATGGCCTGCAGGGCCGAATGGTCGACGACCCGGCTGTTCATGAAGTCGATGATGACCAGGCCGGGGTCGGTCGCCGGTTTGAACAGCTCATCGAACCCGTCGGTCGAGCCGAAGAACAGCGGTCCCTCGATCTGATAGACCTTGCCGCCCTCGGGCGTCTCGTGGGTCTTGGCGTGGATGCGCGTCGCGTTGTTCCAGGCATAGGCCAGGGCCGACACGATGACGCCGACGACCACGGCGACGGCCAGGTCGCTGAGTACGGTAACGACCGTGACCAGCCCCATGACCAGGGCGTCGGTCAGAGGAATGCGGCGCACGATCAGGAAGCTCTGCCAGGCGAAAGTGCCGATGACGACCATGAACATGACGCCGACCAGGGCGGCCAGGGGGATCTGTTCGATCAGGCTGGACGCGACCAGGATGAAGGCGAGCAGGAACAGCGCCGCCGAAATCCCCGACAGGCGCGTGCGCCCGCCCGACTGCACGTTGATCATGGACTGCCCGATCATCGCGCAGCCGCCCATGCCGCCGAAAAACCCGGTGACCGTATTGGCCAGGCCCTGGGCGACGCATTCCTGGGAGGCGCCGCCGCGCTTGCCGGTGGTCTCGCCGACCAGGTTGAGGGTCAACAGGCTTTCGATCAGGCCGATGGCGGCCAGGATCACGGCGTAGGGGATGATGACTTTCAGGGTCTCCAAGGTCAGCGGCACCATGGGGATATGAAAATCGGGCAGGCCGCCCTTTATGGTCGCCAGATCGCCGACCCGCGGCACGTCGAGGCCGAAGCCGATGACGATGGCCGCGACCACGGCGATGCCCGCGAGGGGTGCGGGAATGACGTTGGTGATCTTGGGCATCACCCAGATGATCGCCATGGTCAGCGCGACCAGGCCCAGCATGACGGCGAGCGGCCAGCCGGTCATCCAGACCTTGGCGCCGTCGGGGCCCGGTATCTGGAACTGCGTCAACTGGGCCAGGAAGATGACGATCGCCAGGCCGTTGACGAAGCCCATCATCACCGGATGCGGCACCAGGCGGATGAACTTGCCCAGGCGCAGCAGCCCGGCCGCGATCTGGAGAAGACCCATCAGCACGACCGTGGCGAACAGGTATTCGACCCCGTGGCTGGCGACCAGGGCCACCATGACCACGGCAAGCGCCCCCGTGGCGCCGGAAATCATCCCAGGCCGGCCGCCGATAAGGGCCGTGATCAGGCCGACCAGAAAGGCGGCATAAAGCCCGACCAGGGGGTGGACGCCGGCGACGAATGAAAAGGCCACGGCCTCGGGCACCAGGGCAAGCGCCACGGTCAGCCCCGACAGCAGTTCCGTCTTGATGCGGGCAAGAACCTGGGCAGGCGATCCGTCGCCCTGCCATCCGGCAAAGGAAAAACTATCCGCAAGGGCGGCAATCAAACGTAGTGACAAGATGATGACTTCCGATGTGAGGGATCAGAGACGGCCTAGTCGGCCTGTTTTTTCGGCTTCTTGCGCTTGACCGGGGCGCTTCCCGCCGTGTTCGGGCCGCCGGAGGCCTGGCCCCGATGGGGCTTCTTGACCTTGTACGACTTCTTGCCCTTGTCCTTCTTGCCGGCGCCGTCCCAGGGCTTGTCGCCCCGGGGCTTTTGCGGGCGGTCCGCCGGCGGCGGGCGGTCGTCGTTAAAGGAGTCGTCCCGGGCTTCCTGGCGGCGCGAGAATTTTTTCTTCTTGGGCGCATCGCCACGCGCGGTCGCTTGCGGATTCCAGGCCGGCTTGTCGCCCTGATAGGTCTTGCCGCGCTGTTCGCGGCCGCCGTCGGCCGGCATGTCCGGCAGGCCGTCGACCCGCGCCACGCGGATCGTCTTTTCCATGGTCATGTCGGAACCCAGTTCCTCGACGAAGCGGTCGGCGCTGTCGGCGCTCAGTTCGACGAAGGTTTCCGTATTGAAGATGCGGATGGCGCCGATCTCCCGCTTGGTCATATGGCCGGCGCGGCACAGCATGGGCAGCAGCCAGCGCGGCTCCGCGTTCTGCTTGTGGCCGACGGACAGCGAGAACCACACGCCGCCCTTGAAGTTGTCGCGGCGGGCTTCCTTGCGCTCCGCCGAGCGCTCCGACGGCCCCGTATCCAGCAGTTCCTCGGGCGCCGACATCCCGGCCATCTGCTGACGCAGGAAGGCGCCGGCGATCTGCTCGGGGCTGTACCGGTCCAGAAGCTCGGCGGCGAAGGCCCGTTCCTCGTCGCTCAGGGGCTCGCTCAGGGCCGGGTCCGTGAGGGTCCGTTCCCGGTCGCGGGCCAAAATTTCATCGGCCGAGGGCGCCTTGGCCCAGGTCGCTTCGAGGTTGGCGCTGTCCAGCAGGCGTTCCGTGCGGTAGCGCATGTTGTGCGGCACGATCAGGGCGCTGACGCCCTTGCGCCCGGCCCGGCCCGTGCGGCCGCTTCGGTGCAGCAGGGTTTCCCGGGTTTTCGGGATGTCAGCGTGGATCACCAGTTCCAGATCGGGCAGGTCGATGCCGCGCGCCGCCACGTCGGTGGCGATGCAGACCCGGGCGCGGCCGTCGCGCATGGCCTGCAGGGCATGGGTGCGCTCGTTCTGGCTCAGTTCGCCCGACAAGGCGACGACGGAAAAGCCCCGGTTGGCGAAGCGGCTGGTCATATGGTTGACCGTGGCGCGGGTCGCGCAGAACACCAAGGCGCTTTTGGCGTCGTAATAGCGCAGCAGGTTGATGATGGCGTTTTCCCGGTCGTTCGGGGCCACGGCCAGGGCGCGGTATTCGATGTCGAGGTGCTGTTTCTGCTCCTCCGTCGTCGCGACCCGCACGGCGTTACGCTGATAGCGCTTGGCCAGGGTCGCGATGCTGCGCGGCACGGTGGCCGAAAACATCAGGGTGCGGCGGTCCGAAGGAGCGGCGTCGAGAATGAATTCAAGGTCCTCGCGGAAGCCCAGGTCGAGCATCTCATCGGCCTCGTCCAGAACCACGGCGCGCAGGCCGCTGACATTCAACGATCCGCGTTCGATATGGTCGCGCAGGCGGCCCGGCGTGCCGACGACGATATGCGCCCCCTTGTTGAGGGCCCGGCGCTCGCCGCCCATATCCATGCCGCCGATGCAGGAGGCGGAGACCGCCCCCGTCATCTCGTACAGCCAATCCAGTTCGCGCTTGACCTGAAGCGCCAGTTCCCGTGTCGGCGCCACGGCCAGGGCCAGGGGCGCATCCGCCCGCCCGAAGCGGTCTTCGCCCGCCAACAGGGTCGGCGCCAGCGACAGACCGAAGGCCACGGTCTTGCCGGACCCGGTCTGGGCCGACACCAGAACGTCGGCGTCCTTAAGCTCGGGGGCCAGAATCGCGCTCTGCACGGGGGTCAGGACCGTATAGCCGCGTTTGTTCAACGCCTGGCCAAGCGCCGTCGCGACGCCGTCGAATTCAGTCATGTCACATCTTTCGGAATGCGGGTTTCGTGCGCCCGGAAGCGGTTGAGCGTCCTCGGCGCACGCGCGCCGCCGCCCACGGCGCGGCGATACATGCGTGTTGGCCCGTGTTGTAGTTAACGCGGAGGAGACTGTAAAGCCTGGACCTTCGCCCTAGAGCAGGTTCCGGCACCCTAGCGCAGGTTGCGGTCGGCGGCGGTGACCGCCGCTTCGGCGGTCATGCCCGGCTCCAACAGGGCGACGCCCGTGCGCGCCTCGAGGAATAGGCCCTGGGCCGTATGGGTGGCGCGCAGCGCCGCTTCAATCTCGCCGGCCTTGCGCCGCGCCCCTTCGATCCCGTCTTCCAGCACGACCATGGCGAAATCATTGCCGCCCAGACAACCCATGACCATCGCCTGATGACTGTCCGATGCCAACACGTCGCAGGTCAGGCGCAGGGCCTGATCCAACACCGCGATGCCATGGGCCCGGCGGATGTCGTCGCCGTTGGCGAGATGCACCAGGATCAGCGCCGGCCGCGCCTCGATATGCCCCAGACGGTGGATCAGCTTTTCCATTTCGGCCATGACGCCCCGCCGGTTGAAGGCCGGCACCACCGGATGGCGGAACGCGTTTTCCCGCGCCGTAGCCAGTTCCTCCTGGGCATGGGCAAGCTGGCGGCGCAGGGGTTCGACCTCGGACGCCATGCGCTCGATGGCATGCTGGACCTCCGGCGACAGGCCTTCCGTGGACAGAAGGCCCGACACGTTGATGGCCGGTTCCGGGTGGCCGTTCTTGGCCTGCTCTTCTTCAGGATGGTCTTGTTTCTTTCCGCCGCCCGGGCCGGCGCCACCGCCGTGCCCTCCGCCAGGTCCTACCGGCTGGACGGGGATGGCATGGTTCACATCCATGGCCGGGTCTCCCTTCCAGGTCGCCGTTCTCGGCGATCAAACGGACTGCTGTCACATTAGATTACCTTCATGTGGTTAATAAAGCCTTACGTTTCAAGGATATTTGAACCCTTGCGGTGGCGGCGGCGGGCCATATAATGGCGCGCTTCCCGTCACCCGAAGGCCCCGAATCGCGGCCTTCACCGGAAGCGAGGTCTCATCATGCCGGAATCGGCCGCCGACACCCCCCTGGTCGGCATCATTATGGGCAGTCAGTCGGACTGGGACACCATGCGCCATGCGGCGGATGTGCTGGCCGAGCTTGGCGTGCCGCACGAGACCCGCATCGTCTCCGCCCACCGCACCCCCGACCGCCTGTACGACTACGCCAAGGCGGCGCGCGGCCGCGGCCTCAAGGCGATCATCGCCGGGGCCGGCGGGGCCGCCCACCTGCCCGGCATGGCGGCGGCGCTGACGCCGCTGCCCGTGTTCGGCGTGCCGGTGGAAAGCAAGGCCCTAAAGGGCATGGATTCCCTGCTGTCGATCGTGCAGATGCCGGGCGGCGTGCCCGTCGGCACCCTGGCCGTCGGCAAGCCCGGGGCCAAGAACGCCGGCCTGCTGGCCGCCGCCGTGATCGCCCTGATGAACGACGGCGTCGCCGCCGCCCTCGACGATTTCCGCGCCAAGCAGACGGCCTCCGTCGCCGACGTCCCCACGGACGATCCCAAGGGCGACTGACCATGGCATCCCGTTCCGTCCATCCGCTGCCCCCCGGCAGCACCATCGGCATTATGGGCGGCGGCCAGCTCGGCCGCATGACGGCCCTGGCGGCGGCCCGCCTCGGCTACAAATCCCACATCTTCACGCCGGAAACGGATTCCCCCGGCATCCAGGTCTCGGCGGCGGCGACCATCGCCGATTATCAGGACCGCGCCGCCCTTAAATCCTTCGCCGAAGCCGTCGACGTGGTGACCTTCGAATTCGAGAACGTGCCGGCGGACAGCGCGGAATTCCTCGCCCAACACGCCCTGGTGCGGCCCGGCCCGCAATGCCTGGCCATCGCCCAGGACCGCTTGCTGGAAAAGGAATTCATCAACAAGACGGCGCCGACCACGCCCTACCGGCGGGTCACCTCGGCCGAGGACCTGGCCAAGGCGGCGGACGAGATCGGCCGCCCGGCGGTGCTCAAGACCTCGCGCATGGGATATGACGGCAAGGGCCAGGTGCTGATCGCCCCCGATTGCGATTACGCCGCCGCCTGGGCGGAAATGGGCGCCGAGATCGGCATCCTGGAAGCCTTCGTCGACCTGGATTGCGAGATTTCCGTGATCACCGCGCGGTCGCCCCACGGCGGCTGGGCGACCTATCCAGCAGTCGAGAACCGCCACGTCAACCACATCCTGGACACCACCATGGCCCCGGCCCGCCTGCCGGACGGCCTGGCCGACCGGGCCGTCGCCATCGCCCATGACCTGGCCGAGGCCCTGGACCTTGTCGGCCTGCTGGCGGTCGAAATGTTCGTGACCCGCGACAAGCGGATTTTGGTCAACGAAATGGCGCCCCGGCCCCACAATTCCGGGCATTGGACCATGGATGCCTGCGCCACCAGCCAGTTCGAACAGCTGGTGCGCGCGGTCTGCGGCCTGCCGCTGGGGTCCGTCGACTGCCACCACGACGCGGTCATGAAGAACCTGATCGGCGACGCCGTGCACGGCTGGCCCGACCTGTTGGCCGACCCGGGGGCCCGCCTGCACCTTTACGGAAAATCCGAAGCCCGGCCGGGCCGCAAGATGGGCCACGTCAACCGGCTCTATCCCAAGGGCAAGCTGCCCAACGGGTGACGGGGGAATCTCGGGATCAGGCCGTGCCGGCCAGATCGTCCAGGGTGATGCGGCGCATCCGATAGGCTTCCAGCAATTCGATCTCGACCGCGACGGAACGGCCCAGTTCGGCCAGCACCGTGTTCTTGACGAAGCGCTTCAGGTCCTCGGTCTGGCCGGGAAACACCAGGATGTTGGTCAGCAGTTCGCGCCGCACCAGGGGCGGAAACACCAGCAATTCGCCGACCAAAAGCTGTTTGACCGCCGACGGAATGCGCAGGCTGCCGAACAGGCGGTCGAGACAGAAGCTGTAGATGCCGAAATCCAGGCGTCCGGCAACATTGGCGGTGAAATCCTTGAATTCCTCGACGAAAGCCGCGGGCGTCATGGCGCCGTCCATCATGCGCCGGACATGGTCGAGGAAATCACGGTAGCGCGCCCGGGCCGGGCTCAACTGGTCGTTCAGTTCGGCCTCAAGGGATTTGATCTCGGCCTCGCGGAAGCCTTTTTCCAGCAGGGTATGGGCGTTGTCGCGCACCCGCTCGTCCAGGGCCTGGTCCTCGATCAGCGAGAACAGGCGCTCATAGGCGTCGCGGTCGCGCTTTTTCCTCAGCTTCTTGGCAAGCTGGCCGAGGGGCAGGATCGCCGCCTGGGCGACCAGCTTGTCGCGGGAATAGATCGCCGCCATGGCCGCCGCGTCGGCGGGGATCGCGATGTTGCGCGCGAAATCCTCGGTGATGACGAAACGATGGCCGTCGGCGACGGTCAGGTAGCGGTTAAGCTTGCAGCATTCCAGGAAATGGTTGGCCAGGTTGACCGGCGCGATGGCGGCTTCCTGACGATAGGCCCGGCCGTTGGCCGGAGTGGCGGCGGCGGATGTACCGGTTTGCGCAGCGCTCACGGTCCGCGTCTCCTTTTGCTCGAAACCCCATCAATCCCTTGGGCAAAGCATAACCGACCGGGCGGTTTGCTCAAAGGTTTCCATAATGCGGGAATTTCGGCCCCGGCAGGACCCCTGTCAGGCCGCCGGGCCGGGTCCGGGGCGGGCGGCGGCCTTCAGGCGCTTCAGCAAGCCCAAGGGCGACGGCAGGCGGCCCAGCGCCTGTTCCGCCTTGGCCTTATACATGGGAATCTTCAGGACATCGGCGAGGCGCCGGTCGAGATAGCCCCAGGTCTCGGCGAAGCCGTCCGACGAATCGGACAGCCAGTACAGGATGGTCGAGGTATAGACCGGGGCCAGCAGGCCCCGCTTGGTGTAATGGTTGAAATCGGCCGCCCGGTCGCCCGCCGCGTGCCAGATATGATCGCAGGTGCGCCAGGTCATGCGCGCCGCCAGGGGCGCGTTCGTCGGCAGGGCCAGGAACGACAGCAGACGCCGCATGGCCTCACGGTAGGGGGCGTTCATTTCCAGGCGCACCCGGACCCCGGCGGCGACCCGTTCGCGCACCTTCATGGCGTCCAGGTCCATTTTGCCCAGTTCCACCAGCATGCGCCGGTCGGACCAGGCCGCGAAATGATCGGCGGCGTCGGCCATGCCGCCCGGAAAGGCACGCAGCACGTCGGCCCGGCCCAGCCCCAGGTCCCCTGCCCCCCGGTCCAGGGCCTTCCGCGACCAGCCGTCGAAGGGCACGTGGTCGAGGGCGGCCGCGATCAGGCGGTCGCGCAGGGCCGTGTGGCGGGCGCGGGCTTCCTCGGCGGTCATGCGTTTCGCCTGGCCTGTCATGCGGCTTCTCCGTCTTCACTGTCGGCGGCCTCGCCGTCGGCATCCTCGGCCATGGCCGTGCGGGGGGCGCGGGCCATTTCCTCGACGAAACCGAAGGTCGACAGGTCCGTCATGCGCATGGGGTACAGAATGCCGTCCAGATGGTCGCATTCGTGCTGCACCACGCGGGCGTGATAGCCCTTGGCCTCGCGTTCGAAGGTCTTGCCGTCCAGGCCCTGGGCGCGGTAGCGGATATGGGTCGGGCGCGGCACACGGCCGGTCATCTCCGGCAGGGACAGGCAGCCTTCCCAGCCCTCCTCGACCTCGTCGCCGACGACCTCGATCACCGGATTGACCAACACGGTCAACGGCACGTCCTTCTTGTCCTCGCAGCGCTCGCCCGGCACCCGGAACACGACGATGCGCAGCGGCACATGGACCTGGGGCGCGGCCAGGCCGATACCGGGCGCGTCGGCCATGGTTTCCACCATGTCGGCGATCAGGCCGTGAATGCGCGGATCCTTGGGGTCCTCGACCGGCTGGGCCGTGCCCATCAGCACGGGATGGCCCATGCGCGCGATTTTCAGAATGGCCATGGCTGAAATCCTTTTGATCCGGGGTGTGAAGACGCCTTTATGACGCTGAACAGTTCCCCGGGAAATAACACGTTTGCTCCTTCACAAGGGGATATCTATGTGATAGAAGCCCGTCTTCCCGGACCGGTGATAGCACAGGTCCGATTGATTTTGTTGACTATAAGATTAGGAGCGTGACCTTACCGTGCAAGTCATCGTCCGAGACAACAACGTGGATCAGGCCCTCAAGGCCCTGAAAAAGAAGATGCAGCGTGAAGGCATCTTCCGCGAAATGAAACTGCGCCGCTCCTACGAAAAGCCCTCCGAGCGTCGGGCCCGTGAAAAGGCCGAAGCCGTGCGCCGTGCGCGCAAGCTTGAGCGCAAGCGGATCGAGCGCGAAGGCTTCTAGCCCTCCGCCCAAGCCGGCCCACGGTTGGCCGGCCCGTTTTCATACATATCGCAACGCCCCGGGTCCTGGTAGGGACGATGGGGCGTTTCGTTTGCGCGAACCGCGGTTGCGGAGCCTCTCCGCGTGGATGCTTGACAGCCCTCTCCGAAATCCCTACCCGAGTTGCACCCTGCGGCCCGGATGTTCGGAAATGGGGAGATGGCAATGACGGCGGTGGACCTGCGGAAAGCGAATCTGGCCTTCCTGGCGCAAACCGCCGCGCCGGTGGCCGAGGCCCTGTCCCGCCTTGCGCCGCCCGCCCCGGCGGCCCTGCCCCCCGCGGCCCCGTCCGCCCCGACTTTTATTGCCCGCCTGGCCATCCAGGCCCCGGAGCCGGACGGCCGGGACCCTTATCTCACCCGTTTCATTGAGGACATCCTGGACGAGGCGCGGACGGCGGATATTCCCCTTTTCCCCTCCCCCACATTCACCCTGTCCTGCGCCCTGGTGGTGATGGGGACGCCGGAAACAGCCGGGTTGTTGAACTTGGTCCGGAAAACGCGCTGCATCTATCTGTTCGTCGTCGTCGACGACCTTGAACGGTTCAACGCCAACCTGAACCTGGTCGACTGGTCCGCCGCCGCGCGCCAGGTGCGCAACCATGGGGGAGAGATATTCTTCATCCCATCCGACGACCCGACCGCAATCTCCGGCAAGGCGTATACGACCCTTTCCGCGACCGCCCCCTGGGCCCTGGACGCCATGACAATCGCGGCCTTCGGTTCGGTCGCCATCGCCCAGCCTTTGGCCGACACCCTGGGCCGGCTGGGCTATCGGGCGCTTTCGACGCTCGGCGCTTTCTATGACAACTGCCTGATGCTGCGGAACTCGGAAGCCAATCTGCGGCAGCCGAACGCTTTTCTGTACACACGCCGGGGGCGGCCGACGCAAAGCCTCCCGGCCTGGGTGGTCGGCAGCGGCCCGTCGCTGGACATGGATCTTGCTTTCCTGAAGGAAAACCAAGACCGCGCGGTGATCATCAGTTGCGGGTCCGCGTTGGCCCCTTTGATGGCCGCGGGCATCCAGCCGGATTTCCATGTGGAACTGGAAAACCTGAATGTCGGTATCGTCCTGGAGCCGGTGGCACGGTCGCATGATCTGAGCACAATTCCCCTGGTCGCGCCGATTTCCGTCGACCCCGACGCCGTCGGCAGGTTCCGCTGCACCGTGTTCACCAGCCGCCAGAACCTGCCGCCCCACCCCCTCTATGCCCTGGATATGGACTGCCAGCCGATCCTCGGAGAACCGACGGTCAGCAATCTCGCCCTGGCCTTCGCCCGTGAACAGAATTTCCGGGAAATCTGCTTTTTCGGCACGGACATGGGCGCGCGGCACCGGGACCGCGACCATGCGGACGGAACCTGGCACCGCACGTCCGGAGACGACTACCAAGCCCCCGAATACGACATTCCGGTGCCCGGCAACTTCGGCGGCGGGCACCAGACCTCCGCCGGCCTCTATCAGGCTCTGCTGGCCCTGTCCCTGGCGGTGAGCCACGATCCAAGCGATCGACGCTACGTGAACTGTTCAGACGGCGCGGCAATCGCGGGTGCCCGTGCCGTGCGGTCGGTGGATTTGACGCCACCGCCGGCGCCGCGACCGAAACAGGAAACCGTGGCGGCCATCCTCGACGGCTTTGCACCCTGGGACCAGTCCCGCATGCCGGATCCCTGGCCGGGCCCCGAGATGATCGTGGAGATCGAGGATCAATTCGAGAAACTCCGCAGCATCCTCAAGGGAATCCAGAATTTCGCCGACAAGGCCTACATCCCCGTGACCGGACAGATTTTCCGCTATGCGGAGGGCCATACCGAACTCGCCCCGGCGGGTGCGAAAAGCGCCGCCAACATCCTGGTCCGCGGAACCGTCGGCACGCACCTGGTGTTCATGGAATACTTCCTCAACCGGCTTACGACGCCCGAACATCTGGCCCATATGGGCCAGGCCTGCCTGCGCTTTCTGGACCGGTCACTGGACGACATCCTGGCCGATGCGCGGGACCGCATCGGCGGTGACCGCGTTCGAAACATCCCGGATTTCGATGAGATCCGCACAGCGCCCGGGACACAATTCCCGCCGGGGCCACCGATGCCGCGCAACGCGCCTTGCCCTTGCGGGTCGGGCAAACGCTACAAGCAATGCCATGGGCGGGCGGCCTAAGGGGCCGCGGTGCGTTCACATCGGTTCAAGACGCGCCTATGGGATCAGCCCAGGGCCTGGACGATCTCTTCCGTCATCTTCTTGGCGTCGCCGAACAGCATCATGGTGTTGTCGGCGTAGAACAGGGGGTTGTCGACCCCGGCATAGCCCGACGACATGCCGCGCTTGATGAACAGCACCGTGCCCGCCTTTTCCACATCCAGGATCGGCATGCCGGCGATCGGGCTTTGCGGGTCGGTCTTGGCCGTCGGGTTGGTCACGTCGTTGGCGCCGATCACGTAGGCGACGTCGGCGGTGGAGAATTCGTGGTTGATCTCCTCCAGCTCGAACACCTCGTCATAGGGCACGTTGGCTTCGGCCAAAAGCACGTTCATATGCCCCGGCATGCGCCCGGCGACGGGGTGAATGGCATATCGGACCTCGACCCCTTCGGCCTTCAGCATGTCTGCCATTTCGCGCACGGCATGCTGGGCCTGGGCCACGGCCATGCCGTAGCCCGGCACGATGATGACCTTGGACGCGTTCTTCATGATGAAGGCCGCGTCGTCGGCCGCACCGGATTTCACGGACTTGCCTTCGCTCGACGTCGCGGCGGCGGCCCCGCCGGAATCGCCGCCGAAGCCGCCCAGCAGCACGTTGATGATCGAACGGTTCATGCCCTTGCACATGATGTAGGACAGGATCGCGCCGGACGAGCCGACCAGGGCCCCCGTGATGATCAGCGCCGGGTTGGACAGGGTGAAGCCGATGCCGGCCGCCGCCCAGCCCGAGTACGAGTTGAGCATGGACACGACCACGGGCATGTCGGCGCCGCCAATGGGGATGATCAGCAGGAAACCGATGGCGAAGCTGAGCGCCACGATGCCCCAATAGACGGAATGGGATTCCGAGCCGACGAAGATGATGATGAGCGCCAGGATCGCAAGGCCGACCAGCAGGTTCAGCTTGTGCTGCCCCGGAAAGGTGATGGGCGAGCCCGACATAATGCCCTGCAGCTTGGCGAAGGCGATGACCGAGCCGGAGAAGGTGATGGCGCCGATCGCCGTGCCCAGGGACATTTCGATCAGCGACGCCCCCGGAATTTCACCGATCGCGCCCAGGCCGTAGGCCTTGGGATTGAACAGGGCCGAGGTCGCCACGAACACCGCCGCCATGCCGACCAGGGAATGGAAGGCCGCGACCAGCTGCGGCAGGGCCGTCATCTGGATCTTCAGCGCGGTGACGGTGCCGATGGAGCCGCCGATGAGAATGGCCAGGATGATCATGCCGAAGGACATGACGCCCGGGTCCATGAGCGTGGTCGCCACGGCGATGGCCATGCCGATGATGGCCATCATGTTGCCGCGGCGCGCGGTCACCGGCGACGACAGGCCCCGGAGGGCCAGAATGAACAGCACCGAGGAAATCAGATAGGCGTAGCCCGTCCAGCTTGCGGTCATTGCTCAGGACTCCCCTATTTCTTCTCTTTTTTCTTGAACATGGCGAGCATTCGCTGCGTCACGATGAAGCCGCCGAAGATGTTCACCGACGCCAGCATGATCGCGAAGAAGCCCATCCAGGACGAGAAATCCATACCCTTGGGCCCGGCCGCCAGGATGCCGCCGACGATGATCACCGAGGAAATGGCGTTGGTCACGCCCATCAGCGGCGAATGCAGGGCCGGGGTCACCGACCACACCACGTAGTAGCCGACGAAGCAGGCCAGCACGAAAATCGTGAACAGGCCGAGGAAGCTGTCGGAGCCGCCCATGGCCGGGGCCTGCTGGGCGACGACGGCGGCGGCGTCGGTGGCCAGCTTCTGCGTCTGTTCGAGAAGCTGCGCGGCGCCGGCGGCAAGTTCCTCCGCCTGCTTGGCGATCGTTGCGGTATCCATCGTCAGTTCCCCTTGTCTTGGGTTTTGTCGTCGGACGTTTCGGCCGGCGTGTCATCGGCCTTCTTGGCGGCGGCTTTCTTGGCCGCCGGCTTCTTTGCCGGAGCCTTGGCGCCCATGGCGTCCTTGACCCGTTCGTTGACGACGGCGCCATCGCGGGTGACGCAGCAGCCCTTGACGATCTCGTCGTCCCAATCGATGGCCAGTGCGCCCTTCTTGTCCTTGTCCGTCAGCGGCGTCAGGAAATTCAGCAGGTTCTTGGCGTAAAGGTCAGACGCCGTCTGCGCCAGGCGGCCCGGCAGGTTGAAAATCCCGACGATCTTCACGCCGTTCGCCGTGATGATGGTCTTGCCCGGTTCCGACATCTCGCAGTTGCCGCCCGCTTCGACCGCCAGATCGACGATCACCGCCCCGGCCTGCATGCTGGCGACCATGTCCTTGGTGATCAGCTTGGGCGCCGGGCGGCCCGGGATCAGCGCCGTGGTCACGACGATGTCCTGTTTCTTGATGTGCTCGGCGACGACCTGTTTCTGCTTGTCGTAATATTCCTTGGGCATTTCCTTGGCGTAGCCGCCTTCGGTCTGAGCGTCCTTTTCCATTTCCGGATCGACGACCAGGAACTTGCCGCCCAGGCTTTCCACCTGTTCCTTGGTCGCCGGGCGCACATCCGTCGCGGTGACGACGGCGCCCAGACGCTTGGCCGTGGCGATGGCCTGCAGGCCGGCGACGCCGACGCCCATGATGAAGGCCTTGGCCGGCGGCACGGTGCCCGCCGCCGTCATCATCATCGGGATGCCGCGCCCGTATTCGGCGGCGGCCTCCAGGATCGCGCGGTAGCCGGCCAGGTTGGCCTGGGACGACAGCACGTCCATGCTCTGGGCGCGGGAAATCCGAGGCACCAGTTCCATGGCGAAGGTGGTGATTCCGGCCTTGGCATAGGCCGCCACATCATCCGGCGAGGTCAGGGCCGCCAATTGTGAAATCAGCACGGCGCCCTTCTTCATCTGGCCGGGCAGCGCCCCCGCGCCGGAGGTCGCGGGCGGATTGACCATGAGAACGATGTCGGCGGTCTTCAGCGCCGCCGCCGTGGCGATGGCGGCGCCGGCGGCCTTGAACACGTCGTCGGAAACGCTGGCCCCCTCGCCCGCACCCTTTTCGACCGCCACGTCATAGCCGAGGCCGACCAGCTTCTGAATCACCTGAGGCGACGCGGCGACACGGGTTTCACCGGCGCGGGTTTCCTTGGGAATTACGATCTTCATGGCTCTGGCCCCTTAGCCTTTGGTCTTTATAGCCCCGGTATATGACCTGTCTACCGCGCTTGCACAAGTATCGCACAGCCTTTAAATCCTGCGTTGGAAAGCTTTTTCATGGAATGAAAATAACATGAAAATAATTCCGTATTGTGGAATAGGGGCGAATGGCGTCCCGATTTTCGCCAGGTTGATGAAAGGTCTCCCATGATTTTCACCCCCACCGCCCGGCGCGGCATGGTCACCGCCCCCCATCATCTGGCATCCCAGGCAGGTTTGCGCGTGCTGCAGGACGGCGGCAACGCCATCGAGGCCATGGTCGCCACGGCGGCCACCATCGCCGTGGTCTATCCGCATATGAACGGCCTGGGCGGTGACAACTTCTGGCTGGTTGCCCAACCCGGACAGCCGCCCGTGGGCATCGACGCCTGCGGCGCCGCGGCCGCGCGGGCCGACGCGGACTTCTACGCCAAGACCGGCCACGCGGACGGTATTCCCCAACGCGGCCCCCTCGCCGCCCTGACCGTGGCCGGGGCCGTGTCCGGCTGGGCCGAGGCGCTGCGCATCTCGGCAACCTGGGGCGGCAAGCTGCCGCTCGACCGCTTGCTGGAAGACGCCCGCCATTATGCGGAACACGGCGCGCCGGTGACGCCGTCGCTGCACCACAACACGCTCGCCAAGAAAGACGAGATGACCGGCGTGCCCGGCTTCGCCGATACCTTCCTGCCCGGCGGCATCGGCCATAGCGCCCCCAACATCGGCGACACCCTGAAGCTTCCGGCCCTGGCCGAGACGCTGAAGCGCCTGGGCGCGGAAGGGCTCGACAGCTTCTATCGCGGCCCGCTCGCCAAGGTCATCGCCGCCGACCTGGAGAAGGCCGGCAGCCCCATCGCCCTGGCCGACCTGGAACGCCACCGGGCGCTGGAACTGCCCCCCCTTTCCGTCCCTGTCGGACCGCATACCATCTACAACATGCCGCCGCCGACCCAGGGTTTGGCGTCGCTCATCATTCTCGCACTGTACGAACGCCTGAAGGTCGATCAATCCGAAGGCTTCGATTTCGTCCACGGGCTGGTCGAGGCGACCAAGCAGGCCTTCCGCGTGCGCGACAAATACGTCACCGACCCCGCCTACATGACCGCCGACCCAGCCGATTTCCTGACGGCGGACAGCCTGGACGCCATGGCCGCGAACATCGACCGCAAGCAGGCCGCGCCCTGGCCCGACGCCGACCCCAACGGCGACACCGTGTGGTTCGGCTGCATCGACGGCGAGGGCCGGGCGGTGTCGATGATCCAGAGCCTTTATTGGGAATTCGGCTCCGGCACGGTACTGGGCGAGACGGGCATCACCTGGCAGAACCGGGGCACCTCGTTCTCCCTCGACCCGAACGCCTTGAATGCGTTGAAGCCGGGCCGCCGGCCCTTCCACACCATCCAGCCGGCCATGGGCAGGCTCGCCGACGGCCGCACCATGGTCTACGGCACCATGGGCGGTGAGGGCCAGCCCCAGACCCAGGCCATGGTGTTCGCCCGCCACGTCCTTCACGGCATGGACCTGCAGGCCGCCGTGACGGCGCCGCGCTGGCTGCTCGGCCGCACCTGGGGGGCGGAGGCGACCAGCCTGCGTATCGAAAACCGTTTCGATCCATCAGTTCTCGACGGCCTCAAGGCCGTCGGCCACGACCTGGAAGTCGTCGGCCCGTTCGAGGAGTTCATGGGCCATGCGGGCGCCATCGTGCGCCATCCGTCGGGCCTGCTGGAGGGTGCTGCCGATCCGCGCTCGGACGGGGCCGTCGCGGCTTTCTAACCCTCTATCCGCGCCCTGCGTTACGGCCGCTTCGCCACCATGTCGATCTCGACCAGCGCACCCCGCGCCAGGCCGGTGACGCCGACCGTGGTGCGGGCCGGCAGGCGGTCGGGCGGAAAGTAGGATTTGTAGACTTCGTTCATCGCCTCGTAGTCGCGCTCGAACTGCCTGAGGTAGAGGCGGCAGGACAGCACGTGGGAAAGGTCCAGCCCCAGTTCGCCGAGCACGATGATCAGGTTGTCCATGACGCGCCGCGTCTGGGCCTCGATCCCGACGGGCAGCGGCGCCGTGTCGTCCTCGGGGTCCGTCGGCATCTGGCCGGTCAACTGGACCCAGCCGTCGCATTCCACGGCATGGCTGAAGGGGGCGACGGGGGCGGCGGCACGGTCGAAGACATGAAAGACCGGGCCGGCCATCACACGTATTCCTCGGACTCGAAGACAAAGCCGTCCAGGTCGCCGGTCTGGAAGCCCAGATAGATCGGCCCGCCGCCCGAGCGGTAGATGTTGACCTTGGCGTTATAGACCTTGCGCGAGAGGCCGTGCTTGTCCTTCAGGATGTAGCGCTTGACCCCGAATTGTCCGGAATCCAGGCGCTCGCCGGTCAGATAGCATTGGATCGATTCCACGTTCTCGCCGGACAGCACCATGCCTTCCAGATTCGACAGCGACTGCCGCGTGCGTTCGATGAATTCCGAAGTGCCGATGCGCTTGATCTCACCCGTGTCGTTCTCGCGCATGTCGACGCGGAAGTCGCCGACCACGATCTGTCCCGGCAGGGCCTGGTCGATCATGCGCGCCAGTTCGATGGTCACGTCGCCGACGATATAGCTGTAGACCGTGGGGCGCAGCCCCTCGGATTGATAGAATTCATAATGGGGGCCGACATGGAACGACGCACGCAGGCGCGGTGTGGTGTTGGCCTTGCCCTTGGACCGCGCGATGGCGTTGTCGGCCAGCACCAGATGCATCAGATGGTACAGATTGACGTTGGATTCGACGCTGCGGTCGCGGTTCCAGATGTAGAATCCGTCGCCGGTGGTGGAGCGCGCGAACTGAATGTCGAGGTTGCGGGCCAGCATCTTGGAAAACGACGCATTGACCGAATAGGCCAGGCTGTTCAACTGCGTCACCTGTTCCAGCGGCGAGAACAGCGAGAAGCCGACGATGTCGAACAGGGCCACGGCGCCGTTCTGAATGAAGGAAATGCTGTAGCGGCGGACGAGGGCCTCCAACAGATCGTCGGACAGGTCCTCGCCAGGGGTAAAGCTGAGCCTGATCAGCTTGGGTTCGTACCCGAAGTACTTGGCGATGGTGTCGAAGCCTTCCTCGTCGGTCAGGGTGTTGCCGGCGATCACTTCGTCCACGAATTGCAGGCTGTCCGCCGCCTCGCCCGCCGTGCGGGCCACCATTTCGCCCAGGATGTAATGGGGGATGACCAGCACGCGGATGCCTTGGCCCGCCGGGGTCCAGGCCAGGATGATGTTGCGGCCCAACCCCCACAGGCGGTGCAGTTCCTTGTCCAGTTCCTCGACATGGTTACGGGCGTCGGCCGACAGTTCGGCAAGCGACGCCCGGTCTAGAACAGGTGGACTGATAAAGGCCGTGTCGGAAATGCTGTCGTCCATCAACCGATCCTTCCCGGCCGGACTTCCCGGCCGGGTGCCGCACAAGACCTGCCGGCGAACCTCAGACGCCCGGCCAATCCGGGCGCGGGTAGTGTAACGACCGCGCCCCCGGCCACACAAGTCATTGAATTTACTCGGCTGACTATGCCTGAAAATGCTTAAGCGAGTTTTACCGCCGTGCCGTTGGCGCTGACCATCAGCATGCAGGACTTGTCCGACGAGATGGCCTCGTAATCCAGGTCGACGGCGACGATCGCGTCCGCACCCAGTTCCGCCGCCCGCGCCTGCATGTCCTCAATTGCGAAGCCCTTGGCCTTCTGCAGTTCCTTCTCGTAGGCACCCGAACGGCCGCCGACGATGTCGCGGATGCCCGCAAAGAAGTCCTTGAAGATATTGGTGCCCATGACCGCGTCGCCGGACACGACGCCCAGATAGGCGGCGACCTGGCGGCCTTCGACGGAATCGGTGGTGGTGATGATCATCGGTGTTTCCTTCCCTTCATTGCTTCGGCCGACTGTTGGCCCTTAGTAAACCGGCGGCACGCCGGCCTGTGCAAGTGATTCAGTCTGACGCGCCCGCAGGCGCTCCAGGTCGAAGCCGTCGATCAGGTCGTGGAACAGGCGGTGCCAGTTGATTTCCGCCTTCAGGTGCGTGAACACGCTGCCCAACCCGATGGCCGCCCGGTCCATGAGCACGAATTCCCGGGGCGGGGTGACCCCGCCCAGTTCGCGCAGTTTCTTGTGCACGTTGGCGGCGACCCCGGCGCCGTAGGCCGTGCCGCCGGTGTCCTGGATGCTCTGCACCCGGTCGGCCAGCAAGGGGCCATAGAGGAAGCGCGCCCATTCGTTCAGCACGGCGATCATCTCCTTGGACGGATTTTCGAACCCCCAGGTCTCGTAGGCATGCACGGCCAGGGCCTCGTCGTCGGTGCTGAGCGCCCGGTACAGATCGATCACCGCGCCCACGAACTCCGGGCGGAACACGCGGATGCAGCCGAAATCCAACAGGTTCACCGTGGCGTCCGGGCGCACCGAATAATTGCCCAGGTGCGGGTCGCCGTGGATCACGCCGAAGAAATAGAACGGCACGTACCAGGCGCGGAACATGTTGAGCGCGATGGCGTTGCGGTGATCCGGGCCGCTGTCGATCTGATCCATCAGGGGGGCGCCCGTCAGCCAGGTCATGGTCAGCAGCCGGTCAGTGGACAGATCGTCCATGACGCCGGGCACATGCACCCCCGCCTCCTCCGCCAGCATGGCCCGGTAGAGCGCCATGTTGCGGGCCTCGCGCCCGTAATCCAGTTCCTCGCGCAGGCGTTCCGTCAGTTCCAGATGGATCTGCGTCGGATCGATGGCGCGGTCGTAGCGGCGGTAGAGGGCGAACACGGCCTTGAGCTGCGACAGGTCCGCCTCCACCGCCGAGGCCATGTCCGGGTACTGGATCTTGCAGGCGAGGTCGTGCCCGTCCAGGGATGTGGCCCGATGCACCTGGCCCAGGGACGCCGCCGCCGCGGCCTCGCGCTCGAACGACGCGAACCGGGCCTGCCAGTCCGGGCCCAGTTCGGACGCCATGCGCCGACGCACGAAGGCCCAACCCATGGGCGGGGCCGAGGTCTGCAGCTTGCGCAGTTCCTTGACGTATTCATCGGGCAGCAGGTCCGGCACCGTGGCCAGGATCTGCGCGACCTTCATCAGAGGTCCCTTGAGCCCGCCGAGCGCCGCCTGCAGATCGGCCGCATGTACGCCCTTGTCCAGGTCCAGGCCGAACAGCCGGCTGCCGGCCAGCTTGGCGGCGAGGCCGCCGACCGTACCACCGACCCGGGCATATCGCCGGACCCGTCCGGCGACGGTGTTCCTGTCCGACGGTGGGCGGTCAGCCATCGATCTCCCTCAGCCAGTCGGCGATGGTTCCGGCGGCCTCTTGCCAATCGTCCTCCAGCATCACCGCATGGCCCATGCCGTCGAAGATATGGGCCTGGGTGCCGAGAAAAGCCGCCGTGCCGTAGACGAAGGCGGGCGGGATCAGATTGTCGTGCTCCGCCCCCAGAACCAGAACCGGCCGGCCGCGCAACCCCATCAGGGGCGGCATGAAGACGGCGTGCAGGTCCATCACCGCGCGCCGGCTTTCCATCTGGAACCAGGGCAGCAGGCGTTCGGACACAGCCTTCGGCACGTGACTGTTGAAGATCGATTGATGCAGGGTCTCGAGACTGTCCAGCGGCTCGCCCATGGATTCGATGCGGGCGATCTCCCAGATCAGCATGGGCCGCGACAGCGCCAGGGCGACCGACGGCCCGGCCAGCCCCGTGGGCGGCACCGACGACATCAGCACGACCGCCGCGACGTCCCGTTCCATGGCCAGCCGCTGGGCGACGAACCCGCCCATGGAATGACCGATCAGGACGGGCGGGCGCGGCAAGGTGTCGACGACATCTGACACGGCGTCGACGAAATCCTGGATGCCGAAGTCATGCAGTTGAGGGTAATCGGGCATGCCCTTGCGCCCCGGCAGATTGACCGCGTGACAGGAAAATCCCTGGTCTCCGAAGTACGGCAGGAAATGTTCCGCCCAGGTCCAGGCCCCGGCGAAGGCGCCGTGCATGAAGACCAAGGGCGGGTGGTCTGAATCCTCGGGCGCGGGCCCCGTACGCAGCACGTGTTGGCCGGAGCCGGGGGCATTGGTCATGCCCTAGAATTCCTGTTCCAGCTCGTCGACGAACCCGGACAGCATGGACAGCCCCCGGTGCCAGAAATCCGGGTCCGACGCGTCGAGCCCGAAGGGCGCCAACAGCTCCTTGTGCCGCAACGTGCCGCCCGCCCGCAGCATGTCCAGGTACTTGGCCTGGAACCCCGGATGGCCGCCCTGGAACACGTCGTAGAGCGAGTTCACCAGGCAATCGCCGAAGGCATAGGCGTAGACATAGAACGGCACGTGCACGAAGTGGGAGATATAGGCCCAATAGTGCTGGTACTCGTCGTCGTAACGGAACGCCGGGCCGAGGCTTTCCGTCTGCACCTCCATCCAGATTTCGCCAAGCCGTTCCGGCGACAACTCGCCCCGGGCGCGCTCGTCGTGGACCTTGGTTTCGAACATGTGGAAGGCGACCTGGCGGACCACGGTGTTGACCATGTCCTCGACCTTGCCGGCCAGCATCACGCGGCGGCGGGCCGGGTCGGTCTCACCGGCCAGCATGGCGCGGAAGGTCAGCATCTCACCGAACACCGACGCCGTCTCGGCCAGGGTCAGGGGCGTATCGGACAGAAGATTGCCCTGGGGCGCCGCCAGCACCTGATGCACCCCGTGACCCAGTTCATGGGCCAGGGTCATGACGTCGCGCGAGCGGCCGTGGAAGTTCATCAGGATATAGGGATGGGCCGAGGGCACCGTGGGATGGGCGAAGGCGCCCGAATCCTTGCCCGCGGTCGGCGGCGCGTCGATCCAGCGTTTGTCGAAGAACTGTTTGGCGATGTCGGCCATGTCCGTGTTGAAGGCACCATAGGCGCCCAGCACCGTGTCCCGCGCCTCGTCCCAGGAATACTTGCGGTCGGCCGCCGTCGGCAGGGGCGCGTTGCGGTCCCAGTATTCCATCTGCTCGACGCCGAACCATTTGGCCTTCAGCTTGTAATAACGGTGCGACAGCTTGGGAAAGCTTTCGCGCACGGCGGTGACCAGGGCGTCCACCACCTCGTCCTCGACCTGGTTGGCCAGGTTGCGGTAGGACACGGGTCGCGGATAGCCGCGCGACTTGTCGTCGATGGCCTTGTCCTTGACCAGGGTGTTGTAGGTCAGGGAGAACAGCTTGATGTTGTCGCCGAGCCCCTTGCCCACGGCCTTGGCGGCGCGCTTGCGCAGGTCGCGGTCGGTCTCGTTCAGCTTGTTGAGAGCCCCCGACAGGGTCAAATCCTCGCCGTCGACGGGAAAGCGCAGGCCGGCCAGGGTTTCCTCGAACAGGCGGTTCCAGGCCGCCGCCCCGGTGACGTGGCGTTCGTGCAACGCCTGTTCCAGTTCGTCGGACAGTTGATAGGGGCGGAACGCCCGCAGGTCGCGCAGCCAGGGTGCATAGCGGGTAAGCGCAGCACTTTCCGCCATCTGGGCATCCAGGCGCGCGTCGTCGATGCGGTTCAGTTCAAGGGTGAAGAACAGGGTCAGGCTCGAAATGTCGGTGACACGTTCCTGCATGGACTGCTGAAACCGCGCGCTGGCGCCGTCTTCCATGTTTTCCGCGAACTTCAACCCGGCAAAGCTCATGATCCGGCCCAGATGCTCGCCGACGGCCTCGTATTCCTGAACAGCCGTGCCCAGGTCATCGCCGGAAAGCGCCGCCAGACGGCCCTTGTAGGCCTCGGCAAAGGCCGCCGCCCGATCCTGGGCCCAGGACAGGTCCGTCTCAATCGCCGCGTCGTCGGGCCCCGTATACAGGTCGGCCAGGTTCCAGCGCGGCAGATCGCCAACAGCCGCCGCCGCGGCGCCGGTGTCGGGGCTGCGGGGAGCGATCACATCTGAGCGGCGGATATCGGTCATGGCTTGCATCCCTTCGGGGCATACGTAAAGTTCTCCCTGGATATAGAGTGGTTGCGGGTCCACGACAACCAGGGGGGAATCAGAGGTAACATGAGCACCTATGCTTGGCCGAACCTAGCCGCAATGTTTTACGCCCAGGCGGCGGAACTGGGCGACCGGCCTTTTCTGTGGGAAAAATCCGGGGGCACCTATTGGCCGCTGAGCTGGGGCGACACGGCGGCGCGGGTGTCGCAGCTGGCGCGCGGGCTGCAGGCGCTGGGCGTCAAGCCGGGGGACCGGATCGTCCTGGTCTCTGAAAACCGGGCCAACTGGCTGATCTCCGACGTCGCCATCATGACCGCGGGCGCCATCACCACCCCCGCCTACATCACCAACACGGAAGCCGACCATCTGCACATCCTGGAGGATTCGGATGCCGTCGGCGTCATCGTTTCGACCAAGCGCCTTGCCGAACGCCTGCTGCCGGCGGCCCACCGGGCGGACGTCTGCAAGTTCGTGATCTCCATGGAGCCGATCGAGGTCGCCCAGTCCTTCAGCTTCGACCTGCACAGCTGGGACGACGTGCTGGCCATGGGCCAGGGCGGCCACGACAACATGGTCGCGGCGGCCAACAGCCGGAACATCGATGACACGGCCTGCATCATCTATACCTCGGGCACGGGCGGAAAACCGAAGGGCGTCATGCTGTCGCACAAGGCGATCCTGCACAACGTCGAAGGGGCGACGGACGCGCTGCGCGAGATCGGCCTGGAATCCGAGGTGTTCCTGTCGTTCCTGCCCTTGAGCCATTCCTACGAGCACACGGGCGGCCAATTCTTTCCCATGTCGATCGGCGCGGAAATCTATTACGCCGAGGGTGTCGAGCATCTCGTCAACAACATGGCCGAGGCACAGCCGACCATCATGACAGCCGTGCCGCGCCTGTATGAAAGCATGCGCGCGCGCATCGAACGGGGCGTCGAGGCCGCCGGCGGGGCCAAGGAAAAACTGTTCCGCAAGGCCGTGGCGCTCGGCACCAAGCGCTACCTCGACCCGGACAGCCTTGGCCTTTTCGAACGCCTTCAGGACGCCCTGCTGGACAAGCTGGTGCGGGCCAAGGTCAAGGCCCGGTTCGGCGGGCGGCTGAAGGCGCTGGTTTCGGGCGGCGCCCCCCTGAACCCGGAGGTCGGCATCTATTTCACGGCCCTCGGCCTGCGCATTCTGCAGGGCTACGGCCAGACGGAATCGGCGCCGGTGATCAGCGTCAACCGCCCGGTGAAGGTCAAGATGCACACCGTCGGCCCGCCGGTGAAGAACGCCCATGTGCGGATCGCGAACGACGGCGAAATCCTGGTTCAGGGCGATCTGGTCATGCAGGGATATTGGCGCGATGAGGAAGCGACGGCCCAGGCGGTCAAGGACGGCTGGCTGCACACCGGCGACGTCGGCCATCTGGACGACGACGGCTATCTGGTCATCACCGACCGCAAGAAGGACATCATCGTCAATTCGGGCGGCGACAACATCGCGCCCCAGCGGGTCGAGGGCGTCATCATCCTGGAGCCGGAATTCGCCCAGGCCATGGTCTACGGCGACAAGCGCCCGCATCTGGTGGCGCTGGTCGTGCCCGACGCCGACTGGCTGAAGGATTGGGCCGTGCGCAACGGCATTTCCGGCAGTCTGTCGGAACTGGCCGGCGACGCGGACCTGCACAAGGCCCTGGCCGCGGCCATGGACCGCATTAACGGCAAGCTGAACAATATCGAGAAGGTCCGCCGTTTCATCGTCGCCGACGAGCCCTTCACCGTCGACAACGAACAGATGACGCCGACGCTCAAGGTCCGCCGCCACGTAATCCGGCAGGTCTACGGGGCGCACCTGGAACGTCTCTATGCCTGATCCGGGGGGGCTGACAGCCCCGGCCACAGGGATGCCGGGTCGAAAATCGCCGGGAACCAGGCCTTGCCGTCTTCGACTGCTTCTTCCATGAGCGAGAAATAGCTCGGCCAAGCCGGCAGGATGCGGCCCTCGACCTCGCCTTCCCCGAAGCTCAGTTGCGCCTCGAACTTGGACGCGATCTTCTGCATCTTGCGGTTTTCCGCCAGACACAGCATGTACACCCGGTCGATGCAGCGGTTGCGCGCGATGGTCAGCACCCGGCGCAGCAGGGCCGTGCCGACCCCTTCGTTCTGCCACGGGCCTTCGACGGAGAACGCGACCTCGGCCATGATCCGGGGCACCATGCGGACCCGCACCAACTCACCCACACCGCGCAGGTCGCCGTCGATGAAGGCGCCGACGACCACGGCGGCGGACCAGTCGAGCCGCGCGCAATATTCGTCGATCGCCGTATCAGTGACCCCGCCCCAGAAACGCAGATGGCGGTCATGGGGGTCGAGCCGCTTAAGGTGACCGGCAAGCAGCCCTCCGTCCGCCGCCGTCAGCTTGCGATAGACGGGTACGTCCTGTGTCGGCGCGGTTACGCCCGCAGGCTTGGTATCTTTTATATCAACGGCCATGGAAGACCTTCCTTTTCAGCCGGGCCGAAATGGCCTAATCGGCAAAAGCGTCTTCCCCCTGAAACTCCTTATCGAGCGAGCACAGGGAATCATATGGGCGTCATATGCTGCATCGCAATATAACTTTAGTTAAATTTTGCAGACTGTTGGAAAAGGGTTTGTGCGTTGCGGTATAAAATCGCCAAGCCCGGGCCGCCCCCTATTCCAGATCGAAGCCGTGCCCCCGGATAAAAGCCCCGAAATCCGCGCGTTCGCGCTTGGCCAGCCGCCGGGCCGTGTTCTCGGTCCAGCCGTAGTCGTCGGAAATGCCGAAGTCGTCCTGGTGCATCTGTTTTTCCGGCGCGATGGGCTGCAGCTTGTTGCGGCGGGCGTCATAGGCCTTCAATTCCGTCTCCAGCGCCGAATCGTCGTAGGTGCCGTGATGAACCACGACCGATGGCGGCAGGCGCAGGGTGAAGCGCCCGTCGTCGGTGGGATATCCCACCGTCAGCCCGGCCACGGGATAGACCCCCTTGGGCAAACCCAGCAATTCGCAGATCGCCGCCGTGTGCGCGCGAACTGCCGACACCGGACAGGTGCCCAGTCCCTTGAACCCGGCGGCGGTGATGAAGGACATCATGGCGAGCGACGCATCCACGGCCGCGTTCATGAAGGTGTCCAGGGTGTTGTTGACGTGCTCCTTCCCGCGCAGCTCCGCGATGCGCTGGCCCCGGTGCATGTCGGCGCAGAACACCAGGAAGCGCGACGCCTCGGCGATCCAGGGCATGGAGCCGATCATGGCGGAAATCGCCTGCTGCTGATCCTTGTCGGTGACGACGATGGCGTATTGCTGCAGGTCCGACTTGGCGGGCGCGGACTGGGCCGCCGCCAGCAGGGTTTCCAGCATGCCGTCGGTCACCGCCTCGCGGCCGTAATGGCGGCACACCCGGCGGCCGATCATGCGGGCCACGGGTTCGTCCAACAGCAGGTCGGTGTCGTCATGGCGGGGGTTGAGGCCGAACCGGCCCAGGAACAGATCATTGCGGAACGGCATGTCCGGTCTCCTTTTAGATTAGATGTAACGCTTCAGGCGCCGACGCCAAGGAACGGCGCCAGTTCTGCCCAGACGACGTCGGGCGCTTCCTCGGCCAGGAAATGGCCGCAGGGCAGCGGGCCGCCCTTTACCTCGTCCGCCCATTCGCCCCAGACGTCGAGGGCCGAAACCTTGCCGTCGGTCTTCGGCCCGCCGGCCTTCCGCGCCCCGCCCCACAGGGCCAGCACGGGGCAGCGCATCTTGTTGCCGGCATCCAGGTCGGCGCGGTCCAACGCGTCGTCGATGGTGGCGCCTGCGCGGTAATCCTCGCAATTGGCGTGGATGACGGCGGGATTGCGGTGGGCGCGCTTGTATTCATCCAAGGCCCCGTCGGCGAAGGCCGCCATGTCCGCCGACCAGCTTTCCAAAAGCCAGGTCAGCCAGAAATCCGGATCATGGCCGATCAGGGTTTCCGGCCGGGGATGGGGCTGGGCCAGGAACAGCCAGTGGAACGAGCCCATGGCCCAGTTCTTGTTGGCGCGCTGCCACACGCTGCCCGTGGGCACCACGTCGAGGGAACACAGCCGCGTCACGGTGTCCGGGAAATCCATGGCCATGCGGTGGCCGACCCTGGCCCCTCGGTCGTGGCTGACCACGGCGAAGGTTTCATGCCCCAGGTCCGCCATGACCTTGATCAGATCGCGGGCCATGGCGCGCTTGGAATAGGGCATGTGGCGGTCGTCCGTCGGCGGGCAGGAACTGTCGCCGTAGCCGCGCAGGTCCGGGCAGACGACGCGGTGGGTTTTGGCCAGTTTCGGCGCCAGATGCCGCCAGATGATATGAGTCTGGGGATAGCCGTGGATCATCAGGACGGCGGGCGCATCGACCGGGCCGCCGACGCGAAGATTGATCTCCGCCCCGTCACCCGCCATGCGCTTCAACTCGAAACCGTCGAACATGGGTCGGCTCCCAACCTGCCCCTCAGACCCCGTGGTAATCCTTGTACCAGTCGATGAAGCGGGGGATGCCCTGCTCGATCGGGGTCACGGGATTAAACCCGAAATCGCGGATCGACGCATCGATATCCGCATAGGTTTCCGGCACGTCGCCCGGCTGCAACGGCTGGAAATCGATCTCCGCCTTGCGCTGCAGGGCTTCTTCCAGCACCTGCACGAAGCGCATGAGCTGCTCCGAGCGGTTGTTGCCCAGGTTGTAGACCCGGTGCGGCGTGCCGTCGGGACTTTGCGGCGTGGTCGCCAGAACGCCCAGAATGCCGCCGACGATGTCGTCGATGAAGGTGAAGTCGCGGCGCATCTTGCCGTTGTTGAACACGGGGATCGGCTCGCCGGCCATGATCTTCTTGGTGAAGATATAGGCGGCCATGTCTGGCCGGCCCCAGGGACCGTAGACCGTGAAGAAGCGCAGCCCCGTCATCGGCAGGCGATACATCCGGGCATAGCTTTCCGACAGCAGTTCCATGGACCGCTTGGTCGCGGCGTAAAGCGACACCGGATGCTCCACCGGGTCCTCGACCGAGAACGGCAGCTTGGTGTTGGCGCCGTAGACCGAGGACGAGGACGCATAGACGAAATGCTTCAGGTCCTTGAGCCCCCGCGCCGCTTCCATCAGCACCAGATGGCCTTCGACGTTGGACTTCGTATAGGCGTAGGGGTTGATCAGCGAATAGCGCACCCCCGCCTGGGCCGCCAGATGGATGATCCCGGTGATGTCCGGATGGCGGGCGAAGGTCTGTTCCATCGCCTCGCGCTCGGAAATGTCGGCGCGCACCATGGCGAAGCCTTCCTGGGCCAGCAGGCGCGCGGCGCGCTGTTCCTTCAGGGCGACGTCGTAATAGTCGTTGAAGTTGTCGATGCCGATCACCCGCTCGCCCCGCGCCAGAAGCGCCTGCGAGGTGTGAAAGCCGATGAAGCCGGCGGCACCGGTAACCAGAATGCTCATGAAAGACCCCTGACGTTGACCGCAGCCGGTATAGCCGCTTGAGAATCAAAAATCACGGGCCAATCAGCCCCGTACCGAAAGAAACCGGGCATCGGCGAAGATTCTTTCCGCCCCATGGGCCCGCCGCGGCAGGGGATGGCGCGACACGGCCCCGCCGCGCCAGAAAATTGCGATTTGCGCCGCCCGGATTGCGGGCCGTCCCGGCTTCCCGTAACGTTGTCGCCGGGCGTTGCTCACTGCCGCCCGCCGACAAAAGGAACAACCGGTGAAACTGCGCACCGTCAGCCTGGACGACAAGTACGGCCTTTCCGAAGGCCGCGTGTTCCTGACCGGAACCCAGGCCCTGGTGCGCCTGAACCTGATGCAGCGCCAGCGCGATCTGGCCCAGGGCCTCAACACGGCGGGCTACGTCACCGGCTACCGCGGTTCGCCCTTGGGCGGCATCGACCGGGAATTCGGCCGCGCCAAGCGCTTCCTCGACGACCACCATGTGAAATTCCACCCCGCCGTGAACGAGGACCTGGCCGCCACCGCCATCTGGGGCAGCCAGCAGATCAACCTGTTCGACCGCGCCAAATACGACGGCGTGTTCGGCATGTGGTACGGCAAGGGCCCGGGCGTCGACCGTTCCGGCGACGTGTTCCGCCACGCCAACATGGCCGGCACGGCGCCCAACGGCGGCGTCCTGGTGATGGCGGGCGACGATCCGGCCTGCAAGTCGTCGACCGTGCCGAGCCAGTCCGAACACGCCCTGATGGACGCCAACATCCCCATCCTCAACCCCATCGACGTGCAGGACCTGTTGGACATGGGCATGTACGGCTGGGCCATGTCGCGCTTCGCGGGCCTATGGGTCGGCATGAAGTGCATCACCGACAACATCGACACCTCGGCCTCCGTCGACGTCTCGACCGACCGGGTCAACATCGTCCTGCCCGAGTTCGAGATGCCGCCGGGCGGCCTGCACATCCGCTGGCCCGATCCGCCGCTGGATCAGGAAGAACGCCTGCACCGCTACAAGATCTATGCCGCCCTGGCCTTCGCCCGGGCCAACGGCCTCGACCGCATCACCCTGGATTCGACCAAGCCCCGGTTCGGCATCGTGTCCACGGGCAAGGCCTACCTGGACACCCTGCAGGCCCTGGAAGACTTAGGGATAGGCGAGGCCGAGGCCGAAGCCATCGGCCTGCGTCTCTACCGCGTCGGCATGCCCTGGCCCCTGGAACGCGACGGCATGCGCCATTTCGCCGAGGGGCTGGAGGAAATCCTCGTCATCGAGGAAAAGCGCGCGGTGATCGAAAACCAGCTGAAGGAACAGCTCTACAACTGGCGGGCCGATGTGCGGCCGCGCGTGGTCGGCAAGTTCGACGAGGCGGGCGACTGGATCCTGCCCTCGGCGGGCGAACTGACCCCCGCCCGCATCGCCCAGGTCATCGCCGCCCGCATCCGGGGTTTCCACAATTCCGAAGCCGTGGAAAAGCGCCTGAAGTTCCTCGAGGAAAAAGAGCGCATCCTTGAGCGCGCCGTGCCCGACATCAAGCGCATCCCCTATTTCTGCGCCGGCTGCCCGCATAATACCTCCACCAACGTGCCCGAGGGCATGGAGGCCGCCGCCGGCATCGGCTGCCACTACATGTCGATCTGGATGCCCGGCCGGCGCACGTCGACCTTCACCCATATGGGGGCCGAGGGGGCCAACTGGATCGGCCAGGCGCCGTTCACGGAGCGCGAGCACATCTTCGTCAACATCGGCGACGGCACCTATTTCCATTCCGGCATTCTGGCGATCCGCGCCGCCGTGGCGGCCAAGGTCAACGTGACCTACAAGATCCTCTACAACGACGCCGTCGCCATGACCGGCGGCCAGGCCATGGACGGGCCCCTGGACCCCGCGATCATTTCCCGCCAGGTCGCGGCCGAGGGCGTGGGCCGCGTCGTCATCGTCACCGACGAGCCCGACAAATACCCACCGGGGACGGACTTCGCCCAGGGCGTGACTATCCACCACCGCGACGATTTGGATCAGGTGCAGCGCGACCTCGCCACCTGGCCCGGCGTCTCGGCCCTGATCTACGATCAGACCTGCGCCGCCGAAAAGCGCCGCCGCCGGAAACGCGGCACCTTCCCCGACCCGGCCAAGCGCGTGTTCATCAACGAGGCCGTCTGCGAAGGCTGCGGCGATTGCGGCGTGGTCTCCAACTGCGTCGCCATCGCCCCCCAGGAAACGGACCTGGGGCGCAAGCGCGCCATCGACCAGAACATGTGCAACAAGGACTTCACCTGCCTGAAGGGCTTCTGCCCGTCCTTCGTCACCGTGCACGACGGCGTCCTGGCCAAAGGCTCGGAAACGCGGCGTCCCGGCGCGGCGGCGGCCCCCTTCCCGGTCCTGCCCGACCCGCAACTGCCCGCCACCGACACCGCCTACAACATCTGCGTCACCGGCATCGGCGGCACGGGCGTGGTCACGATCTCGGCCCTCTTAGGCATGGCGGCGCATGTGGATGAGAAGGCCGTGACCGTGCTCGACGTCGCCGGCCTGGCGCAGAAGAACGGCGCCGTGTTCGCCCATGTCCGCATCGCCGATGACGCCGACGCCCTCAACGCCGTGCGCATCGCCGCCGGGGGGGCCGACCTTCTGCTCGGCAACGACATGGTGACCTCGGGCGGGTTCGAGACCCTGGGCAAGCTGGACGCCGGCCGGGCCCGCGCCGTGGTCAACGCCCGCCAGACCATGACGGCGGAATTCACCAACCTGCCCGACCTGGATTTCCCCGACGACCAGCTGCGCGCGGCTATCGATGAGGCCACCGGCGGGCGCGCCGATTTCATCGACGTCACCCATCTGGCCCGCCGCCTCATGGGCGACAGCATCGCCGCCAACATGATGCTGCTGGGCTATGCCTTCCAGAAGGGGGCGGTGCCGATCTCGGCCGCCGCCATCGAACGGGCGATCGAACTCAACGGCGTCGCCGTCGACTTCAACAAACAGGCCTTCACCTGGGGCCGCCGCGCGGCCCACGACCTTGCCGCCGTGGAAAAACTGACGGGCGGGCGCGACGCCACGGACGCCCCCGCGGCCTTCGACCTGGAGGGCTTCATCGCCCGGCGCGTGGCCGACCTCACGGCCTATCAGAACGCGGCCTATGCGGCGCGCTATACGGCGCTGGTCGACAAGGTGCGGAACACGGAAGCCGCCTTGGGCACCGGCGCGCCAAAGGAAGGTGGGGACCTGACCGAAGCCGCCGCCCGGTCGTTCTTCAAGCTGCTGGCCTATAAGGACGAATACGAGGTCGCCCGGCTCTACTCGGCGCCCGAATTCCGCCGGTCCCTGCGTCAGACCTTCCAGAGCCACAAGAAACTGACCGTCCACCTGGCCCCGCCCTTGGGCAGCCCCAAGGACGCCCGCACCGGCCACCTGCAGAAACGCGAATTCGGCCCCTGGATGTTCCAGGCCTTCCGCCTGCTCGCCCCCCTGAAGGCCCTGCGCGGCACGGCCTTTGATCCCTTCGGGCGCACGGCGGAGCGCAAGATGGAACGCGCCCTGATCGACGCGTACGAGGCGACCATGGCGACCCTGCTCGCCGGCCTGACGGCCGACACCCTCCCCCTCGCCACGGAAATCGCGTCCCTGCCGCAAACCATGCGCGGCTTCGGTCACGTGAAGATGGCGAATGTGGAAAAAGCCAAGGCCCGCGAAGCGGACCTGCTCGCCGCCTTCAAGGACCCGTCAAAGGCGGCGGTGGCGGCGGAGTGATATTCAAATTATGGGCTAGCCCCAGACAACACTGCCAATTTATTTGGGTCTCTTATTTCGTATTGCTCGCGAAATTCGTCATCTGACCAACTTGGGGAGCCGTAGTCCGCAAAGTCAAACACCTTTGGCCCACTGCCACCTTCAAATGAAATTGAAAATCTGGGGCCGACGAAAGGACAAATTGGCATCATGTACTTCCTGATGAATGGCGCGTTTTCGTACGATTTTTTTAAAAACTGCTGACCCTTGGTTCCTTCGATAATCCAAGGCTGTTTTCCGAAGAAGCCAAACTGTCGTTCAATTATCTTCCGCAGATGTAGAATCGCTCGCAGGGAATCTTCGCGAACAGTACTGTAGGTCTTTATATTGAAATGTATTGATTGATTGCGAAGGACTGAAAGTTCACGAAATTCAGCAGCAACGTCGGGCAGCAACACATTCCAAGCCTCAAGCGTTTCGACAACTAATTCCCAATTTGAAAAAGACTTTTTGCGTGCAACAGATTTGTATTCCGATCGATTTTGGAATTCGTCTCGTAGATCGATGATCAGGTGATTGAGTATACGTTCACCAAGGGCACAAGCCGAGGCGAGAGCCGCATAATATGAGCCTATTACAAAGGAATTCCGAATCTGGGAAAAAAATGAATTGTGGTAAGCTAAAATGGAGAATGGCTTGGAGTCGATAGCTCGAAAATTTTCAATCTTCAAATCAGCGTTCTGGGAACCAAACTCATAAAGAAGCCCTTCAGAAATTTGTTTTTTGTTATTTATCCATTGATTTTTTATTTCATCTTTCCAATCGCTTTGAATTTCCATGTTTAATATTGATGCGCGTGTATCAAAGTCTGGCACCCACATCAAATAACGTCGCCGGCCATGGTCGGAGGGCGTTTCACCCATGGGCACTGAAATTTGCCGCACAGCCTTAATACTGCTCATCAGCGCATTTTTATCACATCACAAACGCCAACAAAAACGGCAGGGTCGCGAAGGACAGGACGGTCGAGATCACGACCATGCCCGCCACTTCTTCCGGTTGGTTGTTGTAGCGTTCGGCGAACAGGAAGTTGAACACGGCGACGGGCATGGCGCATTGCAGGATCAGCACGCCGCGCTCGACGCCCGTGAAGCCGAAGACCTCCGCCGTGCCCCAGCCGACCAGAAAGCCGACGCCCAGGCGCATGACCGACAGCAGCACCGCCTGCGGCAGTTTCTTCACGCCGAGGCCCGCGAGGGACACGCCCAGGGTGATGAGCATGAGCGGCACGGTCAGGCCGGAGAGAATGCGCGTGGTGTTGACGATGGGCGCCGGCACTTGCCAGCCCATGACCATGACCACCAGGGCCGCCAGGGCGGCGTAGAGGATCGGCAGGCGCAGGAGAGCGCCCACGGAGGTCGCGCCCGCCGGCACGGCCACGCCGATGGTGAACAGCAGAATCACGTTGACGGTGAAATAGGCGATGGCCAGGGCCAGGCCGTGGTCGCCGAAGGCGAGCAGGCAGAGCGGCAGGCCCATGTTGCCGACGTTGCCGTAGGCCAGGGCCGAGAGGAAGGCCTTCTGGCTGAGCTTCATGGCCTTCAGGAACAGGAAATAGACCACATAGAACACGACCATGGTGGCGAAGGTGGCACCCCCCATGGAAAGGAATGCCTCGGCCTCGAGCTTGGTGTCGATCAGGGTGAAGAACACCAGGCAGGGCGTGCCGATGTTGGTGACCAGGGCGGTGACCAGGGCCGTATCGAAGGGGCGGCCCTGTTTGCGCCAGATATAGCCGATGACGGCGCAGGTCAGGACCGGCGCGATGACGGAGAACAGTTGGTAGAGCATGGGGATGGTCGTTCAGGCCTGTGGTGGGAGAAAGCGGGTCGCGGCGCCCGTGCCGGTTATTCGACCCAGGCGATGCGCAGGATGTTGGTGGCCCCCGGCGTGCCGAAGGGCACCCCGGCGGTGACGACGAGCGGATCGCCCTTTTTCGCGAAGCCGTCCTTCTGCGCCTCGGCCACGGCCTTGGACACCATGTCGCGGAACGAGTGGATGTCTTCGGTCAGCACCGAATGCACGCCCCAGCACAGCGCCAGACGCCGCGCGGTCTCGCGTTTTGGCGTCAGCCCCAGGATCGGCGTCGCCGGCCGCAGGCGGGCACAACGCAGGGTGGTCGAGCCCGTGGTCGTGAAGGTGACGATGACCGCCGCCGAAACCGTCTCCGCGACCTGACAGGCGGCGACGGTGATGGCGTCGGCCGCCGTGGCGTCGTGGCCGCCGCGCCGGCGGTCGCGCATCAGGCGGTAATGTTCGTCCTGTTCCACCCGCTTGATGATGCGGTCCATCATGGCCACGGTTTCCGTCGGATAATCGCCGACCGCCGATTCCGCCGACAGCATGACCGCGTCGGCGCCGTCATAGATGGCGGTCGCCACGTCCGAGGCCTCGGCCCGGGTCGGGGTCGGGGCGTGGACCATGGAGTCCAGCATCTGGGTCGCCACGATCACCGGTTTGCCCGCCAGCTTGCACAGATGCAGGATCTGTTTCTGCGCCACGGGCACGTCCTCGGTCGGGCATTCCACGCCCAGGTCGCCGCGCGCCACCATGATGGCGTCGGACAGATGGATGATTTCTTCCAGATGCACCAGCGCCGCCGGCTTTTCCAGCTTGGACATGATGGCGGCGCGGCCGGCGACCAGCTTGCGCGCCTCGGCCAGATCCTCGGGCCGCTGCACGAAACTGAGCGCCACCCATTCGACGCCCAGGTCGAGGCCGAACCGCATGTCGTCGCGGTCCTTCTTGGTCAGGGGCGAAACGTCGAGGATCACGCTGGGCACGTTGACGCCCTTATGGTTCGACAGGGTGCCGCCGATCTCGACCTCGCATTCGGCGTGTTCCTTGGAACACTCCAGAACCTTGAGGCGGATGCGCCCGTCGTCGATCAGCAGCGTCGAGCCCGGCTCCAGCGCCGCGAAGATTTCCGGGTGCGGCAGGGGCGCGCGGCGGTGGTTGCCCGGCGCCTTGTCCAGGTCCAGGCGGAATTTGTGGCCGACCTCAAGCTCGGCCGAGCCCGTGTCGATGTCGCCGACCCGAAGCTTCGGCCCCTGCAAATCCAGCAGGATGCCCACGGGGCGGTGGTACTTGCGTTCCAGGGAGCGCACGATGCCGTGGATTTTCTGATGGTCGGCATGGCTGCCGTGGGAGAAATTCATGCGGAAGACATCGACGCCGGCTTCGAACAGCTTTTCGATGGCTTCCTGGCTGGACGTCGCAGGGCCCAGGGTCGCGACGATCTTCGCGCGGCGGTCACGTTTCATGTTGGGGGCCTTCCCTCTCTTTACATTACGTCTTTGTCCCTGCGCTCATAGGCTTAAGGCCAAACGCGGGTAAACTCACGTAAATATTCTTTGAAATTCCACGGTCGTGGGGCCGCGCAGATGCAAACAACCTAATAAATCCGCACCGGCCCCCGCCGCCCATCTTGCACAGAGTACATAAGATTAGGTAGGTATTAACCAATTTCGTGGCACCTATGAAGGTCCGGCAGAAGACCGGCGCAGTAGACCGCCATGTATTTTGGCATGTGTTTTTGGGAAGTGGGCCGCCGGACGCGCGTTGGGGTTCGCCGGGCAGCCCAGGGGTATGAATTTGAGCACGCAGAGCATCATCAATGCGCTGGCCGGCCTGTCGCCCGATACGGACAAGGCGACGCTGATGACGGCTGTCGACAAGGCCGTGGACGGCATCGTCAAGGAATTGAAGGCCAACGCCGGCGGCAAGGTGCAACCCGACGTGGTCGAGGCGACCCAAACGACCCTGAACTTCCTCGAAGCCTGCGGTCAGTTGAAGGACCCGGAATTCACCCAGCGGGCGCGCATCCGCGCGTCGGAACTGCTGGAAGCCTTCGGCAAAGTGTCCGGGGATACGGACGCGCCCAAGCGCAAGAAACGGCGCAAGAAACGTCCGGCCGGCGCCGACGCCAAACCCGCGGCCGCAAAGGGAAAACCCGCCAAGGGCAAGCCCGTCGCCAAGAAGCCGGCCGCCGCCGCCAAGCCCGGAAAACCCTGGGAAGACACTCCTTTCACCGAGGCCTTCACGGAACAGATCTGCAAGTACCTGCGCAAGCGCGCCATGCTGTGGTACGTGCCGCAGCACACGCTGACGCCCACGCCCTTCCCGCTGTCGACCCGCTTCGGCGACAATCTGGTGACGGCGATCAAGGAACACTTCATGCACCGGTTCTTCACCAACCGCCGGATCATGGTTCTGGGTGACGACTTGAAGGCCCGGAATTTCGAGGAAAGCGCCTTCCGCGAAATCTTCGACAAGCCGAAGAAACAGAACCCCGTGCGCAGCATGTGGGAAGACGGCCTGGGCGACATCGAACGCTTTCTGACCAGCGACAAGCCGCCGCCGCAGAAGTCGGCGAAGACCAAGGTGACGACCAAGAAGACCGGCGGTTTCCTGGGCTTTTTCCAGAAAGAGGAAAAGGTCGTCGAACGCGAGGCCGCGGCCGACACCTCGGAATTGGATCACGCCAAGGGGTTCTGGAACACCCTCGCCGGGCCCGAGGTCACTTACAGCCCGCCGACGATGGAGGATTTCATCTTCCTCAAGTCCCTGTTCGAATACTATCCGGAACAGGTCGACGAGGAGCAGCAGGCGGTCAAACAGATGCTGCAGCAGGAATACGGCTCCAACCAGGCCCGCGAAGGGGCGGCGCGGGACCACCTGAACGCGCTGATCAAGGACACGGCCCCCTGTTCGGGCGAACTGACGGCCCTTTGGGTGTACCTCACCGCCAAAGACGCCTTCGGCTACAACGTGTTCAAGTCGTTCACATCGAGCCACGGCACCTCGGCCGAGCAGCGCCGCCGCGCCCTGCCCTACTTCCTGCGCTGGATTCCCGATTTCACGGAACAGGAAGCGCCGAGCCGCCTGTAGGTGCTCCGGCATTTCAAGGCCCCGCGTTAACCCTTTGTCAGCCCTGATCGCCATAGGATAGTCTTGGCCCCGTCGCCCTTGCGGCGGACATCTAGATTAAGGTTCCGGCATGCTGAAAAAGGTCTTTTCCAAAGCACTGTTGTCCGTGGTCATGGACAAGAAGGCCCGCTCGACCCTGGACGCCGCCAAGGAACGCGCCAAAAAAGCGCCCCCGGCCGCTGCATCCGAGGCCCTGCCCGCCAGCGCCGAAGAACTGCGCGTCGCCGCCCGCCAGGCCCTGGAATCGGCGGAAAAGGAACTGGCGTCGAAACCGAAACTGACCGGCGAACGCAAGGCGCTGATCCAACAGGCCCTGGCCGTGCGCAAACAGAAGACCAAGATTCTCGACGAACTGGGCCCGGACCAGAAGATCAAGCTGCAGGCCATGGCGCTGGAAGCCTTCGGTCTCGATCCCACCAAGGGCGGGCGTTGACGCCCGCATCCCCGTTGACCGCCTCCGACACCACCGCCGAGGCAACGGCCCGCGACCTGGGAAACAAGGTCGCGGCGGGTGACCTGCGCGCCCTCGCCCGCGCCATCACCCTGCTGGAATCCGGCCGCGCCGACCATCGGGTGCAGGCCGAGGCCCTGATCCGCACCCTGCTGCCGGCGGCGGGCAAATCGATCCGCATCGGCATCACCGGCATTCCCGGCGTCGGCAAATCCACCTTCATCGAGGCCTTCGGCCTGGCCCTGGTCGACCGTGGCCACAAGGTCGCGGTGCTGGCCGTCGATCCGACCAGCCCGCGCTCGGGCGGCTCGATCCTGGGCGACAAGACGCGCATGGAAAAGCTCGCCCGCTGCCGCGACGCCTATATCCGGCCGTCACCGTCCGGCGGCACCCTGGGCGGCGTCGCCCGGCGCACGCGCGAGGCCGTCATCGCGGTCGAGGCCGCCGGCTACGACGTGGTGCTGATCGAAACCGTCGGCGTCGGCCAGTCGGAAACGGCGGTCAAGGACCTGGTCGATATGTTCCTGCTGCTGCTCGCCCCCGGCGGCGGCGACGACCTGCAGGGCATCAAGAAGGGCATCGTCGAAATGGCCGACCTGATCGTCGTCAACAAGGCCGACGGCGATCTGGCCCCGGCGGCGGAACGGGCGCGCCGGGACTATGCCTCGGCCCTGCATCTGCTGCGCCCTGAAAACGCCGACTGGTCGCCCCAGGTGGTGAAATGTTCCGCCGTGACCGGTGACGGGCTCGACGACATCTGGCAGTCGGTCGAAGGTTTCCGCGCGGCGACGCAATCGTCCGGACGCTTCGACGCCTGCCGCGCCGAACAGGCCAGAACCTGGATGTGGAACGAGGTCAATGAGACCCTGCTGGGTGAACTCAGAACCGCGCCCGCCGTGAAGCAGGCCCTGGCCGATCTGGAACCGGCCGTCGCCGAGGGCACGGTCGGCCCCAGCGAGGCCGCGCGGCGTATTCTGGCGGCCTTCCGGGCGGCCGGCGGGCGGGCGGACAAAGACGCCTAAATATATGGATTTTCTCGTTCCAGCCGCTACCATGCGGCAAAACAGACTGCGCAGAAGGCCAACGGCGGGTGGTTCAACGAATGGAAACCAAGGAAGAGTTGGAACTGCTTCAGGCAGAAATCCTTAATCTTTTCAATTACATTCAGCGGGTCCGCAAGGAAGTGGCCGCGATCACCCGTTCCGACGAAGGCAGCGGCCGGTTCGACAACATGTCGGACCAGCTTGACGCCATCGTCAAGGCCACGGAAGAGGCCACCAATTCGATCATGGAAGTGGTCGAACAGAATTCAGACACCATCGGCACGATCCGCGGGAAAACCGACAATCCGGAAATCCTGGCCCTTCTGGACGAGTTGGAAAACAACTCGTCCAACATCTTCGAGGCTTGCACCTTCCAGGACATCACCGGTCAGCGCGTGACCAAGATCGCCCGCTCGGTGACCTACGTGGAATCGCGCGTCAACGCGCTGATCCAGATCTTCGGCAAGGAACATATCGAAAGCGTCGAGATCGAAGACGAAGACAAGACCGAAGATGAACAGCTTCTCCAGGGCCCCCAGCTTCAGGGCGAGGGCGTTACCCAGGACGAAATCGACAAGCTGTTCGACTGACCCGTACTCGAAACCGTCACCATCAACCGCCACAATCAAAGGAGTGTCCGGACCATCGTCCGGACGATGATATGAACGATTTGATCCGCCACCGAGAAATCCAAGGGAGTCTGTTTCCATGCACCGTCTGCTGTCCCTTTTCGCCGCGCTCGCTCTCGTCCTGGGGATCGGTGTGATGAACGACGCCGAAGCCATGGACCCGGAAAACACCCTTTACATGGACACCACGCACGGCCGCGTGGTGATCGAACTGCGCCCCGACCTGGCGCCCAAGCATGTCGCGCGGATCAAGGAACTGACCCGCGAGGGCTTCTATGACGGACTGGTGTTCCACCGCGTCATCGGCGGCTTCATGGCCCAGGGCGGCGATCCCACGGGCACCGGCATGGGCGGCAGCGGCCAGAACCTGCCGGCCGAATTCTCATCCGAGCCGTTCAAGCGCGGCACCGTCGGCATGGCCCGGTCGATGAACCCCAACAGCGCCGACAGCCAGTTCTTCATCTGCTTTGCCCGGACCAGCCATCTCGACGGCCAGTACACGGTCTGGGGTCAGGTCACGGACGGCATGAAGTTCGTCGGCATGCTCGAACGCGGCGAACCGCCCGTCGATCCCGACAAGATCGTGAAGATGCAGGTCGCCGCCGACGCGGACAAGCCGAAGAAAAAGAAGTAGCCACGCCCCCGGGCGGGCCGCTTAGCCCCTCACCCCGCTCCTCTCCCCCAAGGGGGAGAGGGAGGGTCGTGCCGGAAGCATCCCCTCGCCCCCGGAGGGGGAGAGGGACAGGGTGAGGGGGAGACCGGACCTCCGGCCCGCATACCAAAACCGGATGACCGCCTCAGCGCACCAGTTCGCGGGTCGCCCGGTCGAGGCCGTCCAGGGTCAGCGGGAACATGCGCCCCCCCATCAGTCGCCGGATCATGTCGACGGATTGGGTATGGCCCCACCAGTCCTCTTTCACGGGGTTGAGCCAGACCGCCCGCGAATAGACGCCGAGGATGCGCTGCATCCACAGGCTGCCCGCCTCCTCGTTCCAATGCTCGACGCTGCCGCCGGGATAGGCGATTTCGTAGGGGCTCATGGAGGCGTCGCCGACGAAGATGATCTTGTAGTCGGCCGGATAGGTGTGCAGCACATCCCAGGTCGGGATCGTGTCCGTGCGCCGGCGGATGTTGTCCTTCCACACCCGTTCATACGGGCAGTTGTGGAAGTAGAAATATTCCAGATGCTTGAATTCGGAGCGCGCGGCGGAAAACAGTTCCTCCATCACCCGCACATGGGGGTTCATGGACCCGCCCACGTCCAGGAACAACAGCACCTTCACCGCATTATGGCGTTCCGGCACCATGCGGATGTCGAGATAGCCGCTTTTGGCCGTGTTACGGATGGTGCCGTCCAAATCCAGTTCCGTCGGCGCCCCCTGGCGCGCGAACTGGCGCAGGCGGCGCAGCGCCACCTTGATGTTGCGAGTGCCGAGTTCCAGGGTGTCGTCCAGATTCTTGAACTCGCGCTTGTCCCACACCTTCACGGCGCGGAAGTTGCGGTTGTCGTCCTGGCCGATGCGGACCCCTTCCGGGTTGTAGCCGTAGGCGCCGAAGGGCGACGTGCCGGCGGTGCCGATCCACTTCGATCCGCCCTGGTGGCGCTTTTTCTGCTCCTCCAGGCGCTTCTTCAGGGTCTCCATTAGCTTGTCCCAGCCGCCCAGCGCCTCGATCTGCGCCCGCTCCTCCGGCGTCAGGGTGCGTTCGGCAAGCTTGCGCAGCCAGTCCTCGGGGATGTCCTGGACGTCGACCTGTTCCGTCTGTTCCAGCCCCTTGAAGACATGGCCGAACACCCGATCGAACTTGTCCAGGTTCTTCTCGTCCTTCACCAGGGCGGCGCGGGACAGATAGTAGAAATGCTCGATGCTGTAGTCCGCCAGCCCGGCGTCCATGCCGTCCAGCAGGGTCAGGTATTCCCGCAAGGACACAGGCACCTTGGCCGACCGCAGTTCGAGGAAGAAGTTGATGAACATGGCCGCACCTTAGCCTCGCAACCCCACCCCTGCCAATCCCGCTTCAACGCGATGCGGGGAGCGGATAAGCTGACGACACATCAACGGACACACCGAACGGGAGCCCCTCCATGATCACCGTCGTCGTCAATTTCGACCTGCCGCCCGGCACGACCCTGGCGGACGCCACCGCCCGCTTTCAGGACAGTTCGCAAAAGTACCTGGGGGCCCCCGGCCTGCTGCGCAAATTCTACCTGTACAACGCAGAAACCATGACCGGCGGCGGCGCCTATGTGTTCGGCACCCGGGAACAGGCGGATGCCTTGTTGAACGACGCCTGGGTCGCCTCGATCACCGAACGCTACGGGTCGCCGCCGCGCCTGACCTATTTCGAATCCCCTGTCGTCGTCGACAACGTGGCCGGCGAAATCGTTTCCTGAGCATCAGGCCTTGTCCGGCCCCGTAACCTCGACTTTGAGCGGCACGGAGGAGCGCAGATGCAGGTCGCGCTGCGGGAACGGGAACACCACGCCGTGTTCGTGGTATAGGTCCCAGATCTTCAATTGCACCTCGCTGCGCACGTTGGCGACGCCGTTCTGAGGATCATCGATCCAGAATCGGAGTTCCAGGATCACCGCGTTGTCGCCGAATTCGATCAGGTGGCACACCGGCTTGGGGTCCTTCAGCACCCGGTTGACCCCGTCGGCGGCCTGCACCGCCAATTCCCGCGCCAGATGCACGTCAGCGCCGTAATCGATGCCGATCGGCACCTTCTGGCGGATCATGGAATTTGAATAGGACCAGTTCTCGACCCGCTGGGAAATCAGCTCCTCATTCGGGATCAGGTGTTCCGTGCCGTCGCGGGTGATGACCGAGACATAACGCGCCCCCAGGGTGTTGATCCAGCCGAAGGTATCGCCCACGGCAATCACGTCGCCGGGCTTGACCGAGCGGTCCATGAGCAGGATCACCCCCGACATCAGGTTGGACACGACCTTCTGCAGGCCGAAGCCGATGCCGAGGCCCAAGGCGCCGCCGAACACGGCGAAGACCGCCAGATTGATGCCGACGCTTTCCAGGGCCAGGGCGATGGCCAGGGCGTAGAGAAACACCCGCGCGAACTTGCCGAACAGCACGCGCATGGACGGCGTCAGACTATCCGAGGCGTTGATGCGGGTTTCCGCAATCCGCGACGTCACGGAGGCGAGATAGAGGAACAGGGCCGACAGCAACGCCGCCTTGATCATGCCGAGGACCGACAGGCGGAATTCACCCAGGTTGAGCGCCATGTCGTCCAAGGTGCGCATGACCGGGTCGAGCAGGCCCAAAAGGTTCAAGGCCGCGATGGTCCAGGCGGTGACGGCGACGGCGCGGGCCCAGAAGGGATTGCGGATCAGGCCCGAGGCCAGACGGATCACCGCCCAGGCGGTCAGAAGCGAGACCGCCCCTTCCATGATGTGATGCGGCCAGGCCGCGCCCTTGGCCGCGAACACGGCGAACCACAGGGCCGCCAGCCATACCATCGGCCGGGCGATGGGCCGCAGCGCCACCGCCACGGGCACGCCGAACCTTGCGTACCAGCCCTGGTCCGGACGCCGGTCAAGAATTGCCTCGAGGCGGGGCGAGAGAAGACGTGCGGCGATGAAGGTCGCGACGATCACGCCAAGTTGGAGAAGGTTGTCGGCGGCGAGCAGATGGGTGTCGAGCCAGGCAACGGCGGCGTCGAGCCATTGACGCAGCCGGTCGGGATCAAAAATCGTGTTCTGGTTCATGGCGCCACCCTTCGGAGATCAGCTTATCCGACAGGATAGCCGGGGGCCAGGGAGGACAGCGTCAGGCGTCGGGCATGCGTTCCGGGGCGGCTCCCGGCTTGCTCACGGGAACCAGGGTAATGGTCGCCTCATCCATGGACATGGACAGCAGGATCAGGCCGGCCAGCAGGATCACCGTTCCCACGAGGGTCAGGGCGAACATGCCGATCATCTGGTGAAACACGAACAGCATGGCGACGGCGATCAACAGCGGCCTCCAGCGGCCCAGCCGCTTGCTCGCCGTGCCGCATTCGGGACAGACCATGTTGCGGCCGACGGCCAGTGGCCAACTGGACAGACGTTTGAATCGGATGCCGCAACCAGGGCACTTCATGACCGCCTCAATGTCCCTCGCGGCGGTTGAGGAAGGCCAGCCGCTCCAGCAGGTGGACGTCCTGCTCGTTCTTCAACAAGGCGCCGTAGAGCGGCGGGATCAGGTCCTTCTTGTCGTTGGACCGCAGGGTTTCCGGCGGAATGTCCTCGATCATCAAAAGCTTCAGCCAGTCGAGCAGTTCCGACGTCGACGGCTTCTTCTTCAGCCCCGGCACGTCGCGCAATTCGTAGAACAGGTTGAGCGCCTCGGCCACCAGGCGTTTCTGGATGCCCGGATGATGGACGTCGATGATCTGGCGCATGGTGTCTTCGTCGGGAAAGCGGATGTAGTGGAAGAAACAGCGGCGCAGGAAGGCGTCCGGCAGTTCCTTCTCGTTGTTCGAGGTGATGATGACGATGGGGCGAACCCGCGCGGCGACCGTTTCCTTGGTCTCGTAGACGTAGAATTCCATGCGGTCGAGTTCGAGCAGCAGATCATTGGGAAATTCGATGTCCGCCTTGTCGATTTCGTCGATCAGCAGCACCGGGCGCGCGGGCGCATCGAAGGCCTCCCACAGCTTGCCGCGGATGATGTAGTTGCCGATGTCGTGGACCCGGGCGTCGCCCAGCTGTGAATCGCGAAGCCGCGCCACGGCGTCGTATTCGTACAGGCCCTGCTGTGCGCGGGTGGTCGACTTTACGTGCCACTGGATCAGGGGGGCGTTGATGGCGGCGGCGACTTCGGCCGCCAGCACCGTCTTGCCCGTGCCCGGCTCGCCCTTGATCAGCAGCGGACGTTCCAGGTTGATGGCGGCGTTGACCGCGACCTGCAGGTCTTCGGTCGCGACGAAGGTATCGGTGCCGGAGAATTTTTCGCTCATCTGTCCGCTCAGGCCTGGATCGCGGCCGCGATGGCGTCGATCGCCTTGCCCGCCTGGGCGCCGTCGGGGCCGCCGGCCTGGGCCATGTCGGGCCGCCCGCCGCCGCCCTTGCCGCCCACGGCGGCGGAGCCGGCGCGGACCAGATCGACGGCGCTCATGCGTTCCGTCAGGTCGCCGGACACGCCGACGACCACATTGGCCTTGCCCTCGGTCACGCTGACGAGCGCGACCACGCCCGATCCCAGGGTCTTCATCAACTCGTCGGCCATGCCCTTGAGTTCCTTGGCAGGCACGTCCTCCAGCACCCGGGGGGCGAACTTGATGCCGCCCAGGTCCTTGACGTCGCCGCCGCCGTTGCCGGCCGCGGCGCCGCCGCCCGAATTGCCGCCGAGCGCCATCTTCTTGCGCGCGTCGGACAGTTCGCGTTCCAGGCGCTTGCGGTCCTCGACCAGGGAGGCGACCCGCGCCGCCACGTCCTCGGGCTTTACCTTCAACACCGCCGCCGCCTCGGCCAGGGCCTTTTCATGGGCGTCGAAATAGGCCAGCGCGCCGTCGGCGGTCACCGCCTCGATCCGGCGCACGCCGGCGGCGACAGCCCCCTCGCCGACGATCTTGAACACGCCGATGTCGCCCGTGCGCCGCACATGGGTGCCGCCGCAAAGCTCCGTCGAGAAATAATGGTCGCCGTCCTCGGGCGTGCCCATGGAGACGACGCGGACCTCGTCGCCGTACTTTTCGCCGAACAGGGCAAGGGCCCCCGCCTCGACCGCGCTTTCCGGGTCCATCAGGCGGGTCAGCACATCGTTGTTGGCGCGCACCTGGGCGTTCACGTCGGCCTCGACCAGGGCCAGTTCCTCAGGCGTCACGGCCTTGGGATGGGAAATGTCGAAACGCAGGCGGTCGGGTGCGACCAGGGAGCCCTTCTGCGTCACATGCTCACCCAGGTGGCGGCGCAGGGCCTCGTGCAGCAGGTGGGTCGCCGAATGATTGGCGCGCAGCCGCCGCCGGCGCGTGCCGTCGACGGTGAACAGGGCCTCGTCGCCGACGGCGACTTCGCCGTCCTCGATCTTGCCGACATGGACATGCAGGGCGCCCAGCATCTTCTGGGTGTCGGTCACGGTGATGCGCGCACCCTCGGCCGTGGCGATCACGCCCTGGTCGCCCATCTGGCCGCCGGATTCGCCATAGAACGGCGTCTGGTTGGCGACCACGCGCACGACGTCGCCGGCCTTGGCCGTATCGACGCGCTTGCCGTCGACGATCAAGGCGCGGATCTGGCCTTCGGCCTGTTCCGTGTCGTAGCCGAAGAATTCCGTGGCCCCGACCTCGTCACGCACGCCAAACCAGACCGTTTCCGTGGCCGCGTCGCCGGACCCGGCCCAGGCCTTGCGGGCCTCGGCGCGCTGGCGTTCCATGGCCGTGTTGAAGCCGGCCGTGTCGACGGCGATCTTCTTGTCCTTTAGGGCGTCCTCGGTCAGGTCGAGGGGGAAGCCGAAGGTGTCGTAGAGCTTGAACGCCGTCTCGCCGTCGAGCATGCCGCCGGCCCCCATGTCCGCCGTCGCCTCGTCGAGGATCTTGAGGCCGCGGTCGAGGGTCGTCTTGAACCGCGATTCCTCGAGCTTCAGGGTCTCCGTGATCAGCGGCTGGGCGCGCAGCAGTTCCGGATAGGCCTTGCCCATGTTGTCGACCAGGGTCTGTTCCAGCTTGTACAGCAGGGGGTCCTGGCAGCCCATGAGATGGGCGTGGCGCATGGCGCGGCGCATGATCCGGCGCAGCACGTAGCCGCGGCCTTCGTTGGACGGCAGCACGCCGTCGGCGATCAGGAACGAGGACGCCCTGAGGTGATCGGCGATGACCCGGTGCGACACCGCATGGTCGCCGTCGGCGGCCACGCCGGACGCTTCGGCCGAGGCATTGATGAGGTTTTGCATCAGGTCGATGTTGTAGTTGTCGTGGGTGCCCTGCATGACGGCGGCGATGCGCTCCAGGCCCATGCCCGTGTCGATGGAGGGTTTCGGCAGCTCGACCCGCTCGTCGGCGGTCAGCTGCTCGAACTGCATGAACACCAGGTTCCAGATCTCGATGAAGCGGTCGCCGTCCTCGTCCGGGCTGCCCGGAGGGCCGCCGGGGATGTGGTCGCCGTGATCGTAGAAGATTTCCGAGCACGGCCCGCAGGGCCCCGTGTCGCCCATGGCCCAGAAGTTGTCGGAGGTCGGAATGCGGATGATCTTGGAATCGGGCAGGCCCGCGATCTTGCGCCACAGGCCGGCCGCGTCCTCGTCCGAGGTATGGACCGTGACCAGCAGCTTGTCCGCCGGCAGGCCGAATTCCTTGGTGACCAGGTTCCAGGCCAACTCGATGGCCAGTTCCTTGAAATAGTCGCCGAAGGAGAAGTTGCCCAGCATCTCGAAGAAGGTGTGATGGCGGGCCGTATGGCCGACGTTTTCCAGGTCGTTGTGCTTGCCGCCGGCGCGCACGCATTTCTGCGAGGTCACGGCGCGCGAATAGGGGCGCGTCTCGTTGCCGGTGAACACGTTCTTGAACTGCACCATGCCCGCGTTGGTGAACATCAGGGTCGGGTCGTTCAGCGGCACCAGGGGTGACGAGGAAACAGCCTGATGGCCGTTGGCGGCGAAATAGTCCAGGAAGGCCTGGCGGATGTCGTTGACGGTCTGCATGGTCGTTATTTAAGCCCAGGGTTCAGGGGTTTAAAGCGGAGATATCAGGCGGTCGCGGATGGAAGCGACGGTTTTACCGGCAAGCCGGGGGCCTGTCCAGAAAGGTCGGCGATGCGGACCGGACCGCACAACCGCCATCTTGAAGGATAGCGGCTCATCCGGCCCGGGAAACGGCCAACGGCCAACATTGGATGCGGCCAGCGGGGGATGCGGCCAGCGGGCATAATCCCAAAAAAGAAGTAGCCGACGCGGGGGCGCGGCGCCACGGTCCTCCTCAAAAAGAAGCAGCCGACGCGGAGGCGCGGCGCCACGGTCCTCCTCAAAAAGAAGCAGCCGACGCGGAGGCGCGTCGGCTGCGTCTGGAGGTGCGTGGGGGACGCACCTCCGGTTCGGCCTGGGGGAGGCCTGGGGGTCGGCCCGGAGGGTGACGGGCCTGGGAATACGGATATGTAAGAGAACGTTCGCCCGGGGTTGGCGGCTTAGAACTCGTCCGCCGCCGTGTCCGGGGCGTCGCCGGCATCGCCGTCGCCGTCCGCATCAGGCGAGCCGACCATCATTTCCTCGGAAATCAGGCCCGCGTTGTGGCGGATCTGGTCCTCGATGGCCTTGGCCATCTCGGTGTTCTCGCGCAGGAACTGCTTGGCGTTCTCGCGGCCCTGGCCGATGCGCTCCGAATTGAAGGAGAACCAGGAGCCTGATTTCTCGACGATGTTGGCCTTGACGCCCAGGTCGAGCAGCTCGCCCATCTTGGAGATGCCTTCGCCGTACATGATGTCGAATTCGATCATCTTGAAGGGCGGGGCCATCTTGTTCTTCACGACCTTGACGCGGGTCTGGTTGCCGACCACCTCGTCGCGGTCCTTGATGGCGCCGATGCGGCGGATTTCCATGCGCACGGAGGCGTAGAACTTGAGCGCGTTGCCGCCCGAGGTGGTTTCCGGGTTGCCGAACATGACGCCGATCTTCATGCGGATCTGGTTGATGAAGATCACCATGGTGTTGGACTTGGACACGGAGGCCGTCAGCTTGCGCAGCGCCTGGCTCATGAGCCGGGCCTGCAGGCCGACATGGGTGTCGCCCATTTCGCCTTCCAGTTCGGCCCGCGGCACCAGGGCCGCGACGGAATCGACCACCAGCACGTCAATGGCGCCGGACCGCACCAGGGTGTCGGAGATTTCAAGCGCCTGTTCGCCGGCGTCGGGCTGGGAAATCAGCAGTTCCTCGACATCGACGCCGAGTTTCTTGGCATAGCTGGGATCGAGGGCGTGTTCGGCGTCGACGAAGGCGCAGGTGCCGCCGGCCTTTTGCGCCTCGGCGATCACATGCAGGGCCAGGGTCGTCTTACCGGAGCTTTCCGGACCATACACCTCGATGATGCGGCCGCGCGGCAGGCCGCCGATGCCGAGGCCGATGTCCAGGCCGATGGAGCCCGTGGAAATGGTCGGGGTATCGACCACCTCGCGCTGCCCCAGGCGCATGATCGAGCCCTTGCCGAAGGCGCGCTCAATCTGCCCCAATGCCGCATCGAGGGCCTTGCTTTTATCCACGTCCTGCTTCTCCACCAAACGCAATGCCGTATCGGCCATCTTGCCACTCCCTTATTCCATAGGCCCGCGAGCCGTTGCAATCGGGATCAATGTACGTGTTTTGTTCTCATTGACAAGCGTAATTTGTACTACATTGATATAATTATATTTTATCTGGTTTGTTCACAGGGTGTTCCGGTCAGAATCGGACTCCGGACCCCATGCTTAACGGATATGGTTAACAGTCGGGAGAGGGACTCGCCTTACCCAGGCGCGGGCTCACGGCCCCTCGGAAACGATGATCTCCTTCACCTTGCCCACAAGCGTCTTCAGGGTGAACGGCTTGGGCAGGAAGTGCAGGGTTTCGTCCTTGTCGATCTGGTCCTGGAAGGCGTCCTCGGCGTAGCCGGACATGAGGATGACCTTGACCTGCGGCATCTGTTCGCGGAGTTGGCGGACGAGCGTGTAGCCGTCCATGCCCGGCATGACGACGTCGGAAATGATGAGGTCGATCTTCGGCGCCGTGCCGTTGACCACGTCGAGCGCCGCCTCGCCGTTCTGGGCTTCCAGCACCTTGTAGCCCTTGTTGCGCAGCGCGCGGGCGCCGAACATGCGCACGGCGTCCTCGTCCTCGACCAGCAGAATGGTTTCCGAGCCGGTCAGGTCGGCCTCGAACAAGGGCAGTTCGGGCTCTTTCCCATTGCCGCCCGCGTCCTTGCCCTTGCCGGCGGCGGCGACCACGTCGTCGGTCACGGCGGCGGCGGCGCGCCGGGCGCGGGCGTCTTCGTCGGCGCGGGGGAACAACAGGCGGAACACCGTGCCCTTGCCGATATGGCTTTCCACGGTCACATAGCCGCCCGACTGATGAATGATGCCGTAGACCGTGGACAGGCCCAGGCCCGTGCCCTGGCCCACTTCCTTGGTCGAGAAGAACGGCTCGAAAATGCGGTCGAGCACCTCCTTGGAAATGCCCGTGCCCTTATCTTCGACCTCGATCACCAGGTAGGAGCCGACGGGAATGACCTCGCCCGACTGCTGCATCGGGCGTTCCAGATCGCGGCGGAAGGTGCGGATGACGAGCGGCCCGCCCTCGGCCATGGCGTCCCGCGCGTTGACGGCGAGATTGATGATAACCTGATCGAACTGCCCCCGGTCGGCCAGGATGCGCCCCGCCCCCCGTTCGTGTTCCAGTTTCAGTTTCACCGTCTCGCCCAGCAGGCGGCGCAGCAGGTTGGACAGGTCGTTGAGCGCGTCTTCCGGGTCAAGCAGGTCCGGCTCCAGGTTCTGCTTGCGCGAGAAGGCCAGCAGCTGGCGCACCAGGTTGGTGGCGCGGTGGGCGTTCTGCTTGATCTGCTGCAAATCGTTGAAGGAGGGGTCGCCCGGCCCGTGACGTTCCAGCAACAGGTCGGTGAAGCCGATCATGGCCGTCAGCAGGTTGTTGAAATCATGGGCGACGCCGCCCGCAAGCTGGCCCACGGCCTGCATCTTCTGGGACTGGGCGAACTGGATTTCCAGGTTCTTCTGCTCGGTCGTGTCGATGAAATGCAGGACCAGGCCGGTGATGTTGCCCTTGTCGTCCTCCATGCGGGAAGCGAACAGCGTCGCCGCCGCCTGCCGCCCGCCGGGGGCCGCGAGCCTGATTTCCGTCTGGGTCGCCCGCACCCGGCCCATGATCACGTCGGACAGGGCCGAGGCGACCACGTCCCGGTCCTCGGGCAGCAGGCGTTCGGCGAAGGGCCGGCCGGCGACCATGTCCCGGTGAGCACCCGCCAGGGTCAGAAACGCCCGGTTGCAGTCCATGACCTTGCCTAGGCCGTCAAGCAGCGCGATGGCCACGGGCGCGTCGTCGAACAGGAAGCGCAGGCGCTTGGCCGGGCCCAGACCGCCGCCGGCGCCGCCGTCGTCCGCCCAGGCCATGTCGCGCAGCAGGATGGAGCGCGTGTAGACCAGGGTACCGTCCGTGGTCTCCCGATGGCTTTGCAGCAGCGAGGCCGTGAATTCCGTGCCGTCGGCGGCGCGCAGGGTGACCAGCCCATGGTCGCCCGGGACATCGTCGACATCGTTACCGTTGCCGTTCACGGGGCTGGCGGAGACGACGAACTCGGCGAAGGGCCGCCCGCCCATGGCGACGCGGTCGACGCCGAGCCATTCCGCGAGGCAGGAATTGGCGTAGACGATGCGCCCGCGCGCGTCGACGGAGAACACCCCCACGGGCAGGCCGTCGAGCAGGTCGGCGCGGCGCGCCTCCGCCGACTGGCGGGTCGCGGTCTGGCGTTTTTCCTCGGTAATGTCCAGGGCCCGCCATTGCACGTAGCGGGAGGCCCCCTCCCCGGCCCCGGCGCCGATGCCGTCCTCGCCGAACGGCTCCATGCGCAGGCGCCGCCACGCGGGCTTGCCGTCCTGACGGCGGCAGATGACCTCGCCGCCGGCCGTGGAGCCATCAGCGGCGGCGGCCCGCAGCTTGCGGAACACGTCCTGGGACCGTCCCTGGCTGTCGAGCGCGCGTTCGACCTTGTCCAGAAGGCCCGCCGGCCCGGCGTCGCCATCCAGGAAAAACAGGTCGCGGAAGGCGCCGTTGGCATACATGCCGACGCCGTCCCAGGTGGCGATCAACAGCCCCTCGCCCGACGATCCGGCGGCCATCTGGATCAGTTCCGCCATGGGTCCGCCCGTCGGCCGGCTCGGGGCCGTGCGGCCCATGCGCCAGGACGCCGCGAGAAGCCCCAGCGCCGCCGCCGCCAGCACGCCGCCCACGGGCGGCGCCCAGCCGGCATCGAGCCCGAACATCAACCCGGCCGCGACCCCCAACAGGGCCGCGCCGGCGTTCAGGACGTGGGGCATTCTGTGCTTCATGGTTCCGATGTCGATGCCCGGCGGTGACGGCGGGTCCGCCCAAGGCGGCCCGCTTCCGGTGACAGGATTACCACTGAAGCGGCCCTGTCAACAGCACTCGATGCCGGAACGCGGCAGCCGCGGCCATGCGCCGCCGGGACGCTTAATGGGGCAGCTTGCCCTTGAGCCGCATGACGTGGCCGATGACCTCGGCGACGGCCTTGAAGTGTTCCGGCGGGATTTCCTCGTCCAGTTCCACGGAACTGAACAGAGCCCGCGCCAGCGGCGGGTTTTCAACGATGGTGATCTCGTTGGCCTCGGCGATTTCGCGGATCTTGAGGGCCACGAGGTCCTGCCCTTTGGCGATCACCTTGGGGGCCGGCATGGTTTCCATCTTGTATTCCAGGGCGACCGCGAAGTGGGTCGGGTTGGTGATGACCACGTCGGCATTGGGCACCGCTCCCATCATGCGCTTGCGCGCCCGGTCCATGCGGATTTGGCGGATTCGCGCCTTGATCTGCGGGTCGCCGTCGGTCTGCTTGTGCTCGTCCTTGACCTCGGTCTTGGACATCCGCATCTGCTTCATGAAAGTGGCGCGCTGGTAGATGTAATCGAGCGCCGCGATAAAGCCCATGACCCCGATGGTCGCGAGCGCCATCAAGATGGCGATCTCGTGGATACGATGGAGGGCGGCGCCCGTGGAGATCGCGGGCAGCATTTCCAGATCATGCAGCATGGGAATGGCAAGCCCGAACGACACCGTCGCAACCAGGGTCAACTTCAGGATGCCTTTCGCAAACTCCATCAGGCCCTGGCTGGAGAACAGCCGCTTGAAGCCGCTCAAAGGACTGAGTTTGCTGGGTTTCGGCTGGATTTTCTTTACCGACCAGATAAGGCCGAACTGGCCGACGTTGGCAACGATCGCCAGGACCACGAACATCGCCATCGCGGGGGCCAGAATTACGCCGACCTCCACCGCGACATTGGAGAACAGCAGGCGCAGATGCTCGAAATCCATCGGGATCGAATAGGATGCCCCAATGAACCGCCGACCGATGAGCGAAACGTCGCGGGCCATGGCCGGCGCGAGAAACATCAACATCCCCACACCGCCGACCAGGATCATCAGGCTCTTGATTTCCTGCGACTGGGCAACCTGACCCTCATCGCGGGCCTTGGAGAGCTTCCTTCCGGTCGGCTCTTCCGTTTTTTGTGAGTCGTCTTCTTCTGCCATGAGTTTCCAGCGTCGACCCGGGCGCTAGCCCGTGAAAGCGACGTACCCCTGCTGAAAGTGGTTGAGGAACACCAGCATGATCGACGAGAACACGATCATGAGGGCGCCGAGCTGGACCGTCAGCTGCACCGGCAGACCGAAAAAGAAAACCGGCAGTTGGGGCATCAGGCGACCGAGAACGCCGAGCCCGATGTAATAGACCATCGCAATGACCAGGAACGGGATCGACAATTGGAACCCCAGGGCGAAACTGTCGGCGACCCGGCGCGCCAGCATCAGCGCCATGTCACCGGTCGCCACGCCCTCTCCAGGCACGAACAGGCTGTATGAATCCGCAACCACCGTGAAATACACATGATGGCTGTCCGTGATGAAGACCATCAACAGCCCGCCGATGGTCAGCATGTTGGCGATGACGGAACTTTGCTGTTCGGTGATGGAATCCTGAACCAGGGCGTTGGCCATGGCCGCGAACAGGGCGATCAGCGTCCCCGCGGTCTGCAGGGCGCTGATCAGGATGACCGCGATCCCGCCGAGAAACACACCGACGATGATTTCGCCGGCCAGAAGCAGGAACAGGACATAGGGGCTGACTGGAGGCGCCGGCAGGGTCTCCGTCAACACGGGCGTCATGACAAGGGCGACGAGAACGGACAGAACAATGCGAATCCGCATGCTGACATAGGCCGCCGCGATGCCCGGCAGGATGGACATCATGGCGCCGACGCGCGACAGGATCAGCAGGAAGCCGAAAATGTTGAGTTTGACGAGTTCTTCGAGCATGTCCGCCGCCCTTCGCCGCCTATAGCGCCGAAATTCGGTCGAACAGGGTGTCTGCGAAGGAGGTCACCGTATTGATCATGAACGGCAGCAGAACAACGATGGCGATGAAGATGACGATGATCTTGGGGACGAAGGTCAGGGTCATTTCCTGGATCGTCGTGAGCGCCTGGAACAGGGCGATGATAAGACCCGTGACCAAACCAAGGAACATGATCGGGCCGGCCACCTTGATGACCACCCACATGGCGTTGCGACCGACGTCGATGACATCCACTTCGTTCATCTGGGTTTCTCCCGGCGCCGGGGGCCGGCGGAACTACACCGGCATCCGGATGATGTCGTTGTAGGCTTCCAGAACCTTGTCCCGCACGTTGACCACGGTCTGCAGGGTCAGTTCAGCCTCGGCCACGGCGGTCACCACCTGGGTGATGTCGGCGCGGTCGTTGATCGCGGCGATGGACATTTTTTCCGACTTCTCGCCGATCTTGCGGGCTTCCATGATGGCGCTGCGCACCAAGTCGCCGAATTCCTCGTTCGCCTTGGCGGTCGGCGCTACGCTGTCCTGCGTGCCGGAAATCTGTTGGCGGGCGGCCCGCTGATAGGCGTTCAACGCCTGGTGAATGTTGAAATCGGCGGTCATCGTCATTGTTGTTCTCCCGTTCTAGGCCCGCTGGGCCCGGTCCGCGTTGGGACCTTGATTTCGACGCTGGCCTTAGTTGCTGCGCAGCACGTCGATGACGCTGTTCAGCATCGTCTTCGACGACTTGATCAGGTTCAGGTTGGCTTCGTAGGACCGCTGCGCTTCGCGCATGTCCATCATTTCGATCATGGTGTTGACGTTGGGCGTCTGGATGTAGCCGTCCTTGTCCGCGGCGGGGTGGGACGGGTCATACTTCTTGCCGAAGTCGGACATGTCCTTGTGCAGACGGTTGATGTGCACCGTTTCGACACCGACGGACTTGTCCAGTTCGTTCTTGAAGGTCACCAGCTTGCGCCGGTATGGGTCGTCGCCCGGGCGCTGCGGCAGACTGTCCGCGTTGGCGATGTTTTGCGAGATCACGCGAAGGCGCGTTCCCTGCACGCGCATTCCGGCGCTGGAAATGCGGATCGTCTTGATGATGTCGTCCATCGGGGCTTTCGCCTCCTTGATCGTCGTTATCCGGGCAAGGATTCTCCCTGTATCCGGCGGCATTGGTTTGGACGACGTTCTGTCGAAAATCCCGTTCCAGGTTCGCCTGTGGCCTTTGCGGCCCGAATTTTTGTCCGCCCGTTACAGGGCGCCGCCTAGCGTCCGCGGCTGGCGGTTTTCAGCATCTCGATGTGTTTCTTGTAGAGTTCCGTGGTCAGCCGATGGGTGGTCTGCGTCTCGGATACCTTGCCCATCTGTTCCTCGAGCACCACCGAGTTTCCGTTGGGCGACGTTTCATAAGGATGGCGCGGCTCCTCGACGAAGAAATCGCGGATGCGCTTGCGCTGACCGCCCAGTTGTCCGGGCTCCGTAACGACCATGTTCAACTGCGCCGATTCCTTGCGCAGAAGCTCGCGGAACTGATACGGCTTGAGATCCTTCGCCTTGTAGTCGGGCGTATCCGAATTGGAAATGTTCTGGGCCAGAATTTCCTGACGCTGGCCAAGCCAATTAAGACGTTTCTTAACGGCTGCGAAGAGGGTCAAATCCATCTGCGCGCGGCCCCTTCTCTAGCGGAAATTATCCGTTGTCCCCTGGTCCCGGCGGCCATTGCAAAGCCCCGGAAACCGTCCTGCTAGGCATTATCTGCCGGGTTCCTTAACAACTCATTAAGTACGCCCGGTTCAGCCGCGATCTCCCCGGCAGACCATTAAGCGTCTGATTCCGAAACGGAAAACCGGCTTCACCGTAATCATTTGTTAAACCGAGGGCCGTTAGGATCGGGCGAATCCGGCAAATCTTGCCGACCACCAGGCATTGCCACGCGAACGGGACCAGCGGCACGTGAACGCAGACACCCCCAAAGATCAGACCGGCAACGGCGGCCCGCAAGGGAACGTCCAGCGCATCCCGGCAACCAAGGACGCGCTCGCCGTGGCCCTGGCCGAAGGGGCCGTGCCGGGCATGCCTCCCACCGTGGTTGCGGGCGGGCGGGGCCGCCTGGCCGAACAGATTCTGCAGATCGCCTTCGCCAACGGCATCAAGGTGCGCGAAGACGCGGATCTTGCCCAGCTTCTCGCCACGGTCGACATGGAAGAAGAAATCCCCGTCGAGGCCTTCGCCGCCGTGGCCGAAATTCTGATCTATCTCTATCGCGCCAACAGCGCCGACGACCTGGCCGGGAAAAGCCGCGAGGATATCGTGCGCGAATGGATGGGGGAGACATGAGCGATATTGGCAACAACGGCGCGGGCGACGCCACTCCCGCCTCCCTGGAATCGGCCATGACCGAGGTCGAAACCATGATCCTGAACGCGCGCCGGGCCCTTGCCGGGGGCGAGTTGCTGGACATGACGCCCTTGGGCGACCGGGTCGCCTGGATTTGCGAAAACGTGCGCACCATGGCGCTTACGTCGTCGGATCCGGACGGCATCCGCCTGCGCCTGGAAAAGATGGTTTCGGACCTCAATCACCTCGAAGACGAAATCCGCGCCGGTGCCGGCCTTGGCCCGGCTGACGGCGAAACAGACAAGGGCTAGAGCCATGGACATGGACATGGACGGCTACCTCCGCTTCATCCTGGCGCTGCTCTTCGTGATCGGCCTGATCGCCGTGCTTGCCGCCATGGCGCGGCGCGCCGGCTGGGGCTTCCCGGCCACGGCGATCAAGCGCGCCAGCAACCGGCGTCTGGGCATCGTGGAGGTGACGCCCCTGGACGGCCGCCGCCGCCTGATCCTGGTCCGCCGCGACGACAAGGAACATCTGCTGTTGATCGGCCCGACCTCCGAACTGGTCATCGAAACCGGCATCACCGGCCCGGGCGCAGGCTTCAAGCAGGCTCTCGACACCGCCGTCCTTCCGCCCGCCGATGACGACGCGGAGCCCCGGTCATGACCAACGACGGGCAGATGCGGCGTATCTTCACGCGGCGGCGGCGCAATCCCCTCGCCCATCCCCTGATCATGATCCTGGCGGTGATCGGCGCCGCCTGCGCGATCTACCTGGGGCTGTCCCTGCTCAGCCCGCCGGCCCTGGCGCAGGCCATTACCCTCGACCTGGGCGAACAGGGCGGCGATACCACGGGCCGCATCATCCAGATGCTGCTGCTGATCACGGTGCTCAGCATTGCCCCCTCGATCCTCATCATGGTCACATCCTTCGTGCGCATCATCGTCGTGCTGTCGTTTCTGCGCACGGCCCTGGGCACGCAACAGACCCCACCCAACCAGGTTCTGGTCGGGCTGGCTTTGTTTCTGACCCTGTTCATCATGCAGCCGACCTTCGAGAAAGCCTGGAATACCGGCATCAATCCGGTGATTCAGGGCAACATGGACGAGCTTCAGGGCTTCAACCGGGCGATCATTCCGTTCCGCGAATTCATGATGAGCCACGTCCGTGAACGTGACCTTTTGCTGTTCACCCAGATCGCCCGCATCCCCGACGAAGAGGCGCGCAAGGAAATGCCCATGCGGGTACTGGTCCCGGCCTACATGATTTCCGAACTGAAGCGCGCCTTCGAAATCGGATTCCTGCTGTTCGTGCCATTCCTGATCATCGACATGGTCGTCGCATCGGTTCTCATGTCCATGGGCATGATGATGTTGCCGCCAATCATCATCGCCCTGCCGTTCAAGATCATCTTCTTCGTGCTGGTCGACGGCTGGTACATGACCGTCGGCTCCCTGGTCAAAAGCTTCGGCGCCGGCTAGACAGCACCGCCCCTTTTCTCCCCCGAAACGGGCCCCTCTATCGTAAATATTTCAGCACCCGTCTCTTGTTTGAGATGTGAACGATGCCGCGCGCCTGTTGGTGCCGTTCGTGGACGGATCGTCCCAGACGCTCGGCGAAAAGGCCGAGGTTTCCATCGATGGCATGGCCTTCAATCCGGCCGCCATCGCGTTCTCATTCGGAGATGCGGATGCCCCCAGGGCCGCCCGCCCCGGCCTATCCCGCGCGGCGCAGTTCCGTCGGATTGACGCCGAATTGGCGGTGAAACGCGCGGGCCAGGGCTTCCGAACTGGCATAGCCGTAGCGCCGGGCGACGGCCTGGACCCGCGCCCCCTGGTCCATGTCCTGGCGCGCCAGCGTCATGCGCCAACGGCGCAGATAGCTTTGCGGTGCCTCGCCGACAACCACACGAAACGCATCGGCGAACCGCGACAGCGACATGCCCGCGACCGCCGCCAGATCGCCGTTCGACCACGACCGGCCCGGATCTTCGTGCAGGGCCGAAATGGCGCGCGACAGGCGCGCATCGGCAAGCCCCGCCAGCACCCCCGGCTCGGCGGTGCCCCGTTCGATCTGCTGACGCATCAGGCGGATGACCAGAACTTCGGCCAGGCGTTCCAGAACCTTGTCGGACCCGCAGCGCCGGCCCCCGGCCTCGGCCAGGAACAGGTCGAGGAGCGCCCGCGTCTCCACGTCACGGATCGGCAGGGAGACGGTGGCCGGCAAGGCCGCCATCAGAGGATTGGCCGCCCCGCCCCAATCGATGGAACAGGCGGCGACCGGCGCCTCGTTCGGCCCGGCGGCGGGAATGCCATCCCGGGTGCGGATTTCGACCCGCCCCGGCGCACCGGTTTCCGGATCGCCGAACACGGCCATGTTGCCTTCGCCCAACGGCACCCGCAGAACCCGCAGGTCAAAGCGGGTGATCAGGGCGGACAAACGGTCGTAGCGATCAGCCATGGTGATTAAGGTGTTACAATCAATTTATTCGGATTTTATCGACTATAACCCCTGGTATGGTCGCCGTCATCGAAAACCGACCGCCGCATTCGACGGTACGGAGACCCAATCCCAAAGGAGACAACCGCCCCATGCTCATGCCACGCCAGAAAACCCCCGGCCTTTCCCTCGACTTGGTGACCGGCGGCACATTCGACCTTGCCGCGGAAACCTCCGAACGGGGAACGGTGATCTGCTTCTATCGGGGCCTGCATTGTCCGATCTGCGCCAAGTATCTGACGGAACTTGAAACGCTGACCCCGGAATTCGCCAAGCGCGGCATCGGCACCATTGCCGTCTCCAGCGACGACGCGGAGCGCGGCAAGGCCATGGCCGAAAAACTCGCCGCCACGGAATTGCGCGTCGGCTACGGCCTGACCCTGGCCAAGGCGCGGGAATGGGGGCTGTTCATCTCGACCTCACGGGGCAAGACCTCGATCGGCATCGAGGAACCGGCCCTGTTTTCCGAGCCCGGCCTATTCATGGCCTCGCCGGACCAGACGCTCTATTACGCCTCGGTCCAGACCATGCCGTTCGTCCGCCCGCATTTCTCCGAACTGCTGGCGGCCGTGGATTTCGCCATCGAGAAAAACTACCCGGCGCGCGGCGAATACACCGGCCCGGTGTGACGCGCCCGACACGCACCTTTACTCAGACCTCCAAGTTCATCGGGGGATGAACGCAGGAGCAGCGGCCCGGTTCCCGTAAAGGACCGGGCCGTTTTCCTGTGCAACGTCAGTTGATGGCGCTGAGCGGGTCTTTTTCCAGACGCTCACGATAGGCCGTAAGGAATGTCTTGAAGTTCTGCGCCACGGCGACCCGGGCATTGACGCTTTCCGGCGCGATCAGGCCCAGGGCCGGGCGCGCCGCGATCAGGTCGAAGGCCTTGGCCATTTCGGTCTGGGCCATGGCCGGCCCGAAATTGTCGCGGATACGGGCCAGGCCGCGCTCGTTCCCGCTGAGCGTCATGGTCGTCGCCAGATTCAGCAGATAACGCGCCTGTTTGCGGTCGAGTTTTTCGCCGCGGCGGGCCCCGCTAATCGTGACGACGCGCTGCAAAGCCTGGGCCGCCTCGTTCCAATCACCCATGGTCCAATAGATTTCCGAGCGCAGCAGTTCACCGTCCAGGGTCTCGTCCGGCTCCAACAAGGTTAGCCCGTCGGCATAGCGTTTCTGTGCCAGAAGGGCCTGAACGAGAAGATGATTGCGCTGTTGCGCAAGGTCGCCGGTCAGGCCGTCCGCGGCGGTCGCCCGGATCACCCGTTCGGCATCCGCGTATTTGCGCGCCAGAAGATGGATCAGGGCCAGGCGCGCGCCGACGCGGGCCCGGTCCGCACCTTGCAGGCGGAATTTGATCTGGCCCTCCAGAAGCGCCGCCGCCTGATCCAGAAGGTCAACCCCGACAAGGCGGTCGGCGAGTTTCTGGATCATGGTGTCGCCGCGCGAACCGGCGGGGGTCAGTTCCTTGAATTCCTCGTAGATGGCGATCGCCGTGACCGGCTTCAGGGCGTCGGCCTTATCATCCAGATACAGGGCATTGAAGGTGTCCGACATTTCCTTGGTCACGGCCTTGGCGTCCGGATGATCGCGGAAGTGCGTCGCCGCCTGGCGCAAAGTCTGCAACGCCTCGCGGTACTTGTCCTGTTCCAGGTAAAGGGCGCCCAGGCGCCGCAGAAGATCGAATTCCCGATTATCGCCGCGCCAGGCGAAGCGCTGCTTTTCAAGTTCCTCGGTCGCTTCGCGCTTGGTCATGCGGTCAAGACGCAGCAGAAGCTCGACCCGGGAGCGCGCCGCCCGGAAGCGGGCCAGCCGGTCCGGGCTGTCCATGACGCCTTCCCACAGCGACACGGCGCCGTCGAAGTCGCCTTCCAGTTCCGCCAGACGCCCCTGAACGAATTTGACCTGGGCTTCCTGACTGGGGTTTGGACCATCGGCCAGCAGCGTGGAAATCAGCGTTTCCGCCGTGCGCACGTCGCCGATCTCGACCACCGCCTCGGCGACGATGGTCGACAGCCGGAATCGCAGGGATCGGGGATAGGGCCGGGCAATCGATCCGGACCGACGCAGTTCGATGGAAGCTCCGTTCAGGTCGCCCTGCGCAGCCTGGATGACCGCGCGCCAAAACTCGCCTTCGTCGCTGCCGTTAAGGGCGGCGTTGTACAGATCCTTCTCCGCCTCGGGCAGGCGGTCCATGAGGAATTCGGCGCCGCCGTGCAGCAGCAGCCATTCGCGGTCCTGGGCCAATGACGGCTGCACCTGCAGGGCCCGGGCCAGCACGCCCAGGGCTTCCGCCCCGTAGGCGTTGGCGAAGTAGAACCGGGCCAGATTCATGCGTGCTTCCTGCTCCCCGGCCTTGGGCGCCACGGCAAGGGCCTGCTCCAGGATCGCGCGGGTCTGCAAAATCGCGGCGTCGTTGGGGGTGTCCCATTTTTCAAGATCCAGGATACGCACCAGGGGCCGCATCGCCGCCAGGCGCGCACTGGCCGCCATTTCCTGGGACACCGGCGAGAACTTGAGCGGGAACGTGGGCGCCGCGCTGGCGATTTCCACGCCCTGACGCAGAGAGCGCACGCGCACATCGTCGATCCGCGGCGTCACCACCACGCCCTGGATGGAGGGCAGAATTTCGAACTGGGGATAGGCGTAGGTCCCGGCCACCCCATGGCCGAGCGGAATGCCCGGCACGACCAGCATGTTGTCGGCGACGATGGGGTCGGTCAACGGGATCACCTTTCCCGGTTCCGGCAACGGCATGAAGATGCGGGCTCCGATGGGAGAATTCGGCTGGGCCTGAACTTCCAGTGGAATCTTGGGCGTCGCTTCCTGGGTCCGGAAGTCGATCAGCCAGGCCAGCCCGGCCCGGCGCATGGACGGGTTGACGTCCTTGGGCGTGGTCATGCGCAGCACGGTGGCCTGGGGGATGTAGACCTGTTGCAGCGTTGAAATGACTTCGCCCCCAGCCTCCTGCAGGGCGGGAACGTTGACGTTGGTGCGCTTGTCGAACACCAGCCACAGGAACCCGTTACGCCGGAACGCGGCGGCGGCGACAGGCTCTTCCCAATCGAAGCGCAGGGTTACCGTGCCCTCGTCGCCCTTGGCCACAGACAGCTGCGCGCCCGGGGCGGGTCCGGGCGCCGGTGCCTGGGCGGCGGCGCTGCCGGCGGCCTGGCCGGAAGCCTGGGCCGTCGCCGTGCGCGGCGGTTGTGCGGTTGCGGCGGCGGTCACCGCGGTTTGCGCGGGCGGGGTCAGGCGCAACGGCTGACCGGCACCGGTCGCCGCGGCAGCCTTCGGCGCGCCTCCCTGGGGAAGCTGCTGCGCACCTCGGGTCGCCGTGCCGGCCGCGGCGGGCGCGGTTCGGGCGGCCTGGGCCGGGGCGGCGGGCGTGGCCTGCTTCGGGGCGGGCGGCTGCGGCAGGGCCTGGGCGGCGACGGCGGGCTTGTCGGGTGCGGTGGCGACCGGCGGCACCGGGTCTTTCACCGGGTCTGCGGGTTTGGCTTCGGCGGCCTGGGGCGCGGCATTGGCGGCCGGGGCATTGCCGCCGCCGGGCACGCTGACCTGGGCCGGAACGGCGACAGGTTCCTGCCACGGCGCGGGTTCGCGGACATCCAGGGCGATCTTGCTCCCGGCATAGAAGTCGCGCACGGTGGACCGCGGCGGTACGGCGATCACCGAAACCGTGCGCCCACCCTGGGTGGCGGAGCGGATGCCGCCGACGAACAGCGGCGGATTGCGGTTGAGGTCAGCATCGTCGATCTGCGCCGCCGCCTCGAAGATCACGGTGACGAGACCACCGTCCTTGGTGATTTTGTAGGGCACCTTGGTCGGCCAATCGAACACGACACGGGTAAAGGTGGCATGGGCCCCGGCCCGCACGTTGACCTGGACGGCCTCTTGCGCCCGGGCATCCCCCAGGGGCGCAAGACACAGACCCCAGGCCAGGGCCACGGCCATCAGGGCCGCGCCAAGGATCCGGCGGGCGGTCATCGCAGCCCCCCGGAGGTCGGGAACACAACGATATCGACCCGCCGCCCCATGAGTTGGCGCTGCGCCGGCGGCATGGGCGGCAATTGATCGTAACGGCTGTCCGAATACCCGAAGGCGACGATCGGCTCGCTGTAGCCGGCGGCGCGGAGTTGGTTGGCCACGGCGGCGGCGCGGGCCGCCGACAGCTCCCAGTTGGACGCATAGTCGCCGCCGGACACCGGCGACGGGTCGGAATGGCCGTTGACGCCCAATTGGTTAGCGATGGTGCTGAGGGCTCCGCCCAGGCGGAACAAGGCGTCGCGCGCGCGGTCCGTCATGACCGCACGTCCCGCCTCAAACAGCAAATCCCCAGGCAGGGCCAGAACCAATCTGTCCTCCAACCGCATGAACTGCGTTTGCTTAAGCAGTTCATCGCTTTCAATCTTTTCCCGCAGCACGGATGTTAGATAATCCAGGTTAATGGCGCGTTTACGAAACACGGTTGCGATGTTGTGCGTGGCGGTCGACGAAATGGGCGTTTTCACCTGTTCCGGGGCCAAGCTTTGCGACAGGGAATCGATCACGTTGTCCCAGCGGTCCAGCTTGACGTTGGACATGGAGAACAGCATGACGAAGAAAGTCAGCATCAGCGACACCAGATCCGTGAACGTCAGCAGCCACATCTGCGACGCCTTGTGATCGCGTTCCAGGTCCCGTTCGGAGCGTCTCGGCAACAGCATCGCTGGCCCCTACTCCTCGCCACCGTCGCCGTCGAGACGCAACCGGGTTGCCTCTTCACGGCGGATATAGAACCACATTGTGACATCATTGGGGTCGCCCGGCTCGATCCCGATGGCGATGGAGTCCGGCGGCAGGCCGCGGGCGGCCATTTCCCGCGCGAAAGCCCCCGCCCGCGCCAGTTCCAGGGTCTGCGACTGGGGCAGGCCGCCGTCGGCGCGGACGCGTGATCCGATGATGAATTCCAGGTCGAAGCGCAGGCCGGGCGGGCGTCCGCTGGCCGCCGCGACGATGCGGTCGAGCAGTTGGAACTGCCCCGGCTGAACGCGCGCCTCGTCGGCGGCGAACAGGGTGCTGGCGGGGATTTGCACCTGCATCAGGCGCCCGGGATGGACGACCTTGACCTGGGCTACCTGCAGGGCGGCGGCGAAGATGTCGGTGACCGTTTCCTGGTACTGCTGGCCGGCGACCAGGTCTCCCTCCTTGGACTTGAAGCGCGTCGGGTCCGTGGAGGGCGGCACGATCGAGGTGAAGGTCGACGTCAGGCTGTCCATCACCGACTTGGTCTTGACCTCTTCCAGGGTGGAAATGGTCACCAGCAGGATGAAAAACGCCAGAACCAACAGGAACAACGACAGGAACAGCGCGGGCGTATTGGGCCCGCGCGCGGTGTCCGGAATCGGCGGCAAGAAATCACGTTCAGCCATGGCCGGATTCTAGCAGAAATCTGGTAAAGACGGCCTTACCAAAACCCGGACTGAGACGAAGAAACGAATCAGTCGAAACTGTTCAGAAGGGCGTCGATATCGTCCTGCGACATGGCCGCCTCTTTCTTCTGCGGGCCGTGCAGAAGATCCTCGTCGGTCGGCATCGCCTCTTCCTCGACCGCAGCGACTTCGGCCTTCGGGTTGGCCGCCTTGTACTTCGCGATCTCGTCGCCGAAGGCGTTGAGCAGCGCGTCGATTTTTTCCTCGATGTGCTGCAGCGCACCGACCACCTTGGTGATGCGCTGGCCGGTGATGTCCTGGAACCCGCAGGCTTCGTAGATTTTGGTGGTGGCGTCCATCAGCCGCTCGGAATTCTTGCCCTTGAGCTTGGACATCACCTCCTCAATCTCGCCGACGGCGTCCATGATCGAATTGGTCGCCTCCGCCGTGGCTTCGACGATGGCGTCCAGTTCATCGGCCGCGCTGGGGATGAACTCGTCCTTCACCTCGTCCGGGCGCAGGGCGGCAATGTCGGTTTTGGCATCGGTAATGAAGCGCGACAGGCTTTCCAGTTCTTCGTAGAGCCTGACATCGACGGCGGACAGATCGCCTTGCATGGTGGTGAGGATCGCCTCCACCACTTCCGCAATCTCTTCGACCTTGACCGAGCCGCCAGGTTCCCTTCCAAGTTCCTGAAGACGTGTGGCCAACTCGGGATCGACCGAGTCTGTCGCCATAACGGTCTCCTCAGAACTCGCCGAGGACGCTGATCAGCTTGCCTTTGAGCGTTTCGGCGTTGAACGGCTTGACGATGTAGTTGGAAACGCCGGCTTCCTTGGCCGCGATGACGTTTTCCGACTTGCTTTCCGCCGTGATCATGACGAACGGGATATGCTTCAGCTTTTCATCCGCACGGACCTCGCGAAGCAGTTGAATCCCCGTCATGGGCTCCATGTTCCAGTCGGAGATGATCAAGCCGAATGCCTTCGCCCGCAGCTTCTTGAGCGCTTCCGACCCGTCGGACGCTTCATCAATGTTCTTGAAGTTCAACTGACGCAACAGGTTGCGCAGAATCCTGAGCATGGTCTGATAATCATCCACGATCAGGACGTTCATATTCAGGTCGACAGCCATCGGTTACTCCGTGCTTTGCGCATGGGAATTTATGATTATAGCCCCAGTACCGGGCAGTTTATTCAAGGCTGGGGGTAGAGCAAGCCTTTTTAAGGCTATAGGTCCATGGTCATAGGCTGGAAATGACTTAATTTCCCTGGTCCAGGCCTTCCCGCGGCAGCGACCGCAGGTCGCGCAGCTGCACCGTCACCTCGCGGGCCTTCTCGGGATTCATCTTGGCCATCACGGGCGCCAGCTTGCGTTCCTTCATGCGCTGGGCGACTTCCAGCAGGGTATCCATCTCAAGATCCTCGAAAATCCGCGCCGCGTCCTTGGGCTTCATGTTCTCGTAGATCTTGACCAGGCTTTCCATTTTGTTTTCCTGCTGCTCGTCGAACACCTTGATGCGGCCGTCGATTTCCGATTGCAGGTTCTTCAATTCGGCGATCTTGCGGTCGATGCGGGCTTCGGCGGCGGCAAGCATGCCTTGGCGCACCTGCAGTTCCTGTTCGCGGGCCTCAATCTCGCGCCGGCGGTCGGCCAGGCGCTGCAGCAGGTCGATTTCCTGGGGCGTCAGAAGGGTCGGATCATCGGTAATCAGCTTGGAGGTGGCAGGGTCGCCCGACGGGGCCGCGATGGCGTTCGGATCGGCCGGCCCCGGCACGGCGGCCTGCTGGCCGGCGCCGGGCCCGCCGCCCGGTTGACCCTGGGCCGGGTTCGCGGCCGGCGGCTGACCGGCGGCGGGCGGCTGCCCTCCCTGTGCCGGCGGCGGCGGCGTTTCCGTCTGGGCTTCGGCGCCCGCGACCTGGATGGCATCCTTTTTCAGGCCATCCACGCTGTTCCAGATATCGCCGATTTTCACGGTCAACAGCATCGACGCCACGAAGATGGTCACCGGCAGAAAGCGGAATTTGTTAAAGGGGTTCATTCAAGCGTCCGTCGGGTCCGTGTCCGCCCCGCTTTACCGGGGCCTTTGACGATGCAATTCGGCACCCGGCCCTTAGTTGGCCGAGCGGATGGCTTTCAACAAGGCGCGTTCCGCTTCCGAGCGGGGCGTGGTTTTCTTTCCGCCAACCACCGGATGGTCCTCGGCGTCGGCATGGCGTGCGCCGCGCGCCGCCGCCACCTTGGGCGCGGGGCGCTGCTGGCGGACCGGTTCGACGACCTCGAGGGGGTCCGCCGTCTCGGCATCCCCACCCACATGTTCGTCACGGGCAAGGCGCACGTTTTCTTCCAGACGGTCGGCGGCGATGGTGCCGCGGTCGACCAAAAACACCAAGTCGTCGCGCAGGCTTTCCGCCTTGGCCAACTGATCCTGCAACGCGTCCGACGCGATGCGCAGGTCGCCGATGCTGGCGGACGCGCGGGACGTCGCGTCGTTGAAGGTGGTGGCCAGCTTCTCCATCTGCTCGCGGTTGCCGCGGAAGCGGGTCAGGCGCCGGTTCAGGATCACCGAATACCAGATCATGACCACCAGCAGGAGGGCCAGAATGATTTCAAGCGTCAAGGAAAAGGAAAAAGTCACGGTCTTGTCTCTCCATCCCCTGGGTAACGATCCGTTCCAAACGGCGGAACCGGGGCTGTTCGCTGCGGCCAGTCTACGCCCGAGGTTCTGAACGAAATGCTAACCAAGGGCGCTAAAATTCACGGTCAGGACGTCTTCGGCCCGCGGTCGATGCGGTCTTCGATGCGCACGGCGATGCGTCCGCCCTTGCGGCCCATGCGGCCGATATAAAGGGGCACGTTGCCGCAGGACAGCATGACGGGGCTGTCCGGCGTCGCGTTGAGCATCATCTGCGAGCCTTCCTTGAGGTCGAACACCGTCTGCAGGCTGACGATCTGCTGGTCGATGACGGCCTCCAGATCGACCTCGGTCATCCACAGCTCTTCCGCCAGGTGGGTTTCCCAGATCGAGTCCCGGCCGAACTTTTCGCCCATGAACATCTGCAGCAAGAGTTCGCGGACCGGCTCCAGGGTCGCGTAGGGCAGCAGCAGTTCCAGACGCCCGCCACGGTCTTCCATGTCGATGCGCAGGCGCGTCACGATGGCCGCGTTGGACGGCCGTGAGATCGTCGCGAAGCGCGGGTTGGTTTCCAGGCGGTCGAAGCGGAAAGTGACCGGGCTCAAGGGCTCGAACGCCGCCGACAGGTCGGTCAGCATGACGTGGATCATGCGCTCGACCAGGGAGCGTTCGATCGTCGTATAGGGCCGGCCTTCGATACGCATCGCCGCCGTGCCGCGGCGGCCGCCCAAAAGCACATCGACGATTGAATAGATCAGCGAGGAATCGACCGTGATCAGGCCGAAGTTGTCCCATTCCTCGGCCTTGAACACGCTGAGCATGGCCGGCAAGGGGATGGAGTTCAGATAGTCGCCGAACCGGATCGAGGCGATGTTATCGAGCGAGACTTCGACGTTGTCCGAGGTGAAGTTACGAAGGCTGGTCGACATCAGACGCACGAGTCGGTCGAACACGACCTCGAGCATCGGCAGACGTTCGTAGGACACCAGGGCCGACGACAGGATCGCTTGGATGCCCGATTTCTCGGCGCCTTCCTCGTGGCTGTCGTCAAAGCCCAGCAGGCTGTCGATTTCGTCCTGGTTGAGAACGCGGGTGGCTTCGGGCGCCGCCATGCCGACGTCGGTCGACGCAGAGTCACCGTCGCCGCCCATCATGGCTTCCCATTCGGCGGCCAGCTCGTCCTGCTCGTCGCCGCCACCGCCGCCCTCGCCGCCGTCACCGCCCATCGCGGCTTCCCATTCGGCGGCCATTGCGTCTTGATCGTCAGCCGGGCTCGTCATTCGTCACATCCCCTGCGTGCCATAAGTCTACTGAACCAGCATTTCCTTGAACAGGACGTCCTTGACCTGGGCCGGCGCCGTCGCCGCCCGGACCCGGCGCAGAAGCTCCTCGCGCAGGCGGTACATGCCGGCGGAACCCTGCAGGTCCTCGATCCTGAGTTCCCGCAGATAGACCTGGAAATTGTCCATCACACGGTCCTTCACGGCATCGATGATCAGTTTGTCCTGCTCACTTGCCACTTCGAGCGACACCTTCATTTTCAAAAACTGGGATTTGCGGCCGGCGGTGTTCAGGTTGACCAGAACCTCCGGCAGATCGTGGAACAGGCCGATGCCCTCCGGCGCCTCACCCGAAGCGACCGTGGAGGAGTCCTTGCCGGTAATCATCGACATGAGCGGCTCCAGCAAGCCGGTGAAGAATGCCGCCGCAGCGCCGCCCACGACAAGCAGCAGCACCGCAACGATGATGATGAGCTTTTTCTTCTTGCTCTTGGAAGCACCGTCGGAAGCGCCGCCTTCTTCGCCGTCGGCGTCTTCGTCAGCGCCGCCGACCTCTTCGTTTTCCAGATCGTCGTCGTCGTCAGCCATGTTCGGGGCAACCGTTTCCTAGCGTCCTGATCCCAAGTTCTCACACTCTAAAATCAGGTCGTTAACAAGTCGTTGAGGCGGGGCGATGGTGTTGCCGCCGGTCGGCCCGGCCCAAAGGCTGTGCGCCGGGCCTGATCGCGGCTTCGTATGCCGTCCCGGTTATTCCCGGCCAACCGCCCGCATGGGGTTCCCGGCGCCGATCATATCAAGGTCCCGGCACCGCCAGCAACGCCCCGCTCTAGGCAAGAAATACCCGGCAAAGGCTGCCAACGGGAACCGGATTTTCCCGGTACTCATGCCAAGGAAACATAATTATCCAATTGAAATTAAATGATATTTTAGTTTGGCACGGTGGCTGCAACAGGCTTGGCGGAAATACGTGAAGTGCCTTTCGGATGGAAGGTCCCGCCAAAGGGGCCACACCGGAAGAGAATGAATAGAACGGGAAAAATCAGATGGAAACCACAGCGGTCATTGCCGCTTCGCGCCAAGGCGCGCTCAAACGGCAGCTCGAGGTCGTCGCCAACAATTTGGCGAACATGAGCACCAACGGCTACAAGTCCAGCCAGATGATGTTCGTTGAGCATGTCGTCAAAAGCAAAGGCGGCGAGCGGCTCATCAGCCCCAATCTCACCTATACACGCGACCTTGCGACCCGGCTCGACGTCACGGACGGCGCCATCGAAACCACGGGCAATCAGCTCGACATGGCGATCCGCAACGACGGCTTCTTCGTGGTGCGCGACCCGCAAGGCACCGAACATTACACGCGCAACGGCCAGTTCCGCCTGGATACGGGCGGCCAGATCGTCAACCAGCAGGGGTATCCGCTGTTGTCGACCGGCGGCCAGCCGATGACCCTCGGCCCCAACGACGCCGAGGTCAACATCGGCCGCGATGGCACCATTTCGACGGAGAACGGCCAGCTTGGCAAGATCAAGGTCGTGCGCTTCGACAACACCCAGGACCTGGTGCAGACGTCCGGCGCCCTGTTCACCTCGATCACACCGCCCATCGACGTCGCCAGCCCGGATGTCATCCAGGGTGCCCTGGAAGGCTCCAACGTGGAGCCCATTCTGGAGATGGCCAAGATGATCGAACTGCACCGCAGTTATGAAAGTGCGAAGTCCTTCATCGAACGCGAGGACGAACGCCAGAAGGAAATGATCAGAAGCCTGGTGCGCGACGCTTAAACGGCGCCGCCATGGGACCGACCGATAGGGCCGAAGGCCCGGAATGACCACCACCGGCCGAATGCCGGAACCAGACGACGTGCGGCCGAAGCGCCGCGCCGACGACACGACAGAACGCACAACGCACCAACGCCGGAACCGCAACCGGCAAGCGAAAGGACGGGAAAAATGAGATCGCTTGATATCGGCTCGACGGGCATGATTGCCCAACAGCGAAACGTCGAGGTCATCTCCAACAACCTCGCCAACATGAACACCACGGCCTTCAAGCGCCGGCGCACGGAATTCCAGGACCTGATCTATCAGGATCTGCGCCGCGTCGGCTCGACCTCGGCCGACAACGGCGCCATCGTGCCCACGGGCGTGCAACTCGGTCTGGGCGTGAAGCTGGCCGCCGTGTACCGCATCCACGAACAGGGCAACCTGACGGCCACTGACAACACCTTCGACATGGCCATTCAGGGCAAGGGCTTCTTTCAGGTCCAGCTACCCACGGGCGAAACCGCCTATACCCGCGACGGCACCTTCCAGCTCAACGAGAACGGCCAAATCGTGACCCACGACGGCTACCTCCTGAACCCGCCGATCACCGTGCAGGACGACGCCATCGACGTGACCATCAACGCGTCCGGCGAAGTGCTGGTGAAGATCGAAGGCCAGGTGCAGTTCTCCAACGCCGGCCAGGTCCAGACCGTGAACTTCCAGAACGAACCCGGTTTGGAAGCCATCGGCAACAACCTTTACAAGGAAACCCCCGCCTCCGGCGCCGCGACCACCGGCAACCCCGGAACGGAAGGTTACGGCACCATTCTGCAGGGCTTCCTGGAAACCTCGAACGTCAACGCGGTGGAAGAGATCTCGAACCTGATCTCGGCCCAGCGCGCCTATGAAATGAACTCAAAGGTCATCCAGACCTCGGATGAAATGCTGGGAACGCTGACCTCGCTCCGGTAATCGGCGCGCCCGTTGAGTAAAGCCAGAATGGCTGCCTAAGCCCGCAAGGCTTTGAAAAGGCCGAAAGGTCTCTGAAAGGTAGAGTGACATGACCGCCCGCAATCTGTTCATCGCCGCCGTAATGGCCGCAGCGCTGGTGCCCCTCGCCACGCTGCCCGCCGCCGGCGCAGCCAAGAAAACGTCGCCCGCCGACGCGGCGGAGCAGAGCGAAAAGATGACCGCCCCCTTGCTGCGTGATTCCATCACCGTCGACGACAAGGTGGTCTACCTGGGCGACCTGTTCATCAACGTCGGCGAGAAAGCCGACGCCGCGGTGGCCTACGCCCCCGCCCCCGGCGAGCGGGCCATCTTCGACGCCCGCTGGCTGTACCGGGTGGCGCGGGCCTACCGCCTGAACTGGCGCCCGCTGTCGGCCCGCCAGCAGGTCGTCGTCGAACGCGTCAGCCAGGTCATCGAACGGTCCGAAATCATCGACACCATCATGGCGGCCCTGTTTGAAAAGGGTGCCGACCCGGCCTCGGAACTGGATCTGTCGACGCAGCTTACCCGCGTCCATATCGCCGGCAGCGCCCCCGCCACCATCGGCATCGACGACATCACCTACGATCCGCGCAGCCAGCGCTTCGCGGCGGTCGTCTCCATCCCCAAGGGTGACCCGGCCGGCGAACGGCTGCGTCTGGCCGGCCGCCTGTACCCGGTCGTCAAAATCCCCGTCGCGTCGAAGGTCATGTCGCGCAACGACATCATCACGGAACGCGACGTCAAGTGGATCCGCATCCGCGCCGACCGCATCATGCCGGACACGGTGACAAAGCTGGAAGACCTGGTCGGCATGTCGTCCAAGCGCGGTCTGCGGCCCGACGACGTGATCCGCGTGTCCGACGTCGAACGCCCGATCCTGGTCGAACGCGGCTCGCTGGTCACGGTCACCCTTAGCCACGGCCCGATGTCCCTGACGGCGCAGGGCAAGGCCCTGGAACGGGGTGCTCTCGGCGACGTGGTGCAGATCGTCAACCGGCGCTCCAAGACCGTGTTCGAGGGCGAAATCACGGGCCCCAGCCGGGCCATGGTGAAAATCTCGAACATCCGCGAATTGGCGCAGAACAGCCGGTAACGGCACGAAAGGAATTCGCTCCTTCCAGTAAGGGGCAGTTAGGAGAAAACCCATGAACGGCTCGATCATCTCCCTCTCGCGTCGCCTGCTTCGGACCACGGCCCTGGTCACCTTGTTGGCCGGCTCGGTCGCCGGGTGCAACACCCTCACCCGCCTGTCCCAGGTTGGTGATGAACCCAAGATCACGCCGATCCAGAACCCGACGGGACGGCCCGACTACAAGCCGGTGTCCATGCCCATGCCGGCGCCCAAGATCGCCGAACGCAACCCCAATTCGTTGTGGCGCGCCGGGGCCCGGGCCTTCTTCAAGGACCTGCGGGCCAAGCAGGTCGGCGACATCATGACCGTGCAGATGACCCTGAGCGACAGCGCGACCCTGGAAAACAAGACCGAGCGCGACCGTATCGACAGCGAGGCGGCGCGGGTCACCAACCTGCTCGGCTTCGAGGGCGAGATCACCCGCTACCTGCCCGACGGCGTCAACCCGGCAACCATCGCCAACTTCGGCAACACCCACGGCACCCAAGGCGACGGGTCCATCGAACGGTCGGAAGAAATCAGCCTGACCTTCGCCGCCGTGGTCACCCAGGTCCTGCCCAACGGCAACCTGGTCATCATGGGCCGCCAGGAACTGCGGGTGAACTCGGAACTGCGCGAACTCATGGTCACCGGCGTGGTGCGGCCTTCCGACATCGATTCCGACAACAAGATTTCCCACGATAAGATCGCAGAAATGCGGGTCGCCTACGGCGGGCGCGGAACGCTGAGCGAACTTCAGCAGCCCCGCTGGGGAATGCAACTTTGGGACATCCTCTTCCCGTTCTAGAAGGAGCGGTATCTCCACCGAACGGACAAAAGTTTCCCGTTCTAGGTTCGCTAACGAACCTGGATCAACTTCAAAGGCCGGCGCTCAGCGCCGGCCTCTTTTTTTGTGAACCCGGCAGCGGCCTTCGCAAAGACCCTTGGGGATCGGTGTGGCCGGTGGCACGCGGTCCATCCGCCTTGACTTCCCCATGCCGTTTTCCTATGGCCTTGGGTATGAATATCGTCGAGCAAATTTGCGTCATTCTCCGCCGGCAGCATCCCCTCGCGGGAGGCTAGCCCCCGGCTCGGCGACGTCGCGTCCCCAGCCGTGGGGACCGGACACTGCGCGCCCTAGAAACGGGGCGACATACGTCCCAGACGCGATAACCGAAATCTCAAACCCCATAAGCAACGCCATCGGCGTGCGTGTCCGCACGCCGAGTTCCTTTTCAGGAGATCCTGCAATGACCTTCGAAAACGCGGCACAGTCCAAGCCCGCCATCACCATCGCCCGCAGTGACCATGATCGATTGTGGCTTCTCGCCGAAGGACTGAGCGACAGAAACGCCGAGGTCGCCGGCCAGCTTCTCGCCGAGCTCGACCGGGCGGAAATCGTCCCCGATGCCCAGATTCAGACGGATATCGTCCGCATGGGCTCGACCCTGCGGTTCACCACCGACACCGGCGACGACCGCACCATCACCCTGGTGTTTCCCAACGAAGCCGATATTTCAGCCGGCAAGGTGTCGATCCTGACACCCATCGGCGCGGCGCTGATCGGCCTGTCGGCCGGACAGTCGATCGACTGGACCGGGCGTGACAGAACCGCCCACAGATTGACGGTGGAAAGCGTCAACGGCACCGGCAGGGCCGCCTGACGGCGGAACCGGAGAAGCCGGGGAATACGGAACAGATGATCAATTCAGGACATAGAAAAGCCGCGCGAACCCGGCCAAATCGGCCTTTCGCGCGGCTCTTTAACCTTTGCCGAGACCTTTAGTCGTCCCGATGCGTGCGCTCCATGCGCTCGTGGCGTTCCTGGGCTTCGATGCTCAGGGTCGCGATGGGCCGGGCTTCCAGGCGCTGGACGCTGATCGGCTCTTCCGTTTCCTCGCAGTAACCGTAGCTGCCGTCGTCGATGCGCTTGAGCGCCTCGTCGATCTTGGAGATCAGCTTGCGCGCGCGGTCGCGGGTGCGCAGTTCCAGCGCGCGTTCCGTTTCAATGGACGCACGGTCGGCGATGTCGGGCTCGATGATGCCGCCTTCCTGCAGGGACTGCAGGGTTTCGTTGGATTCCTCAAGCAATTCAGTCCGCCATTTCAGGAGCTTCCGACGGAAGTACTCCAGCATGACAGGGTTCATGAAATCCTTGTCTTTTTTCGGATTGTAGTCTGGCGGTACGGTAATGGTCATTTCTTAGTCGTCTCCCCGGTTAACTGCCAGGTTGCCGTTTGTCGACGGGCGCGGAATATACGGACCGGAGCGCCCAAGGGCAAGCCATCATTTATCCCGGCCTGGGGACAGGAAACCCATTGATTTCAGCGAAATAGGAGACCGTGCCCGAATGGGCCGGATTACCGGGTCAACTTGGCCAGTTCAACCTCGGCGCGGAGCTCGATCTCGTCGATCAGGGCGTTCAACCCCGCATCGTCGGATACCGGGCGTTTTTCGCGCAGCGCCTGCGCCAGTTCGATGACCTTTTCCTTGGGCAGATTGCCCGTCAACAGGGCCATCTGCAAGTCCTCGAGGCGGTCGAGAAGCCGGTCGCCGCGCGTCATCAGCAGGCCTTTCGAGCGGCCTTGCGTCGCGTCATCCGCCGCCTGCATGGCAAGAACGGCATCAACGCCGGCGACGGCCGAGCCCGATTTCGTGCCCGCGGCCGGTTCCGGCGTGTCGGCGGTCGCCGCGCGCAGGTCGTCGGCGAAGGCGTCCGATGACGACGCGCCCGATTTGCGCTTCGTCTTGTCGACGCCCTTGGCGGGACCGATGTTGGAAACCTTCATAGTCTGACCTTTCCCCGCGAGACCGACCGCGGCCCCGCAGTATGGCGCGCCCTTTATTGCCGGGCGGTTAATTTTTCGGATTTTCCGGATTGCCCGCACCGACCATCCGCCCGCGCGTTACCTAGTGTGACCGATGGCACGACAAAACGCCAGGGCATAGCCCGAGACCCCCATCTCCCCGAATTGACGGCGACACATTGTTGCTTTTCACATTCCTGTCCGCTGGCACATTCGCCACGAAATCAAACGTGATTGACTTGCATTCTCATTTGCCTGCCGATATAACTGGCGTGCGCAGTTGATAATCATTCGCAGTCTCAGCTTTACCTAACATTCAAAACGAGATTGCGGACCCAAAACCTACAAGCGTGAGCCTCAGGGATTTCACAATAGAAGCAACGAAGGACTCCGAACCGTGGAAACCAAAATGCCGCAATTCAAACGCCTGCTAACGGCCCTAACGGTCACCGTCGCCACCGCCGCCGGAACCGCCACCTGGGCCCAGGCCGCCGACACAGAACTTAACCTCTATTCCTATCGCCAGCCGTTCCTGATCCAACCGCTCCTCGACGCCTTCACCAAGGAAACGGGGATCAAGGTGAACACCGTGTTCGCCAAGAAGGGCATGCTGGAAAAAATCAAGGCCGCCGGCGACAACAGCCCCGCCGATGCCGTGCTGACCGTCGATATCGGTCGCCTGTACGCTCTCAAGGAAGCGGGCGTGCTGCAGGCCGTCAAATCCGACGTCCTCGAAAAGAACATCCCGGCCCATTTCCGTGATCCGGAAGGCCTGTGGTTCGGCCTGACCACCCGCGCCCGCATGGCGCTGGTGTCCAAGGAACGGGTCAAGCCGGGCGAATTGACGTCCTACGAAGATCTCGCCGACCCCAAGTTCAAGGGCCGCATCTGCGTCCGGTCCGGCAAGAACGCCTACAACGTGGCGCTGATCGCCTCGATGATCGCCCATCACGGCGAAGAGGGTGCCGAAAAGTGGCTTCGGGGCGTGAAGGCCAATCTGGCCCGCAAGCCCCAGGGCAACGACCGCGCCCAGGCCAAGGCCGTGTTCGAAGGCGTGTGCGACATCGCCATCACGAACAGCTATTACATGGGCAAGATGATGATCAACGACGAGAAGCCCGAGCAGAAGAAGTGGGCCGCCGCCGTTCGCCTGACCTACCTGAACCAGAGTGACCGCGGCAACCACATGAACGTCTCGGGCGCCGCCGTGACCAAGAGCGCCAAGCACAAGGAAGCAGCGGTCAAGTTGCTGGAGTTCCTGTCCGGCGATCAGGCGCAGAAGATCTACGCCGAAGACAATCAGGAATACCCGGTGAAACCCGGCGTTCCCTATTCGAAGCTCGTCCAATCCTGGGGCGACTTCAAGGGCGACACCCTGTCGCTCGAGAAAATTGCCAAGCTGCGGCCTGCCGCCTCCCGACTGGTGGACAAGGTTGGTTTTGACGAAGGGCCCGGCAGCTGATTCGTTCCTGAACGAACCAGTTGGCAGAAGCGCTGCGGGGTTTCCCCCCGCGGCGTTTTCTGCTTTTGTGCCCTCCGCAACCTGGGAGTCCACGCACCTTGCCGCACCCCGCCGCCGTCGCTGACCGGCCAGCCGCCCGATACCTGTCCACCCGCCTGATCCCGGACCGATGGGCTGCGCTTACCTTGGCCGTCGCCCTGTTCGTGGCGACGCCCCTGATCGCTGTCGCAACCATCGCCCTGACCCCGGCGCCGGACATCTGGCGCCATCTCTACAACACCGTCCTGTTCGGCTACATGGAACGGACGGTGGTCCTGCTGGTCGGGATCGGTGCCGGCACCTTCGTGATCGGCACCGGCACGGCCTGGCTGGTGACCATGTGCCGGTTTCCCGGGCGCGGCCTGTTCAACTGGGCTTTGGTCCTGCCGCTCGCCGTGCCGACCTATATCCTCGCCTTCGTGTTCACGGACCAGTTGGAATACGCCGGCACGGTGCAGGGTGCGCTGCGCGACATGTTCGGCTGGCGCAACCGGCAGGATTACTGGTTTCCGGAAATCCGTTCCATGGGCGGCGCCATCACCGTCATGACCCTGGTGCTCTATCCCTATGTCTATCTGCTGGCCCGCGCGGCCTTTCTCGAACAGTCGGTCTGCGTGCTCGAAGTCAGCCGCACCCTGGGAAAAAATGCGTGGCAGAGCTTCTGGAACGTCGCCCTGCCGCTGGCCCGGCCGGCCATCGTCGTCGGCATGACCCTGGCCATGATGGAGGCTCTCAACGACTTCGGAACCGTCGACTTCTTCGGGGTCCGGACCTTCACCGCGGGCATTTACGACGTGTGGCTGAACATGGACAGCATCTCGGGTGCGGCGCAATTGGCCTCGGTCCTGATGATCTTCGTCATCGTCCTGGTCGTGATGGAACGCATGGCCCGTCGGGGACAGCGCTACCACCATACCTCAACCAAGATTCAGGCCCTGCCCAGCTACCGCCTGAGCGGCCCCAAGGCCGCGCTGGCCGTCGTTTTCTGCGCGTTGCCGATCCTCCTCGGCTTCGTGTTGCCCGCCTCGGTCCTGCTGTCCTACGCCGTGGTGTTCTTCGACGTCACCCTGAAGGCCAATTATCTGACCATCACCCTGAACAGCCTCTCCCTGTCCCTGGGGGCCGCCGTGATCGCCGTCGCCATCGGGCTTGTTCTCGCCTACGGGCTGCGCATGGGCACGGGCCCCCTGCCCCGCGCCGCCGTGCGCTTCGCGTCCATCGGCTACGCCGTGCCGGGCGCCGTGCTGGCGATCGGCGTGATTGTGCCCATGGCGGGCCTCGACAACGCCATCGACGCCTTCTCTGAACGGGTGTTCGGCCTGTCCACGGGGCTGCTGTTCAGCGGCACGGTGATCGCCATCCTGTACGGCTATCTGGCGCGGTTCCTGGCGCTGTCCTTCGGCACGATCGAGGCCGGCCTGGGCAAGGTTTCGCGCAACATGGACGGCGCCGCGCGGACCCTGGGCGCCAGCCCGCTCCAGACCATGTCCCGCGTGCATTTCCCCCTTATCCGCACCAGCCTGCTGACCGCGGGCCTGCTGGTCTTCGTCGATTGCATGAAGGAGCTTCCCATCACCATCATCCTGCGCCCCTTCGGCTATGACACGCTGGCGACCTTCGTGTTCCAGTATGCGTCGGACGAACTGTTCGAGGAATCGGCGCTGGGCGCCCTGACCATCGTCGCCGCCGGCCTGATCCCGGTGATCATCCTGGCCCTGACAACCCTGCGCACCCGCCCCGGTCACGCCGGCGGAGACAGACCATGACCGCCCCCGCGACGCCGCCATTGGCGGCCGCTTCGAAGGCCGACGGCCTGCACATGCTGAACGTGTCGCATGCATTCGGCGACAACACCGTGGTGTCCGGGGTCTCCGTCTTCGTCAATCCGGGCGAACTGGTCTGCCTGCTGGGACCTTCGGGATGCGGCAAGACGACCCTGCTGCGTCTGGCGGCCGGCCTCGAAACCCTTCAAGTCGGACGCATCACCATCGGCGAAGATACGGTCGCCGACGGCCATGGCGGCGCCCAGATGCCGCCGGAAAAGCGCAATGTCGGCCTGATGTTCCAGGACTTCGCCCTGTTCCCTCATCTGACCGTATACGAGAACATCGTGTTCGGCCTGGCGGACAAGGACCGGACGCGCCGGGACTGGGCCCGGGGCACCCTCGCGACCATGGGTCTCGGCGATTATGCGGACACCTTTCCCCATACCCTGTCCGGCGGCCAGCAGCAGCGCGTCGCCCTGTTGCGCGCCCTGGCACCGGCCCCCCGGGTGCTGTTGCTGGACGAACCCTTTTCCGGTCTCGACGTCAACCGCCGCGCCCAGATCCGCCAGGATACATTCCACATCCTGTCGCGCTCGGGCATCGCCACCCTGATGGTCACCCATGACCCGGAAGAAGCCATGTTCATGGCCGACCGCATCCTGGTCATGCAGCACGGCCGCATTGTTCAGTCGGGCACGCCGGTGGAGATTTATTTCCACCCGCAGACGGTGTTCGTCGCCGAACTGTTCGGTCCCGTCAACCGCCTCGACTGCCGGGTGGAAAACGGCGCCCTGGTCTCCGCCCTTGGCCGATTTCCCGCGAACGGCCTGGCCGATGGGTCCGAAGCCCAGATCCTGATCCGCCCGGAAGCGCTGAGCCTGTCGCAACCGGACACGGCGGACGGCGGCGTCGCCCTGACGGTGGTTTCGGCGCGCTCGCTCGGACGCTCGACCCATCTGACACTGTCCTTGGAAGACGGCGGCACCGGAACCCTCTTCAACGCCCGCATGCCGGGCGTCTTCCTGCCCGAAACCGGGTCGAGCGTGCGCGCCAGTGTGGCGCCGGAGAATCTCCTGATCTTCCCCAAATCCGACCGCTGAGCCCCCCCGCGCGGCGGCGGCGGAAGCCGCGGCGGGACGTCCCGGGCGGCAAGATTTTCCCCCCGAAGGGGCCGGGCGCCGTCACGGGGCAGACTTTGCCCACGCCCCGCAAATAAAGATCATTCATTTTCAATGCGCTAACCCTCGCTCCTCTTGGCACTGACCTTGCACTACTTAATCCAGGAAAAACCGAAGAGGGTCCCTGGACGCGGGGGCATCAAGACATGGGTTTGAGCATTTTTCAGCAGGCGACCTTGGCCATGATGGGCCAGTCCCAGAAGCTGAACACCATTTCGCAAAACATCGCGAACATGAACACCGACGGCTACAAGCGCACGGACAGTGAGTTCCAGACGCTGATGAACCGGGGGTTCACGTCGCTCGGCGCGACCACGGCGGAAGGCGCCTCCGGGACCTACAATTCCGACCTTGGCGGCGTTAAACCCATTGACCTGCAACGCATCTCCAATCAAGGCCAAGTGCGCACCACGGACCGCAATCTGGACGTGGCGATCATCGGCGACGGGTTCTTCATGGTGTCGCCCGACATCAACGTCAACGGCAACATCCAATACACGCGGCGTGGCGCCTTCGACATCAACGTCACCGACCTGACGGATTCCGTAACGCTTTCGGACGGAACGGCGGCGACCGTGAACCAGGGCTATCTCGCGGACCAGTTCGGCAACTTCCTGCTGGGCTATTCAGTCAATCCTGACGGCAGTTTCTCCCTGGGCACGCCGGCCCCCATGCGCGTCGATCAGTTCGCCTTCGAAGACACCGGCGAAGAAACGACGTCGTCGTCCCTCGACGTCAACCTGCCGGCCGATGACGCCGCAGGCACGGTGCGCAACGGCAGCATTGAGGTCGTTGACACGAGCTTTAACGCCCAAAGCATCCGCGTCGACTTCACCAAGGCCTTCGACGTGACGAACGGATGGGATTTCCGCCTGATTGGCGACAATATCGCCAGTGTGACGTCGGCACCCGGGGGGACCTTCACGCCCGTTACGACCAGGACTTACGACGCCTTGAACCCGACCTTGCCGATTGATGCGATACGGTTTTCCACCGTCGCCGGCAGCGGCGGCGTGATCACGGCATTCTCCGACCTCAATCCGGGCGGCGTCAGTCCGCAACTCGGCACGCAACTTGCCGGCACCTTCGCCGGATTGAAGCCAGGTGACACGATCACCATTGCAGGCAGTGGCGCCAACGACAGCACCTATACGATTGCCACCATCTCCGATAACCAAGCAGAGATCACGCTGACCTCCGCCACCCCGTTGGCAGCCGACGATGTCGTCGGTGATGCGATTACCTTCTCGTCGACGGCCTCGATCCCGCAGCGTCTGGAATTTGGCAACAACGGGGCATTGACCTCGGACTCTGAATATACCTTCGACGTCACCTTCGATGACGGTGAAACCGCAAGCTTTACCCTTGATGCCAGTAGCTTCACCCAGTTTTCCGGCGATTTCTCCTTCGCCAACTACGAGCACAACGGCGCCGAAGCCGCCGCCCTGTCCAATTTGAGTTTCGGACCCGGCGGCGAGATTTACGGCGAATTCACGGACAACACGCGCCGGGCGCTCTACAAGGTGCCGCTGGCGATCTTCCCCAACCCGGACGGGCTGCAAATTTCCACCGGTCAGAACTTCCTGGAAACGGAAGCCTCCGGCGAACCGAACCAGGTCTTCGCCGACGAATCCGGATTTGCGGTTTTGCTCGGAAACGCGCTGGAAGGCTCCAACGTGGACCTCGGTACGGAAATGAGCCGCCTGATCGCCGCCCAGGCCGCCTATAATGTCGCCGCGACCAGCTTCAAGACCGCCGACGAAATGCTGAAGGAAGCGGCAAACCTCAAGCGTTAGCGTCGCATCCGCGCCGGCGCGGTCCGGCCATGCGAATGCTCATCAGGGCGGCCTTCGGGCCGCCCTTTCCGCTTTCAGCCCCCGGCAATTGTTGCCCATGACAGGGCTTCTCTTGCCGGGAAACAGCGGCCAGAACCCACAGGCCGTCTTAAATTATGTATACATTTCAATCGCTTGACATGAATTCACGGATGGCACGCTTTTCGCTTAATAACAGGTGGGAACAACCATGGCCCACAAAGGGCCGGCATCTGTCGATCGAGACATTGAAATGATGACGAGAACGGGAAAAATGAACAGCGACAACACCTTGGGCCGCGGCCGTCTTGCCCTGACGCTGCGTCTGGCCGCCGCCGCCACGGCGCTTTTCGTGGCCTTGAGCTTCGGCCTGCCCAGCAGCGCCGGCGCCGCGTCGCGCATCAAGGACATCGTGGACTTCGAAGGCATCCGTGAGAACCAGCTGGTCGGTTACGGCCTGGTCGTCGGCCTGAACGGGACCGGTGATTCGTTGTCGAACGGTCATTTCACCAAGGAAAGCCTGCAGTCCATGCTCAACCGCCTGGGCGTGCAGACTACCGATTCCGGCCTTGATTCGAAAAACGTGGCCGCCGTCATGGTGACAACCAACATGCCCGCCTTCGCCCGCCAGGGTTCGCGCATCGACGTTACGGTGAGCTCCCTCGGTGATGCCGACAACCTGTTGGGTGGCACACTTCTGGTCACGCCGATGCTCGGCGCCGACGGCGAAGTCTACGCCGTGGCCCAGGGGCAGCTTGCAGTCGGCGGCTTCACCGCCCAGGGCAACGCGGAAACCGTGACCAAGGGGGTTCCGACCTCGGGCCGTATCGCCAACGGCGCCATCGTGGAACGCGAAGTCGCGTTCGAGATCGGCGACATGGACGTGGTCAAGCTGAGCCTCAAGAACCCGGATTTCACCACGGCGCGGCGCATCTCTCAGGCCGTCAACGCCTTCCTGGGCACCACCGCGGCCCGTCCGTCCGATCCCAAGACCGTGCAGCTGCACGTTCCCGATAATTACCGCAACAACGTGGTCAACCTTTTGACCGACGTCGAACAGCTGCGCGTCGAACCGGACCAGATGGCCCGTGTGCTGATCGACGAACAGTCGGGCACCATCGTGATGGGCGAAAACGTGCGCATCTCCACCGTCGCCATCGCCCAGGGCAGCCTGACCATCCGCATCACGGAAACCCCGCAGGTCTCCCAGCCCGGCCCGTTCGCCGAGGTCGGCACGACGACCACCGTCGACCGCACGGATGTGCAGATCGACGAAGGCCAGGACAAGCGCCTGACCGTGTTCAACGAAGGCGTCACGTTGCAGGATCTGGTCAATGGTCTGAACGCGCTGGGCATCGGTCCGCGCGATCTGATTACCATTCTGCAGGCCATCAAGGCTGCCGGCGCCCTCCAGGCCGAAATTCAGGTGATGTGATGAGCGGCGCCATCGATACCACGCTCATCGGTCTGCAGACCGCGCCTTCGGCCAAGGCCGGGGCCCTGACCGGCAAGGCTCACGGCGCCATGTCCATGCAGCGCATGCGCGCCGTCGCCGAAGATTTCGAGTCGGTGTTCATTTCCGAAATGATCCGCCCGATGTTCGAAAACATCGAAGCCGAAAAACCCTTTGGCGGCGGCCCGGCCGAAGACATCTGGCGCAATTTGCAGATCGACGAATACGGCAAGGCCATTTCCAAGGCCGGCGGCGTCGGCATTGCCGATACCGTTCTGGACCAGCTTATCCGCATGCAGGAGGCGCGCTGACACGCGCCCGACAGGAGGACACACTCTCATGGAATCGATGGAACGTCTTGAAAAGATGGTCGAACTGACCGACCAGTTGAGCGACCTGATCGAAGCGGAGAACCTGGCGCTCGTCGAACGCCGGTTCCTCGATGTCGAGGCCGTGCTGGAAGACAAGGCGACGCTCGCGCGCCTTTACGAGAACAGCATGAAGGATCTGGACGAAGCCAACCTGGACTGGACGGCGATCGCCCCTGACCTGCACGAAAAACTGACGGCATCGGGCACCCGTCTGGCCAACGCCGTCGGCGAAAACGCCATGCGTCTCGAAATCGGCATGACCGCCAACAAGCAGGTGATCGACCTGTTCGCCGAAGCCGTGCAGCAGGCGGTTCCCCACTCCGGCACCTACTCGAAGAACGGCCGTACCGGCAAGGAAGGCACGCGCGCGGCGGCCAATTCCGTCGCCGTGGCCCTTGACCAGAACCTTTAACCGTCATCCAACCGACCACACGGGAACCGAACGACCATGGGCGACATCACACAAGCATTGAGAGCGGCACAAAGCGGCCTTCTGGCAAACCAGACCGCGCTCAATATCGTTTCCCAGAACGTCGCCAACGTGAATACCGTCGGGTATTCGCGAAAGATCATCCAACAGCAATCCGTGGTGCTCGCCGGTCAGGGTGCCGGGGTCTCGATCGCCGACTTCACCCGCGTCGTCGATAAAGGCCTGCTCAAATCGATCCGCCAGGAACTGGGTGAACTCAACAACGTAGTGGTCCAGGAAAGCTATTTCCAGCGCCTGCAGGAAACCTTCGGCACACCGGGTGACAACACCTCCATCGCGCACATCCTGGAAGAATTCAAGGAAGCTGCGGAACTTCTCGCAGTATCGCCGGATCGTATCCTTGAGCAGAGCGAACTGGTCCGTCAGGCCCAGGCCGCGGTCGAGAAATTCGCCGCCATGAGCCGCACAGTCCAGGATCTCCGCCTGCAAGCCGACCAGCAACTCGCGGCCGTCGTCTCTGAAATGAACCAGTTGACGTCCGACATTGATCAACTGAACGACGACATCATCCGGTTTGGCTCGACCGGCAATGACACGACCGACCTGGAAGATCAGCGCGACAACAAGATCGACCGCCTCTCGGAACTGGTCGATATCCGCTTCTTCTCGCGCAACGACGGTGATGTCGTCGTGTTCACGTCTTCGGGTCTGACCCTGGTCGATACCATTCCGCCGACGATCACCCATGAATCGGCGGCGGCCATGAGTTCGACCTCAACGGTCGCCAACGGCCAGATCGACGGCATCTATGTCGGCGAACGGCTCGCCATCAACGACCTGACGACCCAGGCCCGCGGCGGCCAGCTGGCCGGCCTGCTCAACATGCGTGATGATGTCCTGCCGAACCTGCAGGCGCAGCTTGACGAACTGGCGGCGCAGCTGCGCGATCAGATCAACCTGGTCCATAACCGCGGCACGCCGTACCCCGGCCATCAGGAACTAACCGGCCAGCGCATTTTCGCCCTGCCCCAGGAACAGACGATATCCTTGAGTGGTACGAACGATGTCGCCATCGTGCTGATGGACACGAACGGCGAACAGACGATCACGATACGTCTATCCGAAATCCTGAGCGGCACCGGCAATGGTCAGACGTTCGGCGACGGCACCAACGACACCACCGCCATCACCATCACGGAACTGGCGGCGCGGCTCGAGGATTTCTTTCAGCTTAACGGCGCTCCTTCTGCCTCCGTCACGATGAACGCGCAGAGCCAGTTGTCGATCAACCTCAACAACACAGCGCTCGGCTTCGGCTTCCGCGACGAAAGCGGAACGGCAGATGGCAGCAGCTTCGCTGACGCCTCGATCCGATTCGACAAGGACGGTAACGGAACCGTTGACGAAACCGTCTCCGGGTTTTCCAACTTCTTCGGCCTGAACAACCTGTTCGTCGACGGTCTGGCGGAAAACATCTACGACTCAAACGTCCTGAGTTCCAACTTCGTCAGCACTTCCGCCGTGCTCAGCTTCCGCGATGCCAATACGCCCGACACGGGATCGGGTGCCGAATACCTGGGCCATGTCGTCATTCCGGCGGGGGCGACGCTGCAGCAGATCGCCGACCTGATCAACAACGGCGGCACGGACACGTCCGGGATGTTCTACCCCGTCGGCGCGCCCGTCGCCGGGACCAGCTTCTCGGGCATCGAAAATATCACCGCATCGGTGGTGCCCGACGGCTCGGGATTCCGGCTCCGCATCGCCCATGACGACGGCCTCTCCTTCACTCTCACGCATTCCGCCTCGCCCGGCGCCGCGCCGGCGACCGCGGGCACGACGCTGCTCAGTGAACTGGGAATGAAGGAAGCCGATGTCCGGGTATCGACCGCGATCTCCGTGCGGGAAGACATCATTGCCGCCCCCAGCCTGGTATCGTCGGGCCGTCTGGAATTCGACACCGCGAAAGGCCAGTCCGGCGAGTATCTGACGTCGCCCGGCAGCAACGGCGTTGCATCGGAACTGGCCGCAATGCTGTCCAATTCCAACTCATTCGCGGTTTCCGGCGGCCTGCCCTCGCTCAGCGTCAGTTTCTCAGAATACGCGTCCTCGATCGTCGCGCGCAGTTCCTCGCTCGCCGATACCAACGACCGGCAGATCGACAGTCAGCGCACCCTGACCGAGAGTCTGCAGTTCAAGTCCGACAGCATCCGAGGGGTCAACTTGGACGAAGAATTGGCGGACCTGATCGTGTTCGAACAGGCTTTCTCCGCCGCCGCGCGGGTAATTTCCGTCATCCAGGAAATGATCGACCGCCTGGAACAGGCCGTGGCCTAAGAGGTAGAAGATGACCAGGATCACCAGTTCCGCATCCAATAGAATTCTGATCGGCCGTTTCCTGCAGACACAGAAGACGCTGCTGGATCTGGAAACACAGATCGGCACGGAAAAGCGGTCCCAGACCTACAGCGGCCTGGCCCTGTCGTCCCAGCGCCTGCTCAACATCGAGAACGCCAAGGCCAGCCTGCAGCGGTTCAATTCGAACAACGAGCAGGCGCAGCTTCGCCTCAGCATCCAAACAACCGCCGTCACCGGAATCCGCGATGCAATCCGTGATTTCCGCGAGTTGCTGGTCGGATTTTCCAGCGGCGACCAGACAGATCCGGAACAGGTTGAACAGATACAAAGCCATGCCTTCGCCGCCCTGAAGAACATTCAGAACCTTTTGAATACGGAAGCCGATGGCCGCTACATCTTCGGCGGCGGCACGATCCGCACGGAACCCATCAGCTTCGGCCTGACCTCGGTGTCGGATTTCCAATCGATTTACGACGGTGCACGCGTCACCTATCCGACGACACGCGATGCGCATCTGGAAAATTTCTCCATCAGCCGCAGCAGCGTCAATCTGGACCCGGCACATCTCACGTTCGAGCAGACCAATGCGGGCACCAAAAAAAGCCGCATCACCACGACGGCCGCCAGCGGCCAGTTTCAGAACATCACCGCCGGCACCGCGATTACCATTTCCGGTACGGTCGGCGGCCTGAACGACGGCACCTATACGGTCGACAGCGTCGACTCCAACGGCCTGTGGATCGATGTGCGCACGGAACAACTGACGGACGAAGGCACGACTCTCGCGCCGATCGTGACCGAATTCACCTATCCCAACCCGGACGACCCCCGGCAAACCACGAGCTTCTTCGCCGATGCCACCTTCGACCGCCGCACCAATACCATCACGGCCGTCAATACCGGTGCCCTGACGGCTATTCCGGAAGGCTCGATGGTCACCATCGCCGGCACGACCAACAACAACGGTTCCTTCACGGTCGCCAGCAACGACGGCACGGACCTAGTGATCGAAAGCCAGCGCCTCGTTTCCGACGGCGGCACCAACAGCACGCTGGAAGTCCTGGGCGGCGCCAATCCGCTGACATTTTCCATCGGCACGGGCGCTGATGGGGAAGACCAAATCATTACCAATACGGGCACCTTCGGTACCCTTGAAGCAGGGCAGCGCATCAAAATAAACAGCACCAACACAGAAAACGACGGCAAGACATTCACGGTTCAGAAGGTCATCGATAATGGCACGAACGTGACGATCACCCTGGCATCGGACGAAAGCCTGGACGCCACCATCGGCACCGTGACCACAGGCGTCGTCTCGCTGAGCGCCAAACCGTTCGCGTTCAACGCGGCGGAACGGAATTTCTACTTCGATGCAGACGCCGTCGCCGCCAGCGCCGACACCATCTCATTTACCGACGGCGGCGCCAACCAAGACACGATCACCCTGAACGGCTCCACCTTCACCGATGCCAAGGGAAATCTGCTGCCTGCCGGAACCCGAATCACCGTGACCAACGCGGGCGCCAATAACGGGACCTACACAATCGAGTCCATTTCCACCGACGGGCTGACCGCAACCTTGGTCGCCACCGATACCCTGACAACTGCGGCCGGGGTTACCGACGCAGTGCTGGCCGGAAGCGGGTCCATCACCTATACGGACAATGACCCGGCTGCGGACTCCATTACCCTGGGCGGCGGATACTTCCGCGATCTCGACGGCAACAACCTGCCGGCCGGCACCCGGGTCACCTTCGCCGGCACGACCGGCGGCCTGAACGACAAGACCTTTACGATTGCCTCGGTCTCGACCGACGGTCGAACGGCGACACTGGTCCCCTCGGATGTGGTCGATGATACGACGCCGACGCAAACCACCGGCACGATTGCCGTCAGCGGCACGGTCGGCACCATATCAGCCTCCAGCTACTACAAAGGCGACACCTCGACCCAGATCCACCGCGTCAGCAAATCGCAGTCGTTCAATTTCGACATCACGGGCATCGACCCGGCGTTCGAAAAGGCCATCCGCGGCATGTTCCTTATCTTGCAGGGCGAATTTGGCACCGAGGGGGGGCTCGACCGCAATCAAAACCGGGTCAGCGAAAGTCTATTCCTCATGGACGACGCCCTGGACCGGACCAACAACCAACCCCCTCCGTTCGGGACGGAGTTGAACAGCAACATCGAAGAGATGGAAATCATCCTCGGCTACCGGTCAGTGCTGCTGGATGACGTGAGAAAAACAAACGAGACCATCATCTCCTCTTTTGACGGCAGCATCGCGTCGATCGAAAACATCGACCCGCTGGAGTCCATCACCAGGTTGCTGGATACCCAACGGACCCTTGAGGCCTCTTATCAGACCTTCGCCCGGGTCCGCCAACTCAGCCTGACCAACTTCATCTAGGCATTGACGTCCATCACATCTCCGAAGTTCCTGATGCTGTAAGGCTTTGCGGATGCTAAGGTCGTATTGCCGCATTAACCTTATGACAACTTAATTTGTCGAAGATCACGTGCTAAGTTGCGGTGTCATTAACTTGGGAACGCATTCAAAAAATGCCTCCGTACGAAAATCAGGTAAAAAAATACGAGCGTCGCCCCGTCGTTGGGAATCCAGCCCAGACTGAAGCTTGGGCCCTCCTCGAAGCGGCGAAGAGAATGGCAATCGCCATTACCGATGACACTCAGGATCCGAAGATCGTCAAGGACGCGCGCAAGGCCGCGCTTCGCCTAAACTGGCGTTTGTGGACGATCTTTCAATCCGAACTGACCCTGGAACATTCCGAAGTCCCCAACGACCTGCGCATCAACATGCTGACTTTGTGTAAATTTGTCGACAAACATACCGTCGGCGCCTTGGCCAATCCGACACCGGAAGCCCTCGCCGTCCTTATCGACATCAACCGGAACATCGCTGCCGGGCTCGCCCAGGTTCCGGAAAATGCGGAAAAAGCGGTTGAACCGGCCCCGGCCGACAAGCCGGGCGATGCCCAAGCGCCCGATGGACCGTCCGCTAACGCCCCTCAGCCTGGATCGAAGCCGGTTGATCTGGATGTCTAGCGAACAAGTGCCCTCATCTTTTTACCGAACCGCATCCGGTAATCGCATCCGTGGATAGCAGTCGATTAGAGGTTAGGTGGAATGACAGGACCTGATCAGGCCGCCCTGATGAAATACGATGACATTGCTCGTGAAGTTCTTGATCTGCTCGGCAAAGACGATTCTGAAAACGTTCTAGCCGGCATCGACCGCTTAATCGCGATCGATGAAACGCGACCAGAAAGCTTTTATTTTCTCGGCCTGGTTGCCCTGGAAATGAACGAACAAGGCCGTGCACTTGAGCTGTTCGAAAAGGCTGCCGGCCTGGATCCGGACTGCTTTGAGTACGCGGAAGCACTGGCTAATCTCTATACGCAGCTCGGGCGGCTCAACGAAGGCCTGTTCTACGCAAAATTGTCGATGACTTTGATGCCGCATCCGACCATCGAAGGACTTTTGCCAGTTCGGTTCTCGAACTACTTCATGTCGCTGAAGGCGGCAAGCCCATCTGCTAATTATCTGCGGGGTTTGTCGCCGTATACTGCCCGTAGATTTTCCGAGAGCATTCGGCATTTCGACCGCGAACTCAAAATTAACCCAAACAACGCAGAATGCCTTCGTGATTACGGTGACGCGCTTTGCGAACTGGGTCGATATACCGAAGCCTTGCAACACTTGTCGAGGGCCGTCGAACTTCAGCCTAACGACGTAAGCACCCGTTTCAAACTCGGTAACCTTTGCTATCGGCTCGGTGAATTCGAAGAGGCCCCCTTGCAGCACAAAGCTGCTTTGGACCTGGACAGAGACTCCATCGAACTGGCCGCCGCGGTTTTCGCGCGGACCTCGGCGCTGCCGCCGGGACACACCAAGATAATTGAAGAGTTGCACAAGGATCTCCAACGCCGGCTTGAAACGACACCCGACCTGCCACCAGAAGCCGTTATGGACGAGGACACCGGGACCGGATCTGACGAAGAGAAGATCCGCTTGGGCTACATCTCGAATAGATTCATGTTCAGCGACCAGGCTCGCATGGTCGAACCCCTGTTACAGTTGCACGACCGTCAGCGATTCCACGTGACCGTCTACCAACAATCCCATGGCGGCGATTCGACGACTCAGCGGCTTCGGGCAAGCGCGGATAACCTGCGCTATGTGGGCAATCTGGATGACGAACTTCTGGCCGTGGTCATCGCCGGCGACCAAATCGACATTCTCGTCGACCTTTGCGTCGATGACGTGAACAACCGCGCGACGGTTTTGCAAATGCACCCGGCCAAGGTTCAGGTCGGCGCCTGGGGTACGGGAATGGGCCTAGGCATGCCTGGCATCGACTACATCCTGACGGACGATATCACCGACGAAGCGACCAGGGTGGAATTACGTGATGACCAGAAAATTCACAAGTTAGACTTCGGTCTGTTGTCATATCAGCCTCGGAAAACCTTGCCTGCCGTCGGCGACCTCCCCCTCAAGAAGAACGGCGCACCCACCATCGGCGTATCCTGCGACGCAGGTGCGATCATGCGGGGTGAGGCTGAAATACTCGCCGAAATTCTCAATAAAATTCCACAGGCGAGAATTATCGTGGGTGCTGCCCCGGCCGTCGACCAGGAAGCCTTCAACCGCATCAAATTCCAATTCAATGCGTTCGGCCTTGCCGACCGCATTCACATGTCTTCCAACCAAAAGTACGCGGACCAGATGATCGTGGACCCCGACTATTGGAACAGCATAGATGTATTCGTCGATGTCGGCCGCCGGGCAAGTCCCATCGTCATCGCGGATTCACTATGGATGGGGGTTCCCGTTCTCTCGCTAAAGGGACAAAGGCCTTTTGATCGGTTGGGAGCAAGCGTGGTTTACACCGCGGCCCGCCCAGGCTGGATCGCTGACACACAAGAAGATTTGATCAAATTGACGGTTGATACCCTGAGCGACATTGACGCCCTGTCTGAGACCCGGAAGAACCTTCGCAACGAAATGCGCCAAGCCCTGTTGTTCAACCCGGAACCACATGTCCGCTCCGTTGAGCGTGCCTACCTGCAGATACTCGGGCGGGAAGTCCCGGCGCTCTAAGACGAGGGCAACTGTTTGAGCGGGCCTGCGCGGCAGGCGCTATCAAGTATCAAGTGAAAAGATTGAGCACCGATCCCGGCTGCGGCCGGGGGTCGGTGAGACGGGTCTGCAGCGATTCTGCAAAAGCAGCGTTCATTTCAAAACTGATCGAAATCGCCTGCAGCAAGTAGCCTAAATTCACCCGCAATCCCTCGATTTCCGAATCACGGCGCGCCTGTTCCTCGGTCGTCAATCCGATCAAATCGGCATCCGCAGCGGAGAATTTAGCCTCGATCCGCTGCTCCATGTCCAAGGTGGTCGAGATCGTATTTTGCGTCACCGTGATCCCGATACTAACCTCGGTCTGGAATTTCGTCAGGGCGTCTGAGGCCGCCTGGTTGCCGGAGAGCGGGCCGGCGGTGACTTCCAATCCGCGCAGGGTATCCAGGTTTTCCTTCAAGCGCTGGATGGTATTCGTGTCGTTGATGTCTGGATGGGAAAAAATATAAATGTTGTTCAGCCGGTTAACGACGACATCCCGTTGCGCTTCAAAGGCGGCCACTTCATCGGCATCGACCGTCGCATCCTGGTTAAAGGTGCTGAACAGCACGGATACTTCCTCGAACAGGGCTTCAAGCTGCCCTTTGTTGTTCGTGTTGCCGCCCCGGTATTCCTGCAGGACCGGAAGCGCGGCCACCAGTTCCTGGGATTTTTTCTGAAGATTGCCAATCTTGCGTTGCGTTCCGAGCGGCGTCTCGTTGATCTCATCAACCTGCTTGTTGAAGCGGTTGATCAACGTGTTCTGCAACTGGTTAAAACGCAGTTCAAAACCGATACGCTGCCCCGCGAGCGACCGCTGCGCGAATGTCGCTGCAAAATTCCCGACTCCACGTGAGGAGAATTCAGCCATTCAAAGGAAACTTTCAAAAAATTCAGGTGACTGCTTTTCCAACTATACTTTATATCAATTTTTGCCCCAACACGCCACCTAATATTCCTGTTATCAGCCCCTGATGAAAGCGGGACGGCGCAGGAGAATGGAATAAATAATCATTATTATTCAATGATTTATAATGGTAATGCGCGCCCAATCATGACGGCCCTGCCGATCATCGGATGCGCCCCCAAGATCGCAGCCGGCCAACCACGAAATTAGATGAAATTTATTCCCAAGAAGCCGGGGACATGAAAACTACTTCTCTTCCTCAGTGACGGATAAATATTCATCCACGGAACACTGCGGGATGTATTTTTCGAACAACCGTTTGTTCGATTCCGCATAGTGGTCTAGCACCTGTTGGCGTGCCTCCGGCGTAAACAGCCCCTGGGCGGCGCCGGGAACCTTTAACACTTTTTGAGACAGAATATCCGCGATCCGGGCTGCCGTCTTGAGATCGAATTCCTCGTTGATCACACGCTGCGCCACCAACATGTCCGGGCGAAGGCTTGGGTTAACGATCGGGATTTCCTTGGTATCGAAATTGACATTAACCCCCATCAGCTGACTGATCGCGGACAGCATATTCTTCGGCCCACCGGTAGCGGCCCAAATGGACGCCTCGAAGGGGAAGACACTGATGCTTCCATTGCTGAACCCTTCACTCCAGGCGTCCGCGATCACGTCCCAGCAATAATTTTCGAGGGACAGCTCGTCCAGAACCTCGCCGAAATCCCGGGTTTCGCCCCGTTTGACTTGTTGATTGTAATGGGACTCAATGAATTTATCCTGGCGGCGGACGACCAGGATGATGTGCACCTTTTCAAACCCCCGAAACATCTTTTGGGCGAAGTCAATCCTCCGTTCCATCGGATTAGGCTTGCCTGGTTCATGCATCAAGCCGAGCATCAGCTCCTCTGTCATGAACACGTCTTTTCCCGTCATTCGGTGTGGGGTCAACAACTGTGAGCGAATTCGACCGTGGATGCCGTCGTCCCATTGCGTCCCGACCACGACTTTCCGCAACGCGACGTGCAATTGCGGCGTGGTGACAACACCCACTTTTTCCAACGCTTCAACCAGAGCACGAAAGTTCAAGAAGGAATGTTCGATCAGGCTCGAACCGCATTTCTCTGAACCGATATGGGCATATAGTGTGGACATGGTTCCTTGGCCTTCTCAATAATTCCCACGCGAAGGAAGCTGCGCTATTTGGATATTCCGTGCTTGCATCTATCCTATCCCCCGGTCGGTTAATCGAGATTTAATGTTGACCTGGCTATAGATTAAACGGCTCCGTTGCCCTTTCTTTTGAGCCCGAACCCAAGAATCGGGAGATACGCCAATGACCGTTAAAATCGAAAACCGTCCACCCAGCGAACAGGAACGGAAGGCGCTTCGCGAGCGTAACCTTGCCGCCTTCCGGCGTCTCTACCCGACGACAGCGAGCATGATCGAATCGCATCGTCCATTGGCGAACCTCGTTTTCAACGAGGACGGAACACCGGATCTGGAATTTATGGGGCAGTCGTTCTACGACGGCAACATTCAGGGGTTTACGGAAAACCAACTCAAAACCTATTGGAAATCACCCCACCGCCTGGCGCTGCCACGGGTCCAGGCCAGTTCCCTGGACACATACGGTCAATTCACGATGCAGCGGTTCCTGGACCGATCACGGGATGAATTAGGCGTTGAATTCAGAGTCCAGCGACAGACGGAGCCGGCCTTCTTCCTGCTTGTGCAGGGAATCGGCCTGGCCCCCCACCTGGACGAATTGCTGGAACGGACACAATGCCGAAACCTGATCCTGATGGATTCCAGCCTTGAGGGCCTTTACCAGTCTTTGGATATATACGACTGGGAGAAGCTTTTAATGACCATGCAGGAGCGGAATGGTGACGCCTTCTTTTTCATTTCCGACGATGTCCCCGCCCTGATTGATGGTCTCCGCAACCGAATTCGCGGCTCATCGGTTACCACGGTTGACGGCGCCTACATCTACCAGCACTTCAATTCCAGCATGTTTGACGAGTTCACGAAGGTCTTCAACAAAGAGGCATCGCTGCTGTTGGCCGGCCTGGGCTTTTTCTATGATGAACAGTTGATGTTGAGAAATGCAAAGACCAACCTCGCCGACGGGACGTCGCGGTTCTACTTCCGCCCGGACACGCCCGTCACCCGCTCCTGCCCCGCCTTTGTCGTCGGCTGCGGCCCGTCTTTGGACGCTTCGATTGAACATTTAAGACGGAACGCCGACAAGGGGATCGTCATCTCCTGCGGCTCCGCCCTCGGCCCTTTGATGGCTGCCGGCATCAAGCCCGATTTCCAGATCGAGATGGAAAACCTTCAGGTCGCCACGGTGCTGGAATTTGTGGCAAATGAATATGACATTTCAGACATTTGCCTGGTTGCGGCGTCAACCGTCGATATCGAAGCGGCGACGATGTTCAAGGAGCGCGTCTTCTACCACCGCGTTGCTCTCTGCCCTTATCCAGTGTTTTCAGACGATGTACGGAATTTCATCCATAACCTGGATCCCACAGTGGTGAACGCCGGCCTCGGCTTCGTTCAGGAAATGGGGTTTCAGGAAATTTATCTGTTCGGCGTCGACATGGGACAACGGGGCACGGATAAGCACCATGCGGCTGTTTCCTACCATTACACCGAAGGCGCGATCATTGCCCAATCACCGTTTAACATCGAAGTTCCCGCCAATTTCGGCGGCAAGGCAAAGACGACCCAAGGTCTATTCTGGGCATTGGATTCCATCCAGCGGCTGGTCAAATCAGGACCGCGGCGAATCAAATATTATAATTGCAGTAATGGCGCCCTGCTTAACGACGTACCGCCGAAATTGCCGCGAACGGTCAACCTCGATGAATTGACCGAGGATAAAGCCGCAATCGTCAATGAGATCATTGAAGGATTCCCAAGGTTTACCAAGGACGATTTCGATGACGCGTGGCGCTTTGATCGCCTGATCGGCGCGGTAAACGATATTTGCGACAAGGTCCGCGATATTACCGACGGCTGGGTCGATTATATGGATACGGAACCGCCCATTCGCCTGAACTCGCTTTTTTACCATCCGCCAGCGGATGACAGATACGCGAAGTTTTCGTCACTGATGATGCGCGGCAGTTTCAACATGTCGTTGATCGTCGGAGATTTTTACACCAACCGGGTTTCGGGAAAAGAGCTGACGCAAAAGACCCATGAAATCTTCAAGGAAGAATTCATCGGCCTGATCGAAATTTGCAGAGAGCGCGCGATCGAGCACATCACGGCCTTGAATAAGGGAGAGTTTATACCGCTCGAACGTTTGGAAACCCCCTAGCCGCGGCGCGGCAGGTCGTTTGCCAAGGCTTCTCCGACACTTTTGGCGACAGAGTCCCAATCACCCGGAACCGGCTGACGAAACAGCCGCATGCTCGGGTACCAAGGCGTATCCGGACGGTCCAGCAACCAGCGCCAATCGGGGATGCGAGAGATCAGCGTCCACACCGGCAGTCCAAGAGCGCCGGCAAGATGGGCCAAAGCCGTATCGACAGAAATCAACAAATCCACCGCCGACAAAGCCGCCGCGACTTCGGTAAAGGGTTGGGGTTTGGGAAACAAAACATTGATCTCGGTTGCGCCGGCGGTATCGCGGATTTGCTCCAAGGGCTCACCGATCTGAAACGCATGAAAGGCGAGACCCTGTTGTGCCTCTAGCGCGGGCATCAAACTGCGCAGCGATATGGAGCGTTCCCGGTCCCGCCGATGGCCGGGATTTCCAGCCCAAACCAGACCGACGTGAAGACGCCCATCCCCTTGTCCGATTTTTTGATGCCAGCGCTCAACGGCCGCCGTCTCAACCGACAGATAAGGCACTTCGGCGGGAATCCTATCTTCGCTGGTGGCGCACAAAGCCGGCAGGCTCATGACCGAGGCATGCCATTCGCAAAAGGGGATTTCGTCGCCTTGCGGAATCAATTCATCAATGCCGGCGACGCTGGCGAACAGGTCAAAAAGGGCCTTCGGCGCCTCGACCACAACGCGGCCGACCCGATCCGAGATGAGCGCCACATACCGGATAAATTGAATGTTGTCTCCCAGCCCTTGTTCAGCATGGATCAATAGGCTGTCCTTTGGCTGGGCGGCGCCGTCCCAGGGTTGACCGGGTAGCTTCCGCTGCCTCAATCCCGTGTTCGTCGCCTGCCCGCGCAGTTCGAACCCGGGCCAGGCCTCCGTCAGGCGGCCTTGCAGCAGCAGCAGAAGCGAATGGTTGTATCGGGACGTTGCGTCGGCACGCCCCTCGGATTCCAGGCGCTGATAGATGTCCCCAGCGCGATCATTGTCGCCGGTCCCACAAAGGGCGGAGGCTAGATTCAATAAAATTCCGGGGTCGTCCTGTCGATGGGCCAGGGCCGCCTCGAACTTCTCGACGGCACCTTCCGAGTCACCGAACGCCAATCTGGCATATCCGGCCGCATTCAGAACATCTGGATCGTCCGGGGCCAGGGCGAGGGCCATCTGCAGCATCTGCCAGGCATTGTCGATGTCGTTCAGTTGCAGGGTTGCTTTGGCAAGGCCGGCGAGTGCCGCAACATGCTTGGGGTCGGCTTGAAGAACCTGCATGAAATATGGGATTGCTTGGCGCGGCTGTTGATTTTCAATGCACTGATTCCCCTCGGCCACTAATTGTTCGAAGGTCATTCTTCAAACTCCGGGAAATCGCTTCGCAGGCGCCAGTACCGGGCACATCCGAGAGGCATCGGGACATCGAACATTAATCAGAGATTGGCATATCCGCCGATAGGGAAGAACAATATAAAATTGCTCTCCCCTATCCTAAACGGATGCGTCACTTGTCCTAGTTGAAGAGGGCCAGGATTCCCTGTTCCGACTGACCGGCGAAGGACAGAGCGGAAATACCAAGCTGCTGTCTGGTCTGCAGAGCCAACAGGTTCGCGCCTTCCTGGTTCAGGTCGGCCAACGTCAGCTTGCCTGCCCCCTGTTGCAGGGTGTCGATATAGCTTTCGGTGAAGTCGAGTCGGGTTTGCAGCAACGCCACGTTGGAACCCAGTTTCTGGGATTCCGAACGCAAGATCGCCAAGGAGTTGTCCAAACCTGTGATGATGGTTTCAATATCATCGATCAGACCTTCGCCGATAAAATCGGTTTCCTCAAAAGTCCCGGAAGTAATGGTCAGCGATATGGCCTGGCTTGTCGCACCCGTGGTCAGGAGGGACTGCGTGCCGCCAAAGACCGCCAACAAAGAAGTGTTATCCAAATTGACCGACACCCCGGTCGCCGATCCCGTGCCGTAGTCCGTCGCCTGGAAGGACGAGACCATCTGCAAGGTAATCACCGCCCCTTGGGTGATGGTGATGTCCGCCGCCGTGGACGCCCGGATGGTGAAGGTGGCCGTACCGAACGACAGGGTCAGGCTGTTGCCGCCCGTGGTCGTGAACACCCGTTCGCCCGTACCGTTGAAGGTAACATTGAACGTGCCGCCGGCCCCGGAGAACGAGGTCACGCCAGCCGCAGCGCTTTCGACGACCGTAACGCCCGTTCCCGTCGTCGCCGAGAAGGACAACTTGGTATCGGTCCGGATTTCCATGACGTCAATGCCAAGTCCGGACTGCCGCAAATTCGTGGCATTGATGGTCAGGGTGCTTGAGGTGTTGTTGGCGAAGTTCACGGTCAACGATTGTGCCGTGTTATCGACCAGATTGACGCCCTGATAGTTGGCGTCGTTGGCTAAATCACCGATTTGCGCCCGAATACCGTTGAACTGCGTCACAAGGTCCGTGAACTGGGTGCCCGTCGCCGATCTCAGCGAATTCGAAATCCCTTTCAGCTGGCGGACCAGGGTATCGATGCTTTCGACACCGTCCAACGCCGCCGTCACCGTCGAAATCCCTTGATCAATGCCGTCTTTGCGTTCGTTAAAATCGAATGCGCGGTCATTCAAGGTTTTCGCGGAGAAGTAGGCCACCGGATCGTCGATCGGGCTGGCAACACGAAGCCCCGACGACAGCCGGTTATTCGTACGATTGATGAGATCTGTGGTGCTCTGCAGCGACAGCAGCGTATTCCGCACTGCGGCCGATAAAGTTACATCCGTCATTGTATGCGCCTTTCTGGAGCGGTGGCGTGTTCTACATATCCACCAATCAAAAAAGATTCACGTGCGCATTCTGCGAACGGACCTGATATTAAGCTAACCGCTAATAGTTAACAAAAACTTCATTTACACAATATCGATTGCGGCGATTTATCAGGTCTGTGGTTGCTTCGCATACAAACAGCAAATCCCCGTATCTGCGCTTCAATTTGCACCGAATCCAGCCTGCCCCCAGACAAACGAAACCGCCGCCACCCGAAGGTGGCGGCGGTCCGCATTCGTTTCCAATCGAACCACCGGCGATGCCAGTGGACCGGAAGGAGGCTTAACTTAGTTGAACAACGCCAGAATACCCTGTTCCGACTGACCGGCGAAGGCCAAGGCGGAAATACCCAGCTGCTGTCTGGTCTGCAGAGCCAGCAGGTTGGCACCTTCACCGTTGAGATCAGCCAGCGTCAATTTGCCGGCACCTTCTTCAAGGGTGTTGATGTAGGCTTCCGTGAAGTCCAGACGAGTCTGGAGCAACGCCACGTTGGAACCCAGTTTCTGGGATTCCGAACGCAGGGTCGTCAACGCGGTGTCAAGGCCCGTGATGATGGTATCAAGATCGTCCGGAAGACCTTCGCCGACGAAGTCGAGTTCACCCTGGAAGGCGCCCGATGCATCCGTAAGGCTGATCGCGTTGGACGCGGCCGCACCGGTGATCAGCAGAGTCTGCGTGCCACCATAAACCGCCAGCAACGAGGTGTTGTCCAAGTTGACCGACACGCCGGTCGCAGAGCCCGAGCCATAGTCGGAGGCCTGGAAGGTCGAAACCACCTGCAGGGTAATGACGGCCCCCTTGGTGATCGTCACGTCGCCCGACGTTGCCGCCCGGATGGTGAAGGTGGCCGTACCGAACGACAGGGTCAGGCTGTTGCCGCCCGTGGTCGTGAACACCCGTTCGCCCGTACCATTGAAGGTAACGTTGAACGTGCCGCCAGCCCCGGAGAACGAGGTCACGGCGGCCGCGGCGCTTTCGACGACCGTAATGCCCGTTCCCGTCGTCGCCGAGAACGACAGCTTGGTGTCGGTGCGGAATTCCGCCGCATCAATGCCAAGACCCGATTCACGCAGGTTCGTGGAGTTAATCGTCAGGATGGACGATGTGTTGTTGGCGAAGTTCACGGTCAGCGTCTGCGACGTGCCGTCAACCAAGTTGACCCCCTGATATTCAGCGTCGCCCGCCAGATCACCGATCTGGCCACGAATATCGTTGAACTGGGTAACCAGGTCGGTGAATTGGGAACCGGTCGCCGATTTCAGGGAGTTGGCAATACCTTTAAGCTGACGGACCAGGCTGTCGATGCTTTCAACGCCGTCCAGCGCCGCCGTCACCGTCGAAACGCCCTGGTCAATGCCGTCCTTACGTTCGGAAAAGTCGAACGCACGGTCATTCAGGGTTTTCGCGGAGAAGAAGGCCACCGGATCGTCGATCGGGCTGGCAACGCGAAGACCGGAAGACAAACGGCTGTTTGTCCGGTCAATCAGATCCGTGGTGCTTTGAAGGGAAAGTAGTGATCCGCGCACGGCGGATGAAAGGGTAACGTCAGACATTTTTCACTCCATTCTGAAGCAGGGGACTGGCCCCGTAGATTTACAAAGACTCTTTCTTGAGCCCCGTTTCAGACCCTTTCTAGGTCCTCCACGTGGATCGCACCATACGCGGATGCCTCCCCATCTGTCAAAGCAAAAACCACCCAGAATAAAAAATCTGGTTCTCCCAGGCGCCGAGATTCACCCCCCATCGCCGCCGGAAACAGCCCCGTGGAGAGGCCACACCCTTCCCGCCGGGAGGCGAATCGGCGGGCCGATTCTGTCCCGTTTCCAGCAATTCCGACCAGCACCACAGTCTGTCGCCGCCGCTAAACGCACCATCGGCCCCAACGCGGCGCGATGGCCTCCAGACCCGAAAAAACCTCAATATTATCCGGATTTCAGCACGTCGCCGTCATCGCGGCGATGCATCTCCGCGCCGTCAAACCACATGATGGCTGGATGGCGTAAGTTGACAGCGACTATACTGTGCAAGGCGAAATTCAAGTTAACTAGGCCCGGGAACTTCTTCATTAATCGTTCAAGCGAGTGGCCCGGTCCGGAGGCGATGTCAACAGATGCCCCTGAAACTAGATTTCAAGTCCGGCGATAAGATGATCATCAATGGAACAGTCATCGAAAACGTCGGCGCAAACGCAAAGCTGTTGGTTCACAACGAAGCCTCGATCCTCCGCGAACAGGATATTATTTCCGGAACAGAAAATCTGACGCCGGCGTCGCGGGTCTACTACGCGCTGCAATGCGCATATATTTTCCCCCTTCAGTCGGAACAGTATCTGGCTGAATGCCGGGATCTACTGGAGCAATACATCACGGCCGCGCCCAGCGCGCAGTCGATCTCCGATGAGATCCTGGCACAAATGGAAGCAGGCAGTCAGTACCGCACCCTGAAAGCAGCCCAAAAATTGATCCGGCACGAGTCGGATACGGTGGCCCGGTTCGAGCAGCGCATGCAGGAAATCGACGAGGCCACGAGCACCGCGGAACAGGAAGCAATCAGCAAGGCGGAGTAATTTTCGCCTTCTTTCCGCCCACCCCCTGCCCTATGCAGGAATGTCAGCCACCAGGAAGCACCAGGGCTGATAGATCGCCCCCCGGAACTGCAGGCGCTTGCCTTCCGTCGTCGTGACCGTCCGCGTATAGATCTGCGACGGATCCGGATGCTCCGGCATGTCGATGGGAATTTCGAAAGGCATGAAGGCGGGTTCCTTGAACCCGGCCTCCAGAAGGCTGCCGCGGAAGGTCTTGTAACTGCGCATATGCAGCCTGTTGCCCTCCGGATACCAGACCGACACGTCGTCGATGGTCAGTTCCTGTTCGAAGGGATTCATATAGTCCAACATGATCCAGCGCCCGCCCGGACGCAGCGCCTTGGCGATGTTCTTGACCACGGTGTGGAATACCGGCGTATCGAAAAACATCATTGAACGGTTGCAGACGATGATGTCGAAGGGCTCTTCGAAGTGCATGGCCGTCATGTCGACTTCGGAAAACTCAATGCCCGCCAGCCTGGGATTCTTACGGTTGCTTTCGATCACGCTGGGGGCGATGTCAATGCCTGAAAGGCTGAGCCCCGGGAAAGCGGTCTTCACATGGCCGAGAAAACTGCTGGTCGAACAGCCTGCGTCGAGCAGCCGGGCGCCCTCCGCAGCCGGACCCATTTCGACCAGGGCCTTTCCGATCAGGGACAGGAGAACCTTGTCGGACTCCCGCGGCTCTTCCACGAACTTTTCCTGGTTTTGCAGGTAAAGCGCCATTCCTTGGGCATCCGACGTATAGTCGAGGTAAGTCTTATCGTCGCTCATGCTGCTTCCTATCGAATATTGGGGCCCGTCCCGATGTCGTGCCCGGCCCTCTGACATGGTCGAGAATTTACGGCGTTTAGGATTAACGCGATATTAAACCGGAACGCCTATTTCAATGCGATCCTCGCACCGCGTCAGGTCCTGCACGAGGAAGCGTTTGATCTTAATGAGGTAGAGGCGAGCATGCGCGGATCAAAGGATTGGCGGCAGACGTTTTCCGGGCTTGTTCCCCCCGGCCCGGAAAACCGGGCGTCCATGTGGGCGCAGATGGAGGAGCTGTTTCCGGTCTATCGTTCTCTCTGCGGCCCGGGATTTCTTCAGTCCCTTGAAATCATGCAAAAATATCTGCCGCTCGAGATTGTCGAATTCCCGACGGGCGCTGAAGTCCTCGATTGGACCATCCCCCCGGAATTCAAGGTCAATGAGGCCTGGGTCGAAGACCCGGACGGCAATCGGATTCTGGATTTCGCCAAGGAACCCTATAGCGTTTGGATCTATTCGCAGCCGTTCGAAGGCGAGGTCGACAGGGACGAGCTCCTTGAGCATGTGGTGACCATGCCCTACCTGCCGGATGCCGTCCCCCTGCGTCAGGCCTACTTTCGCAAAGCCTGGGGCCTGTGCATGCCGGACAACATGCTGCAGCGCCTGAAGCCGGGGAAATACAAGGTCAAGATCGATACCGAACACAACGAAGGTTTCCTTCGCATGGGCGAATACTACCTGCCCGGCGAGGTCGAGACCGAAATTCTGATTTCCAGCTATCTCTGCCACCCCAGGGGCGCCAACGACAACCTCAGCGGCTGTGTCGTCGCGGCCGAGTTGTTCCGGCTGCTGGCCCAGGTGCCGGACAGGTACTATTCGTACCGGCTGGTGATCTGGCCGGAAACAATCGGACCGATCACCTATATCGACAAGTATCCGGATCGCCTGGCCAAAACCATCGGCGGATACCAGTTCGGCATTTGCGGCGATGACCGGCCGGTCCGCATTGACCGCACAAAGCGCGACAATTCGGTCTTCGACCGGGCCGCCCACCATGCCATGCAGTTATGCGGTCAGGAAATCAACTCCCGGAAATTCAATATTTTCGGCGGCTCCGACCCCATGCATTTCAACTCGATCGGCGTCGATTTGCCAATCGCCAACATCACCCGCGCCGGGTCGAGCACGGAAGGGGGATATCCCGAATATCATTCTTCCGCCGACAATCTCGATCTCGTCTCGCCCGACAATCTGTTCGGCACCTTGGAAATCGGCTGGGCCGCCTGCATGGCCGTGGACCGCGCACGCCGCTACAAGGGCACCTACACCGCAACCCCCTTCCTGTCCCGGTACGGTGTCTTCCCTTATCAGCACGGCGCCGGTGTCGGCGGCAACGCGACCATCATCGGCGAGGCCTATTACGCGCTGATGCCGTCGGTCGACGGCGAACAGGATCTGCTGGAAATCGCCGACTGGTTCGATTTGCCGATCTTCGCGTTCGACGAATGCGTCTCGGCCTTCAAGAAGGCCGGCCTGATCCTGGACGCGGACTCCGCCTGAAGCCCTCGGACGCTAGTATTCAAATAGAATTCAAAGAACGTGATCGGCCCAGGACGGGCCCGGGGGCGCAATCACCCCATGGTGACACCGCCCGATACATGGATCGTCTCGCCGGTAATGTGCCGCCCGCCATCCCCGATCAGGAAGGCAATAACCCTGGCGATGTCCTCTGGCTCCGCCAGGCGGCGCAAAGGCGTGTTCATCCTTGCCAACATCTTGGCCTTGTCCGGCAGGTTGGCGATCATCTGCGTGTTGGTCATGCCCGGCGCCACCAGGTTCACGCGCACGCCCTTGGGGCCGAATTCCGACGCCAACGAGCGGGTCAGCCCGGCCAGCCCGGCCTTCGCCGCCACATAGGCCGATTGTTGCGGCGGTGGCGCGCTGTCGCCGTAGATCGACCCCAGGAACACCAGCGATCCGCCCTGCCCTGAGGCACTCATGCCGGGAATGGCCCGTTTGGCGCAATGGTGGGCGCCCCCGACCTGGACCCGGAACTGTTCCTCGAAATCATCCCACCCGGCGTCGCCGAACGGCTGCGGCACCGGTTCCGGCGCCGCACAATGGACGATGCCGGTCACGGCACCCAACGTCGCCTCGATCTCCGCGAACAGGGCATCGACCGCCGTCCTGTTGGAAACATCCGCCCCAACGGCCACGGCCCGGCCACCCAGCGCCGTGATCCGGTTCGCCACGGCACCGGCGGCGTCGGCGTCCCGCAGGAAGTTAACGGCCACCGCATGACCGTCCGCCGCCAAGGCCAGGGCTGTTGCCGCCCCAATCCCCCGGCCGCCCCCGGTCACCAGAACGACGGACCCCGCCGTTTTGTCTCCAGCCGCAGATTGGGGCGTTGCCGCGATGGCCGGTTTCCCGGCCGCCGGTTTCGATGGCGCCGCTTCACCCTCGGCTTCACCCAGGAGACGGACCGTCGAGTCGCCGGTCACGATGACGGCACCGTTCTGATTGGTGATCGTCACCTTGGCAACGAGCGTCCGCGTCGCCTGCGAAACCTGCGTGACTTCCGAACGCACGATGATCGTATCCCCGACAAAGGCCGGGCGCGCGAAATTGAGGGTCTGCGACATCCACAGCGCCCCCTTGCCCGGCAACAACATCCCGACCATGGTCGAGATGAAGGCCGAGGTCAGCATGCCGTGCACGATCGGTTTGCCGAACGAGGTGGCGCGGGCGAATTCCGGGTCCAGATGGATGGGATTGAAATCACCGGTCAGCGCCGCGAAGGTATCGACATCTTCCTGGGTGACCGTATGACGCAGTTCCGCCGCATATCCGGGAACCAGATCCCGAAGGCTCAGTTGGATCGGGCTGGCGTCTTCCCGGCGATAGGTCATCCTTGCCACCGCATCACGGTTGTTCCGAAAATAAACCCGGCGCCGACCCCGGATAGGACCACGAGATCGTCCTTCTTCAGCCGGCCTTGCGTCACCGCGTCGCACAAGGCGATCGCCTGCGACGCATCCGCCGTGTTGCCGTACAGGTCCACGTTGATCACCGTCTTCTCCATGGGCTGGCGGATTTTCCCCATCAGGAATTCGATCAGGCGCAGGTTGGCTTGGTGGAACACAAAGAAATCCACATCGTCGACGGTCTTGTCCAGTTTCTCCAAGGCGCGGCGGATCGATGCCGGCTGATTTTGAACGACCTGTTTCCAAACCTCCAGGCCCTGGATTTCATAGTATTGCAGCCCCTGATCCACATTGTCCGGACGCATGGGGTGCGACGATCCGCCACCGCGCAGGCGGACAGCATCGAAGGCGCGGCCGTTGGCCGACACGTCGTTGGCGATGATCCCGTAACCCGGGTCCACCCGGTCCAGCACGGCCGCGCCCACGCCGTCACCGAAATAGATGGCTGAGGCCGCATCCGCATGGTTGATGAAACGGGACTGCACGGCGGTGCCGATGACCAGCGCGGGCCCGACGGATGGATCGGCGAGAAGCCGGTCCGAGGCGACGCCGAGACCGACCTGAAACCCCGTGCAGTTGGCCATGATGTCGAAAGCGCCTGCGTTACGCGCCCCGATAAGGTCCTGAATCCGGCACGAAACGGCGGGGTAGACGTAGTCCCCGGTGAAGGTGCAGGTGATGATCAGGCCCAGTTCTTCGGGGGCGATTCCGGCCATGGCCAGGGCGTCGCGGGCAGCGGCGGCGGACATTTCCGATGCGGTTTCGTCGTCGCGGACCAGGCGCCGTTCACGGATACCGGTTTTTTCCTCGATCTCGGCGGCCGGCATCCCCGTGCTGCGTTCCAAGTCCGCGTTGCTCAGAATACGGTCCGGCAAATACTTGCCGACACCGACGACGCCGACGCCGTAATCCCGGTCGCGCGTCATGGCCCGAACCCTTCCATCAAGTATTCCGGCGGGTCGGCCTTGTTCGCCGCCCACCATTCCCGGGCCTCCGCCACGGTCCAGGTGCCGCCGTGTCCGGGGAACATCAACGTTTCCGGAGCCAGGGTTTCGAGTAATTGGGAGATCGATTCAGACAAACCCACGCCGCTCGACCCCGGCAAATCCGTGCGGCCGATCAAGCGTTTCATCAACGTGTCCCCGGTAAAGCATAAGCCGTCCCAATGGTAACACACGCCGCCGTCCGTATGGCCCGGTGTATGGACGTAGTCGATCGGCGCGCCTTCCCAATCAAGTTCCGCCCCTTCCAGCGGCACATGCGCGTCGGGCACGGTGATGATCCGGCGCTCGAAGCTCATGGCATAGAGCGATGCACGGCGCAGCAGGGGCTGGTCACGGCTGTGCATGTGGAACGGCAGGCCGTATTCACGGCACAGGACATCCAGGGCGCCGATGTGGTCGAAATGGGCATGAGTCAGCAGGATCACGCGGGGCGATGCATCAAAGGCCGTAATGACGCCCATAATGCGTTCCGCATCGTCGCCGGGATCGACCAGGACGGCCTCGCCGCTCGGCACATGCTGAACGACATAGGCGTTTTCCTTCCAACGGCCGGTTTTCACCGTTGCCACCCGGAAATCGCCGACCTGGCATTCTCGATCAGGCCCCATGGGGTTCAATCAGCCAGCCCGATATAGATGACCTGGCCGGTAATCGCAGCGCTTTGAGGCGAAACGAAAAAGTCCGCGACGTGGCAGACTTCCTCCATGGCGATCACCCGGGGGATGGTCTGTAGCCGTAGCATCCGCTCCTTCCAATCGTTATCCTTGGCCAGTTCCTGCGACGCCTCCGTGTCCATCATCGCCGGCGCGATGACGTTGCAGGTGATGCCCTGTGGCGCCAATTCCTTGGCCAAGACCTTGGTCATTTCCTGGACCCCGGCCTTGGTCGCGGAATAGCAGGCCGTGCCTTCCTGATGCAGGGGCACCATGGTCGAAGAAATCGTCAATATCCGTGCATTCTGTCGGCGCAGCATCAGCTTGCTGATCTCCCGCAGGCTATAGAACACGCCGGCGAAATTGACCCGCAGGAAGTCGTCAAAGACGTCTCCCGGGGTCAGCGACAGGTACAGAGCCGAGCGGGCCAGGCCGGCATTGGCGATCAGGACGTCGACACCGCCAAATTCGCGGCGCAGCACCCGCGCCCAGGCCTGCACCTCGGCTTCGTTACGGATGTCGACGGCCGTGTGATGGTAGGCGGAATCGGAGATCGTCGCTTCCCCGCGGCTGCAGCCGGCAACCGCATAGCCCTGCGCCAAATAATGCTCGGCCAACGCGCGGCCGAGCCCCCGGCTGGCGCCGGTGACAACCACCACCTTCTTGCTTTGCTCTGCGTCAGCCATTTGGGTTCCCAGCCTACTCACCACCCCGTCACGCCATGAAGATCAGGCGCCTGCGGCAAGCCCCGCGACATGGTCGGCAAGAATGCCCGCCGTTAATGTCGGGCTGTTGATGTCAAAACCCTGGATGTCGGTCAGAACGATCGCGCAATCGGCCCCGACTGCCGTCATCAGACGATCTTCCAGATCCATGATGAAGGTGACGAAACCGAGAGAATCAAGGCCGCCATCGGCGCCGCTTCCCATCAGGACCGTCTCGCCATCAACGGCGATGGCGTTTTTGATCGTGCCGGAGCGGTTCAGGCTGTCCAGGCTGTCCTGAATAAGTGCAATCGCTTTCTGCTTGTCGATCATCTGGGCGTCGCTCCTTCCGGTTCTCACGGGTGCTTGCTAGTATCCTGCAGGGTAAGACTTTAGCAACTAACATTTGGTTTAATTGCCGCGAGATATCGGATGGGAGAAAAGTGAACATTTCGTTAGAATCAGACCGTGAAGGTATCGTCGCAACGCACAGTCGGGCGTAATGATTTCAGGCCACATCCCATCCATCATGGCATGACAGCCGCAGCCTCAATTCGGCCTGTGCAGAAATTTTAGGGTTCAGACATGACATCCATGGCCGCCGGCAAGGCGCCGCAAAGCAGAGACGATTGCCCCGAACTGACACGGATTATCGATCTGATCGCCAAGGAAAACCCGCTTCAGAAGAAGCGAATTGAAGGCTTCCTGGCGACCCGCGGGCCAGAATACTGGGCCTTCGCAGAAGGCCTGAGCCGCATTCTCAACCACAGCTTCATGACCGACGACACCGCCCGGGCAGAGGCCGCCCGCGCATACAACAAAATGTGCATGGATTTCCTGTCGGAGCAGATCCGTTTCAAGAAATCGGGGAAGTACCGGATCGACAATTCCTGCCTGGCCCAGACCCATGTCTACAATGACCTGAGCGTCATGCGTTATTACATGATCGGCCTTTTGGTTTCCTACATGTTCTGGCCGAACCATTATGCGTTGTTCGATTTTTTCCTGAAGCACCTTCCCGCCGCCGATACCGGCCGCTACCTGGAAATCGGCCTCGGCCACGGCCTGTTCTCCTCGACCATGCTGTCGCGCTATCCGAACATCCATGGCACCGCCGTCGACATCAGCGAAACCTCAATCCGTATCGCGAAGGAAACCCTTCGAACCTTCCAGGCCGACCTCGGCCGGCTGGAAATCGTGCACGGCGACTACCTGACCACCGACATCGGCACGCGAAATTTCGACTTCATCATCATGGGCGAGGTTCTTGAACACGTGAACGATGCCCGGGCCTTCATGGACCGGACCAAAGAACTTTTGGCCCCAGGCGGCACCGTCTACATGTCGACCTGCGCAAACTGCCCCGCGCTGGACCATGTCTATCATTTCCATTCCGCCGCCGAGATCCGGCAATTGATGACCGAGTCCGGGTTCCGCATCCGCCACGATCTGGCTCTCGCGGCCGAGAACATTCCCGAGGAAAAATGGGAAGAGGAACTGGTGACCGTCAATTATTGCGCGCTGCTGGAGCACGCATGATGCCGGACGACGTCGCCGCAAAGCCGCCGTCGCCGTTAGAGGCCGCCCTCGACCGCGCGCGTCGGGAACCCGGATATGTCGCTTATTCGGCCCTGGCGAACGCCAAGGAAGCCGCGCCCGAGGACCGGTTCCCGCCCTATCGCCTGGCGGTTTTGCGGAATTTCACAATCGAGCCGGTTTTGCCGGCAATCGAGGCCCAGGTCCTGTTGTCCGGGAGACGCCCGGAAACCTATGTCGCCGACTTCGATGCCTCCGCCGCCGAGGTCCATAATCCCGACGCCGGACTTTACCGGCACAATCCCGATGCGATCATTATCGCCAATTGGCTGGAAACCCTTTCCCCCCCTCTGGCAACGGCATTTCCTGAACTGACCGCGCAGGACGTCGCCGCGGAAATAGACCGCCTGTGCCAGGACACGGTGATGCTGCTCTCCGCCATCCGGCGTCAAAGCAACGCCCCGATCCTGATCAACAACTTCCCGCTTCCGGCCGCACCCGCCATGGGCATCCTTGATGCGCAGGACACCTGCTATCAGACCCATGCCCTGATCCGCCTGAATCAGGCGTTGATCGCCGCGGCAAAGCAGATCACCGATGTCTATTGGGTCGATTACTTCAGCCTGTTCGCCGCCCATGGATACCGGCATGCCGTTAACGACCGTCATTGGAACGCCGCCCGGGCCCCGCTTTCGGCGGAAATTCTCGCCCCCCTCGGCGATCATTACGGGGCGTTGTTGCGGGTGCTGTTCGGGCAGGTCCGCAAATGTTTGGTGCTTGATTGCGACGGGACGTTATGGGGGGGGATTGTCGGCGAGGACGGCCTTGACGGCATCAAGGTCAGCGCCGCCTACCAAGCGTTTCAGCGCGAAGCCCTGAACCTGCGTCGGCGCGGCGTCATGCTGGCGATCTGTTCGAAAAACAATGAACCGGACGTTCTCGAAGTGCTGCGCGAACACCCGGACATGCTTCTGCGCGAGGAGCATTTCGTCGCCACGCAGATCAATTGGGACGATAAGGCGACAAACCTGCGGCGCATCGCCGAGGAATTGAACATCGGCATCGACGCGCTTGTGTTCGCAGATGATAACGCCTTCGAATGCGATTTCATCCGTCAGGCCGTTCCGGACGTCGCCGTCCTGCATGTGTCGGGAGACCCTTCGGGATTCCGCACCCTTCTCACGGACCGCGCCTTCTTCGACACACCGACCCTGTCGGCAGAGGATGCCAAGCGCAGCGAGATGATGGCCGCCGAGCGCACCCGCAAGCAGATGGTAAGCTCCGCGGAATCTCTGGAGGACTACCTCCGCAGCCTGGAAATCGTCGCCACGATCGGCGTGCCGGGCCCTCGCGAGATCGGACGCGTCGCGCAGTTGACCCAGAAAACCAACCAATTCAACCTGACCACGCGCCGCTATACGGAAGGCGATATCGAACGCTTCCTCGCGGCGCCGGACATGGGCGTCTATTACCTGAAACTTCGTGATAAGGTCTCTGACATTGGCCTGATCGGTGTCGCCATAACCAGGCCGCAAGAGAATGGAGTGCGCCTGGAGATTGACACCTTCCTGATGTCTTGCCGTGCGCTGGGGCGCGGCGCCGAGGACGCCTTGATCGCGCGCATCGCCAAAGATGCCGCGATGAACGGTTATCGGGAAATTGTCGGCAGCTATCTTCCGACCAAGAAGAATGGACAGGTCGCGGACTTCTACGCCAAGCGGGGATTCGCGAAATTGCCCGGGCAAGGCGAAGGCACCTCGTGGTCCCTGGACCTGGGCGGCCAGGGCGTGGACATCCCGGATTGGATTCACCTCACCGACGGAACCGGCGGCGGGGACGGGCAGTAAGGAACGACAAATGACCGGCAATGAAACACGGCTCAAGGGCGTGATCGCGGACATCCTCAAGATCGATGCGGCGATAATCGGCGAAGACACCTCCGTCGATACGGTGGAACAGTGGGATTCCCTGCGCCATCTCAATCTGGTTTTGGCCCTGGAGGCTGAATTCGACATCTCCTTTACCGAGGAGCAGACGGTCGAAATTCTCAACTACCCGCTCATCAGGATCGTCCTGGAAGAACACGGCATCGCATTCACATGACCGCAGACAGCAGGGACATCCCGGCCCACGAGATCATCCTGTCGCGCATTCAAGACGGCGGAGATGCTCCTGCTTTGTTCTGGAACGGCATGGAAATGACCTATGCCGATTTTTGGCGCCGCATAGAGGCCTGGGACGAGCGCCTCGCCGACGATGGCATCAATGCGGGGGCCGTCGCCGCCCTGTACGGCGACTTCAGCCCCGAAACCAGCGCCATGATGCTCGCCGCCATCCGGCGCCGCGCCATCATCGTGCCCCTGACCGGCGATGTCGATGCGGAACTCGGCGGACTTCTGGACATGGCGGGCGCGGCTGTACTCTACCGATTCAGCGCCGACGACCAGGCAACCTGTGAACGCCGCCCCGCGCCGCAAACACCGGACCTGATCGCCAAATTCCGTGAACGCGGGCACCCGGGGCTGGTTGTTTTTACCTCCGGGTCCACCGGCAAGCCCAAGGGCATCCTTCAGGACGTGACCCAGGTGTCGCGCAAGTTCATCACCCCGCGCAAGGGATGGCGGACGGTCTTGTTCCTGCTGATGGATCACTTCGGAGGTTTCAACACCTTCCTGTCGACCTTTGCCTACGGCGGGGCCGGAGTTTGCCTTGGCGGGGTCAGGGACCCTGCTGTCGTGGCCAGGGCGATCGAAACCGCCCGCGCCACCCTGCTGCCGACGACGCCAACGTTCCTCAACTTCCTGATCGCCAGCCGCATCTACGCGGCCCATGACCTGTCATCAGTCGAGCTGATTACCTACGGCACCGAACTGATGCCCGAGGCAACCCTGCAACAGGTCTCGGAGATCTTCCCCAACGCCAAACTGAAACAGACCTACGGGTTGTCGGAACTGGGCGTTCTGCGTTCCGAATCCCGCGACAACGGCTCCCTTTGGCTCAAGGTCGGCGGCAGCGGCTTCGAAACCAAGGTGGTCGACGGCATTCTGTGGATCCGGTCCGAAGCCAACATGGTGGGCTACCTGAATGCACCCGACCCGTTCGACGCGGAAGGCTGGATGTGCACCGGCGATGAGGTTGAAATCAAGGACGGCTACATGCGGTTCCTGGGCCGCAAGACCGAGGTCATCAACACCGGCGGCAAGAAAGTCTACCCTATCGAGGTCGAGAACGTGCTGATGTCCCTGTCCAACATCCGCAACGCAACGGTAGAAGCCCGCCCCCACCCGATCATGGGCCAGGTTGTCCAGGCCAAGGTCTCGCTGTTCGAACCGGAAGATCCGTTCGAACTGTCGGAACGCCTGCGCCAGCAATGCAACGAACGCCTGGCGAAGTACAAGGTGCCGGTGCGGTTCGTCGTGGTCGACGCCGAAGGGCACCACAACGTCCGCTTCAAGAAGGTCCGGGCCAACCTGTCATAAGGCCCCCGGTCAATCGGCGGCGGGCTGCGGCCAGCGTTCCTCGGGCTTGAGCCCGGCGACCTCGGCCTCCTTGCCGTTGGCGATCCAGCTTTCAAGAACGTCCTTGTTGGTGATGTAGCAGTAGGGATCGGCGGCAAACAGGTCGCTGTTGACGCGGTGCACCTCCCGCGCCGAACCGGACTCCATGGGAATGCGCCGGTTATCGCTGACCGCGACGGCCCCTTGGGCGCGCAGTTCCGCGCCGAACCCTGTGATGTCCCATTCCGGCACGGCATGGAGAGAGCGCGAATACATGACCTCGACGCATGGGCCCACTTCCCGGTCATCCTCGTACAGTGTTCCGGCGAACCGTTTGAAGTACCGATAGGGCACCATCTGAAGTTCCTCGGCGTGGTGCATCATGCTGCAGGAAACCCAGGGCACGCCGAGAACGCAGACCCGGGCATCGACGTCGCACAGCCACCCCAGGACGCCATCCGCTCCCCAGGCTGTCGTGCAGGGCCGGGCGAGCAAGTCGGCGGACCGCGGGCCCCGAACCAAATAGCTGTTCATGGCCGACCGGCTGCGCATCCAGCCCCGGTCCCTGGCCGCGGAACAAGCCAAGGCAGCGTCCGGCAAGGCGCCGGTTTCCGTCATCGTCCGGACCAGGTCGAACCGCCGGAACCGGGCAAAATCAAGAAAGCTGTATGCCGGCAGCACGAAGGTTCGGTCGGGACCAAGGAAGTCCTCGATCAGGCGCAGGAGGCGTTCCCCCATCTGGTCCGGCGGCCAACCGAACCCCCCGGCAAAGGTCCAAAGTCCGGAGTAGATCGCGACAACCTCATCATCTTCGGGAAGCAGCGCCTCCAGAACCTCGATAAAATCGTTCTCCGTCAGCTTGGCCATATTGCGGATCCGTATCGATGAAACCAGGCGGCGCCCGGGCGCGCCGCTTATCCGTGCCCGGGTCGAGGATGCGCGTCAACCGCCCCTTAATGAATTAAAGCTAGCGTGCGACGATACATGATCCCCATCTCATTAGGGATTACACGTTCACCCAGGACCTGCAACAAATTGCGGTAGCTCCATGCGCATCGCCATTCTGACAACGCAATCGCCTCATCATGCCCGCTTCGTCGCGGCCATGGCCGAACGGCATAAGGTCGCAGGCGTCCTGGTGGAAACGGATATTCCGGCGGCCCCCTTCGACACGTCGCATCCGATCGATGACGAACGCGACGCCTTCGAACGCAACACCTGGTTCTCCGGATCCGAACCCGCGTTCGGCGACCTTGCGCCGTCAGCCGAATTTCCGTCCCTGTCCGTACCTTCGGCGGCGGAAAAGCTGGCTGACCTGAAGGTCGAGGCGGCGATCGTGTTCGGCACGCGCAAGCTATCCGGCCCGATCCTCACCGTTCTCGGGCCGCGTCTTGTCACACTGCATTGCGGGGCACCGCAGGAATACCGGGGCCTCGACACGGCGCTTTGGGCGGTCTATCACGGAAACTTCGAAGGATTGGTCACGACAGTTCAGTATGTTGAACCGGAATTGAATACCGGCGCCATTCTGGAACAAAAACCCATCCACCTACATCACGGCATGGAACTGCACCAATTGCGCCACGCCAGCACCGAGGCCTTCATCGACATCAGCGACGCCGCGGTCGCAACGTTCTCCGCGGGCCGCATGCGGATCATCACACCGTTGCAGCACCATGGGCGGCCATACTCTTTTATGCCCGGGATCCTCAAGGGCATCTGCGCCGAAAAGTTCCGCCGCCATACGGAGACACTCGCTTGACCCGCCCGCCTCTCATTTCCTCCCCTTCGTAATCCGGCAGTCGACGAAATGTGCGGTATCGCGGGAACCATCGGAAACAGGGTGCCATCGCCCGAACACGCGGCAGCGGCGCTGCGCTCCATGGCGCGTCGAGGACCCGACGCGCAGGGCGCCATCGACCTGCCCCTGGGGAAAGCCCGCGCGTCCCTCTTCCACACCCGCCTTTCGATCATCGACCTGGACCCCCGCGCCAATCAGCCGTTCGAACAGGGCGATTTCGCGATTTCCTACAACGGGGAGATCTACAATTACCTGGAGCTGAAATCCGAACTGGAAGCCCTGGGTGAGCGTTTTCAAACCTCCTCCGACACGGAAGTGCTGCTTGCCGCATGGCGGCGGTGGGGCCCCGCCTGCCTGGACAAGCTGGAAGGCATGTGGGCCTTCGCGTTGATCGACCGCCGGGCCGGGACCCTGACACTGTGCCGCGACCGTTTCGGCGAGAAACCCCTGTATCTTTGGCCGCAGGACGGGATGTTGTATTTCGCCTCTGAGGTCAAGACCCTGACCGCCCTGGCCGGGCGCCGTCCTGCGGTCAACCAATCCCAGGTCCTGCGCTATTTGACCAATGGCTTTCGGTCCCTCTACAGCCAAGGCGACACCTTCTTCGACGGCGTGTTCGAACTACCGCCCTCGACCTACCTGACGCTCGATTCCGCCGCCCTGAAGGTCCCTGAGTTTTATTGGCAGTTGCGTCACATCCCCCGCCCCATGTCGGCGGAACAGGCCGTGGAAGGTGCTCGGGCCAGACTGTTCGACTCCGTCCGCCTGCGCCTGCGGGCCGATGTCCCGCTCGCCTTCTGCCTTTCCGGCGGGGTCGATTCCTGCACCTTGGCCGCCATCGCGACGAAACAGTTGGACCATGACATCCACTGCTTCTCGATCATCGACCAGGACGAACGCTATGACGAAAGCCGTAACATCGACCTGATGGTCGAAGCCTTGGGTTGCCGCCATACCGCCATCCATACCTCGACCGAAGGTTTCTTCGCGCGCATGGACGACCTGGTCGCCTATCACGACTCTCCAGTCGCGACCATCAGCTACTACGTTCATTCATTCCTGTCCGAGGCCATCCATGAAGCCGGGTACAAGGTGTCGATTTCAGGGACCGCCGCCGACGAGTTGTATACCGGATACTATGATCACTATTCCATGTGGCTCGCCCAGATGTGGAAACGCGCCCAGATCGACCCGACGGTCGATTTCGACGCCCTGTTGTCGGACTGGAACGGCAGTTTCGGACAATACGTTCAAAACCCCCTTCTCCAAGATCCCATGACCTTCGTGAAGTCTCCGGATTGCCGGGAACACATCCTGTTGGACCAGGATGTGTTCGAAAGCCTTCTCGCCGTCGACTTCCACGAGGACTTTGCCGAAACCGAGTTCACGTCCGAGCTGCTCCGCAACCGGATGATGAATGAGCTGTTCGCCGAGGTCGTGCCCGTCATCCTCCACGAGGACGACGGCAATTCGATGCGTTATTCCGTGGAGAACAGGTCTCCCTACCTGGACCGGCACCTCGCCGAATTCCTTTACAGCGTCCCCTCGGAATATCTCATCGGCGACGGCTTCGCGAAGCTTCTGCTGCGCCGGTCCGGGGAAGGACTCGTTCCCGACGCCGTGCGCATGGACAAACGGAAACGGGGATTCAACGCCTCCATCAATTCATTGGTCGACCGGCACGATCCCGCGACACGGGAACGCCTTCTGGACGACGGCCCTATCTTCGATCTGGTCGACCGCGACAAGTTCGCCCGTTTCCTCGATCAAGACATGACCACCAACAGTTTCTCCAAATTCTTGTTCAGCTTCATCTCCGCCCGTATCTTCCTGGATCATCAACATGATCTGGGCTGACATTTCCGTTCGGATCGGAACGCTGCGAGGAACCGATGACTAGGGCCGTTGGCGTCATTCAGGCGCGTCTTACTTCGATCCGCCTCGCACGGAAGGCCCTGCTGCCGCTATGCGGCCGGCCGGTCATCCATCATCTTTTCGACCGGGCCCTGCGCATCAAGGGTCTTGACGATTTCGTCCTCGCCATCCCCGAGGGCGAGGCCCACGACCCCATCGCCGAGGCGGCGGCGGAGTATCCGAGAATCAAGATTGTCCGAGGGCCGGACGACGATCTGGTATCCAGATTCCTGATGGCGGCGGACCTGACGGGGGCGGACATCCTGGTGCGGATGTGGGGGGATTGTCCCGTGACCGATCCCGAACTCGCGGACGGTCTGCTACAGGCCGCGATCAGTGCCGATGCCGCCTGGGCCTGTTATCCCGGCACTTCCGGCTTTCCGGAAGGGGTCGAGACGCATGTCCTGAAGACGGACGCGTTGCGCACCTTGGAGCGGGAGACCCGCGACATGTACGAACGGGAAACGATGATCCCCTTCTTTGAACGGCTACCGGAGCGGTTTCCAAAAATCGAAATCCACCGCAAACCGGATCGCAGCCATTTGAAATGCCTGCTCGACACGGTTCACGATTACCACCGGATTTCCAAGATTTTTGACACCCTTTATCCGCAAAACCCCCTGTTCGGCGTCGCCGAGATCGAGGCCCTGGCCGAGCGGGAACCGAAGCTGTTCGATCCCACCTACCGCGTGCCGCAGGAGGCCCAGGGGGATTCATGATCGGCATCATCGATTACGGGCTCGGGAATCTGACCTCTGTCGCGGGGGCCATCGCCAAGGTCGGGTTTACCGGCACGATCACCGCCGATCCCGATGACCTGGAAAAATGCGAGAAACTGATCCTGCCGGGCGTCGGCGCCTATCCGGAAGGCATGGCCAATCTGAATGCCCGCGGCCTTGTCGATGTACTGAACCGTCTGGTGATCGGGAAGCGCATCCCGATTTTGGGGATCTGTCTCGGGTTCCAGCTTCTGGGAACCGAAGGCAGCGAATTCACCCGCACCGAAGGGCTTGGCTGGATCGACGCCCCCGTGACGCGCCTGACCCCCGACGACGATACGCTGCGGCTTCCGCATGTGGGCTGGAACGATGTCCGGCAGCACGGCGACTGTGTCCTGTTCGACGGAATTCCCGACGAGGCCCTGTTCTATTTCGTCCATGAATTCAGGCTCGACTCGCCGCCCGCCGATACGGTCGCCGGGACCTGCGATTACGGCGGCAGGTTTGTCGCCGCCGTCCAGAAAGGCAACGTGTTCGGTACCCAGTTCCATCCGGAAAAGAGCCAACAATACGGCCTGGCCCTGCTTCGCAACTTCCTGGAAAAAGCATAAGCCCGTGTTGCGCAACCGCCTCATCACTGTTCTGACCTTCAATGACGGCACCTTGTTCAGGACCAAGCTGTTCGAACCGGATTACCGGTACACGCACAATTTCGTGGACAGCTGGTCCGTGGACGAGATTGTCATCCTTGACGTGACCCGAAACCCCACCACCGACAAGTCGGCCTTCTATGAGGTCGTCAGCCAGTTCGCCAAGGAATGTTTCGTGCCGCTCAGCGTCGGCGGCGGTATCCGGACCCTCGACGATGCCCGGCAGATGATGGCCGTGGGCGGCGATAAGGTTGTCGTCAATTCCGGTGCCCTGGTCCGCCCGCAGCTGATCACCCAGATCGCCGAGGCCTACGGGTCGCAATGTGTCGTCCTGTCCGTCGACGCGCGCAAGTCCGAAGACGGATACGAGGTCTATTCCCATTTCGCGACGTCTCCCACCGGGAAAACCCCGGCCGATTGGGCCAGGGAGGGCGAGGAGCTTGGGGCGGGGGAAGTCCTGGTAACCTCCGTCGAACGCGATGGCTCCTTGCAGGGATACGATCTGGATCTCTGCCGACAGGTCTCAGCGGCGGTCACCGTGCCGGTCCTGGGCCTGGCCGGGGCCGGGAACTGGAAGCATTTCGTCGAGGGAATCGAACATGGCGGCCTGTCCGCCGTCTGCACCCAGAACATCTATCACTTTACGGAAACCAGCATCGCCAGCGCCAAAAAATTTATGAAACAGAAAGGTATTCCGGTCAGATTATAGGCGGTATTCCCTTACAAAAGAGCTTCCGATGGTAACGTACTGCAAGACCTGTCTCATGCCGGACACCCGACCGCGCATCGTTTTCGACGAGGACGGCGTCTGCAACGCGTGCCACACAGCCAAAGCCAAAGAAGGCATCGACTGGGCCGCCCGGCGCCGCGAGTTCGAGGAATACGTCGACCGTTACCGCGCCAAGGACGGCGCCTATGACTGCATCGTGCCCTGGTCCGGGGGCAAGGATTCAAGCGCCATCGCCTGGAAACTGAAATTCGAGTTCGGCCTCAATCCGCTGCTCGTCACCTATTCGCCGATGATGCCCAACGATATTGCCGTCCATAACCGGGAAGAAATGATCCGCCTCGGTTACGACCACCTGATGATACGTTCCAACCAGAAGGTCTGCCGCCGCCTCGCCCGCCGCTTCTTCATTGAACGGGGCGATCCGAAGATCCATTGGCACGCCGGCATCAACGCCGTCCCCCTGCAGGCCGCCGTCAACTACCGCATTCCCCTGGTATTCTATGCCGAGCACGGTGAAAGCGAATACGGCGGCCGGGTGCTCTCGGAAGAGCATCGGAAAATGCGCGATTTCGCGGAAGTCCTGGAGCACCAGATCGGCGACGACCCCTACAACTGGATGGACGAGGAGATCGAGGAAAAGGACCTGGCTCCCTATCTCTACCCGGACCTCGGCGCGGTCGAGGAGATTGGCGTGAAAGCTCTGTATTTCGGGTATTTCTTCCGGTGGTCCATGAAAGAGAACTACGACTTTCTCAAGGACAAGATTGATTTCCAGTTGGCAGACAACGGCCGCACAGACGGCACTTTCACCAACTTCGACAGCCTCGATGACAAGATCGACAACCTCTACTACTACATGCAGTTCATCAAATTCGGGTTCGGCCGCGCGGTACGCGACGCCTGCCGGATGATTCAGAACGGCCAGATGTCCCGCGAAGAGGGCCTGGAGCTGGCCCGTAAATACGATTCGGAATTTCCTGTAACCTATCATGACGAGCATCTTGAATACCTCGGCATGACGGAGGCCGAATTCACGGAGGCCGTCGACAAGCACCGCGACCCCCAAATTTGGGAACACCGTGGCAATGAGTGGCTTCTCCGGCACCCGCTTCCATAAGCCTTGCGAAGGCGCATGACAGAGTTGATGACATGACACGAATGGGAGTCGTTATTTTCGCGCGAATGGGGTCTTCGCGCCTGCCCGGCAAGTCCCTGACGGATTTGTGCGGGCGCCCCGTTTTAGGCGAAATGATCGACCGCATGGCCTATCTGTCGTCGCCGGCCGCAATCATCGTCGCCACATCTGACCTGCCGGGCGATGACGCCATTTCCGAATTTTGCCGCACGGACGCCACCTGCCGTGACTTGGGTGTAGAGGTCTTCCGCGGCCCGCATCTGGACGTCCTGGGCCGGGCGGCGGCCTGCGCCGCGCATTTTGGCTTTGATCCCCTGGTGCGCGTCTCCGGCGATAGCCCCTTCATGGATCCAGCCGTCATCGACCGTGTCCTGGCGCGCCACGCGGAAGCATCCCCGGACATCACCACCAACCGGTTTCCCCCGACTTTTCCACCCGGCATTACGGTTGAGGCGTTGTCCGCAAATTGCCTGGCGCGGCTCGATCAAATGGCGACCGATCCCGAAGACCGGGAGCACGTCACGACCTTCATCTACAAGAACCCGGAAACCTTCTCCATCATCAACGTTTCCGCATCCCGGCCCGGTTTGCGAACAACGCCCCTGACCCTCGATACTCCCGAAGACCTCGCACTTGCCCGTGCGCTGAAGGTCCGGCTTGCGGAACGCGGCAATCCACTCGACCACCTATCCACCGTCGACTTACGCAATGAACTAACGGCGTCGACGGCGGAATAAAAGAACACAGGCAACGATAATGAGCCAGCTTGCGCTTCTCGGCGGAACACCAGTGATCGCCAACGAACCTCCCGCCTATTCTTCCATGGGCGTGGCGGAACAGGATGCCGTGCGCGACGTTGTCGCCTCGGGCTGCCTGTCAGGATTTTTCGGCTCGCCCGGACCGGAATTCCTGGGCGGCCCGAAAGTCCGCGAATTCGAGGCCGCCTGGGCGGCCCGCTTCGGCGCGAAATATGCCGTCTCCGTCAACTCCAACACCTCCGGCCTGTTCGCCGCCATGGGCGCGATTGGCCTGAGCCCCGGCGACGAGGTCATCGTGCCGCCCTGGACCATGTCGGCAACCGCGATGTCGCCCCTGATCTATGGCGGCATTCCCGTATTCGCCGATATCGAGGATGAAACATTTTGCATCGATCCGGAAAAGGTCAAGGCGCAGATCACGGCGAAAACCCGCGCCATCGTCGCCGTCAACCTGTTCGGCCATCCGGCGCGGCTCCGCGAACTGCGCGACCTCGCCGACGCCCGGGGCATCTACCTGATCGAGGACAACGCCCAGGCACCCCTGGGTTCCGAAGAGGGCACGGCAACCGGAAAGATCGGCCATATCGGCATCGCCAGCCTGAACTACCACAAGCACATCCATACCGGAGAAGGCGGAGTCTGCGTCACTGACGATGACGATCTCGCCGGTCGCATGCAAATGATTCGCAACCATGGCGAAAACCTTGTCGAACACGGCGGCATCGCTGACCCGGTCAACATGGTCGGTTTCAATTTCCGCATGACAGAACTGTCCGCCGCCGTCGGTCTGGTGCAGTTGGCGGATGTCGAACGCCATGTCTCCGCCCGCGAACGTCTGGCCGAGACCCTGTCCGACGGCACCCGCGACCTGGAAGGCTGGACGGTGCCCAAGGTCCGCGCCGGCTGTCGCCATAACTATTACATCTGGCTCGTCAAATTCGACCAAGGGGCCATCGGCGTCAGCCGCGAGCTGTTCTCGAAGGCCTTGGCAGCAGAGGGGTTTCCCCATTACCTCGCCTACGTGCCGCCGCTTTACCGCCTGCCGCTCTTCCAACGTCGCGTGGCGATCGGCCGTGAAGGCTGGCCTTTCACCCTAACCGACCGGCGTTATGACAATGGTCTCTGCCCCGTCACCGAAAGACTGCACGAGAATGAAGCGATCTGCTTCGAACCTTGCGCCTATGACGTCGATGACACGTTGGCCGAAAAAATGGTCGCGGCTATCCGCAAGGTACATGCCCATCGCCGCGACCTGAACGCCCTTGCCGAAACCGGCTGACCTGAACATGCAAACCGTGCCCCGTATCGTCGCCAGCATCGAGGCCCGCATGTCGGCATCACGTCTGCCCGGCAAGGTCCTAATGGATGTGGCCGGGGAGCCGGCGTTGGAGCGTCTGGTTCGGCGTCTTGAACAGGCCCGAACCTTAGACGCGATCGTCCTCGCGACGACGGTCAATCCGGCCGACGATCCCATTGCCGCCTGGGCAGAAGAACGCCGCCTGCCCTGTTACCGCGGCAGCGAGGAGGACGTGCTTGACCGCGTCATCAACGCCCACCGCATGATGGCCAGCGACATCGTCGTTGAAATCTGCGGTGATGCCCCCCTGCTGGATCCTCGCGTCATCGACCAGGCGGTAACCACGTTCAACGAAGGCGAATTCGATGTCGTCAGCACCACCCAACGCCTGAGCTGGCCCCAAGGCATCGACGCCCAGGTGTTCCGGCTGGGCGATCTGGCGTCTGTCGCGGAAACCCAGACCGACCCGGCAATTCGCGAGCATGTCTCCCTGTATTTTTACGAAAACCCGGAAATCTACCGTATCCACCATCTGACCGCTCCGGCGGCGGAAACCTCCCCGGAATTGCGCCTGCAGATGGACTACCCGGAAGACCTCACCCTGATCCGGGCAATCTATGACCGCCTTTCCCCACAATACGGCGATGCCTTCGGTGTGCCTGAAATCCTGAACCTTCTGACCGCCGAGCCGGCGCTGCGTGAGATTAATCGCCATTGCGAGGAGAAACCCGTCCGATGACGGCGTTCCGCACCCTTATGGTTGGCTTTGGCGAGATCGCTTCCGGCCTGGACCAGGATCTGAGGATGGCCCGCTATTTCAAATACGCGAGCCATGCCTCTGTCCTATCGGCGCACCCGGCATTCGATTGGTTAGGCACTGTCGATCTGCGTGAAGAGGCCCTTATCGCTGCCCGCGACAAATGGCGGATCCCGGTCGTCGAAACGGACCTGGCGGCCGCCATCGAAAAGGTCCGCCCCGAGGTCGCCGTCCTGGCGACCCCGCCCGGACAGCGGGCAGAGGCGGTCGCGGCGATGCCGGACCTCAAGGCCGTGCTCGTCGAAAAACCGCTCAGCGGCCCCAACGACAATGACGGAAAAGCCCTCGCCAGAATCTGCGCCGAGCGCGGCATTCCGGTTTTGGTCAATTATTGGCGGCGGGCAGACCGAAATTTTCGCGACCTCGCGGCCGGCGGCCTGAAGACGCGGATCGGCGCACCACAGGCGGTGTTTGGCATCTACGGCAAGGGGCTCGCCAACAACTGCAGCCATATGATCGATTTTCTCCGAATGCTGCTGGGCGATGTGGCGGCGGTGCAGGCTCTCGGCCCCGCTGTACCGGCCCCCGACTCCACGGTCCCGAACGATCTTCAACTGCCTTTTGCCCTGACCCTGGAAGACGGCACGGTCGCTTCTTTCGGCACGGTCGATTTCGATTATTACCGCGAAGTTGGTCTGGACATCTGGGGGGAACGTGGGCGGCTGTCGGTGCTGCTTGAAGGATTAAGCGCGACATTTTTCCCCGTGGCCGACAACAGGGGCCTGGAAAACGCCCACGAAGTTTCCCCGGACGCCGGGGAGGTGCTGCCGTCAACCGTCAGCGACAGCCTCTATCGGATGTACGACAACCTCGCCGCCATCGCCGACGGCACAGCAGCCCCTTGGTCGTCCCTGGCCTCCGCCTTGATCAACGAAAAGATCAAGGAACGGATATTGCTGTCGGCTGCCGAGGGCGGCACGCGCCTGCCCGTGGATTGACATCATGCCTGGCGCGACACAGTCCTCCGCCCCGGTGGAAATTCTGGTTTACGTGGAGGACCCCGGTGCCGCCAACATGGTTCTGGGGCTGGGTGCCGCCCTGCGAGCCGAAGGCGTACAATTGTCCCTCTATGCCGCAGGCGCGGCCCTGAACTATCTCCAGGACCGCGGAGAAGCCGTGCACGGCTTCAGCGATTCTGCCGATATCCCCCATTTTTTTGCCGAAGATGGACCGGGGCTGGTCGCCATCGGCACCTCGGAAAACCCGGAAACGCCCGCCTTCACCCTGGCCGACGCGGCGCGTGATCGCGGCATCCCGACCGTGTGTCTGATCGATGGGCCGAACAGCGCGGACCGGCGCCTTCGCGGGCGCGGCGACGCCCCCCTGACCCATCTGACGGACTGGCTGCTGGTCGCCGACGACACGGTGCGCGCCGCCTTCATGGCGCTGGGCGTCGATGCGGGACGCATCCGCGTGACCGGCAATCCGGCGTTCGACCGGGTGCGTGACGCGGGCGCCGCCCTGGCCGCGCGCGGCCGGGCCGCCCTGCGCCGCGAAGTGTTTCCTGGCCTTCCCGGCAACGGCCCCTTGATCCTGTTTCTCACCGAACTGTCCGACGGGCTTGACCCCGCTCAGTTCCAGCGCGGCCCGGACTATACCCTGCAAGGCCGGGGCGGCACGGACGGCCGCACCGAGATCGTCCTGGAAGAACTGCTGGACGCCGCCGCCCGTATGGCGCCCGACGCCCATGTGGCGCTCCGCCTGCACCCCAAGACCCCCGCCAATCTGTACGCCGCCTATGACCGCGAAATCGCGGCGGTCAGCGCGGGCGGCAGTGCCCATGCGGCGGTGTTCGCCGCCGACCTCGTGGTCGGCCTGTCGACGTCGCTATTGGCCGAAGCCGCCGTCATGGGCGCCGCCGTGCTGTCCATCCTGCCCCGGGAAAGCGAAGCCCAATGGCTGGCCGGCGGGGAAAACGGCCCGGTCCCGCATGTCACCACGCGCGCGGCCCTGTGCGGCGCCCTGGCCCATGCCCTGACCGATCCGGCGGGCTTCATGGCGGCGCGGGCCGCCGCCGCCCCGCGCTTCGCCGCCGCCGGGCGCATCGCCCGCGCCCTGGCCGCCGTGGCACGGGGCAAGCCCCCCGCCCCGGACGGAACCCTGCCTTATGTGCCGCCGGTTCTGGAGACCGCGCGCCTGATGCTGCAGCCGTTTCCGGACGACCTGTTGACCGATGCCTACGTGGGCTGGCTGAACGATCCCGAGGTCGTGCGCTATTCCGAACAACGCCACATCACCCATACCTTGGAAAGCTGCCGTGATTTCATCGCCAGTTTCGCCGGTACGCCGAACGGCCTGTGGGCGATCCGCGACAAGACGCGCGGGCTTTGCCATATCGGCAACATCTCGACGGAGGTCGATCCCCGCATGGGAACCGGCGACATCCGCATCCTGATCGGCGACCGCGCGGCCTGGGGCACCGGCCTGGGGGCACAGGCCTGGATGGCTGTGATGGCCCATCTGTTCGACGACCTGGGCCTCGCCCAGGTCACAGCGGGCACGCTCGCGGGCAACACCGGCATGCTGAAGGTCATGGAAAAAAGCGGTATGCGGGAGACCCATCGCCGTCCGGGTCCCACCCCGATCGATGGCCGCGCCATGGACGTCATATATGCCCGCCGCCGGGCACAGGATTGGCCGCCGGCGCGGTAACTTCTTTCCCCCTACCGGTCAAAAATTGCCGGGTCAGCCCGGTATTGCCCAGTTCATCCGGCATTCATTTTAAAATTTATTGTTGTTTTTCAGCCCATTGACGATTTCCCGTCAATTGGCCCGATGCTTGCTCATGACTTTCGCGGAGCAGAACGCCCGATTTTTGGATCGATAGCCAACGAAGCGTAAGGAATGAGCACGATGGATCACATTACGGCCACAAGTTCGGGTATTGCAGGAGTAGGCGCGCCGCGTCAGGCGGGACGTTTCGCCACTCACTCGCAACTGTTCGACACGTTCCAGGCCCTGGTCATGGACATGCAGGGCAAGATCATGGATCCGTCCAAGACCCAGCAGGTCGCGGCGCGCGATGTCGCCCGCATGGACCGGCCCTCCGACAACCGCCAGGAAAGCTATCGCGACCGTTCCGCCTCACGCGGCGTCGAACGGACGGAAGCGGACCCGACCTCGCGTTATCAGGAACGCAAACGTCAGTTCGGCGACGACCACGCCGTCAGCCAGAGCGACGATGCCGGCCGCGGTTATAGCGATGACCGCCGCGCCGACCCGTCCGACGTCAGCGCCGCCGACCGCAACACCCAGGCCGATAACGACCGCGGCAACTCCGACGGCCGACGCCAGGACGCCGTCAACCGCGACGGAAACGCCGACCGTGGCGACAAGGTTCAAGGTTCGGACGACCAGTCGGGCACGCAGGCAGCCAATGCGGGCGCCGATTCAGGCAATGGCAATCAGGCCGGCACGCAGCCGCAGGCCCAGAACCAGGGCGAAAACGCATCTCTGGTTCAGGCCTCTCTCGCCGGCAGCCAGGTCGACGCCATTCTGACCACCCTCGCCACCCAGGCTCCGGGACAGGACACCGCCAAGCAGGTGTCGCAGATCGCCCAGTCGATTGGCGACAATGTCGTGGAGGCGGTCAAAGCCGATCCGCAGGCCGGTCAGAACCAGCGTGCCCTGAACCATGAATTGATTCGCGCCAACCAGCAGGCGCAGCAGATCCGCAACATCGCGAACCTTCAGACCAACGGACAAGCCAACGGGGACGGCGCCAAGCAGGCCGAGTCGCTTCTGCAGGCCCAGGCCGGCAAGATTGCCGAGGCCGTGGGTGGTGATGCCAAACTGACGGTGAACGTCAACGTTCAGGACAACGCGGCCATGGCCAATGGCCGGCCGCTGTCGGCCCTGAGCGCGGCGTCCGCCCTGGCAAGCAGCCAGCAGCAGTCGGCGCAGTCGGGTCAACAGGCGCAGAACGCGCAGCAGGCCCAGATCCAGAACCCGATCGCCCAGGCCGCCATGGTCCAGAGCCACCAGAATCCGGTGCAGGGACAGGCCGCGCAAGTTCAGGCTCAGACCGGCCCGGCGGCCCAGGCCCAGACCGCGGCACAGCTCACCGCCGACGCCAAGGGTCCGGTGCAGGCATCGTCCGGCGCGTCGAATGCGGGAACGCACGGCGCCAATACTTCGGGTGACGGCAACGCCACCCAGGCCAACGGCAATGCCGGCCAGACTCAATCCGCGCATCAGGCCCAGCAGGCCCACAAGGCGGCACCGCAACAGCAGCCCCAGAACGCCGCCAAGAACAAGGTGGTGGATCAGGTCACCGTGCAGATCAACAAGGCGATCAAGGCCGGGGCCGACAAGATCAGCATCCGGCTGTATCCGCAGCATCTCGGCCGCGTCGAAGTGCGCCTTGAAGTTGCCCACGACGGCCGCACGGTCGCCATGGTGACCGCCGACAAGCCGGAAACGCTGGAAATGCTGCGCCGCGATTCCGACCAGCTTTCGAAGGCCTTGCAGGATGCGGGCCTGGACATGCAGTCCGGTGACCTGAGCTACAACCTCAAGGGTCAGGACGACGGCAGCAAGCAACAGAATGTCGCCTCCGGCAAGACCGACGGCGAAGAAGTCGAGGATGACACTCTTGCATCCGACGTCATGGATACGGCCGTGGCCGCCCACGAAATGGGCGTTCTCCACAACGGCCGGATCGACGTCAGGGCGTAAGGGATAGTCCCGGCGAAACAGGCCAAGGGATAGGAAACGGATCAATGTCCATCATCAACGGCATTTCAGGCTCGGTTAACACCGACACACGGTCGGGGCAAAGCGCCCAGGGCCTGGAAGAGGACCTGAACCGTTTTCTGACCCTGCTGACGACCCAGTTGCAGCACCAGGATCCGCTTGATCCCATGGACGCGACGCAGTTCACCTCGCAGCTCGTGCAGTTTGCCAGCGTGGAACAGCAGATTTACCAGAACTCAAACCTGGAAAAGCTGCTCGCCCTGCAGGAAACCAACAAGCTCGCGAGCCTCGTCGATTTCATGGACAACGTCGTCGAAATCGAAAGCCAGGACCTGGTTCTCGACGAAGGCTCCGCCCGTTTCACCTACAGCATTCCGGTCGGCTCCGTTCAGTCCAAGATCACCATCTCCGACATGAGCGGCAAGCAGGTGTTCACCATCGACGGATCGAACGACCCGGGCATTCACGCCGTGGAATGGGACGGCACGTCCAACAACGGCCAGCAGCTACCGGACGGTCTCTACCGGACGCAGGTCACGACCTTCGACCGCCAGGGCAAACTGCTAGACGTGTTCCACACCACCTTCGGCCGCGTCACGGGCGCCGGCGTGGTGGACGGCAAGACGACCCTGTTCATCGGACCGCTGCGCGTCGATCAGGACAGCGTCCTGTCGGTGCAGAAGCCGGAGAAGACGCCGACGGCAACCGTGCCGGACCCGGAACCGGAAGCCGCAATCTAAGGACATGTACTGACGGCCTCGACCCCGAGGCATGAAACGAATTTCTAGGACTGACGACAGCCGGATTTGGAACCCTTCCACCGGCATTGTAAGGAGGACGTAAAATGGGTCTTTTTGGTGCACTTAGTTCGGGCGTGTCGGGTCTTACCGCGCAGTCCAGCGCCATGGGCGCCATCGCCGATAACATCACGAACGTGAACACGATCGGTTACAAGGGTACGCAGGTCAACTTCCAGACCCTCGTCACCCGGCAGACCTCGTCGACGTTCTTCTCGGCCGGTGGTGTCCAGTCCAAGCCCCGAACGGATGCCGGCATCCAGGGCCTGCTGCAATCCTCCACGTCGCAGACCGATCTCGGCATCTCGGGCCAGGGCTTCTTCGTGGTCAACGAAGCGGCGGTGCCTTCACTTTCCAACGAATTCCTGTACACGCGGGCGGGCCAGTTCTTCCAGGACAACAACGGCTTCCTGCGCAACACGTCGGGCTTCTACCTGCAGGCCTTCCCCGTGGATGCGGACGGCAACATCACCCCCAACAACCCGGACATCCTGATCGCCAACACCAACGTCATCTCGACGGACTTCCTGACCACGGTCAACCTGAACCGGGTCGGCGGCACGGCGACGGCGACCACGGGCATCTCGGTCGGCGCCAACCTACCGGCCAGCGCAACCGCCGGCCAGACGCACCGCTCGGACGTGCAGTTCTTCGACTCGCTTGGTAGCGCGCGCACGATTTCATTCCAGTACACGCGCGAAGGCCGCGACAACCAATGGGGCCTCGCGGTCGATCCGCCCTCCGGCACGGATGTCCTGACGCTGGAAGACACCAACGGCAATGCCTTCGACAGCCGCGGCCAGGTGCAATTCGATGCCATTCCGGCCAACCGCTCGTCGATCACCATCGACAGCATCGAATACCAATTCCAGAACTTCGGCACGCTGACGGCCAGCACCGGCACCACGTTGACCTTCAACGACGGCACCGGCCCGAGTGGTGGTGACGAAATCCTGGCGTCCAGCACCTCGGCATTCGCGGCCCTGGCCGTGGGCGATAGAATCACGATCGCCGGCACCACCGGTACCAACGCCGACGGCACCTTTACCATTACGGCCAAAAACAGCGACCAGTCGATCGAAGTCGCCGGCGGTTCTTTCACTGCCTCCGTCGCAGCCATGAACGCGACCGCTACGGTCACCGTTGTGGATCAGGCTGCGGTGAAGATCGTCAATACGTCATCCTCCACCACCACGGCCAATTACGTCACCCAATTGGTCGCCAAGGTGAAGGCGTCGGATTCCGACTATGCCGATCACGGCGGATACACCAACACGCGGATTTCCGTCTCGCCATTCAACGCCTCGACCGTACGGTTTAACGAAGATGGGACCGGTTCGATCACGGTCGACCCGTCCGGCCTTCTGACATCTGCGGGCGCGGCTGCGACCAAGCAGCAAAGCTCGTTCACGGTACGCCAAGTCGACAACCTGTATCAGGATCATTTCCAGTTCACGTTCGACGCCGTGCCGGCGGAAGATGAACTTCTGACCATCAACGGGGTCACTTACGAATTCGATGGCAACGCTTCCGGCGCACTGACCGGTGATGTCGCGGTTACCGTGGTCGCCGGTTCCACGACCGCTGCGAACATCGACACCTTCCTGGATAACCTGCAATCGGCCATCGAAGCCAACGACCCGAGTTTCGCCACCGGCGCCAGCACGGTGCGGCTGCGGGCGAACAATCTGACGGGCCTCAGCGCCAACTTCAGCCAGTTCGACACCCTGGTCCTCGATGTGTTGCCGACCGGATCTTATAACGTCGAGTTCGGTGCGGGCTTTACGAACCTTCCTGACACGCCGAGTGGCGGCACCCCGACCGATGCCTCAGGCAATGACCTGCAGGCTGCTTCGCCCTTCGCGATCAACAAGACCGCCGCCATCACCTTCGATTCCTCGGGCCTCCCGTCGAATATCGTGGTGAAGGAAATCGAGATGCTCGGTTTCTCCAACGGTGCCGCCAACTTCGATGATGATCCGGCGAACACGGACCAGATCAGCCTGGATTTCGGGACCGTCGGCATCGCCGATGGCCTGACCCAGTTCGGTGATGAATTCACCCCGGGCTTCATCGAACAGGACGGCTCGCAGTTCGGTACCTTCGCTGGGATCACGGTGCGGGAAGACGGCCTGATCACGGCCCTGTTCGACAACGGCGAAACCCGCCCGGTGTTCAAGATCCCGATCGCCACCTTCGTCAACGTCAACGAGTTGGGGTCGCGTACAGGTAACGTGTTCAACTCGACCCAGGCATCGGGCGACCCGACCCTGCGGTCGGCGAACTCAGGCCCCGCCGGCGCCATCACCCAGTCGGCGTTGGAAGCCTCGACGGTCGACATCGGGGAAGAGTTCACCAAGATGATCGTCGTGCAGCGGGCCTTCTCCGCCGCCACCAAGATCATCACCACGGCGGATGAAATGCTCGACGAACTGGTCCGGCTTCGCTAACCCGTAACGGTTGGCTAGTCGCCGGCAACGAATAAAGGCCCCGGCACCGCAGAAAGCGCGGTTTCCGGGGCCTTTTTCCTGACCGTCCCCCCGTGGGAACAAGCCCGTAATCCGGGAAAGTTAGCGCGGCTCTTTAGCCTTTCTTTAACAATAAATCGCAACATATACGCGGCGTGGAATCTTTCCACCCATGCTGTTCGTAGTGGAAGCGATTTGCAAATGTATCGAAACCAAGGCAAAAATGCTGTCCCCCCTTGGGCAATCGACAAGACGGAGACAAATCGGGTTGATCTTACGCAGGGCATTTCCAGCCCGATGCGTTCATTTCTGCAAACAGTCGAAAGGCCGCCTCAAGCGGCGCCCCGATGGGCCTCGGCTCCCTGCTTGGCCGAAAGCCAATTCCGCTTTCCATACCAGATCCAGGCGCCCCTTGATGTTCAGTCGATTGATCTTTGTCCGACCTTTACAAGCCTGCCGCCCGAATGTTCTCCGGCGGCCGCGACGGGACGAAACATGAAAAACGATCATTCGCAGTCAGGCGCTGGGGCGGGGAATCACCGTCTATCGCAAACGCAGGCGTTTCATCGTCCCAAAGTCAGTGTCTACATCCCCACGCGCAACTACGGCCGCTTCATGAGAGAGGCCATCGATAGCGTTTTCAGTCAAACCATGGATGACTGGGAGATATTGATTTTCCTCGATTGCCCGATGGACGAAAGCGAAGAGATCGCATGGCATTACGCGCAGATCGCGCCGAACAAGGTTCGGGTCTTCAAGAACGAAGAGGCACGAGGCCTGCAGTATTGCGCCAACCGCGCGATTCAGGAGGCAAGGGGCGATTTCATCATGCGCCTGGATGCCGATGACTACCTTGATGAAAATGCCCTGCTGGTGCTGTCGGCCTATCTCATAAAGAACCCAGAAATCGCTCTGGTGTATCCCAACTACTTCTACGTCGGCGAAGGCGGGGAACTCATTGATGTCGATATCCGCAAAAAGATCGGACGCGAGGTCAAGGTCCTAGACCTGCCGGCCCACGGCGCCTGCACGATGATCCGAAAGCGGGTGCTGAAATCGATCGGCGGTTATGACGAAAGCCTCAAGGCGCAGGACGGATATGACATCTGGCTGAGGATTGTCGGGCGCTATCCGGTCGCCAACGTCAGCACGCCTTTGTTCTTTTACCGCCAACACGGGGCCTCGCTCAGCCGCGACACCAATCTGATCCTGTCCGCGCAATCGGAAATCCGGGCGGCCCACGTCAATCGCAGCAGCCGGCGGCAGAACGGTGTCCAACTCACGACCCTGGGATTGATCGGCGCCAAGTACAGCTATCCCGGGTTGCCGGGACTGGCGCTCCGGGAAATCAAGGGCAAACCCCTGATCGATTACACCGTGGATGTCGCGCGCAACAGCGAAGTGTTCGACCAAATCGTCGTCACGACGGATGCCCAGGAAGTGATCGAATACTGTGAAAAGCGTCACCCGGACATTCTGGTGATAAGGCGCCCGCCGGAACTTTGCGACGATTTTGCCAAGGCGGAGCACGTCATTCACCACGCGCTGGAAGACCTGGAGGCGGTTCATGGCAAGAACCCGGACATCGTCGCCTTCATCAATTCGAATGCGCCTTTGTTAACCGCCGACCATGTCAAGAACGCGGTCAACACGCTGCAAGTTCACAACACTGACAGTGTCGTCAGCGTATACGAAGATTCCGACTTCCATTACATTCACGGCTCGAACGGCCTTACGCCGGTTTCTCGAGATCGGCACATGCAGCTTCGATTTGAACGCGATGCCCTTTATGCGGACAATCGGGCCATCCGGGTCGCCTGGAGAGAAGCGATCACAAAGGATAGTTTTCGCGGCTCCCGTGTCGGCCATTTTCTGATGCCCATGCTCCACAGTTACCGGATCCGTACTGTGGAAGATTTCCAACTGGTTCGCCTGATCATCGAAAACGTTTTGTGACATCAACAAGGTAAACTCCATTGACCAATCCGCTTTTCGTTGCCGAAATCGGCGTCAATCATGACGGAAACTTCAATCTCGTATACGAGATGATCCGCCGCGCGAAGGCTGCCGGTGCCGACGTCGCGAAGTTCCAGTTCGGCTGGCGCGACAAACCAGATGAGATCAACTGCATTACCCCGGAACGCGCGGTTGCGTTGCGCAAATGGTGCGATTTCCACGAAATCGAGCTGTTGGCTTCGATCATCAAACCGGAAGCCCTGCCGCTTGCAGAAGCTGCAGGCCTTACCAGATACAAGGTTGCCTCGCGCACCGTCATCGACCATCCGGACTTGGTCCGGCGCTTGATTGATTCCGGAAAAGAAACCTTTGTCTCGCTCGGCATGTGGACCGGCGAAGACTGGCCCTTCGGCCCCCCCGGGGGAAACCTGCGCTACATCTTCTGCCGTTCCCACTATCCGAGTTTTCCGGAAGATCTCGTGGGATTCCCCGAACGGTACGGCGAAGATACGTATTTCGGATACAGCTGCCATTATCAGGGATCAGCCGCGGCCCTGATGGCGATCGCCCGGGGCGCCCATTTCATCGAGAAGCATTTCACGCTGAACAAGGCATCGCAGGTGGTCAAGGATCATGCGCTGAGCGCCACGCCTGAAGAGTTCGCGGAAATGGTCCGGTTGGGACGTGAAATCTCTCGGCTCCACCGCGCCCTGCCCTAACCATTTTGCCGCCACGCGGCCGGGTTGCCGCACAGCGTTTCCATGTTCATTCCACGACCCGCCCGCCACGGGAGCCGCCTGGCCGTGCGCTTTTGGCGGCGGGTGCATGCGCGACCCACACTTGTTCTGAAACTCAACGGCCTATCCCGAATTCAGCAAAAATTAACGCTGCTCTTTAGCCTTTCATTAAATATCCGCCCCCTAAACTGGACTTCACAAACGGACAAGCGGACACGCAGCCGCCAGGGAAGACGGAACACGAGTTGCCATCATGACCTTGCTCAAGCGCCATAATCAGGATGCTCGGAACGGACGTTCGGCCGGAGGCGGAAACGTCGAACCGTTGAGCCCGCTTGGCCAGCCCATGCGGCTGGAAGATCTGCCGCCGCCCGGCACCAAACGGTGGGTCGCCCGGCGCAAGGCCGAGGTCGTGTCCGCCGTGCGCGGCGGACTGTTGTCACTGCAGGACGCCTGCCGGCGTTACTCCTTGTCCGAGGACGAATACCGCACCTGGGAGCGCCTGATCGACGATCACGGCCTCAAGGGCCTGCACACGACCCGGACCCAGGTCTACCGCAACATCGCGCAACGCAAGGCGCGTCGTCCGGACCTCGTCGCGCGCAACTGACGCCGCCGGTCCCCAGGTGGGCAAAAATTGCCCACCGTTAACCACTTGTTCACCGCCCCCCAATAACCTGCAAGCAACGGAATTCCTGATCGTTCGGGGCGCTGCATTACGCTCGGGACCGTTCGGGAGAAACCGGCCGGTTTACACTCCTGCAACCACGGGGGACGCAAGTGGAAGCACTTACTCAAGCAATGCGCGGTCTGGGACCGGTTCGCCTCGCCATGATGGGCGGGGTGATGTTCCTGATGCTCGGGTTCTTCATCTTCCTGCTGACCAAGCTAGGCCAACCCAACATGGCATTGCTGTTCAGCGAGTTGAATTCCACGGATTCAAACACCATCGCCGCGGAAGTCGGCCGCTTGGGCTTTCCCGCGGAAGTCCGCGACCAGGGCACATCGGTCTGGGTTCAGGCCGATAAGGCATTGGAACTGCGCTTGAAAATGGCCGACCGCGGCCTGCCCGTGGGCGGCAAGGTCGGGTTCGAGATTTTCGACGAGACCGACACCCTCGGGACCACGGATTTCCTCCAGAACGTGAACCTGCGCCGCGCCCTTGAAGGCGAACTGGGCCGCACCATTCAGTCCATGGAGATCGTCCACCGCGCCCGCGTTCATCTGGTCATGCCCCGCCGGCAATTGTTTTCGCGCGAAGAACAGCAACCCAGCGCCTCGGTCGTGCTGGCCATGCGCAGCAACAAGCGGCTTGACCATGAACAGGTCTCAGCCGTGCAGAACCTGGTGGCTTCCGCCGTGCCGGGTCTCAAGCCGGGCCGCATCACGATCATCGACGATAAGGGCAAATTGCTGTCGCCCGGGTTCGAAGACGACCAGTCGGTCAACACGATTGCCGCCAAGAACGAGGAACGGCGCCGCGGCGTCGAAGCCCGCATGGCGCGCACAATTGAAGAACTCCTTGAAAAGACTGTCGGTTTCGGAAACGTCCGGGCCGAGGTCAATGCCGATATGGATTTCGACCGCGTCTCCACCACCGAAGAAATCTATAATCCGGACGGCCAGGTCGTGCGCTCGACCCAGACCGTGGAACGGGCCGCCCGCAACCAGGAATCGGAAACCGATCCGGTCACCGTGGGCACCAACCTGCCTGATGCCGCCCCCGGCGGCGGCGAAGGGGCGCGCGCCCAATCCGATGAAAGCTCGACCGAGGAAACGGTCAATTTCGAAATCTCGAAAAAGGTCGTCAATCATGTGAAGACCGACGGCGCCCTCAAGCGGGTCAGCGTCGCGGTCCTGGTCAACGGCATTCAGGGCAAGGACAAAGATGGCAATGCCACGTATAGCCCCCGCCCCAAGGAGCAGATGGAACTGCTGGCCACCCTCGTCCGCTCGACCATCGGATACGACGCCGACCGCGGCGACTCGGTCGAGGTCGTGAACATGGAATTCACCTCGCCGGTCAAGTTCGAAGAGCCCCTGGAACTGTTCTTCGGTCTGGGCAAGAACGACCTTCTGCGCTTGGCGGAAATTCTGGTTCTGAGCATCCTGGGCATCCTGGTGATCCTGCTGGTCGTGCGTCCGCTGGTCAGCCGGGCATTCGAATCCATTCCGTCGGCACAGGAGGCCGCCGGCCGCCTGTTGGCGGATACCAGCGCCCATGCCGCCGGCCTGCTGGGCGGGCCGTCTGCGCCGGCGCCGGCCGAAATGGAAGAAGAGCAGTTCGAGGAACTCATCGACATCGACCGCGTCGAGGGCCGCGTCAAGGCGTCCTCGGTCAAGAAGGTCGGCGAGATCGTCGAGAAGCACCCGGAAGAAGCCTTGTCCATCATTCGGGCCTGGATGTACCAGGAAGCCTAAGCGAGGGCTCCCGGCCCCTTCCCCGCACAGCGCGGAAGAGAGCCTGGGGCAAGGAGAAGCAGGTCTATGGCCCGCATCAAGGACGACTACCGAGCCCTATCGGGCACCGAGAAAGCGGCGATCTTCCTGCTGTCCCTGCACCAGGATCAGGCGGCCATGCTGTTCGAGCGCATGGACGACGAGGAAATCCGCGAACTTTCCGCCGCCATGTCGTCCCTCGGCAATGTCCATTCCTCGGTCATCGAACGGCTGTTCGTCGAATTCGCCGACAAGCTGTCGTCGGCCGGCGGTCTGGTCGGCTCCATCGACGCCGCCGAACGCCTGCTCAACGCGGCCCTGTCGGGCGAACGCGTCGATGCCATCATGGAAGAAATGCGCGGCCCGGCCGGCCGCACCATGTGGGACAAGATGGGCAACGTGAACGAAGCGGTGCTCGCCAACTATCTGAAGAACGAATATCCGCAGACCGTCGCCGTCATCCTGTCGCGCATCCGCACCGACCATGCCGCCCGCGTTCTGGCACTATTGCCGGAAAACTTCGCCATGGAAGTGATCATGCGCCTGCTGCGCATGGAAGCCGTGCAGAAGGACGTCGTCGACCATGTCGAGCGCACCCTGCGCGCCGAATTCATGACCAACCTGGCGCGCACGGCGCGGCGCGACAGCCACGAACTGATGGCCGACATCTTCAACTCGCTCGACCGCAACACGGAAAACCGTTTCATGACGGCGCTCGAGGAGCGCAACCGCGAGAGTGCCGAGCG
>JAVJVP010000005.1:0-9189 GCA_040221095.1 Rhodospirillales bacterium
TGTTGTCGGCGCAGGGATCGTGCTGATCGGCAAGTTCGGCTTCGACAGCGACCCGGCCATGTGGGCTGGTCTTGGCGTTCTCGTTGCCGCGTCCCTGTGGAACACCTGGCCGATGCGAAGCAAAAGCCAATCGGGCCAAACAGCGGGCTGTCCTGCTTGTGCGAACATTAAGGACGAATACGTAACCTCATGACTCAACGAAGGAGATTTTGACGATGCCCCAGAAACGCAAGATCGAAGTTTTCAGTGCCGGATGCGGCTTGTGTGAGGACACCATTGAGCTGGTCAACCAGATGGCCTGTTCAAACTGCGAGGTTTCCATCCTCAATATGAAAGAGGACGAGGTGATCGCCAGGGCCAAGGACTTGGGCGTGCGCACGCTGCCCGCCGTGGCGGTTGACGGCGTTCTGGCCTCGTGTTGTGCCGGTCGAGGCGTGACCGAAGACGCCCTTCGAACCGCAGGAATAGGGCAACCATAGCCCCGCATGGCGGATATGTCATTGGCCTCTGGAACTTGATCTTCGGCTCCTTGAATATCATAAGAGATCGGCCTATTTCTTGCTCGACCCCATGGATTGGTCGGTTTTCCGGCCCGATGCGATGAGGTTGTCGTACGGTCACAAAAATATGATGCCCTGCGAAAACAAAGATGGCGCCGCAAAAAAAATTTGATATCGTACCTTATCGCCTTCCCTGCTTCAGATTGTTGGCTCTGTAACCCTGATGCGATTTTTACCTCGTCTGATCTCAGCGATTTTACTGGTATCTGCCTTGTTGCTTCCACCTGTGGTCGCTGCGTGGGCGGACTCGGGTAGCTTATCGACATCAGGCGGCGCCAGCGTTGGCCAAGTGGACGTCATCAGCTGTCAGAACGATGCGGCCCGACACGGAGAAGCGGAAGGTTCTTGTTGCGCGACGGAACAGTCCTGCCCGCCTGAGTTCTGCGTTTCAACCTGTCTTGTTCCCTTGATCATTGGTGCATCAACGCACGAATTTCCCGATCAGGAGACCATCGCGCTTCGACTCGTTAAAGCCGAGAACCTGCGTTCGTGGGCAATCGGTCTGTTATTCCCTCCCCCACGAACCTGATCCTTCGATGACCTCTGCGCGTGCCTTGGACCGGGCCTGAGCCTGGCCGCTAGTCTCGCGTATGCGTGCACCGTTTCCGGCGGCATCCGATGGCCGTCCGCCAAGAAGGATCGAACAATATGTCCGTCATCAAGAGGTTGGCTCCGGGAATGCCTGGGCTTGCCCTCGTCACACTTGTGCCACCATCTCATGGTGTCGCGGAGAAACACGAACTCCTGGCCGCTGTCCCAGTGCCGAAGGGTGAAGAGTCCCCGCGGGAAGCCAAAGGGCCCCCCACTTTTCTCGCTCAATCCTTCCGCGGCTTTTCAATTTTTCTTGTTGCCGTCGCCGCGTTAACGATCGTTTTCCCCAAGGAGCCTCTCGCGCAGGCGCCTGAACCATCAGCCGAATTGACTATTGATCACGCCCTTCGGTTGGCGGAAGAACGTTCATTCAGTTTGCACGCTAAAGACGCCAGGGGCCGGTCATCCCGCGAAAGGGCGGTGTCGGCGGGTAGTCTGCCCGACCCTGTTCTCCGGTTCTCGATCGACAATCTGCCTGTCACTGGTTCAATGCGCTACAGCCTGACCGACGATTTCATGACCATGCGTTCGGTCGGCCTTACGCAGACATTCATCGGAAGTGACAAAAGGGATGCCCGACGCGACCGGTTTGAACGCGAGGCAGAATTGGCGTCGGCAATGCGGTCCATGGAATTGGCGCGTCTTCGAACCGAAACCGCGCGTGCCTGGTTCGACCGCTTTTATCAACAGCGCATATTGAACCTGCTCGAACGCCAGCGTGAAGAAGCCGTCCTTACAGCAGAGGCTGTTTCCACGGCTTATCGAAGCGGTCGAGGCCCGCAAAAAGACGTTATCGCGGCACAAGAGGAGATTTCCCGCATCGACAATCGAATTCACGAGGTGCGAGCGGATGTCAGCAATTCCACCACTCTCTTGGCACGATGGATTGGAGAGAGCGCGAGGTTGCCGCTGGGCACCGCACCGGCCCTGAGCAATATCGGCTGGGACGGACTAGACACAGCGCACCAAGTCGATTTGCATCCTGAAATTCAAGCCCTGAACTCAAAGGAGCAGGTCGCGCTGGCCGAGGTCAAGGTCGCGAGGGAAGACAAGAACGCCGACTGGAGCCTCTCCCTTATGTTCAGCAGGCGAGGTGACAACTTCAGCGACATGGTCTCCGTCGGCGCGTCTATCCCGCTTCAGTGGAACCAAAAAAACCGCCAGGACCGAGAACTCGCCGCGCGCCTCGAAAAAGTCGCCGAGATACGGGCCGAGCGGGAAGAGATGCGCCGCGAGCATCATTCGGAAGTCGAGCGCATGTTGGCGACTTGGCGCTCCAACCTGATGAGGGTGCGGGACTACGACCAGTCGTTAATTCCCCTGGCCACCGAGAGGACCAACGCATCCGTTGCGGCATACCGCGGCGGCAAGGGGACACTGGCGACCGTGCTGGAGGCCCGGCGTATGGAGATCAACACCCAGTTGGAGAGATTGCGAATCGAAAAACAGGCCGCAGCCATCTGGGCGTGGTTGGAGTTTCTCATACCTGAACCCGATGCGTCAGCCGATGCAACCAATTCCAAATCCGACAAGGAGCCGGGACAATGAACAGCAAAAAGATATCGATGAGCCTGCTCGCGATCAGCGTGATCACCGCGGCCGGCTTTGGGCTTTATCGCCTCGGCATGTCGCACGCGGCGCCCCAATCTCCTTCGGTTGGTTTGATGGAGGCACAGGCGATGACCGTCGCGGCGCCAGAAGACCCTTCCAGTTGGGGAATTCCCGAAGGAGAAAGAGCGACCCGCCGCCACATGGAAAGCGGCCTCAAGGCCGGTGATACGGACCCCCTGACAGATCGTCGGATTCTCTATTATCACGACCCCATGGTGCCGGGGAAAAAGTTCGATTCCCCGGCCAAGTCGCCGTTCATGGATATGATGCTCGTCCCCGCGTATTCGGGGGGCGAGGGATCGGACCCGGGAACCGTGACCGTCAGCCCGCGTATCCAGCAAAATCTCGGCCTTCGCGTCGGAGAGGTCGTTGACGGCGTCCTCTCGCAGGAAGTTTCGGCGGTCGGCGCCATCGCCTGGAACGAACGCGGTCAGTCTGCCATCCAGGCCCGCGCGACCGGGTTTGTCGAGAAGCTGCATGTCCGCGCGACGTTGGACCGCGTCACCAAGGGTCAACCGTTGTTCGAACTTTATGTACCCGACTGGGTTGCCGTACAGGAGGACTACCTTAGCGTCCGTCGAATGCAAGGGCGCGATCTTCAACCTCTTGTCGAGGCCTCTCTGCAACGCATGCGGCAAGCCGGCATGGATGATCGCCAGATCGAGAATGTCGAACGCACGGGCAAGGTGCAGGCGCGCACCACGATCGTCGCACCGCATGACGGCGTCGTCACCGAATTGACGGCCCGCGAGGGCAGCACGGTCAATTCGGGAATGCTTCTGGCCCGGATAAACGACCTTTCGACGGTGTGGGCGCATGCCGAAGTGCCAGAAAGCCAGGCGGCGAAATTGCGCGCGGGAAGTCCGGTTTCGGCGCAGGCGCCCGGCCTGACCGGGAAGATATTCGAGGGCAAGGTACAGGCCCTGCTGCCCGAGGTGAACCCCACGACCCGAACGCGCAAGGCGCGTTTGGAATTGGCAAATCCAGAGGAACTTCTTGTCCCCGGAATGTTCGTGCGGATGCGTCTTCTGGATGAGCAAAGCAGAATGGTTTTGTTGGTGCCTTCCGAAGCGCTGATCAGAACAGGCCGACGCACCTTGGTTATGGTGGCCGAGGACAATAACGGGTTCCGCCCCACCGAAGTAGAGGTTGGTAGGGAGCAGAATGGCCGGAGTGAGATTATAAGCGGTCTCTTAAAAGGCCAGAAGGTTGTCCTATCCGGCCAGTTTCTTATCGATTCCGAGGCCAGCCTGAAGGGAGTCGAGGCACGCATGTCCCCGCCGCCAATGAGCACGCCGGAGTCCAATGCGGCCAGGACCTATGAAACGACCGCGCGTGTCGAGGCAGTGTCGGCCGATGCCCTGACCTTGGTGCATCCCGAGATCCAGGCCTTGCAATGGCCGGCGATGACCATGGATTTCAAGTTGCCCCCCCAGATCAAGATGCCCGGCGTGCGGAGCGGCGACGAGATTGAGATCAGGTTCCAGTTGCAGGAGGGAGATGCGCCAATGATCGTTTCCCTGACGCCCCGGAACGGACCCTCCGCGGGAGAGTCGAAATGATCGCCCGTCTAATTTACTGGTCGATCGCCAACCGTTTTTTGGTCTTGCTGGCCACCCTGCTGCTTACCGCCTGGGGGATCATTTCATTGACCCGCACGCCCCTGGACGCGCTTCCGGACCTGTCCGACACCCAGGTGATCATCCGGACGACGTGGCCCGGCCAGGCGCCGCAGCTTGTGGAGAACCAAGTCACCTATCCTCTCACGACCACGATGCTCTCGGTGCCCGGCGCTGCGGTGGTGCGCGGCTATTCCTTCTTCGGTGACAGCTATGTCTACGTGTTGTTCGAGGACGGAATCGACCTCTATTGGGCGCGATCCCGGGTTCTTGAATACCTCAACCAAGCTCAATCACGCCTGCCGCCCGGTGCCAACTCGGCCCTGGGGCCCGATGCCACGGGTGTCGGTTGGATCTATCAGTACGCCTTGGTCGACAAGTCCGGCCGGCAGGACTTGTCGCAGCTAAGAAGCCTTCAGGACTGGTTCCTGAAATTCGAGCTCAAGACGGTTCCCGGCGTAGCCGAAGTGGCGACGATCGGCGGCATGGTGCGCCAATACCAGGTGGTTCTGGATCCCGACAAGCTGGCCGCCTATCGGATCGCCCACGGAACTGTCGTGAACGCCATTCGTCGAGCCAATCAGGAGGCCGGGGGCTCGGTTCTCGAAATGGGCGAGGCCGAGTTCATGGTTCGGACTTCCGGCTACCTTCAATCCCTGGACGATTTCCGAACCATACCGCTGATGACCACGGATGCCGGTGTCTCGGTGGTCCTGGGCGATGTCGCGCATATCCAGATCGGTCCGGAAATGCGGCGCGGGATCGGTGAGTTGGACGGACTGGGCGAAGCGGTGGGCGGTGTGATCGTGATGAGATCCGGCGAGAATGCCCTTTCCACCATCCAAGCGGTCAAAGACAAGCTGGAAACCCTGAAATCGAGCCTACCGGACGGCGTTGAAATCGTTCCGACCTATGACCGCGCGGGTCTGATCGAACGTGCCATCGAGAACCTGAGCTTCAAGTTGTTCGAGGAATTTCTTGTCGTCGCGGCGGTTTGCGTAATCTTCCTGTTTCATCTTCGGTCGGCGTTGGTCGCGATCGTCTCGTTGCCTATCGGTATTCTTGCCGCCTTCATGGTCATGAATTGGCAGGGTGTGAACGCCAATATCATGTCCCTGGGCGGGATCGCCATCGCCATCGGAGCAATGGTCGATGCCGCCGTGGTGATGATCGAAAACGCGCACAAGCACCTGGAGCACTGGCGTCATAAACACCCGGATGAGCCACTGGCGGGAGAGGCAAGGTGGCGGGTCATCGGTGATGCCGCGGCAGAGGTCGGCCCGGCCCTGTTCTTCTCTCTGCTGATCATCACCCTGTCGTTCGTGCCGGTTTTCGCGCTCGAAGCGCAGGAGGGGCGGCTATTCTCTCCCCTGGCCTTCACCAAGACCTATGCAATGGCCGCAGCCGCCGGTTTGGCCGTCACGTTGATCCCGGTGCTGATGGGGTATCTGATTCGCGGCCGCATCCCCGATGAGCACAAAAACCCCATCAATCGCGGACTGATCGCGGTTTATCGGCCGATGCTTGAAGTCGTGTTGCGGTTTCCCAGGTCGACTATTGTTGTGGCCGCGCTGTTTTTCGTGGCCAGTTTGTGGCCGTTGCAGCATATCGGAAGCGAATTCATGCCGCCGCTCGACGAAGGCGACCTGCTCTACATGCCGACGGCGCTTCCTGGCCTGTCTGCGGGAAAGGCCGCCGAGTTGCTGCAACAAACGGATCGCCTGATAAAGACTGTCCCCGAAGTCGCGACCGTATACGGAAAAGCCGGCAGGGCGGTCACCGCCACCGACCCGGCACCCCTGGTGATGTTCGAAACGACGATCCAATTCAAACCCCGTGATGAATGGCGCGCCGGAATGACGCCCGAGAAGATCGTCGAGGAACTCGACAGAACCGTGCGCGTGCCGGGACTGACGAACATTTGGATACCGCCCATCCGCAACCGCATCGATATGCTGGCGACCGGGATCAAGAGCCCGGTTGGTGTCAAGGTTCTCGGGAGCGATCTGAAGGTCATAGACAGGCTCACCGGCGAAATTGAACGGACCGTCAAGAACCTGCCCGGTGTGACCAGCGCCTTCGCCGAACGTATGACGGGTGGCCGGTACGTCGATGTGGACATCAAGCGGGAGCTTTCCGCCCGCTACGGGTTGAATATCGCCGACGTTCAGTCCGTCGTCAGTTCCGCCGTCGGGGGAAAGAATATTGGTGAGACGGTCGAAGGGTTGCAGCGTTATCCCATCAATCTGCGTTATCCCCGTGAGACGCGCGACTCTCTCGACAGGCTTCGTGCCCTGCCCATCGTCACGCCTCGTGGCCAGCAACTGGTGTTGGGTGACGTCGCCGACATCCGGATTAACGATGGCCCCCCGATGCTTCGCAGCGAAAATGCTAGGTTGGCCGGGTTCGTATACGTGGACCTGCGTGGGCGGGATCTCGGTTCAGCAGTTCGCGAAATGCAACAAAGGGTGAGCGAACAGGTCGATCTGCCGCCGGGGTATTCGGTTACGTGGTCCGGACAGTTCGAGTTTCTCGAGCGCGCGAGCGCCAAACTCAAGGTTGTCGTACCCTTTACGCTCCTGATCATCCTCGTGCTGCTGTACCTGACCTTCAAGAGCTTCGGCGAAGCCTTGCTGCTGATGGCCACCCTGCCGTTCGCGCTGGTCGGCGGCATCTGGCTTCTTTACGGCCTCGGATACAATCTTTCCGTCGCCGGCGTGGTCGGGTTCATCGCGCTTGCGGGGGTAGCCGCCGAATTCGGGGTCATCATGCTCCTGTACCTGAAGCAAGCATGGTCCGCGCGGATTGAACAAGGTCTGACAAGCGAGGCGGACTTGCTCGACGCCATTCGGGAAGGCGCGGTTCTGCGCGTGCGGCCGAAAGCCATGACCGTCGCGGTGATTCTGGCCGGCCTGCTGCCGATCATGTGGGGCGTCGGGACCGGCAGCGAGGTCATGCAGCGCATTGCCGCGCCGATGGTCGGCGGCATGATCACCGCGCCCTTGTTATCGATGTTCGTGATACCCGCCGCCTACTACCTAATGCGCCGACGGCGCAAAGGACGACAGGCGGCGGATCAACTGATTCCGTCATCTGCCGATACCGCGTGATGGATATCTTCGGGTCAATCGGCGGTGCCAGACCCCAGCTTGCAACCTTTCACCAACTTGTGGAGAGAATTTGATGAAAAAATCAACGATCGTTCTTTGTGCCGCCTTCCTGGCGATTGCCGCAGCCCCGGCCACGGCTCAGCAAAAGATGATGAACGACATGAAGGACATGCCGATGGGCACTATGGAAAACAACAGGATGGACAAGCCTGCCGCTGACCAAACGATCCATTCCACAAGGGGTAAGGTGACCAAGGTCGATGGCAGCAGTGGCATGGTGACGTTGGCCCACGAGCCTGTCGGCACCTTGAATTGGCCGTCCATGACGATGGGCTTCATGGTCATGGATAAGGCCCTGCTGGAAAAACTCAGTGTTGGTAAAACCGTCGACTTTGACTTTGTGCAATCGGGCAAGGGGTACGCTATTACCAGCGTGAGATGATGACTCCACCGACCCAGGGATTGCCGTAAGCTGTATCATTCGATCACGTGGTCGTGCCAACCACCAAGTCAACTCCATCAAATCTACGAGCTACTGCCCTGGAACTGGTGCGAAGAGCCTTACCGATGAGCATCTCCACTGAGCCCGACGCTGTCCGGCTGCGCGTCACCCTACTCGACCTCAAATCCGCGCCCTGGCGCGAGATTGAGATGCCGTTGTCGATGACCTTAAAGGGCCTGCACTTCGCCATCCAGGTGGCGTTCCTGTGACACGACGTGCACCATTGGGAGTTCGACGTTGACGACCACCTCTACGGCCTGCCGGTCAACGCCGGTTTCAGCGATGACCATATGTACAAGGCCTCCAGCGCCTGCCTTCAGCAAGCTGTGCGAGACGGGGAGCATCGAGTTCCTCTACGTCTACCATCTGGGTGACGACTGAGCGCACTATCTCCGGGTGCTGGAGTTCTTCACAACTGACCCCGGCAACAATTGTCTCACTTTCTCCGCGGCTAGTGGCGAAGGCCACCCGAAGACATCGGCGACGCTCCCGGCATCAGAGTTCCTCTAAGCGCTCACAAAGCCCGGCCATCCCGATCATGGGTACCTAAAGTAAAAAATTGTCATTTGGATGCGCTATGATCTCGTTGGATACGGTTCCCAAATCCGGGATCGACTACAGACTACTTCTCCATCGTCCACCCATTGATCCGACATCCGGTTCCAGTCTCTGGGAAGAATCGACGACACCTTCCACATGGACGTCGCCTTGCGCTGTTCAGCGTTCACCACAAAAACACATCGACGCCCCGCGCCCGGGCGATATTCATTTCTTAACCGTCATGGTTGGGCTGAGCGATTGGACGGTCTACTGGTCAGCATACCATATCCCGTAGGCCTACGACTCCCCGACCTCAAAAACACTTAAGAAGATCCGCCGTTTTCTCGACGAGAACATCGACTAAGTCGCTAACTCAAACTCTTTAAATTGCATATCATTTTTCCACCAAGTCGGATTTCCCGCTTACCTCCAGCTTACCCGCACGAAAAAACGCCTTAGAGATTTCTCTCTAAGGCGTTGAATTTGTTGGTTGCGGGGGCAGGATTTGAACCTGCGACCTTCAGGTTATGAGCCTGACGAGCTACCGGGCTGCTCCACCCCGCGTCACCAAAGAGCGTTGTCAGTGCTGGTACGCCTGCGGCGCCTGGAATGAGCCGCGCGTTGGCGCGGGACGTTATGAAGAGGAATTGGGGGGA
>JAVJVP010000006.1:0-1435 GCA_040221095.1 Rhodospirillales bacterium
CCTTCGCGTTCGTTGATCTGCGCGCGGACCTGAGCCAGCACGCTGGCGGCCTGTTCCGGCCCCATGATTGCCGACCGTCCCGTCGGCCAGGCGAACATTGCGTCCGGCTGGAACGGGCGGCCCAGCATCGCCAGGTATCCCGCGCCGTAAGAGCCACCGGTGATGATTGTGAATTTCGGCACCCGGGCCGAAGACATGGCCGTGATCATTTTAGCACCGGCCTTGGCAATGCCCATCTGCTCGACCTCGCGGCCCACCATGAAGCCGTTCACATCGGCCAGGAACAGCAGCGGAATATCACGCTGGACGCAGAGATTGATGAAATGCGTCGCCTTCAGCGCGGCTTCGACGAAAAGCACGCCTGTATTGGCGATGATCCCGACCTCGTGGCCGTGGATGCGCCCCCAGCCGGTCATGATCGTGTCGCCATAAAGCGGCTTGAATTCGTGAAAATCGCTCTCATCGACCAACCGAGCCACGATTTCGCGGTTGTCGGTCGGCACCTTGGGGTCGCGGCTGATGAGTCCATAAATCTCTTCGACCGGGTAGGCGGGCGCACGGGGCGCTTCGGGCGTCTTGCGGGGTTGGGGTTTTTCGCCAAGATGGCTGACAATTTCGCGCGTGATGGCCAGAGCGTGGGCGTCATCTTCGGCCAAATGGTCTGTCACACCGGAGACGGACGAATGCATCTTGCCGCCACCCAGTTCTTCGGCTTCGACCTTTTCGCCGGTTGCGGCAAAGGTCAATTCCGGTCCGCCCAGATACATAAAGCCCTGACCGCGCACGATCACCACTTCGTCACAGAGCGCGGGGATATAGGCACCACCCGCGGTGCAGGGCCCCATGACCACGGCGATTTGCGGCACACCATCGCCAGACATGCCGATCTGTTGGTGAAAGATGGAGCCGAACTGGCCTTCGTCGGGGAAAAGGTTGGCCTGGTCGGGCAGGAAGGCACCGCCGGAGTCCACGAGGGTGATGACGGGCAGGCGGTTTTTCCAGGCAATTTTCTGTGCCCGGACGTGTTTGCGGCAGGTGATCCCGAAATAGGTGCCGCCCTTTACGGTGGCATCATTGGCGATGATCATGCACTGACGGCCTTCGATCACGCCAATACCGGTAATGATGCCGGCGCCGGGTGGAACTCCCTTGTGCATATTCAATCCGGCCAACTCGCCGAGTTCCAGAAATGGTGTGCCCGGGTCGATCAGCCGTTCGATCCGTTCGCGCGGCAGGATTTTGCCTTTGTCCACATGACGTTTGCGCGCCATTTCGGGGCCGCCGACGCGCTGTGAGAGCCGGAGGGCATGTAGTTCATCGACCTTTTCGCGGTAAGACACGTCGTTGGCGCGGAAGTCGTCCGATCCGCTGTCGAGAAGGGATTTCATTCTAGTCATGGCAGGTCTGGATATTTCCTGAGAACGAAGGCGACCTT
>JAVJVP010000007.1:0-20456 GCA_040221095.1 Rhodospirillales bacterium
GTTTGGCCCGATTGGCTTTTGCTTCGCATCGGCCAGGTGTTCCACAGGGACGCGGCAACGAGAACGCCAAGACCAGCCCACATGGCCGGGTCGCTGTCGAAGCCGAACTTGCCGATCAGCACGATCCCTGCGCCGACAACACCCAACCCAAACGGACCGTACCCGCGCCGTGTCGTCGCCCGGTAAGCCAATGCAGAAACGGCAACGGCAAGAAAGGCACCGGTGAGCGGCAATAGAAACGGGGTATAGTCGATAAATCCGATGCCAAGACTGCTGAACAAACCGGCATAGGCAGGCCAACAGGCGGGGCAGGCCAGTTTCGGCAATAAAGCTGCCCCGATGGACGGCACCATGGCCGCATTCAAATGCAAGGTTCCGGAGGGCTTTCCGGGTTCATAACCTGGCGTCAACGCCGTCACGATCTGGTCAAGCGGCGGCACGCCACGCGCATCGCCTTCCAACGTGTATATGCGGCAACACGAACTGGCTTCTTCAAGGGGAAGTCCCGACACGTCCTTACCATCGACCAAGATCGTCGGAGAGCCATAGGAACGAACGTGGTCGGGCGTATCTGGGGCACCAACCTCCCATTCCGACCAAGCAGGAGCCACACCGGCAGCGCCAAACGCCGCTATCAACTGTTTTCGGGCCGCCGCGATATTCGGGCATGATTTTTCATAGACGAATTCAACGGTCGGCATTTGCGGGCCCTTTCCTGGCTTCCAGGGCATCAAGAATCGGACAGGCACTCACTGGCCCTGTGCTGGGGCACGCATTCGTCCATGTGCTGAGGACATCCCGCATTCGCGATAAAACATCGATCTTCTCCTCGATTTCGCTGAGTTTCCCCAGCGCCCGGTCCCGAACATCGCTGCACGATGCCCCGGGATCGGCTTTAAGTGAGAGAAGGTCTCCGATATCCCGCAAGGTGAACCCAACATCCTGGGCGCGTTTGATGAACTGAATATGCCGAACGACCTCAGGCGCGTATTTCCGATAGCCGTTCGCGTCCCGGTCAGGCGTTTCAATCAACCCTTGCTGTTCGTAGTAACGCAGGGTTTCGACGCTCACGCCGCCTTGCCGGGCGACATCTCCGATGTTCAGCATTTCTCAGTATCTCCGTCGATTCCAGGCATCGTAACCCCTGTAGTATACTTCAGGGTCAAGGGCTGAATTTTGCCTTGATATCGACATGGCCAAGGTCGGTTACGCGCAAGTCTCGGATGACAACGGAGTAGCGTAGCGGCTCCGGCGACGGCGATGCCAAGGCATCTGTGAGCGGGGACATGGCTACCGGGAGACTCAGTTAGATCGCATAATGTATATTATGGAAAATATTAGATATGTATTTTTATTCTGACGGTTAGATTCGGTGGTGAATCCGTTTCCGAATCTTCGGGCGGACGCCGATCAGGCCTCCGGCACGTCCAGTTCCATGCCGTCATAGGCCACCTCCACCCCGTCCGGCACATAGGCCGTGAGCGCGTCGTAGTCGATGCGCGGGCTCATATGGGTGATGACCATGCGCTGCGGCTTGATGCGTTCGCGCAGTTCGAGCGCGGCGTCGACATGCAGATGCGTCGGATGCGGCTGCCAGGCGAACACGCCGACGATCCAGGTATGCACCCCCTGTACCGCCGCCACGCCGGCGTCGGTCATGCGCACTAGGTCCGTGGTATAGGCCAGCGGCCCGAAGCGCAGGCCGTGGGTGGTCGAAAACCCGTGGTCCTGTTCGAACGCCAGACCGTCGATGCCGGCCGCGGTGAACGGCGTGCCGGCGGCGTAGACATTGGCCGTCAGCGTCGGTTTGTAATAATGCTCCGTGCCGGCGCGCAGCGGCGCCAGAACATAGGCGAAGCGTTCCTGAACGGCGGCCAGGGTTTCCGCGTCCGTCCATAGCGGTATGGCGGCCCCCATGGCGCGGTTGATGCTGCGGATGTCGTCGATGCCGTGGAGATGGTCCGCATGGCCATGGGTCAGCACCAAGCCGTCCAGATGTTGAATGCCCGTGCGCAGCATCTGTTCGCGCAGGTCCGGCGAGGTATCGACCAGCAGCCGCTTTCCGGCCTTCTCGATCAGGATCGACGGCCGCGTGCGGCGGTTTTTAGGGTTTTCCGGGTCACAATCGCCCCAGCCGCCTTCGATTGACGGCACGCCGCTGGAGGCGCCGGAGCCCAGGATCGTGACCTTCATGATGGACCTTACCCCTCGCCCCGCACCGCGGCGGCGGCCTTGGTGAACAGGGTGAAGAAGTTGTCGGTCGTGCGGCGGGCGAGATCGTCCGGGGAAATTCCCTTGAGTTCCGCGACCTTGGCGGCGGTCAGGGCGGTGAAGGCGGGCTCGTTGCGCTTGCCGCGCTTCGGCACCGGGGCCAGGAAGGGCGAGTCGGTTTCGACCAGCAGACGGTCGAGGGGCACGTCCTTCACCGTGTCGCGCAGGCCCTCGGCGGTCTTGAAGGTGACGATCCCGGAAATGGAGATGTAGAGGCCCATTTCGACGGCCTTTTCCGCCACCTCGGGCCCCGCCGAAAAGCAGTGGATCAGGCCGGGAAACGGCCCGCCCGCGCGGTATTCCTCGTCCATCACGCGGAGCGTGTCGTCGTCGGCGTCGCGGGTATGGACGATGAGCGGCAGGCCGGTCAGGCGCGCCGCATTGATATGGGCGCGGAACTGGGTTTCCTGGATGTCCCGGGGGCTGTGCTCGTAATAGAAATCCAGCCCCGTCTCGCCGATCCCGACGACCTTGGGATGGCTGGCCAGTTCGGCCAGTTCCTCGGCGCTCGTCACCCTTTCCGTCGCCGCCTGATGGGGGTGGATGCCGACGGTGCAGAAGATGTTGGGAAAGCGTTCGGCCACGGCCTTGACCTGGTCGAACTTGGACAGATGGGTCGAGATCGTCACCATATAGGCGACCCCGGCTTCCCCTGCCCGCGCGACCACGGCGTCCAGTTCGTCCCCGAAATCCGGGAAATCCAGATGACAGTGGCTGTCGACCAGAAAGGGTTGGGTGGCGCCGTCCATAATCTTAGGCCGCTCCCTGGGTCTCGTCGTCCTGAAAACGGGGAAACACCCCTTCCGGCTTGGGCAGGGCCGTGCCGGGGGCGAGCGCCACGCCGGGCGCCAATTGGTCCAGAGCGCGGGCATCCGCCGCCACGGCCAACTGGTCCAACAATTTGGCCGAGGTCTCGGGCATGAAGGGCTGGGTCAGGATGGCCAGCCGCCGGATGGTTTCGGCCAGAACGTACAGCACCGTCGCCATGCGGGCCGGGTCTTCCTTGCGCAGCTTCCAGGGCGCCTGGTGATCGACATAGGCGTTGGCGGCACGGATCACGGTCCAGACGGCCTCCAGCGCCTCGTGGAACGCCTGGCGGTCCAGGGCATCCCGCACCTGCCCCAGCAGCGCCGCCGCCGGGTCGAGCAAAGCCTTGTCGTCGGCGGTGAAGTCGCCCGGCGTCGGCACCGTGCCGCCGCAGTTCTTGGCGACCATGCTGAGCACGCGTTGCGCCAGATTGCCGTAATCGTTGGCCAGCTCGCCGTTCATGCGCCCGACCATGGCGGAATGGGAGAAATCGCCGTCGTTGCCGAACGGAACCTCGCGCAGCAGGAAATAGCGCACCTGGTCGAGGCCGTATTTCCCAACCAGATCAATGGGATCGATGACGTTGCCGACGGATTTGGAAATCTTCTGGCCCTCGTTGGTCCACCAGCCGTGGGCGAACACGCGCTTCGGCGGCTCCAGCCCCGCCGCCATCAGGAAGGCCGGCCAGTAGACGGCATGAAAGCGCAGGATGTCCTTGCCCACCATGTGCAGGTCGCAGGGCCAATAGGTCGCGTATTCCCCCGCCTCGTCCGGATAGCCCAGGGCCGAGATGTAGTTGGTCAGGGCGTCGAGCCAGACGTAGAAGATGTGCTGATCGTCGCCCGGCACGGGCACGCCCCAGTTGAAGGTGGTGCGCGACACGGACAGGTCCTGCAGACCGCCCTTGACGAAGCTGGTGACCTCGTTGCGCCGGCTCGGCGGGGCGATGAAGTCCGGATTGGCGTCGTAGAACGCCAGCAACCTGTCTTCCCAGGCGGACAGGCGGAAGAAATAGCTGGGTTCCTCCACCCATTCGACCTCGGCGCCCGAAGGGGCGACGCGCGTGCCGTCGGGCCGCTTGGTCAGCTCGCCCTCGCCGTAGAACGCCTCGTCCCGCACGGCGTACCAGCCGGAATAGCTGCCCAGGTAGATTTCCCCAGCGTCGATCATGCGCTGCCAGATCGCCTGACAGGCCTTGATGTGGCGCGGCTCCGTCGTGCGGATGAAGTCGTCGTGACTGAAATTCATGAAATCGGCCAGGGTGCGGAAGTTCTGCGACACCTGATCAGCGAAGGTCTGCGGGTCGATGCCCTTGGCCTGGGCCGATTTTTCCACCTTCTGGCCGTGTTCGTCCGTGCCCGTCAGGAACTTCACGTCATACCCATCCAGGCGCTTGAACCGCGCCAGCACGTCACAGGCCAGCGTGGTGTACGCATGGCCGATGTGCGGCGCGTCGTTCACGTAATAGATGGGCGTGGTCAGGTAGTAGGGCGTGGCCGGCATGTGTGGATCCAATGGCACAGGGCGTTTCAGGGTGGCGCGTCGTCCGCGTTACCGCCGGACCGCCGCTTCGGCCGTGATGAACGCGTTCAAAACCACCTGCTTGCGGTCCAGGTTGGCGGCGGTCGTCGCGGCAAGCAGGCGCGACACCTTTTCCCATACCTCCAGCCAGCGATCAAGGCCGGCCATGGCGTTGAGCCTGGCCACGGCCTCGGCGTCGATGATGCCCGGCAGCGGCCCACCGCCGGCGGCGATGATCAGGCGCTCCAGCCACCAGCGAAGCGTCTTGGCGAAGGCCGCGAACTCGGCCTCCTTGCCCGCCCCGCCCAGGCGCCCGGCGAAATCATGCAGGTCCTTGGCCGGAATGCCGTCGGGCAGGCGTGCGAGCAGGCCGGAAACCTCGTCCAGCATGGCCAATCCCCCCTGCTCCGCCAGGTCGAGGGCGTAGCCGATGCTGCCTTCCGCGACCGCGGCCAGACGCGCCGCCTCGGCCGCCCCCAGATCGGGGCAGCGCTGGGCGATCAGGGCCGCCACGGCATCCATCGGCGGCGGCCGCAAGGTCAGGCGCCGGCAGCGCGAGCGGATGGTCGGCAACAGACCGCCCGGATTGTGTGACACCAGCAGAACCAGGGCTTGAGGCGGCGGCTCTTCAAGCACTTTCAGAAGCGCGTTGGCGGCGTTGCGGTTCATGTCGTCGGCGCTGTCGATGACGACCACGCGCCATGCCCCCTCGCCCGCCGTCAGGCTGAGGAAGCCCTTGACCGCGCGGATGGCGTCGACCGGGATCTGGCCCTTGCGCCGGCCGGTCTTCTCGTCGACGGCGCATTCGACCACCATCAGATCGGCATGGCTGCCGGCCAGGGTGCGGTGAAACACGGGATGGGCCGGGTCAAGATAAAGCCCCTGCCCCTCCCCTCCGGCCCCTGCAGGCGCAGGGTCCGATTCCGGCGGCGCGTCACCGAACAGGCCCGGGCCGCTGTCCGTGGGGGCGGCCTTGGCCAGGACCGCGCCGTGGCTCAGGACATAGCGCGCGAAACGGTGGGCCAGGGTCGCCTTGCCGATGCCCTTGGGCCCGGTGATCAGCCAGGCATGGGCCAGACGGCCGGCCTCAAGCGCTGTGCGCAGGCTGTTCTCGGCCTCGAGATGGCCGATCAGGTCCGGATTGGCGCGGGGGTCCAGGCCCGGAGCGTCGTCGTCGCCGCTCATCGGCGCGCCGCCTTCAGATCGGCGCCCAGGCGGTGCGACACGGCGGCGCAGATTTCCCGCTGCACGTCGTCGACGGTGCCGGTGGCGTCGACCACGGCGCAGCGCCCGGGTTCCGCCTCGGCGATGGCCAGGAAGGTGTCGCGGATGCGGGTATGGAAACCCAGGTCCATGCGCTCGTAACGATCCTCTGGACGGTCCTCGGCCCCGGCGCGGCCGAAGGCGCGGGCCAGGCCCTCCTCCACCGGAATGTCCAGGATCAGGGTCAAATCCGGCTGGAAACCGCCCAGGATGTCTTCCTTCAGGGCCTGAATGCGCGCCAGCCCCAGGCCGTGCCCGCCGCCCTGATAGGCCAGCGTGGAATCGGTAAAGCGGTCGCACAGCACCCAGGCGCCGCCTTCAAGCGCCGGCAGGATGGTCTTGTCCACGTGATCGACCCGGGCCGCAAAATGCAGCAGGACTTCCGCCACGGGCGGCCAGCGGTCGGTGGTGCCGCGCACGAGAAGATTGCGGATTTCCTCGGCTCCCGGCGTGCCGCCGGGCTCGCGCGTGGTCAGGACCTCGATGCCCGCGTCCTCAAGCACCTTGGCCAGAAGGGCCAGCTGGGTCGACTTGCCGCCGCCCTCACCGCCTTCAAATGTAATGAACTTGCCCGTCGTCACCGGCCGGCACCCCGAATGTACTGCATGTTACGCGTTCCGTGCATGTCCGCCGTCAGCCGCCGCGTCTAGATGTTCGGGCGGCGCTAACCGGAAACGCCCAGGATGATAGACCGGAGAGCGCTCATCACCCTACCGAAAAGGCCCAAGCGCTCGGCGCCGTCACCGGCCAGAAGCGGGACCTGAATGGCCTCGCGCTCGGGAAAGGTCAGGGTCAGGGTGCCGAGTTTGTCGCCCGCCTTCACGGGGGCCGGCACCGGGGTCTGGTAGTCGACGCTCACCTTCATGCCCGCCCGCTCCTTGCGCGGCAGGGTCAGCAGCATCTCGTCGGTGATGACGAGCGGCACCTGTGGCTTATTGCCGAGCCAGATATCGACCTTGGCGATTTCCTCGCCGGCCTTGAACAGGGCGTAGTTCTTGAACTCACGGAACCCCCATTCCAAAAGCCGCTGGGGCTCCTCGCGCCGGGCCCGCTTGCTGGTCAAGCCGTTGACGACCAGGATCAGCCGTCGGTCGAGACGCTCCGCCGAGGCAGTCAGCCCATATCCGGCGTTTTCCGTATGCCCCGTCTTCAGGCCGTCCACGCCGATGCCCTTGCCCAGCAATTCGTTGCGGTTGTACTGGGTGTGGTTGTTGTAGGTGAACTTCCGCTCCGCGTAATAGTGGTAGAATGCGGGAAAGTCCTTAATCGTCCGCTTGGCCAGGGTCGCCAGATCGCGCGCCGTCATGCGGTGTTCCGGATGAGGCCAGCCCGACGCGTTGCGGAAGGTGCTGTTGGTCAACCCGATTTCCCGGGCCTTTTCGGTCATCATCTCGGCGAAGGCGTCCTCGCTGCCGGCCAGGGCCTCGGCGACGACGATGCAGGCATCGTTGCCCGACTGCACGATGATGCCCTGCAACAGGTCCTCGACACGGACCCGCTGGCCTGGCTCCAGGAACATGGTCGATCCGCCCGACGCCCAATTGCCCTTGCGCCAGGCATTCTCGCTGACCACGAATTCCTCGTCGAGGGACAGGCTGCCCTCCTTCAGGCGCTCGAACACCATGTAGATGGTCATCAGCTTGCTCATGGACGCCGGCGGCATCAGGGCGTCCGCGTCCTTTTCGAACAACACGGCGCCGGTCTGGCTGTCGATCAGGATGGCCTCGCGGGCCGCGGTGTCCATGGCCACCGCCGGCGAAGGGCCGGCCAACGCGGCGGCGATCACCAGGGCTCCCGCCGCAAGCCGGCGCAGGTGCAGGGCGGTATGGGAAACGGAATTCACTGTCGTCATCATGCTTCGCGCCCGCTGCATAAGGCGCGTCCTCTGGTTCCTAGTGATGCCCGGGACCGGGCATCTGGGGGGCGGGTCAATCGACAAAGCCGGGCGCACGGCCGACCAGGCCATGGAAATGGGGCGGGAATGGGGTCAGGACCCCGCCCCCTTGCCGTCGACGATGATCCGTGCCCCTGGATAGCCGATGGCCTGGAGTTGCTCAAGGGTACGGTCCGCATCCGTGACCGTGGCCAGAGGCCCGACCCGCACACGGTAAAAATCCTTGTTGTCGATCAGGACGTGGGAAATCGTCGCCGGCGACACGCGGCTGACCAGGATCTTGGTCCGCATGGCGTTCTGGTAATTGGTGAAGGCCCCGGCCTGGACGAAGATATTGGTCGGCCCCACGGCGACGGTGGTGACTTCCGGTTCGGGCAGCGTGCCGGGGCGGATTTCGTCCGTGGCGGCGATCTGGCTGGTCGTTGGCGGTGCGTTCGGCTGCTGGGCCGCGTCGGCAGGCGGCGCCGGCTGGGGCGTCGCCTGGGCGCCCGGCGGTGGCGGCAGGGATTCGGCGCTGACGGACGCCTTGGGCAGTTTGTCGACCTTGATGGGACTGCCGTGTTCGGCGATCGAGTCCTGGCCCGTGATCTGCGCCTTCAGGGCCTGCGACCGTTCAGCCAGAATCTGCACCCGGACCCGCGCCGTGCCCTGATCCTTGAATCCCAGCAACTGCGCGCCGCGCCGCGACACATCGATGATGCGGCCCTTGGCGAAGGGCCCCCGGTCGTTGACCCGCAGCACGATGGAGCGGCCGTTTTCCAGATTGATGACGCGTACGAAGGACGGCATGGGCAGCGTGCGGTGCGCCGCCGTCAGGTCGTTCATGTCATAGGATTCGCCGTTGGCCGTATCCTTGCCGTGGAAATCGGCGCCGTACCAGGACGCGATCCCGGTTTCGTCATAATCCCATTCCTCGGCCGGATAATACCAGGTGCCGGAGATCTGATAGGGCGTGCCGATCTTGTAGATGCCGGTGGTGCCCGCGGCCCCCTGAAGACGCTTGGTGCCGGAAATCAGGAACTGGGTTTCGGCGCAACCGGTGACCAGCATGGCCAATCCCAACAAGATCAGCCAGTTAACCTTAATACGCCCAGCCATGGCGCCGCCCCCTGAATACGAAAATGTAGTAGAAAAATTCGAGAAACCAGCCTTTATCTAGTGTAGTCGAGTCAGGCTTGCCCGGCAACCACGACCGTCACCCACCCTGGCCGCGCAGATGCTCGAGCAGACGGGAATCCGGATAGCCGTCCGGCGCCAGCCCTTCCCGCCCCTGATAGGCTTTGATGGCGCGCCGGGTCTTGGCCCCGGCGATACCGTCCTGGCCGCCTGCATCGAACCCCTTTTCCACCAGAAGGCGTTGGATTTCGCGCATGTCGGCCCGGGACAAGGCCTTGTCATTACTGGGCTTTTGGGCAACGAGCGGCCCCTTGCCGGCCAGCCGGTCGGCGAGATGCCCAACCGCCAGGGCATAGAGGATCGAGCGGTTCCACACGAGAATGGTCTGGTAGTTGCCATAGACCAGGAAGGCCGGGCCATCCGCCCCCGCGGGCAGCACCAGGGCCGCGTCAATCTCCGCCGCCGGCAGGTCCCGGCCATCGGCGCGGCGCACCCCTTTCGCCTGCCATTCCTTTAATTTCAATTTCTTATCAAGCCCGCTTAAAGCAAAATCAAAGCCCTTGGGCAGGCGCACCTCGCGCCCCCAGGTTTCGTCCCGCCGCCAGCCGGACTTGGACAGGAAATGCGCCGACGAGGCGAAAACGTCCGGCAGGGAGCGCCACAAATCCCGCCGCCCGTCGCCGTCGAAGTCGATCGCATAGGCCCGGTAGGTCGAGGGAATGAACTGGGTATTGCCCATGGCGCCTGCCCAGGACGCCTTGACGTCCGCGGGGATGTCGCCGCGGTCGATGATCTCCAGCGCCGCCAGAAGCTGTTCGGAAAAGAACTTGGAGCGCCGGGGGTCGAACGCCAGGGTCGCCAGGGAGCCGATCAGCGGAAAGGTTCCCGTGTAGTCGCCGAAGTTGCTTTCCAGGCCCCAGAAGGCGACCAGGAACCGGGGCGGCACGCCGTATTGCGCTTCGACCTTGTTCAGAAGTGCGGCATGAGTCTTCAGCAGCTCGCGGCCGCGGGCGATCCGCTTGTCGGAGATCGTCTTTTCGTAATACTGCCAGAAGGTCATGGTGAATTCAGGCTGGCGGCGGTCCAGCTCGATGACGCGGGTGATGTAGGACGCCCCCGCCAGCGCCCGGTCCAGGGTCGCCGCGGAAATGCCCCGCGCGGCGGCCGTCGCCTTGAAGGCATCGAGCCAGGCCTGGAATTCGGCCGCACTCGGCGGCGTTACGGGCGTGTCCGACGCGGCGGCAGGTCGGACACCAAGGGCGCCGAGCCAAAGGGCGCACAACACCGGCGCCGCGAGCCAAATTGAACGTATCCGCATGATCCTCGAAACCTTGACCGGCCGAAGCGGTCGCCTCGCCTGGGCCATGAGGCCTTGTGCCATAGGGATTTCATCGCCGCAAGGCCCGGCGCGCAACCAACCCATCAAGGGGTGGCTGCGCTCAGGGGGCCGGGTACAGGGTGTCGCTGCGGCCCAGGACATAGGCCACGGCCATGCCCAGAAATTCGTGCACCGCGGCATCCAGCATGGATTGCCCGCCCAGATTTTCCAGGCGGAGCGTCCAGCCCTTGGCCGGCAGGGTAACGTAGTCGACAGGATAGGGAATGACCGGCCAGCCCTGCTTGCGGAACAGGCCGACGGCGCGCGGCATATGGCGGGCCGATGTAATTATCACCCAGGGCTGGCCAGCCTCAACCGTCACCAATTTCTTGCTAAAAACGACGTTTTCCATGGTGTTGCGGGAATCCGTCTCGACAATCACCCGCGACATGTCGAGGTTGAGCAGCGATGCCAGATCCTCGAAATAGTGCCCTTCCTTGGCGTCCTGGTCGAACAGGTTGCCCGACCCGCCCGTGAACACCAAAGGCACGCCCGGCCGGGTGTCGCCCAGCATGGCGAAAAACAAAAGCCGCTCCATGCTGCTGTCGACGGCGATCTGCCCCCGCGCGCGGGACATCAGGGGATCGATGGAGCCGCCGAGCACGATGATACCGCCGATCTTCTCCGGCAGCGCCGTCTGTTTGGGAAAGCGCTCCTCCAGATCGCGGACCATCATCTCGCCAACGGGGATCACGGTGACCGCCCACAGGCTCAGGATGCTCACGCCGAACAGCATCAGGCCGGCCCGGCGGTACCGGGTCAGAACGAGGATGAAACCAGCCGTCATGCCGAGAAACATCAGCATCGACGGCTTGACCAGAAACCACAGGATTTTGGACAGGGCGAAATACATGGCCGGGTTTTTACCCCAGGGACGGGGGAAGCGCACGCAAATCCGCTCATGACGGGCGGTGTGGCGTGATCACCACGCGATCATGCCGGCACCGGGGTTTGGGCTGGATAATAAAAAAGGCCCCGATGGGCCAAACGTCACGACACGGTTGGGGCCGAACCTAGACCTGGATATCGACCGTCTTGCCGTTGTTGGCGGAAAAATCAGGGGATTTGAACTCGCTGTCGGCGGCGGACGATTTATCGTCGGCGGCTGAACGACTGGAATTCTTGTCTTCAAGAACCACTTCAACAGCGGCATTGCGGTTGCGGTTTTCCTCGGCCGTCTGAACGACAGCCGCGGTCGCATCTTCGCGTCGATCAGAAATCTGCTCTGCCGCGCGCTCAAACACGACTTGCCGCACCACCGCCAAATTGAGGGCGGTGAGGGCTGCGCTTACTCCCGGCGCTTTCTGTGCCGAACCGATCATTGTCAGGCGGTCCCTTCTGAACCTTCACTACGCGCGATCAAATCACTCTACACGGATCACGTTCGTATATTACCAAGAATGGCAATACCTCACAACCCCCTATTGACATTTTTTTCGTTTTATGGACGACGGCTGATTTCCGCCATTTTCGCGCAGTCGACAGGGCGCAAAACACGACGAAATCAGCACCTGACAATTCGCTGACAGGAAGTTTTTGGTCTTTTTTTTGACGGTTTGTGACTCTGGTCACTGCCCTGCCCGGACTTATTAGCAAGACTGCATGGAGCAGAACGACAGATGGACGAACATATCGGGATAGGAGGTCAACAGAATGTCAAACCGCTCGACCCGCATCATCGGCAGCACGCTGGGCATCGTGACCGGAAGCGCCATCGCCGCCCTCGGCTTCGTTCATGTCATTCATCTCAGCCTGACCCAGCTTTTCTAAGCCGGATCCCGCCAACATCCGCTAATTCTTGACAGCCGCCCGCGAACACGGGAGACATCCTCCGGTAAGTCCAGGTTGGATGGGTGGCCGAGTGGTTGAAGGCACTGGTCTTGAAAACCAGCGTGCGTGAAAGCGTACCGTGGGTTCGAATCCCACCCCATCCGCCATTCAGCCCGCCGCCAGCGTCGACCGCTGGCGCCCTTCTGAAAAGCCACGAAATTTCAATCCGGCAACCCACATCTTTCCTCCATGAGGAATGCCGATCATGTGGTGAACGACGCCCGGAACATGGTTCGTTCTAAAATCCCCCCTTGCCCGAACAGCCACCACTCCCCCTGCGTGGCGTTCAATATCCCCATTCAAAACAAGACTCTGATATAGCGCCCAAAAAGCGGTATGCTGTTTCGACCCGCAGTTGAAAATGCTGCCGCCAGGCTGGGATGCGCCGATGAGGATCGTTTGCGCCGGCTTCCCGGTCGTGATTTTGACTGCCGATTCAATTGGTTTGTTTCTTGCGGGATGATCATCCCGCCACGTGAGGCGGCGATAATTGGCACCGTTCTTGCGTTGCTGGCCGTACTGACGGACTTACGCAGACAATCAATCGACCGGGGTTTTGACGCCCCGAGGTCAAATCGAACCCGCAAAAACCGGGCATAGCCGAGACATTCTCCGAAGCTGACAGGCCGAAGGCAAACATCGGGACATGAACACCAGCACTACATCCTCCGTGCCGCGTCTCCAGGCATGGTCGAAATTCGACCGACTTGAGGTCCTTCTGACATCTGTCCTGATCAACATTCTGTCGCTGGCCCTGCCGCTTGCCATGTTGCAGGTCTATGACCGGGTGATTCCCAACAAATCATTGGGAACAATAACACTTTTGATCCTTGGTGTGGGCGTGGCGATCTTGATCGACGCCATCATGCGGTTCGCGCGGGCCCATCTTATGGCGATGATCGGCGCGCGTTTCGAGCACAAGGCCGGCAGCGCCGCCATCCGCCACCTTCTCGGGTGTGATCTCGCCGCCTTCGAGCAGGAAGGCAGCGGTGTCCACATCGACCGTTTCAATGCATTGAACCAGCTACGCGATTATTACGGTGGGCAAGCCTATGTCGCGATTTTCGATTTGCCATTCATTTTGCTTTTCATCGCCATGGTGTTCTATTTCGGCGGTGAACTGGGCATCGTTCTCGTCGCCCTGCTGGTCATCTATGGCCTGGGCGTCGCCCTGTTCGGCAATCGGCTGGCCACGGCCATCGAACGCCTGCAGCGGGCCGACGACAGCCGCTTCGACTACATCATCAGCACCTTGACGGGATTGCCGCTGTTGAAGGCGCAGGCGATGGAGCCCATTGCCGAGCGCCGCTATGAAGCCTTCAATCTGGACTCCGCCATCGAAGGACAGCGCGTCAACCAGCGGGTCGGCAGTCTGGGCGACCTGTCCTTTCTGATGAGCCAGTTGGCCATCGTCGTCATCGTCGCTTACGGCGCCTATCTGGTCGTCAACGGACACCTGTCCGTGGGCGGCCTTGCGGCCTGCACCCTGTTGGCCGGGCGTACCATGCAGCCCCTGAACAACATCGTCGGGTTCTGGACACGGTTTCAGTCGGTCCGCAGCGCCGAACAGCGGTTCAAAAGCCTGTTTTCCATCCCCCCCGGCCCCCATGCTCCTGGCGGCGCAAAACCCGCGGACGCCCTGTCGCCGACCGCCACCACCGCATCCCTTGAGTTGAAGAATGTCGCCTTCCGCTGGCCTGAAACCGACACGGACCTGTTCGCAGGCATCGACATTTCGATCGCCGGGGGTGAATTCATCGCCATAACCGGGCCCAACGGCGAAGGAAAATCCGTGCTCATGAGCCTGATGCGCGGCTTCACCAGGCCGACACAAGGCGAGATCCTGATCAACGGCACCCCTCTGTCCGCAAAGCCCGCAGCGGAAATCGAACACCTCATCACCTACCTGCCGCAGAAGGAAGCGTTGTTCAACGGCACGATCCTGCAAAACATCACCGCGTTCCGCGAAGATCTGACACATCAGGGCCTGGCCGCCGCCGAATTGGTCGAATTGTCCGGCTGGGTGCAGAACCTGCCGGAAGGCTATCAAACCAAGGTCGGCGCCGGCGCCGGCGACCCGCTGCCGCGCGGCATCGCCCAACGCGTCGCCCTGGCCCGCGCCCTGGTGAACAATTCGAAAATCCTGCTGTTCGACGACGCGAATTCGGCCGTCGACCAATCCGGCGACATTGCCGTGAAAAAGGTGCTGACCAAGTTGAAGGGCCATACCACCGTGGTCGTCGTCAGTCACCGGCCGTCGATCCTGGGCATCGCTCATCGCATCTTCCACCTGTCCGACGGCCGCCTGACCGAGCAGTCACCGCCGGACAAGTCACCGGAAATCGGGGGGGACACTCATGTCTAACATCCCCGCCGCACATGATACGCCCGCCGTCAGCGGCGAACACCCGCTGGCCAAGTTCGGGGTCGTTGTCGAACACCAGGATCCGGACGAACTGGTCTCGGACCTGACAGCAGCCATCCACGAATGGCAGGGCGGCAGTAATGATATCGTCGCCTGCCTGCCGGTCCTGCTGGTCGCCCTGGGCTGGAACGGCCGCGCCCGTGCACTTGCCGACACCCTGCCCCCCCAGGATCAGGTGTTCGACATCACGGCCCTGCAGAACCTCATGGGCCGCCTGGGCTATTCCAGCCAGATTCAAACCCAGCGGTCGCTGTCCCCGAAAGCCCACCTGCCCGCCTTGGTGCTGCCGCCATCCGCGGACGCCTTTGTCGTTCTGTCCCTCAACGGACCGCGGACCGTATCGGTTTACGATCTGAAGTCCGGAACAATCCAGGATCGCCCGATCAAGGCCGCCGGCGGCACGGTCATCACCTTCGACACGCTTGAGGACACCGCCTCGGAATCGAGCCTGAACTGGTATCAGCAGCAGATCCGCCGGTTCGGCCGATTGTGGGCCTATGCCCTGATGCTGACCGGGCTGTCCAATGTACTGGCGCTCAGCATTCCGGTTTTCGTTCTGCTTGCCTATGACCGGGTCATTCCCACGGGATCCATGACCACCCTGTTCAGTATCGCCGCCGGCGTCGGGCTGGCCCTTGCCACCGACCTTGTGGTGCGCAAGGTCCGCCGCCTTCTGATCAGTCACGCCAGCGCACGTATCGGCTATCTGTCGGGCGCCGCCGTGTTCGACCGCCTGCTGTCCCTGCCCACGGCGATGACGGAAAAGGCCAGCATCGGCGCCCAGATCGCCCGCATCCGCGACCTTGAGCGGGTCAAGGAGTTCATCGCCGGTCCCCTTGGCGCCTCGATCCTGGACGTTCCCTTCATCCTTATCTTTGTCGGCGCGATAGCCGTCATTGCCGGTTGGCTCGCGGTCGTGCCGCTGTTCGCGGCGCTGTTCTACGTCGCCTGCGGAATCGCATTTTCGCGCAAGGTCGCCCGCGAGGTTGAAATCAGCGCCAAGCTTAACTCCCGGCGCCAGGAATTCGTCATCGAGTTGATCCGCCGCCTGCGCGCCATCAAGGCCGCCGGCAGCACGCGCACCTGGATTGACCGTTACGAGGACATTTCCGAACTCTGCGCCAAGGAAAACGCCAAGAACGCGCGCACCACCTCCCTGATCACAATCATCAGCCAGGTCATGATGCTGTCCGCCGGACTGATCACCCTGGGCACCGGCGTCCACCTGGTGATTGACGGATCGGTCACCACGGGTGGGCTGATCGCCGCCATGATCCTGGTGTGGCGGGCCATGGCCCCCATGCAGGGCATGTTCGTGTTCCTGACCCGCGTCGATCAGCTTAAGAACTCGATCACCCAGACCAACCGGCTGCTGGCGCTGGCGCCGGAGCGCAGCGGCGGTCTGCCGCTGACCTCACCCCAGGGCCATGTTGCCTTCGCCAACGTCACCTTTCGCTATCCCGGCGAGGCCGATCCCGCGTTTTCCAACGTGTCGTTCGAGGCCAAGCCCGGCGAAGTCACCGCCATTGTCGGCAAGAATGGGTCGGGCAAATCGTCCGTTCTCAAGCTGGTGGCCGGGCTCTACCAGCCGCTGGCCGGGACGATCAAGATCGACGGCCGCGACATCCGCCAGATCGCCCCCCGGGAATTGCGCCAGATGATCGCCTTCGTGTCGCAGTCACCGCATTTCTTCAACGGCACCATCGCGGAAAACATGCGGATGTCGAACTCCCTGGCCAGCCGGGACGAGATCATTGAAGCATTGGAAATGGCCGGCGCCTGGGAAAACGTCGAAACCCTGCCGGAAGGTCTTGAGACGTTCATTTCCGCCCGTCAAACGGATCAGTTTTCCAACAGCCTGATGATGCGGCTGTCGCTTGCCCGGGCCTACCTGCGCAAGGCGCCGGTCGTTCTGTTGGACGAGCCGATCACCGGGCTCGACTTCGAGGCTGAATACTATTTCACCTCGGCCATCGACCACCTGCGGGAAACATCGACGGTGTTCATCGTCACTCACCGGCCCAGCCATCTGCGCGCGGCCGATAACGTCCTCATTCTTGAAGGCGGCCAGGTTCGCTATTTCGGCGCCGCCGCCGAGGTCCGGGGGAAAATCCCGGCCCATTTGATCTAGTCCAGGCAGGAGCACAGACATGTCGACGCAATCGCTCGCCACCCTTTCCCCGCAGGCCTTCACCCGGCGCCGGCGCGATATCGCCAATGCCGCGTTCCTGGAGGAAACCGGCGTGCCGCACCTTGTCCGGGCCAGCATCTATGTCGCCGTGGCGGCGGTCGTCACCTTCTTCGTTTGGGCCTTTTTCGCCTCGATCCAGGAAATCGTCCTGACCACGGGCAGCGTCGCCCCCCGCAACGAGGTGCGGACGATTCAGCATCTGGAAGGCGGCATCATTTCCAAGATCCTGGTCCAGACCGGCCAACGGGTGAAGGCCGGCGACCCGCTGGTCCGTCTCGATGCCTCGGGGGCGACGGGGGAATTGGCGCAATACAACACCCGCCTCGCCGCCCTGATGCTCGAGGAAGAACGCCTGCGCGCCTTTGCCGAACACCGTGAACCGGACTTTGACGCCGTCATTCCAGGGTACGACAACCTGAAGGCGGACCAGACCCGAATCCTGCAATCGGAACAGGCGGCGCTGTCGTCCCAGGCGGCGGTGCTGTCCCGCCAGCTTCAGGAACGCCGGGCAACCCTTCAATCCTTCACCAACGAACAGAAAAGCCTGGAAGATCAGCTTGCCGTTCTCCAGGAAGAATTCGCGATCCAGGAGAAGCTGTTCAAGAAAGGTCTTCAGGCCCGCCTGACCTTCCTCGGCGCACGCCAGAACCTGCTTGCCGCCCAGGGCGGTCTGCAGCGGGTCAAGGACCAGATCGCCACGACGTCGGAGACGGTGGGCGAAATCGAAGAACGCCTGAACGATCTCGACACCCGCCTGCGCCAGGACACGCTGCGCACATTGGGCACCGTCACGGCATCCCGGGCCGAGGTCGAAAAGATCATTGTCGGCCTTCAGGACCGGGTCGACCGTCTGGTCGTGACCTCGCCGGTCAGCGGCATCGTCCAGAACCTGCCTCTGCAGGCCAGCGCCGGCGTGCTGCCGCCGGGCGGCGTCGTCGCCGAAATCGTGCCGCTGGATGAAGGATTGATCGTCGAAGCCCGCGTGCTCACCCGCGACATCGGGTTTCTTGAGATCGGCCAGCCGGTGACGGTGAAGGTCGATGCCTTCGATTATGCCCGCTACGGCTCGCTCGAGGGGCGCCTGACGGAACTGTCGGCGACCACCTTCCTGGACCAGCAGAACAACCCCTTCTACCGCGCCAAGATCGATCTCGATAAGACCTTTGTCGGCGACCCCGCCGATGACAATGCCGTCATGCCGGGCATGACCGTTCAGGCCGATATCGTCACCGGCAAGCGGACCGTGCTGCAGTATCTGCTGAAGCCGCTCTACACGATCGTCAACGAGGCGTTCTGGGAACGCTGAACCGCACTCATCAATTTTACAACCCAGTGCCGGATCAGGGGGAGCCGGCATCAGAGGACAAACCGGAGACATTCACATGTCGGAAGAATCCGAAAACACCACCGAAGACGCAACCCCCGCCTTCTTTGAAGACGCCGATGCACCGGATCAGGAAAAGGAAGAATTCCGGCGTCTGGACGCCCGCGAACGGCCGACGGCGTCACAGGAAGGAGCGCCGGACACGACGACTGCCGCGGCGAACGCCAGCATTCACCGAGGCAGCCGTTATGAAGGCGGCACCGATGAACTGACCGCCGACATCGGCGCCCCTACGGCCGACCAGGGAAATGTGGAGTTCGAGCCTCCCGCCGCCCCTTCCGACCGGCCCGGCGACGATACAACTCCGGTAACCCGCAATCGCTCATCCCAACCTGTTGACGGCGACCCGACGGCCCCTACCGAAGACGAAGACGGCGACGGCGCCACCACTCGAACAACGATTGAGCGTCCGGACCAGCCCGTGCCCTCCGAGGCCGGGGCCACCGCCCCGGCGCCTCGGGAAAGTGCCGTGAATGCGGCTGCGGCCGGTGAAAACCAGGATGAACAACCTGCCCTTACCGGGTCCCCGCTCCCCTCCCAATCACTCCCCGGTGCGGCGGCCGACGACGCAGAATTTACCCCCGTCGCCCAGGCCCCCGCCGTTGTGTTTTCCGGCACCACGGGGAACGAGGACGAGGCCATATCACTCGACCTTGGCGTCGCCCTCACCGATACGGACGGCAACGAAACGCTCTCCATCACCATTTCCGGCGTACCGGAAGGGGCGCAGTTGTCCGGCGGTACCGACAATGGCGACGGCACCTGGACGCTGGCGCCAGCGGACCTCCCCGGCCTGACCCTCACGCCGCCGGAAAATTTCAGCGGCACGATTTCCCTGGGCGTCACGGCAACCGCGACGGAAACCACCGGGCAGACCGCCGCGACGACCGCTACCGCGGACATCACCGTGCAAGCCATCGCCGACACGCCGGCCATTGAGACTACGGACACGGCCGGGAACGAGGACACGGCGATTGCCTTGGATGTTCAATCCGCCCTGACCGACACGGACGGCTCCGAGACGCTCTCCATCCGCATCCGGAACATCCCCAACGGTTCCCAATTGACCCTGGCCGACGGCACCGAAGTGACCATCATCGGCGGCACCGCGACCCTGACGCCGGACCAGCTAAGCGGCCTGTCCCTGACGCCGCCCGCCGATTTCGCGGGCGAGATCGACCTGGAGATCGTCGCGACCTCCACGGACGGCACCGACATGGCAACCACCAGCGGCACGCTGAACGTCTCGGTGACGGCCATCGCCGATGCGCCGACCCTCGAGGTCACTGACGCCGCCGGCGCCGAAGATCAGGCCATCGCCCTGGATATCCAGTCCGCCCTGACGGACACGGACGGCTCCGAGACGCTGAGCGTCTCGATCTCCAACATCCCCGACGGCGCGGTCCTGACCCTGTCCGACGGCACGGTGGTACCGGTCACCGGCGGCACCGCGACCCTGACCCCGGACCAGCTGTCCGGCCTCAACCTGACGCCGCCCGCCGACTTCGCCGGCGAGATCGCCCTGGACGTCACCGCCACCTCCACGGACGGCACCGACATGGCAACCACCAGCGGCACGCTCAATGTCAGCGTCACCGCCACCGCCGATGCGCCGACCCTGGACCTGACGGACGCCGCCGGCGCCGAAGATCAGGCCATCGCCCTCAACATCGACGCGGCGCTCACTGATGCCGGCGAGACGCTGAGCGTCACCATCGGCAACATCCCGGAAGGGTCCGTTCTGACCCTGTCCGACGGCACGGTAGTACCGGTCACCGGCGGCACGGCGACCCTGACGCCGGACCAGCTGGCCGGCCTCAACCTGACGTCCCCCGCCGACTTCTCCGGCGAGATCGCCCTGGAAGTCGTCGCGACCTCCACGGACGGAACCGACACCGCGACGACCAGCGGCACGCTTAATGTCAGCGTCACCGCCGTCGCCGACGCCCCGGTGCTGAACGTCGCCGATGCCACCGGCCTGGAAGACCAGGCCATCGCCCTCAACATCGACGCGGCGCTGACCGATGCCGGCGAGACACTGAGCGTCACCATCGGCAACATCCCCGACGGCGCGGTCCTGACCCTGGCCGACGGCTCGACCGTCACCATCGCCGGCGGCACGGCGACCCTGACGCCGGATCAGCTGGCCGGCCTCAACCTGACCCCGCCCGCCGACTTCTCCGGCGACATTGCTCTCAGCATCACGGCGACGTCGACGGACGGCACGGACACGGCCACCACCAGCGGCACCCTCAACGTCTCGGTGACGGCCGCCGCCGACGCGCCGGTGCTGAACGTCGCCGACGCGGCCGGCCTGGAAGACCAGGCCATCGCCCTCAACATCGACGCGGCGCTGACCGATGCCGGAGAGACACT